>NZ_JH379441.1:45218-79504 GCF_000235885.1 Leyella stercorea DSM 18206
TTGGTGCACTTGAGACAAGTGCACCCCCTAAACACCTGCACCCCCTAAACAACTGCCCCCTCAAGCAGGAACACAAAAAAAGGGTGCAGTTGTATAAACTGCACCCCTAACTACTTATATTAATTAACGATTTGCGTATGCATCCAAGCCTGCGTTGAGGAAGTCCATGTATTCAGAGATGTCCTCGTCGTAAGAGCGGCTGCCGGTGAGCGGCTTGCCCTCGTTGTCGATGAGGATGTACATCGGCTGGGTGTTGGAACCGAACTTGTAGCGCTGGAGGTAGCTCCACTTATCGCCTACGGTGCGCAGTGTGCGCTTTGAGCCGTCGGTGTCGGTCACCTCAATCTGCTCTGGCAGCGGTGTCTTATCGTCTACGAAGAGCGAAATGAGCACGTACTTCTGGTTGAGCAGGTCAGCCACCTTAGCATCTGTCCATACCGCAGCCTCCATCTTACGGCAGTTGACACAGCCGAAGCCAGTGAAGTCGACCATTACCGGCTTGCCCTCAAGGCGTGCGGCTGCCATACCTGCCTCGTAGTCGGTGAAGCGTGGGTGCACCTCGTTCTTATAGAGGTTGAAGTCCTGGGTGTTCATTGGCGGTGCGAAGGCTGATACTGCCTTCAGCGGAGCACCCCACAGACCCGGAATCATATAGAACGCGAATGCGAGCGAAGCCAGAGCGAGGAAGAACTGCGGCACGTTGGTGCGGCGTCCCTCGTCGTCGTGCGGGAAGTTGAACAGTCCGAGCAGATAGAAACCGAGCAGCGTGAAGAGTGCAATCCAGAGGGCGAGGAATGTCTCGCGATCGAGGATGTGCCAGCCGTAAGCGAGGTCGGCTACCGAGAGGAACTTCAGGGCGAATGCCAACTCTACGAAGCCGAGTGTCACCTTCAGCACGTTCATCCAACCGCCCGACTTAGGTGCCGACTTGAGCAGTGTCGGGAACATGGCGAACAGCGCGAACGGCACTGCTAAGGCGATGGCGAAGCCGAGCATACCGATTGTCGGTGCTACGATGCTGCCCTCCGATGCTACGGCTACGAGGAGGAAACCGATGATCGGACCGGTGCACGAGAAGCTCACGAGCGAGAGTGTGAACGCCATGAGGAAGATGCTGAGCAAGCCGCTTGTCTCCTCCGACTTCTGGTCCATCTTGTTGCTCCATGACGACGGCAGTGTTATCTCGAATGCTCCGAAGAACGAAGCGGCGAACACTACGAGCATCAGGCAGAACGCTATGTTGAAGACGGCGTTGGTAGAGAGCGCGTTGAGCGCACTCGCGCCGAAGAGCATCGAGACAACGAGTCCGAGTGCGACGTAGATAACTACGATAGACACACCGTAGATGATAGCCTCACGGATTGCCTTCTTGCGACTCTTGTTGCGCTTGAGGAAGAAGCTGACGGTCATCGGGATGATAGGCCATACGCATGGTGTGAAGAGGGCAACGAGTCCGCCCACGATACCTGCGAGGAAGATGTAGAAGAGCGAGTTGCTTACGGGCTGGTCGTAGTCGTTAAGCTCGTCGATGACTGGTGTCCAGAGCTTCTTCACCTCTGCGGTGTCGAGTGCTGCGGGGGCTGCTGCGGCTGCGCTGTCTGTGGCTGCTACGGCTGCTGTGTCGGTGATAGCTACTGCCTCTTCCTTTGCCTCCTCTTCCTTAGCAGCCTCGCCGTCTACGGCTGGCGACTTGCCCTGCTTGTTCAGTTCCACCTGTGTGGGCGGCATACACATTTCTTCGTTGCACGCGCCAAACTCGAGGTAGCACTTGATTGAGTATGTCGGTTTGGTGAACTTCACCTTCTGTACGAACTGCACCGAGTGCTCGAAGTAGCGCAGCTTCATGCCGAACATCGGATCCATCTCCGATATCTCCTTGCCGCGCGGTGTGAGTTTGCCAACAAGCTCTACGCCGTCTTTCTTGTCTACATGGAACGATGCCTCGATAGGGCCATCGCTGCCGAGATTAGTGGAATAGACATGCCATCCCTTCTGAATTTTACCACTGAAGACAATCTCGCCCTCTGCGGTGTTGCCCGTCTTAAGCTGCGCTGTGAACTTAACCGGGTCTTGCATCTGTGCGCTGCAGAACATTGCAACGAGCAACAGAAGCATCATCGTCATCGATTTCTTCATAAAATAATGATTTCTGAATGTTGTTGAATAAATGGTACTCCCACCGGGAATCGAACCCGGATCAAAGGTTTAGGAAACCTCCGTTCTATCCATTTAACTATGGGAGCGGCATTGGGTTTCGCATTTAGGTCGGCACACGAAACATTAACACCTTATAATATATGCACAATATAGGCGTGCAAATTTATTTATTTTTTTCTAAACAGGAAAATAAAACACCTTACTTTTATGTTTTATTATTACTCGTCCGCTTGTCCACTAATCCATTCGTACAATTTCTTATAGAACGGATGTGCGGTCATCGTGGCAGCCGATCCAAGTATGATGAGCTTCATGCGGGCACGGGTGATGGCTACATTCATGCGACGCAGGTCGCGCAGGAAACCGATCTCCTTGCCGTCGTTGTTGCGTACGAGCGAGATGACGATTATGTCGCGCTCCTGTCCTTGGAAACCGTCGACGGTGTTCACGCTGATGGCGCGGCGGTACGGGCGGAAGAATTCGCTCTGCCGTATCATTTTATGCAGCAGCTGCACCTGCGCACGATAGGGCGATATGATGCCCACGTCGATATGCTCGTCGAGGATGCGCTGCTTGCCAATCTTCTCGAAGTATTGCTGTAGCGTCTGCAGCGTCAGCTCAGCCTCGGTGCGGTTGATGCGTCCGAAGTTCTCGCCCACGAATTCCTCCTTGCCTTCAGCCTCCGACGTGTCCACCCACATCATCGGGCGGTCGTAGTCGAGTATGCTGCGGCGCTCTATGCCTGGCGCGGTCTGCACCTCGCCGCCGTAGAACCAGTCGCTTGAGAAGCGCATTATCTGCTCGTTCATGCGATACTGCACCTTCAAGAGCGTCACCACGTCGGGCTTCGCCTTCACAATGCGCTCCATGAGCGTGATGCCGAGTCCGCCTTTCAGTGCCATAATGCTCTTCACAGTGGGCGGCAGCTGACAGTGGTCGCCGGCGAAGATGACGCGACCGGCGCGGCGTATGGCTATCCAGCAGGCTGCTTCGAGCGCCTGCGCTGCCTCGTCAATAAATAGTGTTGAGAACTTCTCGCCTTCCAAAACGCGGTTGGCGGCACCGGTGAGTGTGCAGGCGATGACACGCGCTTCGCCAAACAGCGAGGCACGTATGCGCAGTTCTATCTCCGTGGCGCGACTCTTCAGGCGGTCCATCTTCTGATGCCACGCATCGGAGCGGCGGCGTTCGCCACGCAACTCGCGTATCGCTTTGCGTATGCTCCAGAGTTGCGGATAGTCGGGGTGTGCTTCGAAGCGGCGTTCGTAGGTGAACGAGAGCATCTTGTCGTTGACACGTGTCGGGTTGCCAATGCGCAACACGTTCACACCACGGTCGACAAGTTTCTCCGCTATCCAGTCGACAGCCATATTGCTCTGCGCACATACCAGCACCTGACTCTCTCTGCGTAGCGTCTCGTAGATAGCCTCCACGAGTGTCGTTGTCTTGCCCGTGCCAGGAGGGCCGTGCACCACTGCCACGTCCTTGGCACGCAGCACTTCGTTCACAGCCTGTTGCTGCGAGGCGTTGAGCCACGGCAGAGACATAGCGCCGAACGTCAGCTTCTGCGCCGGAGCGTTCGTGTAGAAGATGTCGCGCAACGCTGCAAGACGACCTGTCTTGGCGTTCATCACGCGGTCGAGGGCTTCGAACATGAGCCTGTAGCTTGTCTCGTCGAAGAACAGCTGCAAGCCTATCGGTTCGCTGCGCTGCAGGTCGGCGATGCGTCCGCTATTAGGCAGCGCCACCACGATACGGTCGTGCTCGGCGTAGCTCACGGTAGCGGTGAACGACATGTACTGTATGCGCTCCTTACGCGCCTTCTCGTCGCGTCGCACGGTGAAGAAGCACACGGGGCGACCCGGCTCGAAGTTATGCTCTATGTCCGAGTCCTTGGTGCGCGTCACCTCCACCACTGCTTGATTGAGCGAGTTGTAGTAGCAGCTGCCTATCTTTACGGGGAACCAGGCATCGCCACGCCTCACCTTACGCTCCACGCCCATCGTCTCGGTCTGCTTTCTGAACTCCTCCTTCTCGTGGTTGTACTCAATCTCAAGAAGCATTCGCTGTTGCTGTAATGTCGTCATATCATTATTCTTTTATATTCTCCCACAGATTTCACTGCTTGGGGTTTCTCCCACAGATTGCACTGCTTGGGGTTTCTCCCACGGATTGCACGGATTTACACAGAAGTTAGGCTGCCCTCAAGGGGGTGCACTTGTCTCAAGTGCACCAACCGAGCAATTAGTGCACCAACCGAGCAATGTTGATATACATCTTATTACGTTGGTGCACTTGAGACAAGTGCACCCCCTGAAAACAGCATCTGTGAAAATCCGTGAAATCTGTGGGAGGCTCCTCTCAGCAGAAAGTTCTGTGAATTCTGTGGATTCCGTGGGAGGTTCTACTCAGCAAGAAGTACAATCCGTGGGAAGCCCTTCCATGCGAGAATCCTTACTCGAAATAGTAAAGGAAGGTAGCTATGCCGGTGAGTGCCTTCTTCGGCGAGTCCTTAATCTCGATAGCGAACTTAATCTGCACCCTTGCGATGCCGCGGAGGTTCTCAATGGCGTAGAGGTCGGCAACGAGACGCACCGACTCGCCCGACTTCACGGGCTGTCCGAACTTCATCTTATCCATGCCGTAGTTCACGAGCATCTTCACGTTGTTCACCTTGATAACCTGCTCCCAAAGGTACGGAAGCATAGAGAGGGTGAGATAGCCGTGTGCGATGGTTGTCTTGTACGGGCTCTCCACTGCGGAACGCTCTGTGTCCACGTGAATCCACTGATGGTCGAGCGTAGCGTCAGCGAACAGATTGATACGCTCCTGCGAGAGTTCTACATAGTCAGACACACCGAGGTTCTTGCCGAGATATGCGGCAAACTCGTCATAGTTGTTAATTGTTACCATTCTTAATATATGTTTATGTTATATTCCGTTTATAAGCCTTAGTCGCCGTCGGGAGCGTACATGAAGTCGTGCAGCGGATCGGGATACTCGAAAATTTCGCCCTCGCGGAAGAAGCGTTTCATCTCGATTTCCGCAGATTCGATAGAGTCGGATGCGTGGATGATATTCTCCTGACCGCTCATAGAGTAGTCGCCGCGGATTGTACCTGGAGCTGCCTTGCGTCCGTTGGTAGCACCCACGATATTGCGCACCACAGTCACTGCACTATTGCCCTCCACACACATAGCCACCACTGGTGCCGACTTCATCGAGCTAACGAGCCACGGGAAGAACGGGCGCTCTGTGAGGTGAGCGTAGTGTTCGTTAAGAATAGTGTCGTCGAGCTGCATCATCTTCAGACCCACGATGCGCAAGCCCTTGCGCTCTATGCGGTTAATCACTTCGCCAATAAGACGGCGCTGTACGGTACACGGTTTCAGCAAAATCAATGTTTTCTCCATAGGACAATGATGATTAAGTGGTTTAAATGTTTGTATATTTATCGTTTTATAGCTTACGATTAATGCAAAGTTACGTTTTTTTTTCGTAACCATATAATTTTTACAACAAAAGTATTACAGTCTATCAATCAAACCTATCTTGCACAAAACATCAATACAAGTTGCTAATTTAAAACACCATTGCAAAAGAATTACAACTTGATTTATGTCAAATTATTCTTAATTTCAACAAAAAACTTTCAAATTCCTTGTGTGGTCGTACACAAATTATTATCTTTGCAGCGTGTTCGAGAGAATGCAATGTTTTTTCATTAGGTTAGTAGTTTGATAGATTTTAAGGTAAAGATTATGTTATTATGTTTTGAAACTATTGCAGTTTTTGCATAATTCAAAATTATTAATGTAACATTATTCTTTGAGAGGCCGGTGCGAGTGATTCGTGTCGTCCTTTTTTTTTGCCCCAAAAAGATTGGGAATATTATAAAAACATTACGCAGAACACCTACTTATTAAATATGTTTTTGTAAATTTGCAAAAACACCTCAACATAACAACATCTCACCATAACAACACCCCACCACAACAACATCTCACCACCATGCACAAGATTTTCCTCTCTCTGCTGCTCTCCGTGGCAGCCTTCACCTCCACATACGCTTACGACTGGCTCGCACACATCGACGACGACCGCCGTGTGTGTCGTCTCTCCATACCTGGCACTCACGATGCTTGCACCGGCTACGGCTTCCTGCCGCAGGACACATTAGCAGGCAACTACATCGCACGCACACAGGAACTGAACATCAGCGAGCAGTGGGCAGCCGGCGTGCGCGCATTTGACCTACGCCCCGATGTGCGCGAGGAAAAGCCCACCAAGTCGTCAAAGAAAGCAAAGGAAACAAAGCGCACATTACAGATTTACCACGGCGAGTTTGCCACACAGCAAACCTTCAACGGGGTGTTCAACGTGCTGCGCGACTCACTTCAAGCCCACCCCACCGAGTTTGCCATCATAATCATGCAACACGAACGCTCTGCCAATCGCGACGGAAGCACATGGGAGGCGATGGTCGACTACGCATTGGCGGAGAATAGCGACCTGATTGTCGACTTTCGACCAGACCTCACCGTGGGACAGTTGCGTGGCAGAATACTCGTACTGAGTCGCGACACATACCGACCAACACCGCGAGGCGGATACATCAAGGGGTGGCACTTCGATGCCGAGGTCGACTGGCGGAAACCTGCCACCATACGCGGATACGCAATGGAGGGTACACTCTGCGTGCAGGACTTCTACAACATGACCTGGGAGGGCGGCACGACGGCGAAGCTGGAGGCGATAGAACGCCTGCTGAAGGTGGCAAACAGCGAAGAGGTGGCGAAGCAGTACCCCAATATGTGGTTCATCAACCACACATCGGGCTTCAAATACACCTCCACGGAGTTCACCAAAGAACCCGTATCCACAAGTGAGGGCTATCGCGCCAACGCTGCCGACACAAACAAGTTCCTCGCCGAACGCATAAAAGGACACATGACAACCGGACTCGTGATGATGGACTTCGCCGGAGTAGACCGCTCGGGCAATTACGACGTGATGGGCAAAAGACTCGTGCAGGCTGTAATAAACAGCAACTAATGTGTAACTTTGCAGACGAAAGTAAACGAATATGGAAACTCTAAAGGAAAAGACGGCAAAGGGACTACTCTGGGGCGGACTCAACAGTGGGGTGCAACAGGTGGTGGGATTGGCGTTCGGCATCGTATTGGGACGCCTGTTAGCGCCGTCCGACTATGGCATGATGGCGATGATAAGCATTTTCTCGCTCGTAGCCACCGCACTGCAAGACAGCGGTTTCCGTACCGCACTCACCAATCTCAAAGACCCACGACCGGAGGATTACAACTCGGTGTTTTGGTTCAACATCGTTGTTGCCACTACATTATACACCCTGCTCTTCTTCGCTGCGCCACTCATCGGCGACTACTACCACACGGAGCGCGTCGTACCGCTCTGCCGCTACGCCTTCCTGAGCATCATCATCGCCTCATTAGGCACAGCACAGTCGGCTTATCTCTTCAAACACCTGAAGGCGAAGCAGCAGGCTGCCGCAGGGGCTATCGCCGTCATCACATCGAGTCTCGTGGGCGTGGGCATGGCGTTCGCAGGCGCAGCCTACTGGTCGCTCGCCACGCAGGGACTGGTGTATGTGTCGATAAACACCTTCTTCCAGTGGCACTTCTCGCCCTGGCGACCCACCATACACGGCATCTCGTTTGCTCCCGTGCGACGGATGTTCCGCTTCTCGTGCAAGATTCTCGCCACAACGATAATGACACACGTGAACAACAACGTGCTGAACATACTCTTAGGCCACTACTTCTCACCGCGCGACACAGGCAATTACAACCAGGCGTACCAATGGAACACGAAGTGCTACTCGCTGGTGCAGAGCATGGTGGCGCAGGTAGCGCAACCGGTGCTCGTAAGCCTGGGCAACGAGCCGGGCAGACAGACCGATGTGTTTCGCAAGATGATGCGCTTCACGGCGTTCATAGCCTTCCCGTTGTTATTAGGCTTCGGACTGGTGGCTAAGGAGTTCATCGTGATAGCCATCGGCGAGAAGTGGCTCGCATCGGCAGAACTGATACAGATACTGTGCATAGCTGGTGCCACAATGCCCATCGCTACACTGTTCTCTAACATGATTATCTCGAAAGGCAAGTCGGGCACCTTCTTCTGGTGTACGTTCTCGCTCGGCGTAGTGCAAATTGCGACGATGATACTCATCTGGCAACAAGGCATCGTGCGCATGGTGCAGGTGTACACCATACTCAACGTGCTATGGCTCGGCGTGTGGCTCTTCTTTGTGCGCCGTCTCACAGGCTACGGTTTCCGCATGTTCTTCTGCGACGTTATGCCGTTCGCACTCACAGCCACTGCCGTGATGACCGCCACACACTACGCCACACTGCCCATCGAAAACCTCTGGCTGCTGTTGTTGACACGCTTCGTGCTCGCCGTAGCTCTTTACTACATAGTGATGAAGGTGGCACGCGTGAAGATACTCGCCGAGTGCGAGCAATTCGTGCGTAGGAGAAAGAAGTAGAACCTACAACAGAACCGAAATCGTCAGTACTTTAATTTCTTTAACTTCCTGCACGTGCAAAATTTCAGTTAATAATTGTAACTTTGCTCAGTTTAAACTTAAACAATATGGAAATAATCGACTTTAGCAAGCAAAACTCTATCATCAACAAGTACATGGCGGAAATGCGCGACAAAGACTATCAGTCAAACCGCCTCCTGTTCCGCAATAATATAATGCGCGTAGGCGAGCTCATCGCTTACGAACTCAGCAAGACTCTCGACTATGAGACACGCGACGTGCAGACTCCGCTCGGCACAGCAAAGGTGAACGTGCCTACCGACAAACTCGTGCTCGGCACAATCTTCCGCGCTGGCCTGCCATTCCATCAGGGTTTCCTCAATATCTTCGACCACGCCGGTAACGCCTTCGTGAGCGCATACCGCGAGTACGAGGACAAGGAACACACAAAGGTGGGCATACACGTGGAGTATCTCGCTACACCCGACCTGAACAATGCCACACTGCTCATCGTCGACCCAATGCTCGCCACCGGCGGTTCAATGGAGATGGGCTATAAGGCTCTGCTCACCAAGGGCACACCGAAAAAGGTGCACGTAGTGTGCGTAATGGCTTCGCCAGAGGGCATCGAACATATCCGTAAGACATTCCCTGAGGACACCACCATCTGGTGCGCAGCTATCGACAACGGACTGAACGAGCACAAATATATCGTGCCTGGCTTCGGCGACGCAGGCGACCTGTGCTACGGCGGAAAGATCTAAAGACTTTCAGGGAGCACCCCAAGTAACAATATATAAATATGTATAGGATAACAAGAATAGCTATTGCGTTGTGCGCATTAATCTTCGCTGCTTGCACCGATGCCGACTTCGAGTACGCCTCGGAACGTTGCACCTTCTTTTTCAACAATGGGGTGTATCAGGATGCCACGCTGCAAAGTGCGCTCAACCCCATGTCGCCAGGTGTGTTCTGCAACATCTATGAGGGTACAGAGAGCGGCAGACGCTTCATCTACTTCGCCAACAACCAAAGACAGAGCAGCAGACAAGAGCCTGCAGGCGAGGACGCACGCCGCACCTTCACCCTCGGGCTATACAACAAAAGCGGCATCATTGTGGGCTTCAGCAATCTTAGCTCACCCGCCACGCTATACATATACGACAGTCAGTGCCCCAACTGCTACTACGAGACGCAAACCATGAGCCACCGCTTAACAATGGACACTCGCGGCTTTGCCACCTGCCCCACCTGTAAGCGCCAATACGACCTCAACAACCGTGGCATCACCTCAAACGGAAAGAAGCTCCTGCGCTATCGCGGAAGTACCACCGGACCCTTGGGAGTGCTCTCGGTTAGCAATTAAGCAAAGGTTAGCAAAGGCTTAGTTGGCTTAAAGAGGCTTAGAACGGCTTAAACGCACCCTAACCACCCCAAAAACTTGCACAGACATAGGGCATGTGTGCAGCCAAATCGCCTTTTTATGGTAAAATATTTGTCTATTTAATAAAAAAGTTGTTCCTTTGCATCCGCATTAAATTAGAAATCAATATTATAAACATTTTAAAAATTAAAAATTATGTCAGAAATCGAATCAAAAGTAAAGGCTATTATCGTTGACAAACTCGGTGTAGATGAGGCAGACGTTAAGCCAGAAGCAAGCTTCACAAACGACCTCGGTGCAGACTCTCTCGACACAGTTGAGCTCATCATGGAGTTCGAGAAGGAGTTTGGCGTAAACATCCCTGACGATCAGGCAGAGAAAATCTCTACAGTTGGCGATGCTATCGCTTACATCGAGAACGCAAAATAAATAAACCGATGGTTTATAGTTTATGGTATGCACAACCATAACAAACATTCTTTGTTATAATTCCATTGCGCGCCATAAACCATAAACCATTTTTTTTTGACATTTTTCAGTTACATGGAATTAAAAAGAGTAGTAGTAACAGGTCTTGGCGCAGTAACTCCGATTGGCAATAATCCAGAAGAAACATGGAACAACATGCTCAACGGCGTAAGTGGCGCAGCACCTATTACATTGTTTGACGCTTCTTCGTTCAAGACACAATTCGCTTGCGAAGTGAAAAACCTTAAGGTCAACGACTACATCGACCGCAAGGAAGCACGCAAGATGGACCGCTACGCACAGCTCGCTATCATCGCAGCTATGCAGGCAATGCAGGACAGCGGTTTAAATCTCGACGAAGAAGATAAGAACCGCATCGGCGTAATCTACGGCGTAGGCATCGGTGGTATCAAGACCTTCGAGGAAGAGGTGGGCTACTGGGCAACACACCAGGAGCTCGGTCCGAAATTCAACCCCTTCTTCATTCCGAAGATGATTGCCGACATCGCAGCCGGACACATCTCTATTATGTACGGTCTTCACGGCCCCAACTTTGCCACAACATCGGCTTGCGCTTCTTCTACAAACGCACTCGCCGACGCATTCAACCTAATCCGCTTGGGTAAGGCAAACGTAATCGTAAGCGGTGGTGCAGAGGCTGCCATCACACCTAGCGGCGTAGGCGGCTTCAACGCAATGCACGCCCTCTCTACACGCAACGACGACCCAGAGCACGCTTCACGTCCGTTCAGCGCATCACGCGACGGCTTCATCATGGGCGAAGGTGCTGGCTGCCTCATCCTCGAGGAGCTGGAGCACGCTAAGGCACGCGGAGCGAAGATATACGCCGAGATGGTTGGCGAAGGCATGTCTGCCGACGCACACCACATCACAGCATCACACCCGGAAGGACTCGGTGCTTGCCTCGTTATGCAGAATGCACTCGAGGACGCAGGCATGAAGCCAGAGGATATCGACTACATCAACGTACACGGTACATCAACACCTGTAGGCGACATCTCTGAGGCAAAGGCAATCAAGCAGGTGTTCGGCGAAGCAGCTTACAAGCTCAACATCAGTTCAACAAAATCAATGACTGGTCACCTCCTCGGTGCTGCCGGAGCTGTCGAGGCACTCGCATCAGTGCTCGCAGTGAAGAACGACATCATCCCGCCAACTATCAACCACGTTGAAGGCGACGAGGACCCAGAAATCGACTATACACTCAACTACACGTTCAACAAGGCTGAGAAGCGCGAGGTACGTGCAGCACTGAGCAACACGTTCGGTTTCGGTGGACACAACGCATGTGTAATATTCAAGAAATATGCTGAGTAATCTCATCGACAGAATGAAGCTCCCTTTCCGCAAGGACAAGGAGCTTTATTTGTCTTTACGCAAAATCATAGGCTTATACCCACACGACATTAGCTATTACAAACTCGCGCTGATGCACAAGAGCATGTACAAGCGCAATGCGAAGGGCAAGCCCGTGAACAACGAGCGACTGGAGTTTCTCGGCGATGCCGTGCTCGACGCTACCGTTGGCGACATTGTCTACCGCCACTTCCCCGGCAAACGCGAGGGCTTCCTCACCAACACTCGCTCAAAACTCGTACAGCGCGACACGCTCAACCGACTGGCACAGGAGATGGGCATCAACCAACTCATCCTCTCAAGCGGACGCTCACAATCGCACAACTCATACATGGGCGGCAACGCTTTCGAGGCTCTCGTAGGAGCCATATACCTCGACCGCGGCTATGATGCCTGCATGAAGTTCATGCGCAAACGAATACTGACACAAATGATAAACATCGACAAGGTTGCTTATAAGGAAGTGAACTTCAAGAGCAAGCTCATCGAATGGAGTCAGAAGAACCGTGTGCGCATCGACTTCAAGTCGATTCTGGAGGAGAAAGATAAGACAGGTTCACCCGTGTTCATCTATCGTGTGATGCTCGAAGGTGTGGAAGGCTGCGACGGCAAGGGATACAGCAAAAAGGAGAGTCAGCAGCTCGCCTCTAAGCTCACACTGGAGAAGCTCCGCCGCGAACCGCAGTTCATCGACCAAGTGTTCGCTGCTAAGACCAATCGCACAAAGATGGAGGAGGAACCAGTGGAGAACGTACCGTCGACAGAACAACCAGACGATTTTATCATAGTAAGCTCAGGAATGGAGATAGAGGCAGAAAGCTCTGGTGCTTCAAATGGTTCTAATTCAGATAGTGATTATAGAGGTTCTATAAGTTCTAGAAATTCTAGTGATTCTAGAAACTCTAGTGATTCTAGAGAATCTAGCGATTCTAATGACTCTAATAATTCCAAGGCTAAGCGCAACCGCCGCTCACCGATGTACCGCAAAGACGAAGCAGCCGAAGCAGCTACAGCCACGAAAACAGAGGCAACAAAATCCGTAGAGCCCGTTTCTTCAAAACTGACTTCAGCCGACCTCAACCTCTCTGACGAAGACTTCGACCTCAGCCATATCTCGGCTAAGGAACAGACTCGAGAGGAAATCATCGCTGCTGCAGAAGCGGCAGCGTTCGGAGATGCATAACAATAAAGTTTGGTGCAGTTATCTCAACTGCACCAAACTATTTACCCCTATACACCTAACAACTATGAACCTATTTAAGACCCAACTTCTTGCCCTCGCCACCTTATTCTTCCCATTCACTGCGAGCGCACAATACACCATTTATCCCATTCCGCACACACAGACTGCGGGCAAGGGCAGCAAGGTAGCGTTCACAAAGAACGTAAATATAGTATGCGACGATGCAATTGACACATACACACGTCAGCGTGCTCAGACCATTCTCGCAGAGCATGGCTTCACAGCTACCATCTCAACCACCGAATCGAACACTCTCTCGAACATATACCTCGGCGTAGCTTCAGGCAACGGCTTGACAAAAGCGGCTGCTACAAAGCTCCAACTCAACCTCAGCGTACTCACCAAGAGCGGCAAGTTCGACCGCCACGTGCTCTCGCTCACCAATGCACACGACGGAGTAGCTCAGCTCATCATCATCGGCGAGAATACCGATGCCACATTCATGGGTCTCGCCTCGCTCGAACAGATGCTCGATTCCGAAACAAAGCAGATGCCCACCGTCACTATCAGCGACTACGCCGACCTTAAGGAGCGTGGCATCATCGAAGGTTTTTATGGAAAACCCTACTCCAGCGAGGTGCGCAAGGACTTACTGCGCTTTATGATGCGCAACAAGATGAACTGCTACGTATACGGACCAAAGAGCGACGTATACCACTCGGGCAAATGGACAGAGGCATATCCTACAGAGCTAACAGAAGCACAACGCAAGTCGGGCTTCGTGACACAGCAGGACTTGCGCGAATTCACCGACGTGGCACACCAAACCAAGGTGAGCGTGGTGTGGGCGATACACCCAGGCGACGACTTGCTCAACGACAATGGTGTAGTAGAGAAGATAATGGGTAAGTTCGCGAAGATGCACACCTTAGGTTTCCGCCAGTTTGCAGTCTTTGCCGACGACGTGAACAGACCCGAGAATCAGAACGACATGAACCTCACCGCCTCACGCATCACTGACATACAGCGCAGCATAGAGAGCCGATGGAACACCAATAGCACCAGCCCTACCGACATCGTAAAACCACTGCGCTTCACGCCACAAATCTACTGTCGCAACTACGCTGCATCACAATGGCAGTTCAATCAGTTCTTCAAAGCACTCTCCAGCATCCCGAAGGATGTCACCATCTATTACACTGGTGGCGGCGTATGGTCGGTGCCCAACAACTACGATCTGAATACTGTACAGTATCAGTTCGGACGTAACGTCATTTGGTGGTGGAACTACCCGTGCAACGACAACGGCAGCGGACCAAGCGAGATATACCCGCTCGATATGCGCTCCAACTTCTTCGACATGCCGAACGTAGACAACAACGCATGCCTGGAAACCGAGCTAACAGCAAGCAATCAGGGCATCCTCTGCAACCCTATGGAGCAGGGATCGGCAGCACGCACCGCTGTGTTCTCGGCAGGCGACTACAGTTGGAACAACCGCGGTTTCGACAACAACGCTTCATGGGAAGCATCGTTCAGAGCCCTCTTTCCAGGTCGCACCGAACTACAGAATGCCTATCGCTTTCTCGCTCCATATCTGAGCAAGAACGACCCAACGGCACTCAACACAGCGATAGAAGCATATAAGCGCGACCCGAAGAACGACCAACTGACTGCGCTGATGACACAGATTGTGGACAACTGCGACGTGCTCACCACTATGGAGCACTCGAAAGTGACGAGCGACAGTCTGCTCTACGTCGACATACGCCCATGGGTACTGCGTCTGCGCGCCATGGCAGCTGCCACAAAGGGCTTCATAGCATCGCAGAAAGCCGACAATATCATAGAGGCATGGGCCGACTACCTGCCCAGCGTGAAACTTGCAAACACGCTCACCTCGTCGCCCGACTACATGACAAACCACATGTCGGGTTTTGGTAGCGACGGAATCAGCACCGACCAGCGACTCACTCACGCCTCATGGCGCTACCTCACACCCTTTGTTACCACCTACCTCAGCAAGCACGTATCCAATCAACTCTTCCCTACCACAACCAATAAGAACACCGTCCTGACCAACGCCGAGAGCACACAACTCAACCTGAGCCAGAGCGACGAGTGTATATCACTAAAGGGATCAGCTACGCTCCCCGAAGGCGGCTACGCCGGTATAGCACTTGCCCAGCCCGTGCAGCTCAAACAGATAACCATTGCCTCTAAACTCTTCGCCGATACCGACTATAAGTTCATGTATAGCACCGACGGCAAGACATGGAATGAGATGGAGACAAATAACGTTACAACCGACGAGTACGTACACTACATCGTGGTGCTCAACGTGAGCGACAAACAGAAAAACCTGACGCTCGACGCAGCATCCGTACAACTCTTCGTCTACAACAACACGCCAGAGGAAGTGAGAAGCATAACTCCACCAGCCTACAACTATTGGAACAACCACACGGCACAACTGATGACCGACGGCGATTACACCACCTATACCTGCCTGAACCGCGACATGGTGGTAGGTGACACCTATACACTCGAACTCTACGAACCAACAACTATAGAGAACGTACGCATCTGCATGGGCACCACCAACGGCGATTATCCCAAGACAGCACTCCTCAGTGTGTCGACAGACAACCACAACTGGACCGACCTCACCGTCAAGGGAACTCAAACACGTGAGTACGACATGTCGCTACAGCAGAACTTCTATGTGGCTACAGAGCCAGAGGCAGGCACCGACGTGATGGCACTCGACTTTGTGCCCACCGACCACAACTTCAACCCGATAAAAATAGAAGCAAAATACGTACGCCTGAAGATTACAGCCATCTGGGGACAACCCAAGTGGATGCGCCTGCACGAGATAGAAATCAACGGACTACCTGCACCGGTACTCACACCGATGAGCGACGCTGAGGGCAATAATGTAGAGGCAGCAACCGATGCCGACGCCACCACCTTCACCAGCACCAACCTCCCTACAACCGCCGACGGCAGCAAGTTCGTATATCGCTTCCTCAACGTGGCAAAAGCTAAGAGCCTCACACTCTTCTGCGACGACACAACGATGCAAAACGCAACCTACTCGCTCACACAGAACGGCAACACATGGAAGTCCATTACTCCTGAAAGCAAAAACGGTGTAGTGACATTCAGCTTCGATGCCAACACAAAGCCGGTAGCTCTACAGATAGCATGGACGGGCAACACAACACCAGCCATCTACGAAGCTATAGAAGATGCCGACGAGAGTACGGGCAAACCCGTTATAACCGACGTTCACACCATAGCTGACAATAGCAATAAGGCAGTAGTGCTCACCCTGGAGAACGGTGCTCTCATCGCACACTCCGACATAGGTATCAACACCATACATATCAGTACCATCAACGGACGCAACATATTTAGTCAGCAGCTCAGTGGAAAACGCGAAGCATACATACCTGTATTTACTACCAACACGCAAGCGGTAGTGGTAAATATAAAACTAACAAACGGCAAGAGCACCACATATAAACTCATAAACAAGTAGAAAAACAAAAAGGTGTGTGTGTTTCAAAATGCCACTTTTATACAAAATTAACCCTTGTAATGCACATGCAAAAGGGTTTTTATTTAATTTTGCAACAAAATACTTACGACTATGAAGAAATTATTACTTGCAACACTGCTTTTGCTTGGTATCGTTACCACAGCAAGCGCACAGCTGCCGAAAGTGATGCTTAAGAGCATCGACGGCAAGTCAGTGTCTACCGACACACTCTCAAACAACGGCAAGCCGTTCATCATCGACTTCTTTGCTACATGGTGCAAGCCTTGCAACCGCGAGCTCACAGCCATCAGCGAGGTGTATGAGGAGTGGCAGGAGGAGACTGGCGTGAAGGTTATAGCCGTATCTATCGACCAGGCTCAGAATATCAACAAGGTGAAGCCACTCGTTGACAACCACGGTTGGCAGTACGAGGTGCTCCTCGACCCGAATAGCGACTTCAAGCGCGCACTCGGCATTCAGACCATCCCTTACGTAATCGTATGCGACGGCAACGGCAAGATTGTGTCTAAGCACAACGGCTATACCGAGGGCGCTGAGGAAGAGCTCATCGAGGAAGTACGCAAGCTTGTGAACAAGTAAACGAGTTGATATGTTGACATGTTGACGAGTTCGCAGTTATCACTCTCACCGACAACCCTAACAACATTAATATGAACAAAAAGCTTACGCTCGCTCTCGCTGCCCTCACTCTGTCGGCAGCCACAGCGAGCGCACAAACAATAAAGGTCGCTAAGGACTACGACGTGCAGATTACGGGTAGCTTGCAGACCGACTTCCTCGTTCCGCAGGAAGACAACAAGATTGGTACGGGAACCTATGACGATAAAGTGCTCAACAACACCTACGCCGAGGTTCACGCCCTCTCCAAGTATGTAGACGCCGGTGTGCGTCTCGAATATCTCGACCATCCGCTCCCAGGCTTTGACAAGGACTTCAAAGGCTGGGGTGTGCCGTTTTATTACATCAAGGGCAAACTGAAGAACGCCGAACTCACACTCGGCAACTTCTACGAGCAGTTCGGCTCGGGCTTCATCCTCCGCACATACGAGGAACGCTCGCTCGGCATCGACAACTCGCTGCTCGGTGGCCGCGTAATGGTGCGCCCGTTCAAGGGCGTGCAGGCAAAGGTGATCGTAGGCACACAGCGTCGCTACTGGGACACACAGTCGCTCATCGGTGGTGCCGACCTCGAACTCAGCGTGTCTGAGTGGTCGCAGAAGATGCAGCAGTCGGGCACAAACCTCACGCTCGGTGCATCATGGGTTGTAAACCACCAGCACCAGAAGGAGGATGTTTTTGCCGATGCCACACACAAGTTGCGCTTCGTTGAGAACACCAACGCCTTCGACGTACGTGCCAACTTCCAGAAGGGCGGCTTCAGCGTGCTCGGCGAGTATGCACAAAAGACCGAAGACCCTACGTTCGACGGCAAATTCCCGTACATCTACCGCAAGGGCTACGTGACAATGCTCTCTACATCCTACTCGCAGAGCGGTATGAGTATCCTCTTGCAGGCAAAACGTTCTGACAACATGAACTTCCGCTCATGCCGCACCGAAACATCTGCCACAGCATCTACAATCAACCACTTGCCTGCGTTCGCCATGCAGCAGACATATGCTCTGGCTTCGCTCTATAGTTACGGCACACAGCCTAACGGTGAGTGGGCATATCAGGCAGAGTTCGGCTACAAGTTTAAGCGCAAGACATTCCTTGGTGGCAAGTATGGTACAAGCGTGAAGCTCAACTTCTCGCACATCCGCTCTATCGACAAGAAGATACACGACGGCGGCAAACCAGGAACAGACGGCTACGGTTCACCATTCTGGAAGCAGGGCGACGAGCTTTATTATCAGGACATCAACGTACAGTTAGAGAAGAAGATCACGAAAGACTTCAAGCTCAACCTTATGTACATGAACCAGTTCTACAACAAGACCGTTGCAGAGGGTCATGGAGGCACAATACACTCCGACATCTACATTGCAGAAGCTAAATACCGCATCAATAAGAAGCTTACTCTGCGTGGCGAGGCACAATACTTGCACACAGATAAAGATCAAGGCGATTGGTATTTCGGACTCTTAGAGCTCTCGTTCTTGCCCCACTTCATGTTCACTATCAGCGACCAGTATAACGGCAACGAACACTACTACACATCTTTAGGTGCTGAAGATAAGTCAAAAGGTACACACAAGGAGCACTACATCAACGGTTCTGTCACCTTCACTCATGGTGCACACCGTCTGCAGGTGGGCTACGGCAAGACACGCGCAGGCTACAACTGCTCGGGTGGCGTATGTCGCTATGTACCAGCAAGCAAGGGTGTAACAGTATCTTACAACTATAACTTCTAAAGCCACTATTATGAAACTGAAGAATATATTGTTAGGCGCAGCAAGCGCCATCGCCATTTTCGCAACAGTGGCATGTCAGGAAGTCGATCCCAACGACCGACTCATCTATGTGAAGCCGGCTGAAGCAGGACGCGCAGTGCTCATCGAAGACTTCACCGGACAAAATTGTAAAAACTGTCCGAATGGTACAACCATCATCAACGATATAATTAAAACTCACGGAGAGGATAAAGTTATCGCAGTAGGTATACATAGTGGTCCACTCAGTGAGGACGGCGAAGATGGACTCGCTACCGAAACGGGCAATGATTACTACCGCAATTGGGACAAGGACAGCAAGCATGGACAACCATGGGCTATCTTCAGTCGTGCAACAAAGCAACCAGTCGGAAATGTCAACACGTGGGCACTATATGTAAACAAGCTTATTACGAAGAAAGCCCCTATCACACTCAGCATCAACAACACTTACGACGCTACATCACGCAAACTCACCACTGCTATTGAAGCTATCAGCATCGAAGGCACAACAACTGGCAAGTTGCAGGTATGGCTCATTGAGGACGGCATCGTTGCTTTCCAAATAATGGACGACGGCACAACCAATGACAACTATGTGCACAACCACGTGTTCCGCGCAGCTGTCAACGGCACATGGGGCGAAGACGTAACCGTGGACGAGGGCGCGATTGCTCAGAAGCAGTACACATACACACTGCCCGAGAAGTGGAATGCCGGAAAGGTTTCGGTAGTAGCCTTTGTGTACAACGAAACAGGAGTTCAGCAGGTAACAAAGAAGGCTGTCTTGGCAGAGAACACTGCCGAGTAGTAACGTTCAATACACCCTAACAATAAATAACAATAAAAAACTGAATAATATGAAGAAAATCTTTACACTTTTTGTTGCTCTTTTCTGCACTGTAGCAATGTTCGCACAGGATACAAAGGGCATGTTCGAGTTCGCAGACAAGAATGGTAACGTCGTACCAAACGGCTCCACATTAACAAAGACAGAAGTAGAGAAGTCTGGCAAAAGACTTCAGATTAATACAGGTCTCTTTGTAAAGCCAGTAAAGACAGAACTTAACGGTGAGAAATTGGGTGCTAAGCTGCGTGTAGAAGTAGAGAATCTTGACCATGGCACAATCCAGTACTGCCTTCTTGGCAGCTGCAGTGCTGCTTCAGAGAAGGGCATATTCAACAGTACCAGCGATTTTGTTGATAAGCTTGACGATTTGGCTACAGAATGGATTATGGGCACAGACAAGGAAGGCAAAGCATTGAAAGGCGAAGCAACTGTTAAACTCACATTGGTAGCTTGCAAAAAGGTATCATTAGGTCTTGATGAATTCGATATCGAACAGTTCGAGTGGAAAGAAGTTGGCGATTGCTCAAGCATAACCGTGAAGTTCGTTTACGACGGTACAACAGCTATCAACGGTGTTACTGACAACGCAAACGCTACAGTCGTAGCACGCTATGCTGCCGATGGTACACGTCTCTCTGCTCCACAGAAGGGCTTGAACATCGTGAAGCTCTCTAACGGCAAGACCGTAAAATACATCAAATAAAAAAATAAGTTTTACATTTTCAGAAAGGGAAATTATTATGAAGAAAATCTTGCTTTCTGCTTTTGCGATGCTGTTAGCAGTGACTGCTAACGCGCAAAACCTCACCGTAGAAAAGTTACAGAGCCCGCTCGGTGTTCAGACAGAGGCTTTCGGTGCACACAAGGCTCCTGCAAAGGTTAAAGTTGCCAAAAACGAGCGTGTCGTGGGTTTCTATGATGATATTGAGACTTGTGACAATTACTTAGGTCTTACCACTGTACCTGGTAACAATAAAATAGGAGTTTTATTCACAGCCAAGGAACTCACTCCCTACTACGGCAAGAAGATAGTTGGTGTACGCTTCAACTTGGCTCAAGGTGAAACATCAACAGGTATAGTTATAGAGAATGTGAAGTTTAAGAACAACGAAATCTCTGAACTTAAGACTCTTGCAACCTCTAACAAGAGCGTAACGTCTGCAGTAGGTCCCAAGAACACTGGCGAATGGCATGAGGTAATGTTCGACAATAAGATAGAGCTTAGCTCATCTATTGAAGGACTGTTAGTAGGATACAACTATACACAGAAGAGCAACAACTATCCTTTCGGTGCGAAATCCAACGCCACAAGCCCATTATTCATATTTGCTAACGTTCCTGCCTCTGGTGGTGGACACGGCGAAGATTGGTATCAGCTTAATGCTGGCGACAAAGCTCTCGCCATCCAGCTCATCTTAGAAGGTGCTACCGCCAACTCTGTACTGCCTCTCGATTTTAATAAGACATATGTTCCACTTGGCACGACCAAAGATGTAACTGTAAAATTAAACAACAAAGGCTCAAAGCTCACAAGCATCGACTACACCCTTACAATCGATGGCAAAACAGGCGCAGAGCAGCACCTCGACCTCGGTAAGGACTATGGTGCAAATGTAATACACGAAGTAAAGATTCCGTTCGCAGCAGCATCGACAAATGGTGAGTATCCCGCTACATTAACTATTACTAAGGTGAACGGCGAGAATAACGCTTGCGAAGAAAATTCTGCAACTGGCACACTTATCACTCGCACAAAGGAGTTTAAGAAGTATGCCGTAGTAGAGGAAAATACAGGCACAAATTGTCCGTGGTGCGTACGTGGTCATGCAGGCTTGGAGATGATGCAAAAACAGTATGGTGATCAGTTCATCGCTATTGCATGGCACTACTTCGATAGCGCAGACCCAATGTACAACACCAATTACAAAGTGCCAAAACTTAGCTATGGTTCAGCCCCACAGGCTGTGGTAAACCGCAGCACAAGTGCTGTAGACCCATATCTCAATGCACCTACTTATGTGGCAAAGATACTTGAAGACCATCCTGTTGCAGAAGTGAAGGTGAACGGTGTATTCGCAGAGGAAGACACTAAGGTTAACGCAACGGCTTCAGTAGAGTCGTTGGTGTCTGGCGACTACGACATCATATTCGCACTGACCGCTAACGGACTTACTGGCAATGACGACACTTGGTTGCAACAAAATGCTTATGCAAAAGAGTACTCAGGTGCACAAGGAACCTATAAATCAAAAGAAGCAGCGCCTGATGAGCTCCAACCATATTGGGATAAGGGTACTGCATACAAAACAGCATACAACGATGTACTCATCGCAAGTTCTTTTGTTAGCAAAACAAACAAGGCAACCATACCTACACTTGTTGAGAACGGCATAGTAAACACTGAGTACACGCTCAAGATGCCTACAAAAACAGGTCTAAAGAAGGCTCTCAAGCTCGATCAGGTTTACGTTGTAGCAATGCTCCTCGACAAGACATCTGGCAAGATCATCAACGCTGGCAAGGCTCGCGTCACTGGTTCTACTGGTATCGAGGACGTAACAACCGGCACTGAGGCTACAGTTGTGGCTCGCTACACTGTGAACGGCGTTCAGGTTTCGGCTCCTGTGAAGGGCGTGAACATCCTGAAGATGTCTGACGGCACAACACGCAAGGTGCTCGTTAAGTAATCGACGAAACAGTTACAAAGCAACAGAATAGCTTATATAAATGAATATTAAGGCGTTGCCCTCTATGGGGTAGCGCCTTTTTTGTTGCTTTTGTTTTGTGGAGTCGGCGGTTTGCAGTACCTTTGCAGAAAGAATCATTAGGGGGTGCTTTAGGGGGTGCACTTGTCTCAAGTGCACCAACAAAACTGTATTGCAGCATCTCTTGCTACGTTGGTGTACCACTTGCTACGTTGGTGCACTTGAGACAAGTGCACCCCCTGAATACACCCCCTGAAGACACTAACAAAACTCTAAAACAAATGACATAAAGATACAATGGAATGGATTGACAGTCTTTTCACCATACACTCGGCAGTACAGACGCTGGTGGTGTTGGCGCTGATTATCAGCGTGGGCATGGCGCTGGGCAAGTTGCGCATTCGCGGCATCTCGCTCGGCGTGGCGTTCGTGTTCTTCATGGGCATCGTGGCGGGCAGCCTCCACTTCACTGCCGACGAACAGATGGTGAGTTTTGCAGAGACCTTCGGCCTCTCTATCTTCGTCTACGCCCTGGGTCTGCACGTCGGACCAAACTTCATCGGTATGATGCGTCACGACGGTGCGTCGCTCAACGGCTGGAGCATGGGCGTGATACTACTCGGCACGGTGATGGCACTGTCGCTGTGCTTCGTGCTGCCCATAAGCATCCCCGACATGGTGGGCATACTCTGCGGAGCGACGACGAACACACCAGCACTCGGTGCAGCGCAGCAGGCACTTGCCACACAGCACATCTCGAGCAGCGGTGCGGCGTTGGGCTGCGCCGTGACCTATCCGTTAGGCGTAGTGGGTGTCATCTTCGCCATGATATTGCTGCGCAAGTTGTTTGTGCGCAAAGAAGACCTGCAGCAGTGCAACAGCAGTGCCGACGACAGCACATACGTCGGACAGTTTATCTGCGTGAACCCCGCCATCTCGGGCAAGACGATAGCGCAGATATCGCAGTCGACCCACCGCCACTTCATCATCTCGCGCATCTGGCGCGACGGCAAGGTGATTGTGCCGTTGGCACAGACCGTGATGCAACACGGCGACAACGTGCTCGTGGTGACCAACCGCGACGAGGTGGCAGCCATGAACATCCTCTTCGGCGAACACGTGGAGAAGGACTGGAACCGCGAGAAGATCGACTGGAACGCCATCGACTCGTCGGTGGAGAGCCGTGTGATAGTGGTGACCCGCAGCCGTCTGAACGGCAAAACGCTCGGCTCGCTGCACATGCGCGAGACCTACGGCGTGAACGTGTCGCGAGTGATGCGTGGCGACATCAAGCTGCTTGCTACCGACTCGCTCCACCTGCAGTATGGCGACCGCGTGACCATCGTGGGCACACCGGAGGACATCAATCACGCTGAGGCGTTCTTGGGCAACGCCGTGACGGGGCTCAACGAGCCCAACCTCGGTGCCATCTTCTTCGGACTGCTCTTAGGCTTGGCACTCGGCATGATACCAATCAGCATACCTGGCATGAGCGCACCGGTGAAGCTTGGCATCGCCGGCGGACCGATCATCATGGGTATCATCATCGGCTCGCTCGGCGCACGCATACACCTCATCACCTACACCACGCGCTCGGCATCGCTGATGCTGCGCAAGATGGGTCTGTCGCTCTACCTCGCCTGCCTCGGACTCGTAG
Organism: Leyella stercorea DSM 18206; assembly: GCF_000235885.1. Taxonomy (GTDB): domain Bacteria; phylum Bacteroidota; class Bacteroidia; order Bacteroidales; family Bacteroidaceae; genus Prevotella; species Prevotella stercorea. The sequence goes on from NZ_JH379441.1 coordinate 69,469, forward strand.
CCGGTCAGGACTTCCTCAGCACCATCATCCGCCCCGAGGGCTTGATGTGGGTGGGCATCGGCTTAGTGCTCACCATGCTGCCGCTGCTCATCGTGGGTGCCATCGCACTGAAAACGCACAAGTTCGACTTCGGCACCATCTGCGGACTGCTCTGCGGAGCAATGGCTAACCCTATGGCGCTGAGCTACGCCAACGACACCATCCCGGGCGAACGCGCCGCCGTGGCATACACTTCGGTGTATCCGCTCGGCATGTTCATCAGAGTGATCATAGCGCAAGTAATAATCATGTTCATGGTATGACAATGCAAAACCCTCCCGATTACCGTCACGACACCGTGCTGCCGCTCCCTATGGAAGTGACGGCGAACGCTTGGGCTGTTGACGCAGCCTGCTCCGGCAACCCCGGTCCGATGGAGTATCAGGCTATCGACCTCGCTACGGGTGCGCAGGTGTTCCACTTCGGACCCGTGCACGGCACGAACAACATAGGCGAATTTCTCGCCATAGTACACGCTCTCGCCCTGCTCGACAAGCAAGGCATAGAGGGCAAGACCATCTACTCCGACTCGCACAACGCCATACTGTGGGTGCAGAAGCGACAGTGCAAGACGAAGCTCGAACGCACACCACAAACCGAGCAACTCTACCAGATCATAGCACGCGCCGAGACATGGCTGCGTACGCATCAGATAAAAAACCCCGTGGTGAAGTGGGAGACGAAGAAGTGGGGCGAAGTGCCTGCCGACTTCGGACGCAAGGGCTAAGAGTCATTCTACACAAACACACCTGAACAATATGCTATACGCCATCTATTTCATCTACGGACTGTGCGTCATGTTCTACTTCATGATGTCATGGCTCTTCTACCGCAAGGACAAGAAGCTACTCTCGCGTCTTGTTGCGGTGATGATGTTCGTCATCGGCTTGCAGTGTCTGAAAGACCTCTTCTTCATCAAGCCGTTCACCGAAATCGACGAACTCGACTGGATGGTTATAACCGCAGCCGACATGATTGTTGTGCCGCTATACGCGTTCGTGCTCATCGAGCTGTGCAGCCCAGCCACGCTCAACCTACGCACTATCATCTTCCACGAACTATTGTTCGTGGCACCGTTCACGCTCTTCGCCATAACGCAGGACATGGTGTTCTACTATGCCGAGGTGTTAGAGGCTGCCGTGTACGGCGTGAGCTACGCTGTATGGGCAGCGTTCGCCATTCCGCGATACCACGCACAGCTGAAGCAACGCTTCTCGTACACCGAGAACATCAACCTCAACTGGCTACGCGCCATCTTCTTCTCGTTCCTCTTCATCCTCGTGATATGGATTATCGATTGCATGGAAGCGAACTATGCCATCGAAGCATTGTATATGACGAGCACGTTAGTGATGTGGATGTTCATCGCCTACTACACCTACAAGCACGAGTCGGTGTTGGGCGAGCTCTCCGACAGCACAAGCGACGATGTGTTGGAGAATACGGAGGTGGCAGAAAGCGAAATGTCGGAGGTGGGCAAACAGATAAGCACACTGTTCGACAAGGAGCAGATATTCCTCAACCCCAACCTCAAAGTGTCGGACATAGCCACCGCCACTGGCTCCAACCGCACCTACGTAAGCGCGTTCTTCAACCGAGAAGCCGAATGTACATTCTACGATTATGTCAACAAATACCGCATAGAATACGCCTGCAACCTGCTTCTCCACTCGAATGAGAACATCACGATGATAGCCGAGAAGTCGGGATTTAACAGCTCACAGTCGTTTATTCGCGTGTTTAGCAAGATTATGGGCACTTCGCCAACAAAATATCGCAACGAAGCAACCGACTAAACCACAACGTGTTAGGAAAGTTGTTAACGATTCTTTTACGCTTTGCGAACTCGTTTTACCCTTTGTGAACAACATTTTGAGAGATTGGTAACAGAGATATTCTGCTCTGTGCTTAACTTTGCAATCGAAACAAACAATCGTTAATCATTTAACTAACACAAAGCTTATGAAAATATTAAAAATGATGGCAGTTGCTGCCTTGTTTATGCCGCTGTTGTTCTCGTGCTCGGGAGGCAGCTCGTCTAAGAACAACTTGTTGGGAGCAATCCCCGACCAGTACGCTCAATTCGTTGAGGAGAAGGCAAAGATCAAGAAAGAAGCGGAGAACATCAAGACGGCAGAAGACAAGAAGGCTCTTATCGAGAAGTCGGAGAAGATGACTGCGAAGTGGAAGGAGAAAATGGAGGAAAGTGCAAAAGCGCTCAGTGGCAAGCCTGTTGAGATTGCGGAATGCAACTTCAACATTACCGAACCCCTGTCGCTCGAGTTTGACGAGTTCTTCAGCAAGTCGGATCTTAAACCGAAGTTCAACATCAAGGGCACAGCCATTGCTAAAGCCGACACACAAACCGAATTAAACTATGTACTAAAAAGCATCCCCGTGTACCTCGTAGGCTACGACGCTGAGGGCAAAGAGGTGTTCAAGACGAAGGCAGGCTATGTTGATGTAGAAGATGTCAACGGCAAGGCATTCATTAAAGCCAACACACCTATAAAGTTCGACCCCGTACGCTTCGGAGAATCGGACATCGAAGGTAGCAAAACTGCTAAGACTTACAAGCTGGAAGTGAAAGAATAATACAACACAAAAACTTTGGTGTTATTGCCACGCTACGCAAACAACGTTGCCACGCTACGCAAACAATATTGCCACGCTACGCAAACAACGTTGCCGTAGCGTGGTAATATCACGCTTCGATTACCAAGTGAAAATACTTGCTCATTCGTCGCCTATCAACTCGTAAACTTATACTTCACAATAAAACCGAAATCACTATGGACGACTTATTAAAACAGATTAAACAATACAAGGAACCCCTTGTTATTGGCCTCGCAATACTCATGCTCATATTCTACGGCTTCTGCCCAGTAATCGACATTCTCGGCAAAGCAAAAGCCAACGGATTGAAAGTATTGTTTGAGGGTAGCGGACTCGGATTTAGCCGTTTCCTCTCGCTGCTTATCCTCTTAGCCCCATTGCTCGTTGTAGTAGGCAAGCCTATAAGCGCGAAACTCACGGGCATGTTGAAAGACAACCTCTGCATTATCTGCTTCTTGGCAGGCATCGTGCTCTGCCTCCTCTTTGCCGTGGTTCTGCCTAATGGTGTCTCACCGGCTTGGGGTTGCTGGCTCTACATCCTTGCTGGCGTGCTCGGCGCAAGCGTTTGCCGCATCGAAATGTTCACAAAATAAAAGCTTAACGAAATGGATAAAAAGAAAAGAAGTTACCTCCGCATCATTGGATGTGGATGCACCTTCGTCTTTTTGTTCCTCATTGTATGGATAGGCATCGTCTGGCTGAACCGCCCTGCATACATTGAGCCCGACACATCTACGTTCGAGACGGGCGACGTCTTCTTCAGCGTAGGAGATTCGTGGGAGTCTGTAGCCGTACGGACCCTGTCTGGGTCGCTCTCTCTCGAGGTGGCAGACTCCACACCTTCTCATTGCGGAATAGTCGTCAGATATGCCGAGGGCGTAAAGTTGGCTCATGCGTCAACAGTAAAAAAGAAGATCGTACTCGAAACGCCAGAGGAGTACCTGCGCAACAATGGCTCGTACTGCATCTACACACGAAAAGCACCTTGCACGGTGGACACCCTCGCTATACGACAGTCGGTGGAGACGCTGGTAAAGAACAGGGTGCCATTCGATTTCAATTTCGACCACTCCACATCGAAAGCACTGTATTGCACGGAGATGGTGGTCAGGGTTTTTGAACAAAACAACTGCTTCTGTTTTTCCAAACTACGACATAACAGCTATATGTATCCGAACGACTTGCTGAAACTATGCAAGGACAAAGTTAGGCTGCATCTCAACAATAAAAATAAGTAAACTTATTTTGTATTGTATTCGATTTGCACTAACTTTGCGAGGGAACAAAAGGAACGTGTATGAAAATCTACTTCAGTCATAAGGAAGAACTCTGGAATTCGTGGTCACATGCAGCAGGCATTATCCTCGGTATGCTCGTAGGCACTGCGCTGCTCGTGTGGTGCGGTTGGGCACGCAACGGTTGGGCAACAGCCGGCGTGATACTCTACCTCTTCGGTATGCTCTCAAGCTACATCGCCTCAACCGTGTATCATGCTCTCTCGGCATGGTCGCCATGGAAGGAACGCCTGCGCAAGTGGGACCACGCAGCTATCTACTGGCATATCGCCGGTTCGTATTCGCCCATCACGCTCGTCGCTCTGCGCGAGTACGGCTACTGGGGTTGGACGCTTTTCGCCTTCATCTGGACTGCCGCCATTGTCGGCACCGTGAAGAGTTTCTCGTCGTTAAAGGGCCATAGCAACTTAGAAACAATATGCTACGTGGCTATGGGCTTGAGCGTGCTCGTAGCTTTCAAGCCGCTCATGCATTGTGTTGACCCCTCAGCCATAATATGGATTATAGCCGAGGGCGTGTGCTTCATCACTGGTGCCGTGTTCTACGCTGTGCGCAAGCGCCGCTTTATGCACACCGTGTTCCACTTCTTCGTGCTCGCAGGCAGCGTGTGCCACATCGTAGCCGTGTGGGATATACTCATGCGCTGGTTGTAGCGCAACTTCTTAGCTTCGTCCCGTCACTATCTTCTTGATATCAAAGAGTTTGTTGAGCGCCTCTACGGGCGTGAGGTTGTTGATATCAAGACCTATTATCTCGTCGCGTATCTGGCAGAGCACGGGGTCGTCGAGCTGAAAGAGCGATAGCTGCATGCCATTTGTGCTTTGCTGACTTACAATCTGGCGGGCTGACTCTACTCCTACGCTCGCATTATCTGCCTCAAGCTGCTTCAGTATGTTCTCCGCACGCTTCACCACCGAACGCGGCATACCGGCTATCTCTGCCACGTGTATACCGAACGAGTGCTCCGATCCGCCACGCATCAGCTTGCGCAGGAAGATGACTTTGCCGTCCAGTTCCTTCACCGACACGTTGTAGTTCTTTATGCGCTCGAAGTTCTTCTCCATCTCGTTCAACTCATGGTAGTGGGTGGCGAAGAGCGTGCGTGCCTGCGCCTTCGGGTTCTGGTGTAGGTACTCCACGATAGCCCAGGCGATAGATATGCCGTCGTATGTGGATGTGCCACGACCAAGCTCGTCGAAGAGCACCAGCGAGCGCGGTGTCACGTTATTTAATATGTTAGACGCTTCGGTCATCTCCACCATGAACGTCGACTCGCCGAGCGAGATATTGTCCGATGCTCCTACGCGTGTGAATATCTTGTCGACCACGCCCACGTGAGCCGAGTCGGCAGGCACGAAGCAGCCCATCTGCGCCATGAGCGTGATGAGTGCCGTCTGGCGTAGCAACGCCGACTTACCAGCCATGTTCGGACCCGTTATAATCATTATCTGCTGCTGCTCGGTGTCGAGCTCTATGTCGTTTGGCACGTACTCCTCGCCTACGGGTAGCTGTGTCTCGATGACGGGGTGGCGTCCGGCGCGTATCTCAAGCACGTTGTCGTCTTCAACCACGGGGCGCACGTAGCGGTGCTCCTCGGCAGTCTTGGCGAACGAGAGTAGACAGTCGAGACGCGCCACGATGTTGGCGTCGGCCTGAATCTGCGGTATGTACGCCTGCATATCGGTGACAAGCTCGGTGAAGAGTCGGGTCTCGAGCACGAGTATCTGCTCGTCGGCACCCATAATCTTCTGCTCGTACTGCTTCAGCTCCTCGGTTATGTAGCGTTCGGCGTTGGCAAGCGTCTGCTTGCGTATCCACTCCTGTGGCACCTGGTCTTTGTACGTGTTGCGCACCTCAAGATAGTAGCCGAACACGTTGTTGTAGCCCACCTTCAGCGACTGTATGCCGGTCTTCTGCGCTTCCTCCTCCTGTATTTTCAGCAGATAGTCGCGTCCGCCGCGCGAGATGGAGCGCAGCTCGTCGAGCTCCGGCGAGAAGCCAGTAGCAATCACGCCGCCTTTAGCCACAAGCTGTGGCGGGTCTTGCTGCAACTCGCGGTCGATGCGCTCGTACAGCGCCTCGCAGAGGTTTATCTGGTCGCCAATCGAACGTATCTCTGCGCTGTCGTTGGTGAGGCACGCCGCCTTTATCGGCTTCAATGCGCCGAGGGCGTACTTCAGTTGCACCACCTCTCTGGGCGACACTCTGCCCACAGCCACTTTCGAGATGATACGCTCTATGTCGCCGATGCGGTGCAGATGCTCGTCGACGGTCTGACGGAAGTCGGGCTTGCGGAAGAACGTTTCCACCACGTCGAGACGCTTGTTGATGGTCGCCACGTCGCGCAGCGGAAATATCGTCCAGCGGCGCAGCAGTCTGCCGCCCATCGGTGTGCAGGTGCGGTCGATGACGGAGAGCAGCGACACGCCGTCGTCCTGCATCGACTGCAGCAGCTCCAGCGAGTGGATTGTAAAGCGGTCGAGACGCACATAGCGGTCGGCATCGATGCGCGCAAGCGACGTGATGTGTCCTATCTGTGTGTGCTGCGTCATCTCCAGATACTGCAGTATGGCTCCTGCCGCCGTCACGCCGAGGTGCAGATGGTCTACGCCGAAGCCCTTCAGCGTTGTGGTGCCAAAGTGGGAGAGCAGTTTCTGTCGCGAGCTCTGCTCGGTGAGCATCCAGTCGTCGAGCTCGAAGACGCACCACTTGGAGCCGAAACGCTCCTCAAACTCGCGCTTCAGCTGTCGGTCGTACAGCACCTCCTTCGGTTGTATGCTGCTCAGAAGTTTCTCTACGTAGTCGAACGTGCCCTCACCCGTTAGGAACTCGCCCGTAGAGATGTCGAGGAACGCCACGCCGCACGCCGTCTTAGCCATGCACACCGCTGCCAGAAAGTTGTTCTCCTTATAGTTGAGCACGGTGTCGTCCATCGCCACGCCCGGCGTAACCAGCTCCGTAATGCCACGCTTCACGAGTGTCTTCGTGAGCTTCGGGTCCTCCAGCTGGTCGCATATAGCCACACGCTTACCGGCACGTATCAGCTTAGGCAGATAGGTGTCGAGCGCATGATACGGGAAGCCAGCCATCTCGCACGCTGCCGAGCTCGGGTTCTTGCCGTTGGAACGTCGTGTCAGCGTGATGCCGAGAATCTTTGCAGCCTCCACAGCGTCGTCGGCGTATGTCTCGTAGAAGTCGCCACAACGGAAGAGCAGCAATGCGTCTGGATGTTCTTTTTTGAACGTATAGAACTGTCGCATCATCGGCGTAAGTCCGTCGTCGTTCTTTTTCTGAGCCATGTGTCTTGAGTTTTTATTTGTTTGTTGCGGCATTGGGAGCCGCAGAATGTTTTTAAAATTATGTACTAAATCAAACTGATAATCAATGGTGCCATAGAGGTTCGTTCTCCCAACCTACTGTGAAACCAAGAGCTTTTTGGTCTATTTCGGGAAAAGCCTCAAAAAGGCGGTTTATCTTGTCTGACATATCATTGTTTGGAGAAATAATATTGAGAAAATACTTGATGATGCATATGTTGTAATAGATTCTCCGCTTGTCAGCATCAATCGTAATCCATGGCATGGTCATGCCTTTCATATCGTTTGGGATGATTTTGTTGACTTTATTCCAGACACGGGCATGATGGCAACATGCATTGCGAGTAAGTGTAAGTACTGACAGCCACGACTCCAACACGGGAGCGTGAAGACCGAAACGTTTTGCAATCTGTTTTTTGAGAGTCTTGTCTTTCAGATTTCTATAGTACATGTTCACACTACCCATTGGGAGAAGTTCGCCAAGAATCCATGCAGGCGGAAACGGCTCCGTATAAGTTCTTTTGAAATGTTCTATAAAATCCTCTGTTGATCGCTCATATTCCTTTGACAACATTGCCATGCTATTATTGAAAATGGTTTGATCACGAAAATACGAGGAGTTGGTAAGCCAATAAATGTCGCCAGTTCGTTCTGCTGCCATATTCATCACAGCTTCTCTTATTGCAATTTCAATCTTCTCAATCTCATTGAAGAGGAGCATTCGCAACTTCTTGTCAAAACGATAAAGCATCATTACTTTGGCAAATGAAGCACCGGTCTTATACTGATGTAGAGATTTTGGGGTTTTCAACAAGGGGTGCATATATGCAGACAATCGATAATAGCCAATGCTCTCCAAATAAAGTTGAGCCTTTTGTCTATCATTGATTGTCAATCCGCGATGTTCTAATATGGTTACAAGTTCTTGTGAAGTCTTGTATTCTTTCCCAAAATTTCTTTTTGCCATAGTCTATAAACAAAAAGCCCAGCCTATTTAAGCATTGTAAAGAGGCTCGGCTGGAACTAACGTTGCAAAGATACTAATAATCTTTGAGAATGCAAATTTTTTTACTGGAAGTTTGTGTGTAAGTGAATGTGTTTAATACATTTAATAATGTAACCTAAAAAACGAGAGCCATGCTCACGCCTGCCTCCTTGCCGTTGTAATACGGAGCACCGAAAGCCACCGCCTTCTTCACGCCACGCTTGTGTTCCTTAAACAGCTTCGGGTAGAGCCAGTAGGCGAACTTCGTAGAGAGCATTCCGACAGCCGCACCAGCCACGACATCGCTCACCCAGTGGCGGTTGTTATGCACACGCAGATAAGCCACTCCGGCAGCGAGCGCATAGCCCGTGTAGCCTATCCACGGCTTCGAAGCACGATACTCCTGCCACAGAAACTCAGCACACATGAACGATATGGCGGTGTGTCCGGACGGGAACGCATCCTTGCCATTACCATCGGGGCGCGACTCCTTGAACGCCATCTTCGCACCTTTCGTCACTGCCACCATCGTAACAGCCGACATGCCGAGGATAATGGTGCGGTCAAGAAAACTGTGCTGCGCCTTCACACCACAGAGGTCTAAAGCGTAAACCGCTGCTGCGGGTACGTATGGCATATAGTTATCTGCCCACACCTTCTTCTCGCCGTGTCGCGAGAGATTCTTCTGTGCCCAGTGGCGAAACTGCTTGCCCCACGCCGTCTTTACACATAACGCTCCGCCCACGACTGCCACGCTGGGCACTATCCACTCCGCCGGGCGCACTCGGTGCGTAGGGTCTTTGTACTCGGCGACCGAGAACATAGTGTCGGCATCGCAACCTGAGACCACAGCATTGGTGTCTGGCGGTAAAATCAGAGCCGAATCGCACTCTATAACGGTGTCCTGCGCACGGGAAACGGTCGACACGAAGAGCACAAAGCAAAAGAGTATTGTCTCAAACAATCGTAAAAAGGTAGTGTTGTATGTCATCAGTTATTGTGAAAATTACACATTATTATATATATAAGTTGCAAAGGTACTGAAAAATAGCTTAAAAGTGGGAGAGATTTGTATTTATTTGGATTTTTCTGCGTACTTTTGTCAGACATGAAACAGAGATTATCAATACTCATCATAGCCATCTTCTGCCATCTCGCACTGATGGCGCAGGCAGGCTTAGACGTTGCTGGCGAGACTGATGGCAGTGACGCTGCCAATCAGCCTGCCTTCGTACCTATGGTGAAGGTGGGTAAGGCACTGTATGAGGGCGACAGCATACAATACGTGGAGCTGAACCCGCTGGCTATTTATCCGCAACTGGTGTTCAAGGACGAGAAGCAGCGGCAAGCCTACAACCGATTGGTGGCGAACGTGAAGAAGGTGCTGCCGATAGCTAAGGAGGTGAACAACATCATCATCGAGACGTACGACTTCCTACAGACGCTGCCCAACAAGAAGGCGAAGGAGGAGCATCTGAAGCGAGTGGAGCGCGGAATACGTGCGGAATACACACCGCGAATGAAGAAACTGACATACTCGCAAGGCAAACTGCTCATAAAGCTCGTGTACAGAGAGTGCGACTCATCGTCGTATCAGCTCGTACAGGCGTTCCTCGGACCGATACGTGCAGGATTCTATCAGGCGTTCGCCGCACTATTCGGTGCGTCGCTGATGAAGAAGTACGACCCTGACGGTGCCGACCGATACACGGAGCGAATAGTAAGACAAGTGGAAGCAGGACAAATCTGAGTAATTATTAATTTTTAATTATTAATTATTAATT
>NZ_JH379441.1:79514-81836 GCF_000235885.1 Leyella stercorea DSM 18206
ATTATTAATTTTTAATTATTAATTATTAATTGTGGGGAGTTTGGGAAAGTTGAGTTTTGATTACAAATATCAACACCTCACCATCTCAACACCTCAACACCTCAACATCTCAACACCTCACCACCTCACCACCTCAACATCTCACCACCTCACCATCTCACCATCTCACCACCTCAACACCTCAACACCTCACCATAACAACATTAACAACATCATAAATTATGAAGAAGAACAAAGGATTGATCATCACCATCGTGGTGATAGCGTTAGTAGCCATTTGGGGCATATCATCGTACAACGGACTGGTATCTATGGACGAGAACGTAAACAACCAGTGGGCAAACGTAGAGACACAGTATCAGCGTCGTAGCGACCTTATCCCTAACCTCGTGAACACCGTGAAGGGATACGCTAAGCACGAGAGTCAGACTCTCGAGTCGGTTATGGCGGCACGCTCGCAGGCTACGCAGGTGAAGATAGACCCGTCGAACTGCACTCCGCAGCAGCTCGCAGCTTATCAGAAAGCGCAGGGCGACGTGACAACAGCACTCGGAAAGTTGCTCGCCATCACCGAGAACTATCCCGACCTGAAGGCTAACCAGAACTTCCTCGAACTGCAGTCGCAGCTCGAAGGCACCGAGAACCGCATCAACGTGGCTCGCAAAGACTTCAACGACACAGCGAAGAAGTACAACACATCGCTCCGCCGCTTCCCACGCAACATCATCGCTTCGATGTTCGGCTTCGAGAAGCGCAACTACTTCGAGGCTGAGGCTGGTGCAGAGAAGGCTCCAAAGGTGGAGTTTTAGGTTTTATAAGTTGACAAGTTGACAAGAAAACGGGTTAGCAAGGAGATATTAAAATGAAGCGATTGATAGGCTTAATGCTTTTCTTGCTCGTCGCAACACTATCGTTTGCGACGGGCGAGGAGAAGCAATACACACTGCAGGACGTGCCCAACGTGCGTCTCAACGACGCACGCCAGTACGTGTCCGACCCGTCGCATATCCTTTCTGGCTCGGCATGCGACACCATCAACGCTGTGCTCGCACGGCTCGAAGAAAGCACGGGCATAGAGACAGCGGTGGTAATGCTGCCCAGCATCGGTGAGGAGGACATCTTCAACTTCGCGCATGAACTATTCCGCCAGTGGGGCATCGGCAAGCAGAAGAGCAACAACGGACTGCTCATACTCTTCGTGATGGATCAGCGTAAGGTGCGCTTCACCGTAGGATACGGTTTGGAGGGCACCATTACCGATGCCATGTCGAAGCGCATACAGATGCAGCGCATGGTGCCACGCTTCAAGGTAGGCGACTGGGACGGGGGCATGGTTGACGGCGTGAGAGCTGCGGCGCAGGTGCTCGACGGCTCGATGCAGCCCGAACCAACCGATGACGATGAGGATATGCTGGTGGGTATCATAGCGTTACTCATAATTATAGGCATAGCAATATTCGTAATATTCCTCGTCGGCGAGGCACAACGCTGTCCGAAATGCCGCAAGAAGGGCGTGAAGCGCGTGGCACAACAGGTGCTGCGACTCTCCAACGGACGACGTGTGCGACGCACCACTTTCCTCTGCCCCCACTGCGGGCACACCTTCACACGCGACGAGAACATCGACGACTCGGGCAACGCCGCTGCCTTCATAGCTGGCGCAATGCTCGGAGGAGGCGGACGAGGCGGTGGCGGTGGCTTCAGCGGAGGTAGCTTCGGAGGAGGATCGACAGGAGGCGGCGGCTCGACCTCGGGATGGTAATTTGAAAATTCAAAATTCAAAACTCCTATGAAAATAACAATCATCAACGGACCAAACCTTAACATGCTCGGCACACGCGAGCCAAGCATCTACGGCAACACCTCGTTCGAGCAGTATCTCAACCAGCTCTGCCGTCAGTATCCCGACGTGGAGATCGACTACTATCAGAGCAACGTGGAGGGCGTGCTCATCGACAAGCTGCAGGACGCAGGCTTCGAGTCGGACGGCATCATCCTCAACGCCGGAGCATACACACACACCTCAGTGGCACTACTCGACTGCATACGCTCCATCAGTGCACCCGTCATAGAGGTACACATCAGCAACGTGCACAAACGCGAGGAATTTAGACACAAATCGATGATAGCAGCAGCGTGCCTCGGCGTGATAAGCGGCTTCGGCATGAACTCATACCGACTGGCACTCGAAGCACTGCTCGACTGGACAGCCGAGCGCGAACCGATGAAAGAAGAGTAGGAGGCTACGGCATTCCTGCCGTAGCCATTGCGAATATTGTATTTCAGTTGCCAATGGCTACGGCAGGAATGCCGTAGCCTCCT
>NZ_JH379441.1:81846-108261 GCF_000235885.1 Leyella stercorea DSM 18206
GGCTACGGCAGGAATGCCGTAGCCTCCTACATTTAAATATTTAGTTCTGACACACCATCATAGCAGACAACGAAAAGAAATGACAGAAGAACTCGACAAATACGTACGCGAACACACCTCAACGGAGGGCGATTATCTGTACCGCCTCTATCGTGCAACAAACATACACACCATACACGGACGCATGGCATCGGGACACCTGCAGGGCAGACTGCTGAAGATGCTCGTGCAGATGGTGCAACCGAAGAATGTGCTCGAAGTGGGTACATTCTCGGGATATAGTGCTCTCTGCCTTGCTGAGGGACTGCCCGACGACGGACATCTATATACGTTCGAGATAAACGACGAGATGGAGGACTTCACCCGTCCGTGGATAGAAGGGTCGCCTTACGCCGACAAGATAAGTTTCATCATCGGCGACGCTAACAAGAAGGCACCCGAGCTTGGCGTGACGTTCGACATGGCATTTGTCGACGGCGACAAGCGCACGTATGTGGAGACGTACGAGATGGTGCTCGCGCTGCTGCGCCCAGGCGGATATATCCTTGCCGACAACACGCTCTGGGACGGACACGTCACCGACCACGCCTACGACCACGACCAACAAACCGTGGGCATACGCCACTTCAACGACTATGTGGCTGCCGACGAGCGCGTGGAACAGCTCATACTGCCCATGCGCGACGGACTGACACTGATAAGAAAACGCTAAAAATCAGGGGGTGCACTTGTCTCAAGTGCACCAACCGAACTGACTATTTTTATTTTGTTGGTGCACCTGTATCCACTGCACCAACCGAACTGAATGTTTTTATTTTGTTGGTGCACTTGAGACAAGTGCACCCCCTAAAAACTACTTTTTCACAACCTTGTGCGTGCGTCCGTTGAACTTCACGATGTACGCACCGCGCTGAACGTCGCCGAGCGTTGTGCCTACGCGTGTGCCATCGAGCGTGTACACGCCGTCAGCAACGATAGTTGTGCTGTTCTTAACGCTGTTGATGCTGGTAGGATTGCCCTTGCCGTCGATTTCAATGGTAGCAATCTCTGAGCAGATGCCAGCCTCATTGTCTACGTAAGCAGCCACAATGTAGTACTCCTCACCCGAAACAAGCTCGTCGAATTTAAGAGAGAAGTCGCCCTGATTGGCGTTTTTCTTGAACCACTCACCAAACTCTTCATTAGCAAGATAGTCGTATATCTGCGTACTGATGCCGGTCTGCATATAGTCGCGTATGGTCAGTTCTTCGTGTGTGAACTCGTCGAACATGTTCGACTTTGCGATAGATCCGAATGTGTAGTAGAGGTTCTTGTCGTCGGGCTCGCAAGTGACAAAGATACCACCATCATTTGTTTTCTGAGCCTTCAGCTTGATGCGGTTGCTGATAGTCTGCACAGGCTTCGTGCGGAACGGCAGACGCTTAATCTCTGTGGTGGTGTTACCTTTCTCATCAACGCCGTGATACCAGATTACGTACTCGCGGTCGGGCAGCAAACCTGCCTGATATTCTGCGGCATCGCCCTTGAAGCCGAACGACTGTACAACATCCTTAACATCCATCTGATAGCCTTTTGCCATCTCCTCGAACCATTTCTTGTCCTCGCTGGCGAGAGTCTCGTCGTCGTTATAACCTTTCTCTTCAAAGATTTCCTTTTCAAGATAAGACACATAATAATATGCGGTCTCGTCGGTTGTTGTCATTGTCTCGTGAACATAACACTCGTGAATGTCGAGAGTAAGCGTCACGGGGTTGGGAATTGTTGTCTGCGCTGAAGCTGCGAGCGAGAGTGCTGCAAGCATTGAGAGCGCGAAGTAGCGTAGTTTTTTCATATTGTTTTTTGTTAAAGGGTTTTTACTATGTTTGTTTATCGTAATATGTTTGCTTCTTTTACTTCTTCGGCGCAGAGCAGAAGTCGCGGAAGCGGTCCATCCACTTGCCGCCTACCATGCACGCCACGCCGATAGCCACGAACGGTATGCTCAGCAGCTGTCCCATGTCGAGCGGCAGCGAAGCCTCGAACGCCTCCTGCACCTCCTTGGTGTACTCGATGAAGAAGCGTGCGGTGAAGATGTACGTAAGGCAGAGTCCGAAGAAGAAGCCCGTGCCCACGCGCTGTGGCATACGGCGGTAGAAGTACCAGCCGATGAAGAACAGCAGAGCGTAAGTGACGGCCTCGTAGAGCTGTCCCGGGTGGCGCGGCATGGGGTCTACCTGCTGGAAGATGAACGCCCAAGGCACATCGGTTATCTTGCCGATAATCTCCGAGTTCATCAGGTTGCCCAGGCGTATGAAGCACGCCGTGAGCGGTGTAGCGATGGCTATGTTGTCGAGCACCTGCCAGATGTTCATCTTCGTGCGGCGCACGTAAAGCCACAAAGCAAGCATAAGACCTAACGTACCGCCATGCGAGGCGAGTCCGCGATAGCCCGTGAAGCGCCATCCGCCGCCCGGCAGGAAGTCGATAGGCAGGAATATCTCCACGAAGTGCTTCCAGGACGAGAGGAAGAAGTCGGGCTGGTAGAAGAGACAATGTCCCAAGCGTGCTCCGGCGAGTATGCCGATGAAGCAGTAGATGAAGAGTGGGTCGAACAGCTCGGGCTTCACCTTCTGCTCCTTGTACAGACGCTGCACACAGAGGTATGCCAGCGCAAGACCGGCAAGCCAACAGAGTGAGTACCAGTGGAACTCAAGAGGACCGAGCTTGAACGCTGTGCTGCTCGGATCCCAAAGGATGTATAAAAAATGTGCCATTTTTTATTGTGTTGAGGTGGTGAGATGGTGAGATTTGATGGTGTGATGTTGAGGTGGTGAGATTTGGTGTGAAGTTTATGGCTTCCATTGGGAGTTGTCCCCATTCTTTATTATTGAGAATCTCAAAGAATAAAGAAGACGGGCGATGACCTCCACCTGCTTACTAACAGCATGTTGTTCTTCGTAGCTAACGTATCCCAATTCGGCGGATATTTCTATCTGACACTCTACCTCCATCAAAGAGCCGTAGGCTATGTCAATGAAATGGATTTTCTCTTTAGAAGAAGCTCTTCCAAACCCTTCTGCTATATTTGAAGGTACAGAGATTACGGCTCTACGCAACTGATTGCAGAGAGCGTATTCCTCTTCTTTTGGGAACTTTTTCAACAAGAAGTATATATACTTCACCAATTCCTTGGAGTAGTTGTATACGTCCAATTTCTTAAAATAGAAATAATTCATAGGCTATATATTATAGTATAGACTATATATTATAGTATAGTAATGTCAACACATCAACACCACAACACCTCAACCTCAATGTCTAATGCGCCAGCATTAGACATTGAAACGGAAGTGCATGATGTCGCCGTCCTGCACTACATACTCCTTGCCCTCGATAGAGAGCTTGCCAGCCTCGCGCACGGCAGCCTCAGAGCCGTACTGCATGTAATCGTCGTACTTGATGACCTCGGCACGGATGAAGCCCTTCTCGAAGTCGGTGTGGATGACACCGGCACACTGCGGAGCCTTCCAGCCCTTGTAGTATGTCCATGCCTTCACCTCCATCTCGCCGGCGGTGATGAATGTCTGAAGGTTGAGCAGGTTGTAAGCCTTCTTGATAAGACGGTTTACACCGCTCTCCTCAAGACCCAGCTCCTCAAGGAACATCTGCTTGTCCTCGTAAGTTTCGAGCGACGCAATGTCCTCCTCGGTCTTCGCAGCGATGACGAGCATCTCTGCGCCCTCGTTCTTTGCTATCTCCGCAATCTGCTCCGAATACTTATTGCCACTCTTTGCCGATGCCTCGTCTACGTTGCACACGTAGAGCACGGGCTTGGCGGTGAGCAGGAAGAGGTCGTGAGCGTAGTGCTGCTCCTCCTTCGACTCGAACTCCACGCAGCGTGCGTTCTGTCCTTTCTCCAATACCTCCTTATAGGCTTCGAGTACAGACACTGCTACCTTAGCGTCCTTGTTGTTGCCGATGGCTGCTATCTTCGACTGCTTCTGAAGCTGCGACTCAACGGTTTCGAGGTCTTTCAGCTGAAGCTCGGTGTCGATTACTTCCTTGTCCTCAACCGGATTTACCACAGCACCACCCTCGCGCACGATATTGTCGTCGTCGAAGCAGCGCAGCACGTGGATGATGGCGTCGGTCTCGCGGATGTTGCCGAGGAATTTGTTGCCCAAGCCTTCGCCCTTAGACGCACCCTTAACGAGTCCGGCGATGTCTACTATCTCGCAAGTTGCGGGCACGATGCGACCCGGGTGAACTATTTCAGCAAGCTTCGTGAGGCGCTCATCGGGAACGGTGATGACACCCACGTTAGGCTCGATTGTACAGAAAGGGAAGTTGGCTGCCTGCGCCTTAGCGTTAGAGAGACAGTTGAAAAGGGTGGACTTGCCCACGTTAGGGAGTCCTACGATACCACATTTTAATGACATTGTTATTGTTGTTTGTTATTATTTTATATTGATGGTGATGGGGTGAGATGGTGAGGGTGGTGAGATATGTCAGACTACCCCTTACTCCTCCGAATAGAGCACCTGGATAAGCGTCTGACCTACAGCTTTCATCACGTTGGGGTCGATATTTTCCATCGTGTCGTTGACGGTGTGCCATGTCGGACCGAACGAGCTTTGCGGGCAGTCGGGGAAGCAAGCAATGATGTCAATGCAGGCGATGCCAGCCTTCTCATTCACCGGCACATGGTCGTCGGTGACCATCGCACCGTCCTTCATCGGGAAGAACGAGCCGTAGCCTATCTGCGCTGCTGTGCGCCACACCTTGTTCACTATCTCCGAAGCGTACTGCTTCGACACGCCCTCCTGGTAGAACTTGGTGCCTTGTCCGCCCACCATGTCGAGCAGTATGCCGTAGCGTGCCTCATAGCCTTCAGGCAGGTTCTCTGCCCAATACTGTGCACCGAGTGCCCAGGTGTCGGCATCATCAGCCTGGTCAGCCCAGCGCGGTGTGCCCCAATCTTCGGCGTCGAAGCACACGAAGTCGACACCTATCTGCAGCGTTGTGTCGCTCTGTATGGCGCGCGCCACCTCAAGCATAACAGCCACACCGCTCGCTCCGTCGTTGGCAGCCATCACCGGACGATGCCAGTTGGTTGAGTCGGGGTCGTTATCTGCCCACGGACGACTGTCCCAATGGGCGCAGAGCAGTATGCGTGTGGTCTGCTCGGGGCGGAAGCGCGCTATGATATTGCGCGAGCGCAGCATCGTGCCGTCCCATCCCTTCAGCTCGGCATCCTGAGCCTCAACGCTCATACCGAACTCGCGGAACTTCTGCATTATCCATTCGCCACAGCGGTCGTGAGCCGCAGAGTTCATAACGCGCGGACCGAAATCGCACTGCTTTGCAGCAAACACGTAGGCAGAGTCGCCACGGAACGTCGGACCGACGAGTGCCACGGTGTCGGGCTCGGCAGCTGCCTTGGTAGCGTTCTTGCAGGATGCGCACGAACATGCTATCGACACGACGGCAACCAGTGAAAACACTGAAAATAATATCTGTTTCATAATTCAAAATTCAAAACTCAAAATTACGCATTAGCCTTCGTCTCGTATGCCAATGCATACATACGTATCTGTTTCACCATAGCGAGCAGTCCGTTGGAGCGTGTCGGCGAGAGGTGGTCCTTCAGACCGATGCGCTCGATGAAGTAGAGGTCGGCATCGAGAATCTCGCGCGGCGTATGTCCGCTGATAACCTGAATGAGCAGAGCGATGATGCCCTTCACGATGAGAGCGTCGCTGTCGGCGGTGAAGACGAGACGACCATCGTCGGTCATGTCGCACTGCACCCACACACGGCTCTGACAGCCGTCGATGAGGTTCTGTTCGTTCTTATACTTGTCGTCGAGCGGCTCAAGATCGCCGCCGAGGTCTATGAGTAACTGGTATTTGTCCATCCAGTCGGTGAAGTCCTGAAACTGTTCAATGACTTCGTCCTGTGCTTCGTTTATTGTCATGAGATTTTATGGTGTTTGGTGCTAGGTGTTGTTATGGTGAGGTGTTGAGATGGTGAGATATGTACAAATGCCAACACATCAACATTCAATATCTCAACTTCATATGTCAACACATCAACATCTCAACACATCAACATCATTTTTCACAATCTTGAACAGTTTGTCGCTTGGTCTAATCTTCGCCGGCACGCGGAACGACACGTGCTGTCCCTTGTGCGCTGTCTCCACCGGCTTCAAGTCGTAGCGTATCTCATCTACGTCGACATACATCACACCCGTTGTCGGACCGGTGATGAGCAGCTTGTCGCCAACCGAGAACTCCATCGCCTCGCAAGTGAATTCAGCCACACCGATATTAGAGAAATACTTCACGCCGCGACCCACGTACACCTTCTTCTCCGTAGCGTTCGAGCCGTAGTTACTGTTCCACTCGCCCAAGGTCTGACCCTGATAGTAGCCGTCCCAGAAGCCACGGTTGAAGACTGTAGCGAGTGTTGTGTCCCACTCGTCCTTCTTCTCGTCGGTGAACGTGCCGTCGAGCACAGCCGCAATAGCCTGCTTGTAGCAGCGCACCACGTTGTAGACATACTCTGCACCACGAGCGCGACCCTCTATCTTGAACACACGCACGCCGGAGCGCATCATGCGGTCGATGAAGCGGATGGTCTTGAGGTCCTTCGGCGACATAATATACTTGTTGTCTATCTCGAGCTGGTTGCCCGTCTCGTTGTCGGTGACGGTGTACGAACGACGGCATATCTGCATACACTCGCCGCGGTTGGCTGAGCGTCCGGTGTTGGCAAGACTCATGTAGCACTTGCCGCTCACTGCCATGCACAACGCGCCGTGGCAGAACATCTCTATGCGTACCAGCTCGCCCTTCGGGCCGCAGATGTGCTGTTTCTCTATCTGCTCGTAGATGTACGCCACCTGATCCATGTTCAGCTCGCGTGCTAAGACCACAACGTCGGCAAACTGAGCGTAGAACTTCAGAGCTTCGGCGTTGCTGATATTGAGCTGCGTAGAGAGATGTACCTCCACGCCCACCTCACGACAGTAGGTCATTACGGCAACGTCGGAAGCTATCACTGCTGAGATGTTCGCTTCCTTGGCAGCGTCGATAATCTGGTGCATCAGCTCCACATCTTCGTCGTAGATGATGGTGTTGACGGTGAGGTAGCTCTTCATGCCATGCTCGGTGCAGATGGCTGCAATCTCGTGCAAGTCCTCAATAGTGAAATGGTTGGCAGAGTGTGAGCGCATGTTCAGCTGCTCCACACCGAAGTAGATGCTATCGGCACCTGCCTGAATGGCTGCCTGCAGACTCTCACGCGAGCCTACTGGTGCCATTATCTCATAATCGTGTATGTTTGTATTTGTCATATTCGTTGTTTTCTGAGGTTTGAAGAATGTGGCGAAAGATGCTCGAAATCCTAATCATTTGTCAACATCTCAACATCCCAACACCTCAACCCTTTATATTAATAAGGTGCAAAGTTACTAAAAATCGGCCTAACACGTGTTTAAAAACAATATTTAACAGTAAAAGAAGCCACTTGAATTGTTATTTCCAGAAGTACGGATACCTTTGCGGCGCATAATAACACTTAGGAAACACAAGAAAACAATATATATAGTTACTTGATTTACTAACTTTAATTATCTAAAACAACATGGAAAACACAAAGAAGGTTGCCGCAAACGCGGCAACCGCTTTTATTGCAAACGGCGACCTG
The DNA here is from genome assembly GCF_000235885.1 of Leyella stercorea DSM 18206. Taxonomy (GTDB): domain Bacteria; phylum Bacteroidota; class Bacteroidia; order Bacteroidales; family Bacteroidaceae; genus Prevotella; species Prevotella stercorea. Next base: position 89,539 of record NZ_JH379441.1, read on the forward strand.
CGCCTATCTGATCACTTCAAACTACGCGAATTCACCCTGTCTGGCGCAGCAATACGCTACAACCTTGACAACACACCTACGACCGTGGAAGTAGAGCGTCTGCGGGCATTGTGCGTGAATGTGCTCGAACCGCTGCGCCACCGCTTCGGTGTGCTTCGTATCACAAGTGGTTATCGCTCGGAGCGGGTCAACAAGATTGTGGGTGGTGCTGTAAGGTCGCAACATCGGTTGGGCGAAGCAGCAGACATACACGTTTCGAGTCTGGAGGTAGCACAGAAGATGTGCCACTTCGTGAAAGAACACCTCGACTTCGATCAACTCATACTCGAATCGGTAGCTAAGACCGGCGCACGATGGATACACGTGAGCTACAAAGCCACAGGTAACCGACGAGAGTTCTTTACGTTGAAACGCTAAACGTTAAGCGTTCACTATACCCCTGTTTGCACTGGCAGCTCGTTCAGCACGCGCTCCACGCTATCGGCTATTGTTATTGGGTCGATAGCAGCCATGCAAGCGTTGTCGCCACGCAGACAGGGCGTATTGCCAAACACGCTACATGGTCGGCAAGACATATCAGCCTGTACCACATCGCTCATGCGCTGATTGTATCCGAGAAATCCGGCGTAAGGATGTGTTGCTCCCCATACGCTCACGATGCGTATGCCTGTGAGTGCAGCGAGGTGCATATTGACACTATCCATGCAGAGCATCACATCGAGATGGCTCATCACGATGAGCTCTTGGTCGATTGACCCGAGCAACGCCGACGCATTGGTACATTCCTTATAACGTGCGCACCACGAGTCGAGCACCTTCTGCTCTGCTTCGGTGCGCCCGAAGAGCAGCACGCGACACGACGGGTGTCGACGTATTATCTCCGCCACCACCTGTTCCATTTTCTCAGGCGGATATACCTTCTCTTTATATATAGCGAACGGCGCAACGCCTATCCACTGTTGGAATATCTTCTTCTCACCTATTTCCTCCGAAACGAGTCGCAGATTGCCACCCGTAGCAGGGAACACCGATTGGAAGTCGAGTTCTACGGGATAACCTAATCGTACGAGCACATCAGTGTAGTTGTCAAAAGCCGTCGACAACTGACGCAGCTTCTTATTATTCTGCGCAGTAAGCTTTTGGCGTTCAGCCACATGTCGATTAATATGCTCCACCCGATAACGACTCATTTTGAAACGCATACGCAGATACTTTGACGAGAGTGTGTCGTGCATATCAGCAATAGCCGTAAAGTTCTTAGCGATGAGTCGGCGATAGAGTGCGTTAAGCCCCTTCACACCTCTGTATTCGCCTTGCAAGTCAGCCTCCATAAAGCCCACATTCGGTGCCAGTTCGTCGAAGAACACACGCGCAAAGGGTCGACTCAGCACAGTAATGCGCAAGTCAGGATACTGCCGTGCGAGCGAACTGACCACGGGCACAAGCATTGCTACCTCGCCCTGGGCAGAGAAACGTATGATTAGGAGGTGGTCGGTTTTCATTTATAGTATATTTAAAATACGAGTTAGCGAGTAGACAAAATTCACTCGTTTATTGTTTAGGTACTACGTAACCTGTATGTGCGTTTATCAACTGCAAAAATAATGGAAATAGAGCAAACTGCCAAAGATTTGCTCTTATATTTTACTTTTTTATCCTTGTATGTATATAAAATGTGAACATACGCACAAAATAAGTTATGCTAATATTTAAAAAAAGTGATTTTTATGCAATAATGTATTTGAAATCAAATATAAGTAGTAAATTTGCAAGACTTTAGCCCCTAAGCATTGATACATTATTAAAAAACAAATACAACTTATGGACAAACTTAGTTACGCTTTGGGCCTTGGCATAGGCCGCCAGCTCTCGCAGATGGGAGCCGAGAACCTTAACATCGACGACTTCGCTCAGGCTATCAAGGACATTCTTGAGGGCAAGGAGCCGCAGGTGGCAGACCAGGAAGCACAGACGATTGTTACAGAATTTTTCCAGCAGCAGGAGGCTAAGCAGCGTGCTGCCGCAGCCGAGAAGTATAAGGAGAACAAGGATAAGGGCGAGTCATGGCTTGCTGATAAGGCTCTTGAGGAGGGCGTAGTATCGCTGCCTTCCGGTCTTATGTATCAGGTGCTCAACGAGGGTAGCGGCAAGAAGCCGACCGCTAAGGACACAGTAGAGTGCCACTACGAGGGTCGCCTCATCGACGGCACAGTATTCGACAGCAGCTACAAGCGTGGCGAGTCGGCTACATTCCCTCTCAACGGTGTTATTGCAGGCTGGACAGAGGGCGTGCAGCTCATGTCTGAGGGCGCAAAATATCGCTTCTTCATCCCTTACCAGTTGGCATACGGCGAGCGTGGCGCAGGTGCTGCCATCCCTCCGTTCGCAGCTTTGGTGTTCGACGTAGAGCTTATCAAGGTACTTTAATACAACTAAAAACAACAATAACAAAACAATGAAAAAGTTTTCAATCGTAGCCGCTTTGGCTATCGCCATTTCTGGCATCTTCGCCTCTTGCGGCAACACTCCTGCAAAGGCTAATCTTAAGAACGACGTAGACACACTGAGCTACGCTATCGGTATGGCACAGACACAGGGTCTGAAGCAGTACCTGTTGCAGATGGACATCGACACCACCTATATCGACGAATTTGTAAAGGGTCTGAACGACGGTGCTAATGCTGGCGACAACAAGAAGAAGGCTGCTTACTACATGGGTGTGCAGATCGGTCAGCAGATTTCTAACCGCATGGTTAAGGGCATCAACCACGAAATCTTCGGCGACGACTCTACAAAGACAATCTCTCTGAAGAACTTCATGGCTGGCTTCATCCAGGGCGTACATGGCAAGGGCATCATGACAATAGAGCAGGCTAACCAGGTTGCTCAGCAGAAGATGATGGCTATCAAATCGAAGTACATGGAGGAGAAGTACGGTGCTGCAAAGAAGAAGGGCGAAGAGTGGATGGCTGCCAACGCTAAGAAGGAAGGCGTGAAGACTCTGCCTTCTGGCGTACAGTACAAGGTTATCAAAGAGGGCAACGGCGCGATGCCGAAGGACACCTCACTCGTAAAGGTACACTACGAGGGCAAGCTCATCGACGGCACTGTATTCGATAGCAGCTACAAGAACGGTCAGCCTGTTTCTATGCGCGTTAATCAGGTTATCAAGGGCTGGACAGAGGCTCTCGTACACATGCCTGCAGGCTCTGTATGGGAAGTGTACATCCCGCAGGAACTCGCTTATGGCGAGCGTGAGGCTGGTCAGATCAAGCCTTACTCTCCGCTGATCTTCAAGATTGAGCTCATAAGCGTAAACGGAAAGTAAAAATATTGGCAAGTTGACAAGAAAAACAATGAAAAAGATATTGACATTGGCGTTGGTTGCAGCTCTCTCTGCAACCTTCACCACCGCCTCTGCAAAGGACAAGAAGGAGTACTGCAAGGCAAAGACCGAATGCTGCAAGGTGGACAAGAAGAAGAACAAGAAGTGCAAGAAGGATAAGACAAGTTGCTGCGAGGCTCCTGTTAGCCTCCTCAGCAAGTCCGACTCGCTGAGCTACGCTGCCGGCATGACCTACACCACCGGTCTGATAGATTACGTAGGCAAGCAGTTCGGTGTCGACTCTACCTCTATGGGTGCTTTCGTAGCAGGTCTGCGCGAGGGCATCAAGCGTTCTAACGACAAGCAGTTCATGGCTCATAGCGCAGGCGTACAGATTGCACAGCTGCTTGAGACACGCATGTACCCGGGCGTTGCCAACGAAGTGAAGAACACTCCGTGGACTCTCGATAGCATCACCTTCAACCGCGGTTTCATCGACGCTGTGCTCAACGACACTACAGTGATGCAGGTGGTAGACGCTAAGAAATACTACGAGAAGACAATGACCGACGAGAAGCACCGCCAGGAGGATGCCTACAAGAAGGAGAACGTCGACTGGCTCGCTGAGAACGCCAAGAAGGAAGGCGTAGTGACTCTGCCTTCCGGTTTGCAGTACAAGGTGCTCACAGCCGGAACCGGCGAGGTGGCTACTAAGGACGACAACGTAACCGTACGCTACGAGGGTAAGACCATCGACGGCAACATCTTCGACAGCAGCTACAAGCGCAACCCTGACACTTCTACATTCCGCCCCGACCAGGTTATCAAGGGTTGGACAGAGGCACTCACCTCTATGCCTGCAGGCAGCACATGGATGCTCTACATCCCGCAGGAGCTGGCTTATGGCTCACGCGCAGCAGGAAAGATTAAGCCCTACTCTACTCTTATCTTCAAGGTGGAGCTTGTGAAGATTGACCGCAAGCAGCAGCCAGTTGTAGAGGAGAAGAAGGAGGGAAAAGCTCCGGCTAAGAAGACCACTGCTAAGAAGAGCAGAAAGAAGTAAAAGTTTCTTTTAGTTGAGAATTTAGAGTTGAGAGTTGAGAGTTATGATATGTTTTGCAACTTTCAAGAGCTGCTAATGAACTATCAAGGTAATCATAACTCTAAACTCTCAACTCTAAACTCTCAACTCTAAATTCTCAACTAAGTAAACTCTCAACTAATAACCCTAAACAATATGCTTGAAGAAGACATTCGCAAACAAATCATTGCCCTCATCAATCGCGAGGTAGTGCCAGCCGTTGGCTGCACCGAGCCGATGTGCGTATCGCTCTGTGTGGCTCGCGCTACGGAGTTGTTAGGCTGTCGACCCGAGAAAATCACAGCGTCGCTATCTGCCAACATCCTCAAGAACGCTATGGGCGTGGGCATACCCGGCACGGGCATGATCGGACTGCCTATCGCCATCGCTCTCGGAGCCATCATCGGCAAGTCGGAGTATCAGCTTGAGGTGCTCAAAGACCTCACCCCAGAGACCCTCGCCGAAGGCAAGCAGTACATCGATGCCGAACACATCTCCATACAGCTGAAGAGTGGCATCACCGAGAAACTGTACGTAGAGATAACCTGCGAGGCTGACGGACATAAGGCGACTGCCACCATTGCCACTGCACACACCCACTTTGTCTACTTGGAGAAGGACGGCGAGGTACTTCTCGACGAGCGTCACCATAAGGCAGGCGAAGCAGAGAACAACGACATACGTCTGAACATGCGACTTGTCTACGACTTCGCGATGACAACGCCTGAGGACGACCTGCGCTTCATACTGAAGACACGCGACTACAACTTCCGCATCGCCGAGGAGTCGAAGAAGCACAACTACGGCCACTGCCTCGGCAAGACTATCGACCGCCCGCTGAGTCACGGCATCTTCGGCAACTCTATCTTCTCGCATATTATCTCAAAAACAGCATCGGCTTGCGACGCACGCATGGGCGGCGCGATGATTCCGGTGATGAGCAACTCCGGCTCGGGCAACCAAGGCATCTGCGCCACCAACCCCGTGGCTGTGTACGCCGAGGAGAACGAGAACACTGAGGAGGAACTCATCCGCGCACTCACCCTTAGCCACCTTACCGCCATATACATCAAGCAGAACCTCGGCAAACTGTCGGCACTCTGCGGCTGCGTAGTGGCAAGCATCGGCTCAAGCTGTGGCATCACCTACCTCATGGGTGGCGACTACAATCATATCTGTTGGTCGGTGAAGAACATGATTGCCAATATCACTGGCATGATATGCGACGGCGCGAAGCCAAGCTGCGCACTGAAGATATCGTCCGGTGTGTCTACAGCACTCCTCTCCGCCCTACTCTCTATGGAGGGCAAGTGTGTTAGCTCCGTAGAGGGCATCATCGACAACGATGTCGACCGCTCTATACGCAACCTCACAAGCATCGGTGCCGAAGCAATGAACCGCACCGACGAGATGGTGCTCGACATAATGACACACAAGAGTTGTTAGCAATATTAGGAGGGTATGGCATCTTGCCATATCCACGCACACATCAGAAGTTATCACTATATACACTCTAAATAATGTACATTTCTGGCAGCGTGGGTATGACAAGATGCCATACCCTCCTACAATTAGCAAACAAATATCACTTTTTCCCCATTTTTCTTCTCCACTTCAAAAAAATAGTGTATCTTTGCACTCGCAAAAAGCGCGAATGCGGCAATAGCTCAGTTGGTAGAGCACAACCTTGCCAAGGTTGGGGTCGCGGGTTCAAGTCCCGTTTGCCGCTCTTTTAAAATAGTTTGATTGTTTTTGTTAGGACGGGTAGCAGAAATGCTGCCGTTTTTTATTAAGACATCAAACATAAACGACACAGGTCGCCGCAATGGTGGAATTGGTAGACACGAGGGACTTAAAATCCCTTGGCCAGTAATGGCTGTGCGGGTTCGAGTCCCGCTCGCGGCACACATTCTCAATTTATAATTTGAAATTGATAATTTATAATTCTTTATTAAGCACATACCACCTCGTATTATAAATTACGCCACCAGGTTATAAATTAAAACCACTCAGAAATATGACTTATTCAGAAATATGGCATCGTATAGCCACATCTTACGACGACGGCGAGGCACGTGCCATAGCACGCATCCTCATCGAAGAGCTGTTCGGTCTGTCGTACACTGACATCGTCTGCGGTGCCACCGAGCAGTTGTCTGCCGACGACACTCTGCGCCTCGACACAGCCGTCAGACGCATCGAGCAGGGCGAACCGCTGCAGCACGTGCTCGGATATGCCGACTTCTGCGGCAACCGCTTCTCTGTGAACGGCTCTGTACTCATCCCCCGCCCCGAGACGGAATGGCTCGTGGACGAGGGCGCGAAGCTGATGGACGGCTGCATTGCATCCGACGAGACGCAGCATAAGGCACCACACTCCCCCAAACGTATCCTCGACATCGGAACGGGCAGCGGCTGCATAGCCATCAGCCTCAAGCTACGCCTTGGCGACGCATACGTGGAAGCATGGGACATCTCCGAAGAGGCACTGCGCACAGCTCAGGACAACGCCGACGCGCTGAAGGCAGAGGTGGTGTTCAGAAAGAGGGATGCGCTGAGGGCTGAGGGGGAGTGCCTTCAAGGGGGTGCACTTGTCTCAAGTGCACCAACCGAGCAGACTATGGATTCTATAAATTATAGCGAAGCTAACATCCTCGCCGCCCCTTGGGACCTGATAGTGAGCAATCCGCCATATATCTGCAACTCGGAACGCTCTGCGATGGACGACAACGTGCTGCTGCACGAGCCTCACACTGCCCTCTTCGTGCCCGACGACGACCCTCTGCGCTTCTACCGCGCCATCGCTCGCTACGCTCTACTCACGCTGAACATCGGCGGAAGCCTGCTCTTCGAGTGCAACACCCGCTATGCCGAGGCGACGGGGACTATGCTCCGCGACATGGGTTTCGAGGAGGTAACGGTCAGCGACGACTGCTTCGGGCTGCCCAGGTTTGTGAGGGGAAGCAGCCCCTCCCAATCAGCAGCCCCTCCCAACCCTCCCCGTCGGGGAGGGCTCAGTTAGCTGTTCTTCCTCGGCTTAGAAAGGCCTAAAAAGGCTTACCACCCCAAGGCTTAGAAAGGCTTAAGAAGGCTTAGTTCGGCTTAAACGCCACCTTAAGAAGGCTTAGTTCGGCTTAATTACAACAACAACCATGCTACAAAAGAAACAACCCATAACCGAGCAGGAAGCCCTGCTAAAGCTCTCTGCGCTCTGCGCCCGTGCGGAGCACTCCTCAGGCGAGATGCTCGAGAAGATGCGCCGCTGGCAACTGCCCGACGACGCACGCGAGCGCGTGCTCGACCGACTCATCGACGAGCAGTTTGTTGACGACGAGCGGTTCGCCCGACTCTTCGTGCGCGAGAAGATACGCTTCGACCACTGGGGACGACGCAAGATAGAGCAGGCGCTCTACCTCAAGGGTGTGGACAGCAATATCAGCCGCCGTGTGCTCGACGAGGTGGACGACGAGGCGTATGTGGCGGAACTGAAGAAACTATTAGCCACAAAGCGACGCTCGGTGAAGGCAGAGAACGACTACGAGCTGCGCCAGAAGCTGACAAAGTACGCCTTGGGCCGCGGCTTCGGCTATGAGGTGATACGCCGCTGCATAGACGGAGCCGACGAACTGCTGGAAGATTAGTCAGCAAAGGCTTAAACACCACTTTAGAAAGGCTTAAGAAGGCTTAGTTCGGCTTAAACGCCGCTTTAGTTGCCCAAGGCTTAGAAAGGCTTAAGTTCAACCTGAGAAAGTTGACATTACACCATCCGCGTCGGTCGGTGCGGACATCCGCGTCGGTCGATACGAGCATCCGCGTCGGTCGGTGCGGACATCTGCGTCGGTCGGTGCGGACGTCTGCGCCGGTCGACGCAGATTATTTTTGCACACGATTAAACCCACACACGCTAAATGCGTCTTAGATAATATGAAACAAATAGCACTATTCATAATGCTCATCCTCTGCACAGCGACGGGATGGGCGCAAGGTTTGGTAAAAGGAAAGATTCTGGATAAACGCAACTCAGAACCACTTAGTTTTGTGAACGTGAAGGTTACGCAGACTGCCAACGGCAAGTTTGTGGGCGGCGGTATGAGCGACGCCAACGGCAACTTCAAGATACAAGGACTCGCCAACGCCCAGTACACGTTGGAGCTGACCTTCGTGGGCTACAAAAGCGAGACACGCAAGTTCGAGATAAACGCCTCGAACCCCAACCAGCACTACAATATTATATATATGTCTGAGGATGCAAAGATGCTGAAGGGTGTCACCATCACCGGACAACGCTCAGCTATGAAGCTCGAGGTAGACCGCAAGACATTCGACGTGGCACAGCTCATAGGCAACGCCGGACAGTCGGCATCCGAAGTGCTCGACAACATACCGTCCGTAGAGGTGGACAACGACGGCAACGTGTCGCTGCGTGGCAACTCGTCGGTGGAGGTGTGGATAAACGGTAAGGCATCGGGACTCACCACCGACAACCGCGCACAAATCCTGCAGCAGCTGCCTGCCGAGTCAATAGAGCGCATCGAGGTGATAGACAACCCGTCGGCGAAGTTCTCAGCCGAAGGCTCTGCCGGCATCATCAACATCGTGCTGAAGAAAGACCGCAAGGCGGGCTACTACGGCTCGCTGCAGGCTGGCGCGAACACCAAGGGCGGCGCAAACAGCAGCTTCAACATCAACTATAACAGCAAACTGTTGGACGCATACGCCAACATCGGCTACCGTCACCGCAAGAACACGGGCTACACCGAGAGCACACAAACCTCAAACACTTACGACCAACGCTACAAGGCGGACAACGACCGCTGGGGCAACAACCTCTTCACACGCGCCGGACTGACGTTCCACGCTTCGAAGAAGGACGACCTAAGCCTGAGCGGAATGCTGATGAAGGGCAAAGGCAAGTCGAAGAGCTTCACACCGTACGAGTACACCGCCGTGGCTGACGGACTCACCGACTACCGCATGGACCGCCTCACACGCTCGAGCAACGACATGAATATGTTCTACTCGGAGTTCAACTACCGCCACTCGTTCACCGACCGCCACTTCCTCGACTTCACCATCGACTACAGTCGCTGGAAGTCGGACGGCGACAACTTCTACCGCGACTCTACGGTGTGGGAGGGCAACGACGTTCATGCTTACGACTACCAGTACCGTCCGCAGCACATCAACAACCGCCGCTGGGAGGTGAAGCTCGACTACGAGAACCAGATAACGAAGGACATGAAGGTGGAGGCAGGCTACCAAGCCAACTTCTCGCACGAGAACACCCCGCAGGAGTCGTACATCGACAACACCTCGTGGGAGGGCACGGCTGCCACCGAGGACAAGCTCTTCTACAACCGCTTCATCTACGACATGGATCTGCACGCCCTCTACGCCTCGTTCAACTACAAGCTGGGCAACTTTGGCGTGATGGCAGGTCTGCGCGGCGAATACTGGAAGGTGAACACCGAGAGCTACACATGGGAGCAGGAGCACAATCCATCGCTGCGTGAAAAGCCGTTCAAGAAAGACTTCTTCCAGCTCTTCCCCTCGCTCTTTATGTCGTATCAGCTGACCGAGTCGCAGCAGCTGCAGCTCAACTACACACGCCGTCTGCGCCGTCCGTGGGGCGGACAGCTCAACTCGTTCCGCGACACACGCGACGCTACCACCGTGTCGTTCGGTAACCCCGAGCTGACACCGGAGTACAGCCACTCGTTCTCGCTCAACTACCTGAAGACCTGGCGCGACCACTCGCTGCTCGTGAGTGCCTACTACCGCCCCACAACCGATGTCATACAGCGCATCAGCTACAAGAACTCGGAGGACGGACTCTTCTACTCCACCTCGATGAACGTAGCAAAGAGCCAATCGTCGGGCTTGGAGCTGACGCTAAAGAACAAGTTCTTCCGCATACTCGACCTCACCACATCCGCCAACGCCTACTACTACAAGCTCGACGGATTTGCCTACCCCATCGACGGACAGATAGTGACGGGCGCAGCCGACGATCGCTTCACATGGAACGCACGCATGACGGCAAGCCTCATACTGCCCTACGACATATCCGTACAGGCTACCGGACGCTACGAGGCACGCCAGGTGATCACGCAGGGCTACCGCAAGCCGTCGTACAGCGTTGACTTCGGCGCACGCAAGAACTTCTTCAACAAACTCATCACCGTAGCTGTCAACTGCCGCGACTTGCTCGACTCGCGCAAGTGGGAGACCTTCACCAGTGGCAACAACTTCACACGCCACCAGATAAACCGCCGAGGAAGCAGACGCTTCAACTTCACCGTGACGTGGAACTTCGGCAACATGAAGCAGAAACGCCGCCCACAGAACAAGCAGGGCGACGGAAGCAGCGAGATGCAGATGGACTATAACGGCACGGGTGAAGAATAAATGTTAACAGAATCGGCTTAGTATTGTTCTTTTTTGTAACTTTGTACACAGATAAACAATTACAGTAACAAAAGTTTATGAAAAGAATTAAGTTTTTCTTAGTAGCAGCGATGCTGCTCATCAGTGCCTCAGGAGTGCAGGCACAGAGTATCGGAGACCTGCTCACCGGTCTGGGTAAGACCCTCGTGGGCGACAAGGCAACAACAGCCGCAAGCCTCAAGGGCACATGGACATACACCGGTCCGGCATGTGAGTTCGAGAGCGACAACCTACTGTCGAAAGCAGGCGGCTCAGCGGTGTCTACAAAAATAGAGAACAAGATAACACCCGTGCTGAAGAAGTACGGTGTGCAGGGCATCGTCTACACCTTCGACGGCAATGGCAACTACACCACGAAGATAAAGAAGCGCACCATCAAGGGCACGTACACCTTCGACAGCAAGAAGAAGACAATCACCTTCAAGCCCCACTACGGCAAGGAGTACACCGCCAATGTCAGCATACTAAGCAACCAGATGACACTCGTGTTCAACGCCGACAAGCTGATGCACGTGCTGCAGACCATATCAAACACCGCTGCGAAGCAGAACTCCACAGCCGCTACCATCAACACGCTGATGAAGAACTACAACGGTATGCGCTTAGGATTCAGACTGAAGAAGTAAAGATGGTGAGATGGTGAAATGGTGAAATGGTGAGATGGTGAGATTACCGAACTAATCATAACTCTCAACTCTCAACACAACAACACCTCAACATCTCAACACAACAACTCTCAACACAACAACACCTCAACACAACAACACAATATCATGGATTATATTCAGATAAAGCGCCGCTACATGCGCTTTCTGCGCCTTGAGCGCAACTACTCGCAGAACACCGTCGATGCCTATTCGCACGACATCGACTATCTGCTCAACTTCCTCAACGGCGAAGGACTCGCCATTGAGGAAGTGCGACTTGCCCACTTGGAGCAATTCGCCACCCTGCTGCATGAGTTCGGCATTGCTGCAAGCAGCCAGGCACGCATACTATGCGGTGTGCGCTCCTTTTTCCGCTTCCTTTTGCTCGACGGCACGCTGCAGGACGACCCGTCGGAGCTTCTTGAGTCGCCAACGCTCGGCGAACACCTTCCCGAAGTGCTTTCTACAGAAGAGATAGACCGCATGGAAGCGTCTATCGACCTCTCCAAACCAGAGGGGCAGCGCAATCGTGCCATCATCGAAGTGCTGTTCTCCTGCGGCTTGCGCGTGTCAGAACTCGTCAACCTTAAGTTCGGTGACGTGTTCGCCGACGACAAATACCTGCGCATCACGGGCAAGGGCAACAAACAACGCCTCGTACCCATCTCCGACAACGCACTGCACGAGATACAACTGTGGCTCTACGACCGCAACCTGATGAACATAAAGCCTGGCGAGGAAGAATACGTGTTCCTAAACCGCAGAGGAGCACACCTCACACGCACCATGATTCTGATAATGATAAAGAACGTGGCACGCGACGCTGGCATAATCAAGACAGTGTCGCCACACACGCTGCGCCACTCCTTCGCCACCGCACTGCTGCAAGGCGGAGCGAACCTGCGCGCCATACAGGAAATGCTCGGACACGAAAACATAGCTACAACGCAGATTTACACGCACATAGACATAACAACTCTGCGCAACGAAATACTCAACCACCACCCAAGAAACATGAAAAACACATGAATGTAGCAAAAAACGATGCTTATTTCTTAAAAATCATAAACATTTAACATGAGAAGCGGAAAAATAAGCTACTTTTGCATATTGTACGGACAGATTATACATCAACTAAAAATAATAATTTATGAAACTAAGAAAACTGATGGTTGCAGTCTTCGCGTTCTTCGCAGGACTTGCTCAGGCACAGCAGATGCCACCCATTCCGGCTGACCCCGACGTAGTGGTTGGCAAGCTGGACAATGGTTTGACCTACTACATCCGCCACAACAACTGGCCGGAGAACCGTGCCGACTTCTACATCGCACAGAAGGTGGGCGCTATCCAGGAGGAAGAGTCGCAGCGTGGTCTGGCTCACTTCCTCGAGCACATGTGCTTCAACGGCACAAAGCACTTCCCTGGCAATGGTGTAATCCGCTACTGCGAAAGTATCGGCGTGCAGTTCGGTCGCGACCTCAACGCTTACACAGCCATCGACCAGACTGTTTACAATATCTCTAACGTACCGACCGACCGCCAGTCGGCTCTCGACTCTTGCTTGCTCATCCTGAGCGACTGGTCGAACGCGCTCACACTCGACCCGAAGGAGATTGACGAGGAGCGCGGCGTTATCCACGAGGAGTGGCGTCTGCACACATCGGCTTCAAGCCGCATGTTCGAGCGCAACTTGCCGAAACTCTACCCGGGCTCTAAGTATGGCGTGCGCTATCCTATCGGTCTGATGTCTGTCATCGACAACTTCAAGCCGAAAGAGCTGCGCGACTACTACGAGAAGTGGTATCACCCGACAAACCAGGCTATCATCGTAGTGGGCAACGTCGACGTGAAGTACACCGAGAACAAGATTAAGGAGCTCTTCGGCTCGTTCAAGAACCCGGAGAACCCAGCTCCTATCGTTGACGAGCAGGTGCCTAACAACGCTGAGCCTATCGTTATCATCGACAAGGACAAGGAGCAGCAGACCAACAGCGTAGAGCTCTTGATCAAGCACGACGTTTACCCAGCTTCTGAGAAGGGTCACCTCGGCTACCTCATCTACAACTACGTGAAGCAGGCTGCCATGACTATGCTCAACAACCGCATGAAGGAGAAGGCTCTCGATCCGGAGTGCCCGTACGTAGGCGCTTACGCTAACGACGGCACATTCATCTTCGCCAAGACTAAGGACGCCTTCAATATCTCGGCTTCACCGAAGGAACTCGGCAAGACAGCCGACGCGCTGAAGGCTGCTTACACCGAGGCTCTGCGTGCTGCACGCCACGGCTTCAAAGCTACAGAGTATGCACGCTTCCAGGAGGACTACAAGAGCTCGCTCGACAAGATGTACAGCAACAAGGACAAGCGTCCGAACAGCCAGCTCTATCGCGACCTCGTGGACAACTTCCTCGAAGGCGACCCAATGCCGTCTATCGACTTTGAATATCAGGCTATGAGCCAGATTGTGCCGGCTCTCCCGGTTGAGGTGGTTAACCAGATGATGGAAGAACTTGTGCCGGCTAACGACTCGAACCTCATCGTGCTCGCATTCCTCAACGAGGCTGAGGGCAACGTATATCCGACTGAGGCAGAGCTGCTCGGCGCTGTCAAGGACGCACGCAACGCTAACATCGAGGCTTACGTGGACAACGTGAAGAACGAACCGCTCATCACCACTCTCCCGAAGGCTGGCAAGGTGAAGAAGGAAGTGAAGAACGAGAAGCTCGGCTACACCACGCTCACACTCTCTAACGGCGTTGTCGTAAACATCAAGAAGACCGACTACAAGAAGGACCAGGTGCTCCTCAGCGGTCGCGGCGAGGGTGGCACCACACTCTATGGCGCAAGCGACTATGCTAACCTCCAGCTCTTCAACGACGTTATCGGCTACAGCGGACTCGGTGCATTCTCTTCTACAGAACTGCAGAAGGCTCTTGCCGGCAAGATTGCCAACGCCGACCTCTCACTCGGACAGCTCTCTACAAACGTGTCGGGCAACTCTACACCGAAGGACGTTGAGACAATGCTCCAGATGGTGTACCTCTACTTCACAAACATCAACAAGGACCAGAAGTCGTTCGACAACCTCATGCAGCAGCTCGAGGTATCGCTGAAGAACCGCGAAATCAATCCTGACATAGCATTCAGCGACTCTATACAGGCTACTATCTACGCTCACAACCCACGCGTTGCGCCGATGACTATCGACCGCTTGAAGGACGTGAACTACGACCGTATCCTCCAGATTGCCAAGGAGCGCACCGCTTCGGCTAAGGGCTGGGTGTTCAACATCGTGGGCAACTACGACGAGGAGACAATCCGTCCGCTCATCTGCCAGTATCTCGGCGCACTGCCAGCTAAGGGCAAGGTTATGAAGAGCAAGCGCGAACTCAATCCGGTTAAGGGCGTTGTGGAGAACACATTCAAGCGCAAGCAGGAGACTCCGAAGGCCAACTCTGTAATGCTCTGGTTCAACGACCAGCTGCCTTACACTCTGAAGAACGCTCTCTGCTGCGACATCGCAGGCCAGGTGCTCTCTATGGAATACCTCGACAAGATTCGCGAGAAGGAAAGCGCAGCTTACTCTGTAGGCGCTTACGCAAGCGCTGACCTCGGTGCCGACAACTACCGCATGTTCCAGATCTTCGCTCAGTGCCCGATGAAGCCTGAGAAGAAGGACGTGGCTATCCGCATCCTCAACGAAGAGATGAAGGCTATCGAGACCACATGCGACGCTGCCAAATTCCAGAAGTGCAAGGAGTTCATGGTTAAGCAGAACGGTGACCGCGTGAAGACAAACGGCTTCTGGCTCGGCGTGCTCTTCGATAGCTACCACTACGGCTACGACGGCTACACCGACTACTCAAGCACTCTTGAGGCACTCACTACTCAGGACATCTGCAACTTCATGAAGGAGTTCAACAAGGCTGGCAATCACATCACCGTGACTATGCTGCCGGAGGAATAATCCGCCACGAACAGAAAGCATTAAGACACAATAGGAAAGCATTGTTTGCTCGTTTGGGCAAGCAATGCTTTTTTTATATCACTAATCACTAAACAACCTTAAAAATGCGGTTATTAATCAATAAATAGCATAATTATAAGGTGAAAACACACTGAAATTGAAGATTTCTGATTAAATTTGCAGCTAAAAATAATAAGTTTAAGAAGAATGAAAAATAAGTTTGCAGCTTTTGCCATGCTGTTCATGGCGGTTTTTACACTCGCATCGTGCCTTAATGACGACACCGACTACGTGTACACCGACGACAGCGCCATCACATCATTTTCGGTGACGGGGGCAAAACGATATATCCATACAAAGACGAAAAAAGGCGATAAGGATAGCGTTTATACAATCTCTTCATCGTACACAAGCTACAAGTTCGTCATCGACCAGAACAACAACACCATCTATAATCCCGACTCGCTGCCGTGCGGCATAGACGCGAAGAAACTCGTGTGCAACGTGTACGGACTCAACTCGATGACGGTGTACATCAAGAACCTCAAGGACGATAATGTAGAGATTGTGAGCAACACCGACTCGCTCGACTTCTCGGAGGTGCGCGAGCTGAAGGTGATGAGCAATTCGGGCAAATTCCTGCGCACATACAAGGTGAAAGTGAACGTGCACAAGGAGCAAGCAGACTCGTTCTTCTGGGCTCCCATGACAAAGAACACAGACATAGAGCAGCTCCAGAACGTGAAGACCTGCGCCATAAAGACAGCTGAGGGCAAGGACCGACTCTTCCTCTTCGGTACGGACGGCAACAACACAAAACTGTACGTGATGAACAACGGACAGACTTGGACAGCTGCCACACCTAAGTTAAACGATGCAGTCCTCACATTCGACGCGAATGTCTGCAAGAGCATCGTGACAAAGAACGAAAAGGTGTACATCTGCAACGCCGGCAACATCCTATGCACCACTGACGGCAACACATGGGAACAGACCGGCAACGCTACTACCATCAAGACACTCGTAGCAGCAAGTCCGCTGCGTCTCTACGGCTACAACGCCGAGGGTCAGCTTGTGGCTTCTGCCGACAACGGTGCTACATGGATACTGGCTACCATCGACAGCGATGCCTCGTTCCTGCCGGCAAGCAACCTCTCCTACACCTGCACAGCACTGCGCACCAACAGCAACAGCTACCGCGTGACTATATACGGCACAACAGCAACAGGCGCAATGGCAATCTGGGGCAAAGTGGACGAAGGCAACAAGTATAGCGAGAACCAGCCGTGGGCATACTACGAGGTGTCGACAGAGAACAAACACACACTCCCGAAGCTCAACAACATGAGCGTAGCAACATACGACGGCAAGACATACGCCCTCGGCACACCCGACGGCATGAACGATAGCAATGCAAACCTCTACAGCTCTAAGGACGGCGGACTGACTTGGGCAAAAGACACAACACTCACCGTTCCGACAGAGATAACATCCAACAAAGAGAATGCGTCGAACACGCCGAACATGGCACTCACCGTAGACAGCAGCAACTTCATCTGGATGGTAAATGCAACAGAAGGCAACACGTGGCGCGGAAGAATAAACCGCCTCGGCTGGAAAAAAGAACAGACTGATTTCACTGAATAATGAAGAAAATCCTCACCATCCTCATCATCTCCCTGATGTTTGTGTCGGCAAAGGCACAAACCGACGAGGAGTACCGCATGGAGATAGGTGCGGGAGTAGGGCTGGTGGCGTACGAAGGCGACTTCAACGGTAGCGTGATGAGCAATATGCAGTTCGGTGGGTCGGTAGTGTTGCGACGCGTATTCAACCCGTACATGGGGCTGAAGATGTCGGCAATGTACGGCAAACTGACGGGGGCATCAAAGGATGTAAAGACCTATTACCCCGACTTCGTAAACAATCCATACTCATTCAGCAATACGCTCATAGATGCCAGCGTCACCTACGAATACAACTTCTGGCCATACGGCACCGGACGCGACTACCGTGGAGCGAAACGCTTCACACCGTTCATCTTCGGCGGACTGGGCGCCACGTTCGTTACCGGTGGTGGCAAGAACGTCTTCACAGCGAATGTGCCACTCGGCTTGGGCGTGAAATACAAGATAGGACCACGTCTGAACCTCGGACTCGAATGGGCGGTACACTTCTCGATGAGCGACAAGCTCGACGGCGTGAAAGACCCGTACGGCATAGAAAGCAGCGGACTCTTCAAAAACACCGACTGCTACTCAGCCCTACAACTCACACTGACGTACAGCTTCATGGCGAAATGCCGCACCTGCCACAACGCGGATGAGTAGCCCCTCCCAACCCTCCCCGTCGGGGAGGGCTCTGATTAGCTTAGAAAGCAAAGGCTTAGAAAGGCTTAAGAAGGCTTAGAAAATAGTTCGTCAAGGCTTAGAAAGGCTTAGAAAGGCATAACCGCCGCCCTTTAAAAAAACAGAATATGACACAACTCGATACAACCAACATACCCCAGCACATCGCCATCATCATGGACGGCAACGGACGCTGGGCTGCAGAGCAAGGTAAACCGCGCAGCTACGGCCATCAGGCCGGAGTAGACGCTGTGCGACGCATCACGTCGGAGTGTACGCGTCTCGGCGTGAAGTACCTCACGCTCTACACCTTCTCTACCGAGAACTGGAACCGCCCCGCAACAGAAGTGGCTGCACTCATGGGACTCGTGCTAACATCGCTTGAGGACGAGATATTCATGAAGAATAACGTGCGCTTTCAAGTAATCGGCGACATCGAACGCCTGCCGAAGGAAGTGCAGCAGAAGTTGCAGGAGACAATGGAGCATACGGCTAACAACTCTGCAATGACGATGGTTGTAGCACTCAGCTACTCGTCGCGCTGGGAGATTGTGAAAGCTACACAAGAGATTGCAGCCGACCTCGCTGCGGGCAAGATTGCCGCTACGGACATCAACGAGCAGCTCATCTCGGAGCACATGACAACAAGCTTCATGCCTGACCCCGACCTGCTCATACGCACCGGTGGCGAACAGCGCATCAGCAACTACCTGCTCTGGCAGATTGCATACTCAGAACTCTACTTCTGCGACACCTTCTGGCCCGACTTCGACGAGGAAGGCTTACACAAAGCCATCGCCGACTATCAGCGACGCCAGCGACGCTTCGGAAAGACAGAGGCGCAGGTGGAGGCTGAACAAAGCCCCTCCCAACCCTAACAGCCCCTCCCAACCCTCCCCGTCGGGGAG
>NZ_JH379441.1:108271-126826 GCF_000235885.1 Leyella stercorea DSM 18206
AACCCTCCCCGTCGGGGAGGGCTTAGTTAGCCAAGGCTTAGTTTTAAAGCAATGGCTTAGCGAGGCTTAAAGAGGCTTAGTTCGGCTTAGAAAAAATAGCCAAGGCTTAAGAAGGCTTAGAAAGGCTTAGAAAGGCTTAAACGCAGCCTTCAGCCAATAATAATCAGAAAAAGAACAATCAAGAGAAAAACGATGAATATAATAAAGGTGTTGACAACAGCCTGCATCCTTGCAAGCAGCTTCGCAGCCCAAGCGCAGGACAAGATTACATACCCCGACATCTCGTATGCAGGAAACCCGCGCACTGTAACACTCGGCGGACTCGCCGTTTCAGGAGCCGAAGGCTACGAGGACTACATGCTCACGGGTATCTCCGGACTCACCGTCGGACAACAAATCGAACTGCCTGGCGAGGCTATCACAGATGCTGTGAAGCACTACTGGAAGTATGGACTCTTCTCAGAGGTATCTATATCCGTCGACTCGCTCGTGAACGACAAGGCTTATCTGCACATACACCTGCAGATGCGCCCACGCGTATCTACCATCAACTACGTCGGACTGAAGAAGTCGGAGCGTACAGACATGGAGGAGAAACTCGGACTGCTCAAGGGCGCACAGATAACACCTAACATGATCGACCGTGCGAAGATTCTCGCTAAACGCTATTTCGACGAGAAAGGCTTCAAGAACGCCGACATACAGATCGTGCAACGCGACGACGTGGCTAACAAGAACCAGGTGATTCTCGACATCATCATCGACAAGAAACAGAAGATGAAGGTGCGCGACATCATCATCGAGGGCAACAGCGCATTGGCTACAAGCAAGATAAAGGGTAACATCATAAAGAAAGGTGTGTTCAAGGAGACTCACGAGGCTGGCAAGATGGCTACACTCCTGAAGTTCAAGAAGAAGTACACACCGGAGCGTTGGAAGAACGACAAGCAGAAGCTCATCGAGAAGTACAACGAGCTGGGCTACCGTGACGCATACATCGTTAGCGACTCGGTGTGGAACGTGGACGAAAAACACGTCAGTATGCGCGTGAAGGTGGACGAAGGCAAGAAGTACTACGTGCGCAACATCACATGGGTGGGCAACACCGTGTACAACACCGACTACCTCGCTGCCGTGCTCGGCATGAAGAAGGGCGACGTCTACAACCAGAAGCTTATGAACAAGCGACTCACCGAAGACGAGGACGCTGTGGGCAACAACTACTGGAACAACGGCTATCTCTTCTACTCGCTCCACCCGACAGAGGTGAACATCATGGGCGACTCTATCGACCTCGAGATGCGTATCTTCGAAGGTCCGCAGGCACACATCAACCACGTACGCATCAACGGCAATGACCGTCTGTACGAGAACGTTGTGCGTCGCGAACTGCGTACCAAGCCGGGCGACCTCTTCTCGAAGGAAGCCCTGCAGCGTTCGGCCCGCGAGATTGCGTCAATGGGACACTTCGACCCCGAGAAGATCAATCCGCAGCCTGTGCCCGACCCGGAGAACGGAACGGTAGATATCAACTACGATCTCGTACAGAAGTCGAACGACCAGATTGAGTTCTCGCTCGGATGGGGACAGACCGGCGTAATCGGACGCATCGGCTTGAAGCTCAACAACTTCTCTATGCGTAACCTCTTCGGCAAGAACAAGGAGCGCCGCGGATTCCTGCCCGTAGGCGACGGCGAAGTGCTCTCTATCGGCGCACAGACCAACGGTACATACTACCAGTCGTACAACATGTCGTACTCTACCAACTGGTTCGGAGGCAAACGACCGATACAGTTCTCCGTAGGTGCCTACTTCTCGAAGCAGACCGACGTGTCGAGCAACTACTATAATAGTGGTTACTTCAACAACTACTATAACTATATGTACGGCTACGGCAACTATAACGGCTACAACAACTACGAGAACTTCTACGACCCCGACAAGTACGTGAAGCTGTTCGGCTTCTCGCTCGGATGGGGCAAGCAGTTGCGCTGGCCAGACGACTTCTTCCAGTTGTCGCTCTCGCTGCAGTACACACGCTACATGCTGAAGAACTGGAGCTACTTCCTCATGACCAACGGCAACTCTAACAACCTCAACCTCAGCATACAGCTCTCGCGCAACTCTACCGACAACCAACTCTTCCCACGTCGCGGATCGGAGTTCGCAGCATCGCTCACAATCACTCCGCCATGGTCGGCATGGGACGGCAAGGACTACAAGAACCTCGCCAACGACTCGAAGTCGGCTAACTATAACCGTGAGCAGCAGGAGAAGTATCGTTGGGTAGAATACCACAAGTGGAAGTTCAAGGGACGCATGTTCACCGCCCTCACAAGCGGACAGAAGTGCTTAGTGCTCATGGCTCGACTCGAGTTCGGCTTGCTCGGCTCATTCAACAAGTGGAAGAAGTCGCCGTTCGAAACCTACTACATGGGTGGTGACGGCATGACCGGCTACTCTACATCATACGCCGAAGAGACTATCGGTCTGCGCGGTTACGAGAACGGATCGCTCACTCCTTACGGTCAGGAAGGCTACGCCTACGACCGCATGACACTCGAGCTGCGCTACCCGTTCCTGCTCGGCAACACCACCATCTACGGTCTCGGATTTATCGAAGGCGGTAACGCATGGACAGAGACACGCAAGTTTAACCCATTCGACATGAAACGCTCTGCCGGTGTCGGTCTGCGTATCTACCTGCCAATGGTTGGTCTCATGGGTATCGACTGGGCTTACGGTTTCGACAAGGTATTCGGAACGAAGGGCGGATCGCAGTTCCACTTCATACTCGGTCAGGAGTTCTAAGACACGCATCGGTCGACGCAGACATCCGTATCGGTCGGCGCAGACATCCGTATCGGTCGGCGCAGACGTCCGCAACGGTCGATACGCAATCTCATAACCCCAAAAACAAAACATCAAAAGCAATGAAGAAGTTCATATTTATATGCCTCATCGCGCTCACAGCAGCGCTGACGGCAAGCGCACAGAAGTACGCACTCCTCGACATGGAGTACATACTGAAGAACATACCTGCCTACGAGCGTGCCAACGAGCAGCTCAACCAGGTGTCGAAGAAATGGCAGGCTGAGGTGGAAGCCCTCAACACCGAGGCTTCCACAATGTACAAGAACTATCAGAACGAGATGGTATTCCTCTCACAGGAGCAAAAGAAAGCTCGCCAAGAGGCAATCATGAAGAAGGAGAAGGACGCCAGCGACCTCAAGCGCAAGTACTTCGGACCAGAGGGCGAACTCTTCAAGAAGCGCGAGAGCCTTATGTCGCCTATTCAGGAGGAGATATACACCGCCGTCAAGGAGATAGCAGAGCTACGCGGCTACTCGCTCGTACTCGACCGCTCAAGCGACACCGGCGTAATCTACGGCTCACCGAAGGCTGACATCAGCAACGAAGTGCTGCAGAAGCTGGGTTACGCCAACTAAAGAGTTTTTGAGTTTTCAAAGGTTTAGAAGGCTTAAAGAGGCTTAGAAAGGCTTAGTTCGGCTTAGTTCGGCTTAGTTCGGCTTAGAAAAAGAATAATTAATAACAAAAAAAATAAAAGCAAAAATGAAGAAATTGATTTTAATGCTTATGTTGTTCATGCCAATGGCAACATTCGCACAGAAGTTCGGTCATGTAAACGCACAGGAAGTCATGGCTTCAATGCCTGAGTTTATCAAGGCTCGTGGCGAGGTAGAAGCACAGGCAAAGCAGTACGACAACGACCTCAAGGCAATGCAGGAAGAAATGCAGCGCAAGTACGAAGATTACGAGAAGAACAAGTCTACAATGAACGAGACAAAGCGCAAAGAGACCGAGGATAGCCTCTCTCAGATGTATCAGAAGATACAGCAGTCGGCTCAGGACAACCAGCAGGCTCTCGGCAAGCTCCAGCAGGACAAGATTGGTCCTATCACGAACAAACTCGTTGAAGCAATCAAGGCTGTAGGCAAGGCAGGTGGCTACGTTTACATCATGGACACAACAAGCGGCATACCTTACATCAGCGATACACTTAGCAAGGACGTTACAGCTGAAGTTAAGGCAGAGCTCAACAAGACAAAGTAAGACGTTACAATAAATCATAGTAGCCATTACTAACTATGCCTACTATGATTTATACCATTCAAACAACAACAATATAAAGCAGCAATAAACATGAAGAAATTGTTCTTTCTCATCGTCCTCGGCGTACTGTCGCTCACAGCAGGCGCTCAGACACGCTTCGGCTATTTCAGCTATGAAGAAGTTCTCAAATCAATGCCCGACTATGTATTGGCACAGCGTAGCATCGACGATTTGCGAGTGAAGTACGACGCTGAATTGAAGCGCGCCGAAGAGGAGTTCAACAGTAAATACGAGGAGTTCCTCGAAGTACAGAAAGACCTCGTACCTGCCATTCTGCGCAAGCGTCAGGCAGAGCTCCAGGAGATGATGCAGAAGAACATCAACTTCAAGAACGAGTCGCAGCGTCTGTTGCAGCAAGCAGAAACTGATGCCTTTGCTCCCGTTAAGGTGAAGCTCAACGAGGCACTCACAAAGGTCGGTCAGGCACAAGGCTATGCCTTCATCCTCAACACCGACGGCAACGCTTGCCCTTACGTAAACCCAGAAATGGGCGAGAACGCAACAGAGTTTGTCAAAGAAGCACTGAACGCAAAATAGTAAGAGCTACTACATAAAACACAAAGTAGTAGAAGCTGCTACATATTAGAAAGACAGAAGATTGATAATTGAAAATGCAGACGATCATAAACCCAATGGTGGTCATACGTTTCAATTATCAATCTTCTGTTTATAAGCCAATTATCTACAATCAATTCTTAATAAATGATTAATATGCCATTCCCCTCTTCTCCTGGTCCTATCGGTGTTTTCGACTCTGGCTACGGTGGACTCACCATCCTACACGGCATCCGTCAGCTCCTCCCACAGTACGACTACATGTATCTTGGCGACAATGCGCGTGCTCCCTACGGTTCGCGTTCGTTTGAAGTGGTCTATCAGTTCACGCGTCAAGCCGTGCTGAAGCTCTTCAGCATGGGCTGCCACCTCGTCATATTGGGCTGCAACACAGCTTCGGCTAAGGCACTACGCAGCATTCAACAGCGCGACCTGCCCATGCTTGACCCCGACCGCCGCGTACTTGGCGTAATACGCCCCACGGCAGAAGAGGTTGGCAACCTCACGAAGACGCGCCACGTGGGCATCCTCGCCACAGAAGGCACAATCAAAAGCAATTCGTATAAGATAGAAATACAGAAGCTATTCCCCGATGTAGAGGTTACGGGAGTAGCATGTCCGCTTTGGGCGGCGATAGTAGAGGCAGGCGAGGCAGACTCGCCAGGTGCCGACTACTTCGTAAAGAAGCGCATCGATCAGCTCATGCGCAAAGACTCACTCATCGATACTGTCATACTCGGCTGCACTCACTACCCACTGCTTATGAGTTCGGTGGTGAAGAACGTGCCCGACGGTGTGCGCATAATGGCGCAAGGCACCTACGTAGCCGACTCCTTAGCCGATTATCTCAATCGCCATCCCGAGATGGAACAGAAACTGACGAAAGGCGGAACATGCCGCTATTTCACA
Organism: Leyella stercorea DSM 18206; assembly: GCF_000235885.1. Taxonomy (GTDB): domain Bacteria; phylum Bacteroidota; class Bacteroidia; order Bacteroidales; family Bacteroidaceae; genus Prevotella; species Prevotella stercorea. The sequence continues at coordinate 113,870 of NZ_JH379441.1, forward strand.
ACCGAAAGCGAAGAGCGCTTCCGCGAAACAGCACGCATATTCCTGCATGAGGATGTCAATGTGCAGCATGTGGAGGTGGTGTAATGGGGGTGAGATGGTGAGATGGTGAGGTGTTGAGATATGTACTATTGTCAACATCTCACCATCTCACCACCTCAACCTTTCACCACCTCACCATCTCAACACCTCACCATCTCAACATCTCAACATCTCTGCACCTCGTCCATCACTCTGAGCCAGTTGCCGCCCCATATCTTCGCCATATCCTCTTCCGAGTAGCGTCGGCGCAGCAACTCCTTAGTGAAGTTTATCAGTTCAGAAGCATCAGCAAGTCCGGGCACGCCACCGTCACCATCGAAGTCGGTTCCAAGTCCAACGTGGTCGATACCCATTACGCTTATAGCGTGCTCCAGATGCTCCATAGCGTCAGTGATGCAAGCCCTGCCGTCGGTGCGCAGGAACCCGTTGTACAACGTTATCTGACACACACCGCCCTTTGCAGCAAGCGCACGCATCTGGTCGTCAGTCAGGTTGCGCGGCACATCACACAACGCCTTGCTGTTGCTATGAGAGCAAACGATAGGCTTTGTCGAAATGTCGAGCGCATCATAGAACGACTTCTCGCCGGCATGACTCATATCCACCATCACTCCCAGGCGGTTCATCTCGCGTATCACCTCTGCGCCGAATGGCGATACACCGCCGTGAGTGTTGAGCGTGTGGCGCGCCGAGTCGCATATCTGATTGTCGCCATTGTGACACAAAGTGATGTAGACGATACCTCGGTCGGCAAAGTGCTGCACGTTATGCAAGTCGTTCTCTATCGCCAGACCGTTTTCTATACCAATCATCAGCGATTTCCGTCCCTCGCGCTTGTTGCGCAGCAATTCCTCGCGGTTGCGGGCAAGGGCGATGTAACGCGAATCGCTAAGCACAATCTCGTCAATCTTGTCGAAGATAAGGTCAGCATAAGCCTTCGGTGTGTGCACGGGGAACGGTGCCACGTCAGCGAAAGTCTGCTCTGGTTTCGGTTGCGGCAGATACGCCACCATTGTCACAGCGTCCGTTCTGCCCTCGTTCATCTTATGCAAGTCGTAGAGCACTTTAGGGTCGCGCTGCTCGAAGCACACGCCTTGTGGGAAGAACATCGGCGTGTCGCAGTGTGAGTCGAGCGTGAGGTTACGTTGGTGGAACAGCTTCGCACGTCGCAGCACGTCGCCTTCCTCCACAAGCCATTTGAAGAGCGGCAATCCGTCCTCGCCGAGCCACTCCGGGTGCCATTGCACACCGAGCACCGCCTTGTGTTCGCTGCTCTCTATAGCCTCAACCACACCGTCTAACGCTCGCGCCGTTATCTTGAAACGCTCGCCAGGTGCAGCCACGGCTTGGTGGTGGAACGAGTTGACGAATATCCTCTCCTCCTTATATATATTATAAAGCACACTACCCTTCTCTATCTCCACCGTGTGCGTAGGCTCCGAGCGGTCGGCATCCTGCGAGTGCTTATAGTTGGTAGGCTCGTGCGATATGTCCTGGTGTACACGTCCGCCGAGTGCCATTGCAAGAGTCTGCACGCCACGGCAGATGCCTAACATCGGTATCTGTCGGTCGAACGCCAAGCGTGTTATGAGCAGCTCCGGCAGATCGCGCACGTTGTTTATGTTATGCAACGCTGGCGACGGTTCCTCGTCAGCCCACAGCGGATTGAAGTCGCCACCACCCGTGAGCAACAGCGCATCAATCGTTTCGAGCGTATCGAGCAGCACATTACGGTCAGCCACTGGCGGAATGAGTACGGGCGTGCCTCCTGCTGCTATAATCTGATGATAGTAGCGGTCGCGCACCGTCGCGTCCACCCCCTCGTAGTTGGTTGTGATACCTATGATTGGCCGCCTGCTTGTCTGTGGCTTATTGTCGTAGAAGTCGGCGAGTTGAGTATTTAGGTTGAATGATTTCATGCTTGGTTGGATGATTTCATGCTTATAAAAATATTCCCACAGAGTTCGCAGAATACATTGTCTGTCGAACGTCCATCCCGTTGTGTGTGGGCTGTACGCTCTGTGTGTATTATGCAATCTCTGTGGGAGACGTTTCTACTCTTAATTCTGTCAAACAACGAAGTGTTATTCCTCGTTCTTTTCCTCCATGTGCACCGGTATCTCGCGCTTGATGCTTTGGTCGAGCGAGATGAGTGTTTCTGTAGACACCACGCCCGGAATCATCTGCATCTTGTTATTGAGCAAGTCCATGAGCTGCTCGTTGTCGCAAGCATACACCTTTAGCAGCATTGTGTACGGACCAGTTGTGTAGTGACACTCCACGATTTCCGGAATGTCGAGCAACTGCTTCACTACATCCTTGTACATACTTCCGCGCTCCAGATTGAGTCCTACGTATGTGCATGTGCTATAGCCAACGCTCTTAGGATTCACTTCAAAGCCGCTGCCTACGATTACGCCACCCTGTATGAGGTGTTGTACACGCTGATGAATTGCAGCACGTGATACACCACACTCTGCTGCTACATCTTTGAATGGAATTCGGGCGTTCTTTGATAGAATACTAAGTATCTTTCTGTCAAGATTATCAATTTTGTCCATCTTCTATTAATGAAATTTTGTCTATGATTACAATTTGTCAGCAAAATTATATATTTTACTTGAAATAATCAACACATAGACTTTTCTTTTTTAGTTTTTTAGTACAAAACGATAGCTGTCGCCTTCATATTTGACATTTTCCACTCACAACGGTCTACTGTGCAATGATGTGTACATCCCTCTGTGGGAACGGTATCTCGATGTTATGCTCGTTGAGTGTGTTATATATAGCCTCCTTCACCTGACCGGTCTTACTGAATTTCTCCTCCACGAGCACCCAGTATGTCACGAATAGGTTCACCGAGTTGTCTCCGAACTCGTCGAACACCACGCTCACGGGTCGTGTTGTGTCGATTATGTCTCTTCCGTCGGAAGCCTTCTCTTCGAGGTTGTTCACCGCTTTGATGAGCATCTGTCGCACCTCTTCCACGTTCGAACCGTATGCCACACCCACCGGCACCTTCACCCATTCGTACGAGTGGTTGCGTGTGATGTTCTTGAAGTTCTTGCTGAAGAGCGAGCTGTTGAGGAATGCTATCACGCATCCGTCGCCCGTAATGATCTGCGTGCTCTGGTATGTGATGCTATCCACCTTTCCGCGTATGCCGTCGCACTCGATGTAGTCGCCCACACGCACACGTCCTGTCATCAGCGAAATGCCGTAGAAGAAGTTCTCGAGCAAGTCCTTCATGGCGAAGCCCACACCTGTTGCCAAGCCAGCCGAGATAACGGAGATTGCGGTCGATGGTATCTTCAGCATCTTTATCGAGATGATGAAGTACAGACCCCAGCAGCAGATGGCTATTATGTTGTTGGCGAGCGTGAAGTTCGGCTTGCCGTTCACCACCACCTTCGACTTATGATACTTGTGGTAGAGCGACTTCACGAGATAGTTGATGTATCTGAACAGGAAGAACTGCGACAGCACCATCACCATCTTGCCTATCGACAGCTGCACCACTCCCGTCACGTTCAGGAAGTTGAACATGAATATATTCCACACCGTAGCGGTCAGGTCGAACACATCTGCCGCCCACCATATAGACAGCAGCAGGGAGAACACGCTGAGCATTGGCACCAGTGCCATGTACACGAAGTCGTAGAACCACGTCACATTGATATGCTTGTTGTGACTTATAGTTATGATGCTGAGCATCGAGCCTTTCTTCGCTTTCTCCGCGTCAGCCTCCGAGTGTATCTTGTGCGCCAGGTAGCGTTTCTCATACTGTGCCAACATGTCGTAGACGCATGTTATGGTCTGTATGCAACTCAGCTGGAACATCCACCAGATGAGCACCTGCACCGCAAGCAGCACGTAGCCATACAGTGCCGAAGCCGTAGAGAACACCATTATCGCCAGCGATATCCACGTATAGAATATGTCCGAGCGCGGGATATTGGCGTTATGGCGCTTCACCACACGCCACTGCCACACGGTGAACGCGAGCAGTATCGGTGGGAATATCAGCATCACGAGGTTGTTCGGAATGAATATGATGCGGAATGTGATGACGATGAACGACATCAGCATTATCGGGGCATAGATTCTAAAACCGCTCTTTATCTGTTCGCCTGGCAGGCGCACTAACAGCGAGAAGAAGATAGCGCATAGCAGCCAGGCGTACTCGATGAGCAGCTTCGATGCCATGAGGAAGAAGTTGTGGTACATGAACGTGCGTGCCACCATCACCGACACGGCGAAGATGAGCATAGCCACAAACAGTATGAGGCACACCTTTTTCTTCATAAACGCCTCTGTACGATAACGCTTTGGTACGAGCCAGCGCACCAGCACGTTGCTCAGCATACCAGCAATGAGCATATACAGCAGCACGAAGACGCTCAGACCGCCCACAATCGGACCGCGCCATTGCGAGTAAACCTTGCGTTCGCCGCCGTTGGCAATCTTCACTTTCTCCTCGTCGTACTTCTCGTTCACGTCAGCCTTAGCCGAGCGATACTGCATCGGCATGTTCTTCACTATCTCCAGATAGCTCTGGTCGCCATTTACGAATATCGTGTGCTGAATGTCGTTATAGCGTAGTATGGCGTAGTCGTTCATCTTCTTCAGCTTCGCCGACATGCGCTGATAGTGCTGTTCGTCCTTCTCCACGTTGTTGCGCATGTTCTGCAGATTGCGTGCCAAGGCGGTGGCATAGTCCAGGCACGCCTTTCTGTCGTGCAGCCCCTGCCCGTCGAGCATGAACGGCAGCTTGCGTTGCTTGCCGTTCTTGTCCATTATATATTTCGGTGGTTGTTGTCCCTGCTTTGCCTGCCCCATACGCTTCATCGATGGTGGAATCATGCTCAGCGTCTCTATGAGGTACTTGTATCGCGTCAACTCCGCATCCATACGCTTCATAATATTGTTGTATGGCATACTGCGTTTGTTAAATTCGCGATACATCTCCGTCGCCTCATGGCAGGCGTAGGTCATATCGAACGTGAAGTCTTGCTTCTGCGAATAGAGCATCAGTGCCACCTGATCGCTACGCTGCATCAGTGTCACCATCTGTTTATGCTGCTGCTCGGTGTACATCTTATAGCGTGCCATACTATTGCGCTGTTCGTAGAACGCTGTTTCCAGCTCTGCGCGCAGCACCGACAGCGTCGAATTTAGGTTTTTCTCTTTCAGCACCGCACCGGCACTGATCGACACGCACAACATAATCAAAAGACATGCCAGGCGCTTAAAGAATCTCATGCTCATAATCTCTCTTTTATCTGTAATTGCTTTTTAATATGTTTATGCGTGCAAAAATACGTCTTTTTTCCGAATATTCAAAACTCAAAATTCAAAACTCGCTTATACCATAGCTTGCACGCCTAATGTGCTAAGCACTGCTGTGGCTACAGCTACTATCAGTTTCAGTATTGTTCTCCAAGTGTCTTTGTTCATATTTTTCATGGTATTTTGTATGTGGTATTATTATAGGTTGTTTTTGTGTTTTATAGTAGTGGGCGTGGCATTATCACCACGCCCACTCTCTTGTTCTATTCCTTAGTCACATCAGCACGCTTAATGCTCTTATACTGTTCGAGCTCCGCAAACTTGATGCCTGCAAGCATCGGCTTCACGTTCTTACCCAGCACTGGGTCCTTGTAGGTTTCCGGATAGAAACGCACACGTGCGCCAACGATGCTGTTCTTTATACTAAAGGTATTCAGATCCGCACAGCCTCGCGATCTCAAGCTCACGCGGAACGTGCCCAAGCCCATAATCTTCACCGGCTTCGAGTTGAGCAGCTCGTTCTTCATCACCTCGCCCAACTCTGTGAGCACTGCCAGGATGTCCGAGTACTTCACCGTACAGTTTGCCTGCATAATCTCTGCCAGCTTCTTCAAGTCGACTGTCTCGCGATAAGCGGTGCGTGCATAGTAAAGACCCTTTGTTGCGTTTTTTGCTGTGCTCTGATAGATTTTGTAATTTACTGCCATAATGTGTTTTCCTTTCTTTTTTTTTAGATTTGGTTAATGTTTACTTTTGTGTTGTGTTCCGGATCACGTTTGCAAAGGTACAACCTTGCGCAAGCGATGTCAAGTATTTCGCTATATTTTTTTATTTTCTCAATATTATTCTTTAACTTTGCACTCGCAACGGTTCGCAACGCTCCCACTTGAAACACCCTACCGGGGAGCTGTGCGATTAAAAGGGAATGGGGTGAGAGTCCCCGACTGTCCCGCAGCTGTGAGCCGCCCTTATCTACGGGCGCGAACGAGAGAACCACTGAAGCCATGCATCTCCGTGCTAAGAGCGTGGGTATGGCAGGAATGCCATATCCTCCTATAAAGCTCTTTGCAGGATGCGTGGGTATGGCAGGGATGCCATACCCTCCAATGCTTTGGGAAGGTGTTCGCGTCTGGGCGGTGAGTCAGAAGACCTGCCGAAACTCATTTGCCGATGGAGTCATCGCTGTGCGCCTCGCGGATTGGGCGCGTATGACCGTAACACTTACATTATATAAATAATATGAAGCACTTTACACTTTTTGTTTCCGCCCTCATCGGCGGAATGTTTCTAACTACATCTGTTTCTGCACAGCAGAAGGAGTACACCGACGGCGTGTTCATGCTCAACGAGGGATCGTTCGGCAAGGAGAAGGCTACGCTCAACTACCTCAACAAGGCGGGCAAATGGGAGTATCGCGTGGCTCTCACAAAGAACAGCGAGACCTACGAGCTCGGCACAACGGGCTGCTACGCCACCATCGACGACGGCAAGATGTACATCGTATCGAAGAAGAAGAGCGTTGCCGACAAGGAGGCTAAAGACCCTACGCTCACCGTGTGCGACGCCAAGACTATGGAGGTGATCGCTCAGATCAACACTATCCTCAACGCCGACGGCACGGCTGCTGCCGACGGCAGAGCGTTCCTCCCCGTCAAGGAGCTTGGCAAGGGTTTCCTCAGCACTACTGAGGGTGTCTTCACGTTCAACCTCGACGACAACACCGTGGGCTCGCTCATCGCCGGCACCGACGGCGTGGCTAACAACCAGACGGGCAACATGGTGTACGCCGACGGCAAGGTGTATGCCGTTGACCTGCACCGTGGTCTCTTGGTCATCGACGCTGCCGAGGGCAAACTGCTCAAGACCGTGAACAACGAGGGCGAGGGCTCGTACAACTCTATCGTGCAGGCTAAGGACGGCTCTATCTGGCTCACTTGCAGCAAGTCGACAAAGGCTGTTGCGCACATCGTGAAGTTCAACCCGTCTGACTACTCTACCGAGACTGTCAACCTGCCCGAGGGCGTTTATCCTCCTACCAATAGCTGGGGCGCATGGAACCCCGACTGCTTCACGGCTTCCACCACCGAGAACGCTCTGTTCTGGAACGGTGCTACGGGCGACTGGGCGAACGGTCAGCACATCTACAAGTTCGATATCGACTCGCGCCAGGTGTCGCTCCTGCTCGACTTCACCGCTGCCAAGGAGAAGCCTTACGTCTATGGTGCTGCTTGCCGTATGAACCCCTATTCGGGCGACCTCTACCTGAGCGTAACCAAGGGTTCGGCGTGGGGCGACGAGTCGGAGTTGCGCGTCTACGACGCTACAACGGGCTCGCTGAAGCAGTCGTACCCGATGGAGAAGAACTTCTGGTTCCCGGAGATGCCGGTATTCGCTCTGAAGAGCACCACTGCCATCTCGTCGGTTGAGGACAACGCTGATGTGCGCGAGGTGGCTCGCTACTCTGTCGACGGCAAGCTGCTGCAGGGTGCACAGAAGGGTCTGAACATCGTGCGCTACAGCGACGGAACTGTTAAGAAGGTCGTTGTTAAGTAAACATGCGCATACATTATATAATACTACTCTTTTTTATCGCTATATCGACGCACGCCCAAACCTCACGTCTCGACTCCGTACACACGATTCGGGACGTGGCGGTTGTGGGCGTGCGTCCGCATTATCTCACCCCCTCGCAAACGCTCTCCGGGGCTGCGCTGCAGGATCTGTCCACCACGTCGGTCGCCGACGCGCTGAAGTACTTCTCGGGCGTGCAGATTAAGGACTACGGTGGACTGGGCGGACTGAAGACCGTGAACGTGCGGTCGCTCGGCTCGCAGCACGTGGGCATCTACCTCGACGGCATACGCATCACCAACGCGCAGAACGGACAGATCGACCTCGGACGCTACTCGCTCTCGAACATGGAGTCGGTGGCACTCTACAACGCCAACCGCAACGAGCGACTACAGTCGGCATCGGAGTATGCCTCGGCGGCTACAGTCTACCTGCAGACGCGCCGACCCGACTCCACCGCTTTCAACGTGGAGTACGGCACGGGCTCGTTCGGTCTGCAGAAGCTGAAGACGTACTTCTCTTTTCAGAACATTCTCTTCGTCGATGCCGAATACCAGCGCACGGACGGTGGCTATCCGTTCCGCTTCCAGTCGGCTTCGGAGGACACCGTGGGCAAGCGCCGCAACTCCGACATCAGCTTCTACCGTCTTGAGGCGGCTGGCTTCTACAAGGGCTTCACGACGCACGCCTACTTCTACAGCTCGGAGCGCGGACTGCCCGGACCGGTGGTGCGCCGACTCTCCGACCAGTGGGACTCTACCGACCGCCAATGGGACCGCAACTTCTTCCTGCAAGCCACCTACCGCCACACGTGGGACCGCTTCGCGCTGAAGACCAACCTGAAGTACGCCTACGACTGGCTGCGCTATCTGCAAGACCCCTCTACCAACGCCGCCGCCATGCACTGCGACAACCACTATCGTCAGCAGGATCTGTACGCCTCGGTGGCTGCAGCGTGGAACACGAGCTGGCTGTCGCTCACAGCGAGCACCGACCTACGCTGGAGCGACCTTACTACCAACGTCTACCGCTCGGCGTATGTCTACCGCCTCGACTCGAAGTCGCTGCTCTCTGCCATCGCTTCCTACCGCGGTTTCGAGGGCAACATCGCACTGCTCTACACGCACATCGGCGACCACTCGGCACGCACCGCACAGAGCGCAGCCGCGCTCTCGCGCCTCACGCCGATGTTCCTCGCCTCGTGGCACCGCCACGCCTTCACCGTGCGTGCCTTCCACAAGCGCATCTTCCGCGCACCTACACTGAACGACCTCTACTACACGCTCGTGGGCAACGCGCAGCTGCGCCCCGAGTACACCTCGCAGTTCGACCTCGGTGTCGACTATAAGGACCGCCATCTGCACCTCGCCCTCGATGCCTACTACAACCGCATCGAAGACAAAATTGTGGCTATACCGATGAAGAGCCAGTTCCGCTGGTCGATGGTCAACTTCGGACTTGTGAAGTCGCTGGGACTCTCCGCCACCGCCGGCTACGACCGCACGTGGGGCAAGTTCTCAGCCTCAGCCTCAGCCAACTACACCTGTCAGCGCGACCGCGACTACTCCTCGCCCCACGACCCGGAGTATCGTAACACCATACCCTACTCGCCCCTGCACAGCGCCTCACTCATCATCGACCTCGCATACGACGGCTGGAGCCTCTGCACCTCGTGGCTATACACGGGCGACCGTTTCGCGCTCATCTCCAACAACCGCGACGATATGCTGGGCGCATGGCAGACCGTAGACCTGAAGCTGAACAAGCGTTTCCGCATACGACGCCACTACGTGCAGGCCACCGTGGAGTGCAACAACCTCTGCGACTCGCGCCACGAGGTGGTGAAGCGCTACCCCATGCCCGGACGCAACTGGAAAGCCACGCTGCAGTGGCAGTTCTGAAGCCCAGGCGTATGGGACAATATCCATAGGAAATAGTCCTGTGATTAAACGAACACGAATGTGATGCCTCCCACAGAATTCACTCTTCTGCTGTCTGTTCTCCCACGGAATCCACGGAATTCGCAGAAGTTTAGGGGGTGCAGCAGTCTCTGCTGCACCAACCAAGCCGCGCGTAGATTCTCCCACAACAAGTGATTCTGTTAGCATTCTCATCGCTTTTCTCCTCTATTTTGCTTTTCAGTTGTTTTAAGGTGCTGGCCTATTTTGGTTGCGAAGATACCAAACTCCCAAGATTTTCAATATAAAACTCCTAAGATTTTCAATATAAAACTCCCAAAATTTTCAATTATTCATTCCAAGAAAATTCAATTTCAAGTAGATTTTGACGTTAAAAGATAATCATCCGCTTGCCTCTGAATGATATTTTTTATATATTTGCAACCAAACGAATACATACTCAACCTCACGAAAAAAAATATATACATTATGGAGAAACGACATCTTGAAAAGCTGATACGTTTGCCACTTGACGAACTGAAACTTGCATTTGCCGCATCTTGTGTGGAGGGAATAGCAAGAAAGACGGGCAAACACTATAGCGAAGTATATGAAAGAATGAGTAAGGTGGGGGCTATTGAGAACTATATACTCAAGAACTACGACACACTACACACCGAGAGCCACGAGTATGTGCTGGAGGACGTTGAAGAGTATATACAGAATAGAGAAAGGAGTGCAACATGCTAACCGTTTATCATGGAGCTACAGAAGTAATAAGCTCACCTATATGTGCATTTGGACGTCCGAGGTTAGACTTCGGTCGGGGCTTCTATGTCACCGATATAAAAGAGCAGGCAGTGCGTTGGGCGCAGACTATGGCAGACAAGCGCAACGCACAACCGCTACTGAACATATACAGCCTTGACCGTGACGCATTTTTGGCAGAGTGCAGGCACAAGATATTCACATCGTATGATTCTGAATGGCTCGAATTTATCGTGGCAAACCGACGTGGCGAAAACCTTGCAGCAGCATACGACTATGTTGAGGGCGGCATAGCCAACGACCGTGTCATCGATACCGTCAACCTCTACATACAGGGACTTGTCGACTCTGCTACTGCCCTGCAACAATTGGCTTTCTATAAACCAAACAACCAAATTTGTCTTTTAAACCAGACACTTACTGACAAATACTTGCACTTCTATGACTCAGAAAGAATTTGAAGAAAGAATTAAGTCGCCGGCTATCCAAACCATGATATTAAGTCATCAGATTGGCGGTGTGGCTTACGAGCTATCCAAACGTCTGAATGTATCGCCAGCCCGTGCGCTCGACCTCTTCTATCGCAGTCAGACCTGCGCCGACCTCCACAACCGAAACACCGGATTGTATCTCTACGGCAATCTGTATATCGCTGACGAGTTTATGCTCGAATGTCAGGCAAAGCAGTAAGCCCCACACAACGTCGCACTATCTATAGGAGGGTATGGCATCCCTGCTATACCCACGCAATCTGCTGCGTACATGTGGCTGCGTGGGGATGGCTGCGGATGGCGTGGGGGTGGCTGCGTGGGTATGGCAGGGATGCCATACCTCCTAATGAATACATCTGCACCGACCGATGCGGATGTCTGCGCCGACCGATGCGGATGTCTGCGCCGACCGATGCGGATGTCTGCGCCGACCGACGCGGATGTCTGCGTCGACCGATGCGAACCATGCAGGGAGGACTTTCTTGCTCTGGCAAGCGGCAAAGCAGAGCGCTACACGTCTTTGACCACACTATTAGTTTTACCATATCGCAATAACCAACAATGTATAATACCGAAAAAGCGGTGCGACATTCATGTCACACCGCTTTTTATATTTATAAATACCGATTAAACGGTAATGTTAATAGCGTTATTTTGCAAGGACAGGGCGAACCAAGTATTTCGTGGCTTCTGTTGTGTATGCTTTGTTCATAAAATAGTAATAATTTAATGAAATTCCACTAATATGAAAATCTAATGATGATCCATGACCTTGGTTTATTATTGTTGAAGTCAAATAATTAGCACTATAATCACCCCATTTGTCTTTTTCTGCAGGAAGGAATAGTGTTTTATCTGTATATCCTGGTTGAATACCGGTGTATAAGATACCAGTCACTCCATTCTGAACTTGAATTTCGGCTTTCGTATTAAGTGGATTTAAAGTCATCTCTTCAACAAAGGTCATCTCATCCTTTGTCGGTGTGCACCAATTTGCACCCCACACATACTGATCGCCAGTCTTTGTAGCATCGGTCCAAGTCATTTTGCTTACCACATTCTCTTTAGCGAACTTCGGACCACCGGGCCACAACTGTACCCATTTCTTCTTAACCACTACGCCATCGATTGTAGCATCTTCCTCGCCATCTACATCACCAGTTTTCAGAGTGTAGTACTTGCCAGCGGTAAGACCTCCTGCCTTGGTTGCCTTGATAAGTTCCTTGCCTTTATATACCGAAATCTTCACGCCTGCCGGCACTACTACGTAGTACACTCCTGCGCCTTGCTTAGAGAGCAACGACACCTTTGCGTCGCTTGTCTCCACGCTGAAGCCTGCCGAGCTCTTCTTAGCAGTAAGACCTGATACGTAGCCGTCAGCAGTCTTAACGTTGATGTCAAGGCTCTCGTCCTTATTCACGCCCACGATACGCAGCACAGCTGCCTTCGCCTTCATCGTTACGGTCAAGCCGTCAGAGCCGGTTGTAGGTGTCGCGGTAGCACCAGCCAGTGCGTACTTATTGGCAACATCGGCTAAGTCGCCCGACTGATTAGCCAAGTCGATCTTCTCGCCAGGGAAGAAAGCACACCAAGTGGCAGGAGTAGTAGTCTGCAGGGCATCGGCACTTGCGAACTCTGTACCGTTGCTTTTAAATGTGTAGTAGTCGGTCACTTGATCATTACCTACCTTCACCATGTCATTCGTAGCAAAGGCGAACTTCCATTTGCCCTCGTTGTCGGTGATTGTGGCACGGGTGTCGGTGTCCTCAACATTAGCCTTGAGCACCATTCCACGCTTTACGGCTGGCTCGGTGGTGTCGTCGCTGCACGCAGCAAGCACCATTGTAGCCAGCATAAATACTGAATACAAACCCGTTGGCGGAATTAATTTAGCGCAT
>NZ_JH379442.1:0-32543 GCF_000235885.1 Leyella stercorea DSM 18206
TTGTTAAAAACACAACAATATTATTTGATCCATATTATTATAACACAGTTACAACACTTTAAGCATCTGCGTCGGTCGATGCGGATGTCTGCGCCGGTCGACGCGGATGTCTGCGCCGGTCGATGCGGATGTCTGCGCCGGTCGATGCGGATGTCTGCGTCGGTCGATGCGGATGGTTCGTTGAAGCGATAAGAACCGAGGCACACATCGTTCCAGACCACGAAACGACAAGTGCTTACACCTTAATTATATTATATAGTCTGCAATAAATAGTCTGGTTTGCTTTGTAAAGCGACATAAAAACACTACCTTTGTCTATGAAATTAAAAACCACCTATATGAACAAATCCAAAAGACTTTTCTGCAAGCTGGCGTTTGCTGCGCTCGGTCTTCTGCCGACAATGGCTACAACAGCGCTCGCAGACACCACCGACTACACACAGTACGTTAACCCGTTCGTCGGCAACGCCGACAACGGACACACCTTCCCGGGAGCGTGCCGCCCGTTCGGCATGATACAGACCAGTCCGGTGACGGGTGCTGTGGGCTGGCGCTACTGCTCGGAGTACGTTTATAGCGACTCTCTCATCTGGGGATTTACGCAGACCCACCTCAACGGCACGGGCTGCATGGACCTTGGCGACATACTCGTGATGCCCACAAGCGGCAAACGCACACGTGCTTGGGATGGTTATCGTTCTCGCTACTCTAAGCAGCAGGAGTTTGCCACACCCGGCTACTACTCGGTTTACCTCACCGACGCCAAGGTGAAAGCCGAACTGACGGCTGCACCGCACGTTGCCTTCCACCGCTACACATTCGACAACCCCGACTCCACTTCCGTATTCATCGACCTGCAGCACGCTCCGGCTTGGCGCGATGAGCAGTACCACTCACAGTGCATCTCGTGCGAGACAAAGTGGGAGGACGCGCAGACTCTCACCGGACACGTACGCAACAAGGTGTGGGTGGACCAGGACTACTTCTTCGTGATGAAGTTCAACCGCCCGGTTGTCAGCCACATCCAGCTGCCGAAGGCTGTTGACACGGAACGCGGACAACGCATCGTGGCTACGTTCGACATACCGCGTGGCGAGCAACTACTCGTTAAGGTGTCAATGTCTACAACAAGCGTTGATGGCGCACGCCTGAACCTCGAAACAGAAGTGCCTGATTGGAACTTTGCCGAGGTGACACGCACCGCTCACGACGAGTGGAACTCTTACCTTAGCCGCATCGATGTGACCGGCACCGACACCGACAAGCAGAACTATTACACGGCGTTCTACCACGCACTTATCCAGCCTAATCAGATTGCTGACGTTGACGGTAAATACCGCAACGCCGACAACAAGGTTGTCTGCTCAAGCAATGGCGAGTTCTACTCCACCTTCTCCTGCTGGGACACCTACCGCGCCACTCACCCATTCTACACTATGGTCATTCCGGAGCGCGTCGACGGCTTAGTCAACTCGCTCGTTGAGCAGGCAGAGGTGCAGGGCTTCCTGCCAATCTGGGGACTCTGGGGCAAGGAGAACTTCTGCATGATTGGCAACCACGCCGTGTCTATCGTAGCCGAAGCTTACCACAAAGGCTTCCGCGGCTTCGATGCAGAGCGCGCTTTCAACGCCATCAAACGTACACAGACCGTGAACCACGGCGAGAAGTACGACTGGGAGACATACATGAAGTACGGCTATTGGCCAACCGACCTTGTCGCGTCTGAATCGGTATCCAACTCACTCGAGTGTATGTACGACGACTATGCCGCAGCCGACATGGCTCGTCTCATGGGCAAGAAGCAGGATCAGCAGTACTTCGCACGCCGCGCCAACTTCTACAAGAACCTCTTCGACAAGCAGACCAACTTCATGCGTCCGCGCCTTGCCGACGGCTCATGGAGAAGTCCGTTCAACCCGAGCGACGTGGCTCACGCCGAAACCGTCGGTGGCGACTACACCGAGGGCAACGCATGGCAGTACACATGGCAGGTGCAGCACGACATTCCCGGACTCATTAAACTCTTCGGCGGTCAGAAGCCGTTCCTCAAGAAGCTCGACGAGTTCTTCACACTCGAACTCATCACCTCGCAGAACGACGTGACCGGACTTATCGGACAGTACGCACATGGCAACGAGCCGAGCCATCACGTGGCTTATCTCTACGCCTTAGCAGGTCGCCCATCACGCACGCAGGAACTCATACGCGAGATTTTCGACACACAGTACCACCCCACCGTTGACGGACTCTGTGGCAACGACGACTGCGGACAGATGTCGGCATGGTACATGCTCTCGGCAATGGGTTTCTATCCTGTGAACCCTGTCAGTGGCGAGTATGTATTCGGTGCTCCACAGATGCCAAAGATTGTGCTTCATCTGCCCGAAGGCAAGACATTCACCATTGTAGCCGATGGCATTTCTGCCGAGAACAAATACGTAGACTACATCCTGCTCAACGGCAAAAAGTACAACAAAACATCCATTTCGCACAACACAATCATGCAAGGTGGCACATTAGTATATAAGATGTGTAGTACAAAAAAGCACGATAAATACTAAAAGAAGTTCAAAAAGAAGTCTTTTTTGTCCTACTAATGAATAATAATGGTAGATTTTTCCCTTTATATCATCAAAAAAGCCAAATAACTTCCAAGTTATTTGGCTTTTTCATTTATTTTGCTTTACTTTGCAGCAAATAATTATAGAGAGATAACAATAAACTATTATAAAAAAGTAATTTTATGAAAAAGATTTCAACTCTTTTTGCAGCTGCTGTGATGGCAGCTACAGCTTCGGCCCAAACTGCTACAGAAAGTAAGACTTTTGACAACATGTATGTCGGTGTAAATACCGGTGTGTCAACAGCTTCTAAGGGTCACCATTGGCTTCAGGACTTCCGTCCAAACCTTGGCGTACGTCTCGGTCGCAACTTCACACCTGTATTTGGTCTCGCAGTTGAGAGCAACATTTACTTCAAGGAAGTTGGCTCTAAGCAGGGCTTCCTGCACAAGACAGGCACTGCCGTAAACGGCATCAACACCTCACTCCTTGGTACTGCAAACATCACCAACTGGGTAGGTGGTTACAAGGGTGAGCCACGTCTCTTCGAAGTATCAGCTGTATATGGTCTTGGTTGGGGTCATGTTTTCTCTAACGCAGCTTCTTACAAAGACAACACTAATATGCTCACTTCTAAGGCAGGCCTCAACTTCGCCTTCAACCTTGGCAAGACAAAGGCATGGCAGTTCTACGTAGAGCCTTCTATGAACTGGTCGCTCAATGGTCTCGGTTACGAGGGTGTTGAGTACAGCATCAACCGCTCAATGTTCCAGGTTAATGTTGGCTTCAACTATAAGTTCAAGAACTCTAACGGCACACATAACTTCACAATTGCTTCGGGTCGCGACCAGGCAGAGGTTGACGCTCTCAACGCTCAGATCAACAGCCTCCGCGAGGAGAACGCCGCTCTCACAAGCAAGGACGAGCAGAACAAGAAGAACCTCACCGCTAAGGACACAGAGATCAACAACCTCAAGCAGGCTCTCGAGGAGTGCAACAACCGTCCTGCTCCTAAGGCTGAGACCGCAACTAACCTCCAGCCGACAGTCATCTTCCGCCAGGGCAAGACTTCTGTAGACCCGGCTCAGGTAGCTTCTATCGAGCTCATCGCCAACTACATGAAGAACCACAAGGAGTCGAAGGTAGAAATCAAGGGCTACGCTTCTCCAGAGGGTTCTAAGGAAATCAACGAGCGCATCTCTCAGCAGCGTGCTGACGCTGTTAAGGCTATCCTCGTTAAGAAGTACAAGATTTCAGAGAATCGTCTGAAGGCTACTGGTATGGGTGCTACTGACAAGCTCTTCGAGCAGGTAGAGTTCAACCGCGTTGCTACATTCAACGACATCACAAAGGACTAATTGTTCACCGAACAAATAATCCGAAATTGCTTGAGTGCCCATGCTGCTCAAGCAACATAAAAAACAAATCCCAGTGTAATGACTCAACCATTGCACTGGGATTTTTCGTATCAATTCGTTTTACTTCGCTACAAATTTTATCTTACAACGACACACTTCCTTAAGCTCGGCATCCGCCTTCTGTCCGGCATCACCCTCCGGTGTCTGCTTCATCACTTGCACACAGAACTCACCATCTGCCACCTCTTCAACAAACAGATGCAAGCGATCGCCACAATGCGACTCTGCAACATAAGCTATATCGAAGCGCTGCAAACGATTCGTGCGATAGAAGTCGAGCGTCCAAAGGTCAAGAATATGCTCTATGTACTTCACGCTATTGATGTGTCCGTTGACATCCACATCGCTGTAACGTGTCTCAACAATGCGTCGACACTCAGCTGCTTTCGATAGTTTCACACGCTTGAACGGCTCAATCGGGCACGGCTCATCGGTCTCGATGTACTTCGTAATCAGTCCGTCGCGCTCCGCAAGAATATCCACCGGCTGACGCGTATCGGTGTCAATCATTGCCCAAATGCTGCGACCATAGCCGTAGTGCTTGCCGCTCTTATCACGAATGGCATAGTTGCGACTCGTGAAGAACTTCATCACGTTCTCCACCCACGTGTCCACCGTGATGCGGTCGTAAGCAAGGGGCATTTCGTCGAGCTCCATAACGAAGCGCGAGAGCACCCAGGTCTTGTGCACCGTGTTGAGATAGTCCATGCCGTAACCACGCTCGTTGCTATGGAAGTCGGCTGCATTCAGCAGATGGTTACCAAGATGTCCAAGAAATATATGGTTAGAAAAATCGCAGTGGAATGGCTCCACAAGGAAGTCGTAGCTTCCAATCTTACTTAATAAATCCATAATCTACTCTTATTTTGATGAACTTTTGCCCCTATCCATACTTATTCTCACAGAACGAGGCTTTCCATTAGAATCATATTTACAATTATCGTAAAGACTGGGCATAAAGAAGTATGCACGCAATCCTTTCAAGTTGCCTTCTGCATTCGGCGTTACAAGCTGCTTGCCATCAGCACCGACAAACCTATAGTGCCCGTCGGCTGGTAGAAGCACGGGGTCGTAAGTACCCACAAACAGGAAGTTGCCTAAAGAGAGCTTACCAGTCAACGTCGCAGGCTTGGCAGCGAGGATGAACTTATTCTTCACAACCGGCTTAACCACATCTTTCGTCACCCCATTCAAGAATTGCACAAGATATGGTTCGCCAGCAACTGTCGACTTTACACTGAGGAAGTGATACACCACATTATCATCGTCTACCTCCACATTCTGAAGTTGTTTGAACTGCATACCCGGGAAAGCTGTGCGAATATCGCTTTCTGTAAGACCGAATGGCAGACAAAGTGTATAGCATCCGCCATCGGCACGGAACGTGCGATCGATAGTTACGTTGTGCACATAAGCGTCTTGATAGTACGAAGCAATGTCTGCATTGCCACCCGACTCACCGAACGTAAGACTCTCTACAACAACCGCATTTACAAGCCGGCGATATATCTGCACCTTGCCATAGCCGTCATACCTAACATAGCGTGCGAAGCGTTCCGAGTCTGGTTTATAATCAAGATATCCTCCATTTTTAAACTTTACAAAACTGATACGGGCATTGCCCTCGTCCGAGAATTTTATATCAATCTCATTTGTCTTTTCCGTTTCTCTCTCCTGGAACATCAACGAATATGAAGCCTTCGTGCCTGCGCTAAGCCAACCACACCTGCTATCCTTCAACCTCCAGCCACCAGTTATTTTCTTCACTTTGAACACCGCCATGCTGTCCGTTTCGCACGCAGCCAACTCCAGCTCGTCCTCCTTGCTCAACCTTATCAAGCATGGCAGCACATAGTCCTTTTTCGCATTCTGATACCTACTCATAGCCACGCCATTATCCTTGCTGACGATAATTATCTCGTCGCCATCGCGCAGAAACGAGGGGTCGGATATGTGCATATATTTTGCGGTTGCGTTTTGTGCGTCCACTCCGATTGGCACCAAAGAGAGTAGCATGATGATAGCTGAAAGCGTGAATTTAGTCATTCGAATGTTTGGTTTTTAGTAATTCAGTTTCGACCCTAACACCACAAAGAGTGTTAGGGTCGACTAATAGAATATTCGGAATTATAACATTAGCGTAGTTTGTCTACTTCCAAAAGCGTGATGTAATATCTGTAAAGTCGTCACCCACAGCACGCTTGTAGAGTCGTTGATTAGTGGTGCGCTCCTTCAGACAGCCAAGATGTTCGATATACGGACCGAGCTTTATATAGTCGAAGTCGCTTTTGCGTATTGTTCTTGGGAACAGCTGACGACCGCTATACCATGCCACCTTCAGCTTGGGGTGTTCACGATGCAGATACTGCGAGAGTTGGCTAACGTACTTCGGGTCAGCATCGCCACCCATAAAGCAGATGCAGGTTATCTCGTCATTATAGTCGGCAACGAGTTTGTCGAGCACCATTGGTGTCAGTGGTTCGCCGATGTTCTCCCACAGATACTGACTGTGGCAGCCCGGACAACGACACGGACAGCCCGTGATGTTGATAGACAGCGTCACCTCATCGGGGATTTCCTGGAACACTATGCCTGTATTGAGATAATTTAGCATTGTTTTATACGTTTTTTTTAGTTTCGCAAGCGAAAGTTCAATCCTTTACTTCGTTTGTTCCGTTGGCATAGAAGCGACGTGCCGCCTCTTTCTGACGAGCCTCAGAGAAGTTGCTCACACGCTTCAGATAGCCGATGATACGTGTCATGTAGTCAACATTCTCACTTCCGCAATGCGGACACTTCTTCAGATAACGCTTGTCGATATGTCCACACTCGTTACAGATAGTGTTCGGGATATTGAATGTGAAGTAGTTGCAACCCTCCTTGGCAGCAATGCGCAGGAGCTGACGATACTGCGCCTTCGAGAGGTGCTCGTCGAGGTTCATGTGGAGTGCCGAGCCACCGGTGAGGTGCTCAATGTATGGTGCGCCGTGCATCTTGAACTTGTCAACCACGTTGAGCGAGTCGTCCTCCACGATGTAGAAGTAGCTGTTGTAGCAGTCGCGCGGCACGAAGTAGCCGTCCTCACGATCCCACTTGGCGTGTTTCACACCCACGTTCTCAGCCGGAATCATCTCGCAGTTGAACAGCACATCCTTTGTGCGATACTTCTTGTTGTACTTCTCAACCAGCCCGAGCACTTTCTGTACGAAGTGCAGATAGTCGGGGTTGTCGCTAATCTTCAAGCCCATGAATTCGGCAGCCTCCACGAGTCCGTTCACACCGATGGTGAGATACTGGCGGCCCATATTGATGTATCCTGCGTCAAACAGTGGCAGCATGCCTTGCGCCTGCAGTTCCTTCAGGTTCTCGTTGTAAGCAAGCTGCACTTTATGGCAGAGTTCAATCACCTCCGAGAGATAGTCGGCATAGTCGAGTCCGTTCTTTACGGCGTACTGTATGCAACGGTTGAGATTGATGGTGAGCACGCTCTTAGAGCCGGTAGACACACCGCCCGCACCGAGTGTGTAGCTGAAGCCGTTGTCCTGAATCTCGTTGCGCAGACGGCAGCAAGAGCTGAGCGAGTCGGCATTGTCGCTCATGTATGTGAAGAACGAGTGACCCTCCGAGTACATCTCCGCCGTGAAGTCGCCCCACTCCTTGTCTATCATGTCACCGTCCTTTGCGAGCAGTGCCATTGTCTCTACCGGGAAGGTGAGCACGGTCTTTGTGCGCTCGTTGTTGAACCACTTCATGAAGCGTTTCTGCAGCCATGAGAGTCCGTTCCAATCGGGTTTTGAACCGTCGGGGAAGATGAACTCGCCGAAGAGGCTTTCGAAGTATGGTTTGTCGTAATAAGCCACGTTCCAGAACACTGCCTGATAGTTGCGTGCGCCGGTCGGCTGGTTGATTGAGTAGACGATCTGCTCGAAGCAGTCGGTAATCACCTTGTCGATGGTGCGCTGTTTAGACGAGAGGTCTACTACTTTGTCTGCGTGCTCCCAATAGTCGAGTCCGTACTCTTTACCGATGAAGTAGTTGAGGTACATGAGGAACTCCGGCGTAGCGCAGGCACCGCTCAGCATACTCGAAACCATGAACACCATATTGACAAATCCGCCGCAGAACGACTTCAGATTTGTAGGAGCCGTCGAGTTGCCGCCGATGCTCGTTGTGCCGCCGATGAGCCATGGGTACATCGTGATTGAAGCACAATAGTTGGCGAGCGAGGTTTCGTCGTTCTTATATATAAAGTGGTGGTTAAGCTTGTCTATGTATTCATCAGCAAGTCTCTTACCGTACATCTTCTTGATACGGTCAGTGAGCAGGCGACGGTTCAAGCGGATGAAGCTCGACTTCGGAAGCTCGCCGATGAGCGTAGCGATGTTCTTGTGCTCCACGTTGGCATTGGCATCGTACTTAGAGCCTGTGGCTGCGTTTGCTGCGTGACAATAGTCGGTAAGGAACTTGAGTTTTTCGAGCGTCTCGCGATCCTCCGAGTGAAGCTGTCTATATATGATGAACGACTTAGCCACCTTGAAGTAGCCCTCACTCATCAGAGCCTTCTCCACCTGGTTCTGAATATCCTCCACCGAGATGCCGTCAAAAACATCAATGTGGCTGACAATCTTCGATACAGAAGCCAAATCTATATCCTCGTTCACTGACTCGAACGCCTTAAGTATGGCGTTCATAATCTTGTCTAAAGAGAAGCGATCTTTAGACCCGTCGCGTTTGACAATTGCAAAATCTTTCATATTTAAGTTTTCCGTTTGAGATAACTTTTTCAATTTTAGAAATCGAAAAGTTTTCCGTTTTGGAAAACTTTTGTTAGTTCCGTGCAATGAAAAGTTTTCTGATTTATGTTTTTGTTACGCTTGCAAAGGTATACAAAAAAAACGATAACAGAGCATCAAAACAATGGAAAAATTCCAACAAATTTAAACGCCACGTACACCATTAGTCTAACGCAAACGATGTAACTTTCAGAGTTTCACCGCACTAATATCAATCAGATTATTCACAATAGCATATATCGTCAAACCAGCCGCACTATGTATCTGCAATTTACGCGCAATGTTGCGTCGATGAGTGATTACAGTGTTCACCGAAATGCACAAGTGCTCGGCTATCTCCTTGTTGCTCATACCCTGCACCAACGCGACTATAACATCCTTCTCACGTTCGCCCAAAGCGTCAGTCCCCT
Source organism: Leyella stercorea DSM 18206 (assembly GCF_000235885.1). Lineage (GTDB taxonomy): Bacteria > Bacteroidota > Bacteroidia > Bacteroidales > Bacteroidaceae > Prevotella > Prevotella stercorea. The sequence continues at coordinate 9,183 of NZ_JH379442.1, forward strand.
CCTGGTTCCTGCCAATCATATTCGAAATCTTAGCCGACACATCACTCTGTCGTGACCTCTCCTCCAGCGACCTGATGGCCGGAATAAAAATATTATCCTCCACCTCAGCGTGCAGCGCAAGCCACTCCTCATTATTATATATATCATAAAGCGTAGCCGAAAGCTGGTTGTTACGCAGACTGTCACCCGGGAAGTACTTGATGATGATACTCTTCAGCTCCCTCAGCTTCGAACTCTCCTGACCATGATGCTTCGAGTACATATCAATAGCATAATTAGCCAACGGCTTCCCCCCGATTAGCGACTCCACATACGGGAAAACCGTCTTCTCCTCATACCTCATGTGCTGCGTAACCGCGCGCGAATATTCGTCGTAAAGTTTCAGTATGAGTCGAGCGAGGTTGTCGTTTTCGTCAAGCGCGTCTACAAGCTCCTTGCGTATAAACGGCAACTGGAAGCCCAGGAAATAGTTGTGGCTCGCCTTCAGATACTGCAGCAACGTAGCCACCGACAGACGCGACACGTCGTCCATCTCGCGATAGCCGTTTATCATGAAGTTCACCACAGCCAGGAACGTGTATGTATCCACTCCCTGGTCCTCACACACCTGCTTCACCGTCTTGTCGCCGAAGCCCAGACTGATACCGAAACTACCCAAACACTGCAGCAAGTTATAGTTATCACGAATAAGCGATATCATCTTATCGCCTGCCTCGTACATTTTCTGATTCTTCATACTCCTAATTATTATTGGTTACAAAGTACATATATCGCACAAAGATACAAAGACTTTCCCATAAAAGCCGAACATTTACGAACTTTATCATTAAAAAAAATCATCGGATGGCGAACGCAATCCGATCAGACGGCGAACGCAATCCGATCAGACGGCGGACGGAATCCAATCAGACGGCGAACGCCGTCCGCCCACAAGCCACCAACATCCACCGTCTTAATGAAGCCATCATTAAAATGTTAAAACGTTGGAAATACATTGTTTATATGCAATCTTTTCACTATTTTTGCATATTATTTGATTTAACAGGAGGAATATTATATGAGTACGATTACCATAAACAGCGATATCTATCAAAAAGCTGAGAGATATGCCAAGTTGAACAATATCAATTTGTCGCACCTCATAGAGAAGTTTCTCATGAAACTTCAAACACCAAGTGCCAAAGATAATGCAGCATTGGCACTTCCCGATCATTTGGAGAAATTGGCAGGATGCCTTTCTGATGTTTCTGACGATGATGATGAAAAGTTGAACTATCTACTTGAAAAATACAAATGAAGAATGTACTTATAGATACTAATGTCATCCTTGATTTCTTAATGAAACGTGAAGGCTTTTTCGAGGATGCAAGAAATGTTTTAGCTTTAGGATACAACAAGTGCTACACCTTGTATCTATCTTCATTGTCATTTTCTAATATTGCTTATATTGCAAGAAAAAAATATACTGGTGATGCATTATATGAATGCTTCTCTGAGATTAGGGAGTTGGTTAATGTTTCATCTGTAAATGAAGTTGAGGTGGATTCTGCTATAAAACTTCGTTCAAAGGATTTCGAGGATGCCCTACAATATTACTCTGCAAAATCGGTGAAGGCTGATTACATTATCACACGAAATACCAATGATTTTACTTATTCTGACATTAAGGTTCTTACTCCACGTGAGTTTACCTCTCTCTATCTTTAACAACTCAAAATTGCCTACTTGCGGTGTTAGTGTTATACCTTTGTACAACGAATATCACCATATAACCAAGGGTCTATACGCCACCTGTTCATCGTGACGTATAGACCCTTGTCGTTTCCCGTGAAGTGCGGGTGAATATTATCGTCTTGTTTTGCCAAAAACATCGGAATGGGTAACCGCTGTTAGCATTAAGAGAGTCAATTCGTCATCATTCTGTTCCCAAACTAACAGCCAGTTTGGTTTTATATGCGCCTCCCATTCACCTTCATGGTTACCATGAAGAATATGTGGTTTGTATTCTGATGGTAGGCTACCATTTTCTACCAATATGTCTATGGCTTTTCTTAGTTCTTCTATCGGATAGCCATGCTTTCTGCAAAGCTTTAAAGCCTTGTCAAATCTTTTGGTTGTACCAAACTTATACGTTATTCTCCTAAAACAGTGTCAAACATTTCGTCAACAGAATTCCATTGGGTAACCCTACCTTTCGCCTTGTCCTCTTCGGCAAGTTCCAGACCAGTCTTCTTAGGTCTCATAATAGAAATAGAACTAACACCATTCATCATTTTGATGGCGTTTTTCAGCTTTGTCAACATAGTAGGGTCAGATACCGTTACCAAAAGCTGTGGCTCATTTATGATTGAGGTATTCATACTTGCTCCTTATTTAATGTATATATGGTTATTCATCAACAAAAGTACGTTTTATTCTTGAAACTACCAAGCAAAACCTATAAAACTTCTAAGGTCAAGGTTTTAACTATATATAAGTTTTAATGAGCTGCAACACTACAGATGCTGATTTACATTCAAGGGTCTATACGCCCACCTCTCATCGTGGCATATAGACCCTTGTCGTTTCCCGTGAAGTGCGGAGGGATATGTTTGCTGGACAACTTATACTCCTGCCCAGCTTAGGAGTTAAACTTGATTGTACAGCCTTTTATTCCCAACTCTTTACTGAGTTAAATTGATAGCCGAGGAATATACCATTATCATAGTCTGGGCTGGCAAAGTATTTTTCACCCGTAGGCTTCCAAATATATTGATTGCTATTCTCGTCAAACTCACCTTTCATGACTTCCTGATTTTTGGGCAAATACAAATCTATATATGGGGTCCAATTGTCATCATCAAAAATACCACCTCCAGAATTTGCTTCTCCTCGCACATCCGTGAGTTCTCCCAAAGTTACTTTTTCCAACATGATAAATCCTGCAAATGCACGTTCATCTATAGTAGAAACATTCGGAGCACAAATTTCTTCCAAATACACACAGCGGGATAAGGCATTCATTCCAATTTTTGTCACATCAGGCAAAAAAATAGACTTTAAAGCGTTTAATTCTTTCAAACCATCTGCAGGAATTTCCTTGCATCCTATTAGAGTGAGGTCTATAGTGGCATCTTGCACATTCTTAAAAGCTTCACGGATAGTCTTAAACTCATTATCGCCAGCATCAGAAGCGAGGTTAAGTATTATAGCAGTCTTGCTATTTGCTACTTCTTGCTTGATTGCTGACTTTATTTCTTCTGCACTATTTGCCGAAATGACAGTAGCATCCAGTGCATAACTCTTAGCATTTTCTGTTTCTTTCGAGAATTTATAAGTTTTCAAAGTTGCTCCTCGATATTTCACTGTAACTTCGGAATTATTTTCAAAAGTACCATATAAATAGGCATTGCCCTTTTCATCAGATGTAAGGGCATATTTTTGATCCCATTTCATATCGCTGCTGCCCGCAGGAGTGTATCTATCGATGGTTACTGTTATTGGCTTATTTGGCATAGTTGCAATGCGGAGGCGTGAATAGTTGCGTGTTGCTCCGGAAAATTTTACGGTTATAGCCTCACCATTAGGGGTTATTTGTGCTGTTCCCTCGATGTATTCATCCGTTCCTGCAACCTTACCTTCTTTCAAAACTAATTTGCCGGCTTCCCATTTGTAATTAGGGGCATAATATACATGAGGAAAAGTTGGCACTTCGTCTTCTTTATAAGACAACTCGCCACTTGTCAATTCCCAGCTACTGCCATTATATTTAAAAGCAGCATACTTAGTCCCTAAAGTCTTACTGGTCATCTCCAGAAGCAACTCATCTCCTACAGCCCATGAAGTCTTGCCTTCATCAGGTGTACCAATAGCACGAGTCTGTGAATCTCCGAATGCCGGAAATTCACCAACAACCAACTGTACGTTGCTCTTGCCTGTTGTTGCGGTTGTTTCTTCTATATCACTTGTGCATGACGCCATTACTATAGTAACGACTGCCAGCATGATGTATTGAAATATCTTTTTCATATTCTTTCCTCCAATTATTTGAGATCTTCTTCGTTGTTACTGTCCCAACCTTTCAAATCATCTACGCTGATTCGGGTTAGTTCCACTTTGTCTTTTCCTACATCGAGTTCGTAGATGTAGCGATAGCCTTCTTGAAAGTTCGTATCTGACCTCATTTTTGCATGGAAGTTTTTGTCGCCTATCTTGAATTTCACGAAAATATCGTCAGTTTTGTATGAACCAGGGATAACGATTGCTGAAAACATATCGCCGTCATGCTTACAGGCTTGTACCCAAGCAGGATTAGCAGTAGGTGTACTCATGACAAATTGCCCTTGTCGGTCGTCTCTGTTAAAATCAACACTATTGTGCTTAGAATACACTTGTGGTTCACTAATATCCATATTAGGATAATCTGCAGTTCCAACATGATATACTATTGTAACCAGCGACATGCGATGCTCCATACGAATGCTTAAATCAAACCGAGGAAGATCGTGCCAATATCCAGTTATGAGATCAGCGTTTTTTAATTTACTTTCGCTGCTTTGATCTGTCTGTAAATCATACTGTAGATTATTTTTCCCAAAATCCGTGTCAGATGGATATACAGCCAAAATAGTATGTTGATCGTAGCCTGTTAACCAACGAAAACTTCCTGTACGAGACCATTCGTTTGTTGCACTATTAAAAGAAAGAACAGTCGTACTACCAGGATCATAATCCGTAAATATACTTACTGTCAGTTTATCTTTATCCTCCCAATTGTCACCGTATCCCAATGTATTGACACGAGTCTGCATGCCTCCAACAGAGAAAGTGGCATTGATTTCCTGCCCTTTCAGCGTTGGAGCCATATCTTCATTTTGCGTACATGCTGTAAAGCCCATAGCCATAAGGCCCATTACCGCATAGGAAATTCTTTGTTTTATCGTCTTCATAATCTTCAGTTTTTTATTGTTAGTGAGTTAGTGAGCGACCAAGCTCACTAACCCTGTATTTCCTATTTCAGTACCTTATTTATCAGAATTATTCTATTTCTGCATCGAGAGGTTCTTTGTCTACGCCAATATCCCAACTCGTTATGTTTGCATTTCCTATTACTATACTATTATTATGAACACTGATAGTATAAGTATATTTTTTACCACCTTCGAATCCATTTGGTAGGGATATCTTTGTTGTATAATTGTTAATAGTATTTTCGTTATACATCACATTACAACTAATGGTCAATTCTTTGTTTTCGAACTGTTGCGGGAAGAGTATGAACTTGCAGACCCTGGCATCGGTCAAAAGACCCGTTACAGGCAAAGTCGCTTTGGTGGAAGTCCCTGTGACTTCTGTCGCACCTGTTTTTACATTTATCTTACCCTGTGTCTTTATCTTGTCCAATGTTATACTTTGAAGATTACTCTTCCTGCTCTCAACACCTTCTCCTGCACTGACCGTAAATTCTATCATACTCATCTTGTGCTTAAAGCGATGGTCTTTCTCTGGCAAGGATTCACCCACATTATTCAAGTCAGTGAAATTAACCATTGGCGATGCTTTGCTGGCTGTTGCTCCCGAGGCAAAGAGAAAATCGTTTGCTAATAAGGTATTACTTGGATTGCTGTAATCAATAGTCCAATCATTTATTAACCAACCATTCTCATCGAATTTGTCATTATTGGGGTCATCAATGTATGGATAATACGCACTGAATGTCTGTTCCTCGTTATCTCTAAAATAAATAGGATTTGCCGAAACAAATTCACCATATTGGTCAGATTCATACTTTACATTTGTTCCTTTTGTGTTTCCTGCGGAAGTGACGTACACACCGATAGCGTCGCCAGTTGTCCATCTGTCGTTGTCTGCAGTTCCACGGGTTTTGATATTGTTGGAAATATCCGCCTTTACGGTAGCAGCAACAGGACCATTGTTGCCGATACCGTCTTCTTCGTTAGCGCAAGCTGCAAACAGCAATGCTGCGGCAGCGATGTATAAGAATCTAAATTTCTTCATATCTCTTGTTATTTAAGAGTTATTATTGTGCTATATGTTCATTATTGTCTCCTGCCTCTGTCCAAGGCTTAATGGTTCCAGAAATATCTACGGCAGAACGACTCAATTTTACTACTGTATAGTGGTATCTTTTGCCACCCTCAAGTTTTACAGGCATTGTCCATACAAAAGGAGCGTCGTAACCATTCTTGAGGTCAAACTCTATCACTCGGCTTGCTTCTTCTGTAGGGAGCAGGATTGCCTCATACAGCTTGCCAGCTTCGGTAGTTTTCATCGTGATGTCCGCAGGAGTTTCTTCACCAGAGATAGTTCCATCCACAAGATTGAAAGTGGCTTTGGTATTCTGACCTTTCACAGTCACAGTCATTTTCTTAAGGTCTTCTTGCGTGAGACCGTTACCTGGTTGAACATCCAAAATAAGATTGCTTAACTTATGGAAGAACCTCAAGTCAACCTGTGGCGTAGCTTTGTTGCAACCTTCCGTCTTGGCATACATGAAGTCGATAGCTTCTTGTTTCCCTTGGTCTGTTACATCAAGTGCTACCTTGTAGTCATTGACAGTGGTCTGTGGATAGTAAGAATAGAAGTCCACATCTCCATCTATCGGGAAGAAAATAGTCTTACCACCAGAAACAGGTGAAAAGGCTATACTTCCATTTGACTGATAGCAAACATTGTCAACACCCTCTTTGATTGCATCTGCCGAGAGAGGCTGATTTGCTCCAGTCATGAAGATACCTATCTTGTCACCATCAGCCCAGGCTACACCCGCAGCACGGGTGTTTACGCTGATACCACCAGTAAACTGCACGGCTACCTTATCGTTCTGGGTAGAAGGTGCGGTGTCTTCTGTACTGCATGAAACCATTGCACCTGCCAAGAGTGCAAGGGCGAAAAACTTAGTCATCTTTTTCATATTATAAATATTTTAAAAGTTATTATTATTTTATTTCTACTTCATTGTTGAGGTTCGTCCAACCGTTGATGGTAGCTTCCAGATTCATCTTTGGCTGCATTTGGTTGTAGTTGAGTCGCAACTCATACTTTCCTCCAACCTTCATCGCAGGAGCGGTGATGTCATACTCTTGCAAGGTCCCGTTAGGGAGCAAGAGGCGGAGATAAACATGAGAGGCGGGGCTTCCCTGTATGGTCGGCATCAGCCGGATGACTTCTGATTGCAAAGTTGACTCAGTAGCCAAGATAGTAGGCATTTCCACTTCCGTTGGATCTATGCTCGGCAATCCATATTCTCCATCACTATTCTTCTGTGTAGGGAACAGACACCAGGCTGCATCTAATGCCTTGCCACTCATCTCTGTACCTTTAGGTACATTCTCTATGATGATGGTCAGTTCGGCAAGCACGCTCTTGATAGGATTCTGCACCACATAGTTGCCTTCCTTGTTGTCAATCCTCACGTCGGTCACTCCGAAATAAGCATTATGGTTCACATCCTTAGGATTGGTCAAGCCTATCTGGATATTGTTCCAATTAGTCAAAGCCCTGGTCTGGTCACCGATAGTAAACGGTTCTGTGAGATTGGTGGCAGCCAAGATGCGATACGACCCTTCAGGAAGAACGAAGCGCTGGCTTGCCACCTCCTTAGCACTACTATAATGTTTTTCCTCTACCAAGGAGCCATCATCGGCATTGAATATCCAGAGCTTCACGTCCTTCACTTCCGTACCTTGGTCGGCTTCATCCGCCCAAGTGAGCGATACTGACAAACCACCCTCATCCTCACCATCATGAACATTATGGTCACAACTTGCCAACAGGCATGGGACGCATAACAGCACCCATAACCAAATATTAAATCTTCTTTTTGCTTTCATTTTCTATCTTGTTTTATGGGTTACTTATGATTGTCTTTAGTCTCTACTCGGCGAGCCTTATCCGCATCTTGGGTGTCATCGCTACCATTTCCTATTGCAGTAATGCGATTAGCCTCTATGCCATTCTTCACAAGCCAAGTCTTTACGGTTTCTGCACGCTGGCGAGATATACGTTTATTGACAGCCACGCTGCCTTTCGTGTCGCACCAACCTGTTACAGTCACCTTCATCTGCGGATTCTCCTTCAATGTATGTAGGATAGCATTCAGCTTCGACAGCTCGCTCTGCTTGATGCCGATACTGTTGAAAGCGAAGTAGACGATGGGGAATGTCGCCTTCGGCTGTTCAACCACCTCTTGCTCTCCCACTCTTGTCTCAGCTTTTTCGGCAGTCTCCTGCTGGAGGGTGGTCTCCTTAGGAGTGGTCTCCAGCTGCTGCACTTCAGGTTCTGTTGTCCTCACTTCGGGTTCTGCTATCGGCGTTGTTTCCACAGCCACGTTCTTCTTTTTAGCCTTTGCGAAGCTTATCCCCAACCTTATGCCACTTTCCCAAACAAAGTTGTTCTTATGCAGATGCTCTGGCATTCCGTCCATACGTTCGCCAGTAAGACGAGTCAAACCGGAATAGATGCCCAATTTCAGGCATGAAGTCAGTTGATAACCAACCTGCAAGTCTGCACCATAACCCAAATGCCAGTTGGTAGAACCTTTCATTACCTTGGCATCATCGGCTATAGTCTGGATATCAGCCTTGGTCGTTACTGCATATATATGAGGCGATACAGCCAAATCCCATCGGCTGTTAGCTGTCTTATGGAACAACCCAAGGAGATTAACGTTCACTCTTGCTCCGTATCTGCCCATCCTGACATGGCTTTTCAGATTGGCATACTCCCAACTGTCCATGCCTAAGACACCTGCCTTGTAAAGCACACCGTCGCTACCCAACCAATAGTTACGTTCTACGCAGCAGTCTTGTGCAGACAAGTTCATTTCTCCATACTTGGCAGACAATTCTGCCGAGAAGATGGAGTTGAAACGATAGCCGCCATATACGCCAGCAGCCCAACCGAGATGCGTCTTGTCGTGTCCGAAACTTGAGAAAGTAGAGAAACCGAAAGGCATTCCACCCTCAATACCGACGTACCAGCCTTGCGAAATAGTCTTTCCGTCTTCTTTTGCTTCTGCTTTCGCAAAAGAAAATGGGAGAATAAATGCAAGCATTGCGACCAGCAACCGATTTTTTGTTGTCAAATGATTTACCATATTATTTCGTTTATTTTTTTTCATTCCAGGAAATACAAGAGGTTTGTCAGAAAGATAAATATGGATGCCAACAGCAAAAAGATATAAAAGCGTTCTCTCTTGATGAAGTCACGAAAGCTATAGCGAGCCTTCCAATGATTCTCAAGATACATCCTGTACTCATGTATCATGGCATATCCGAAGATAATACATAATATGAGTACAAACACCCCGATGATGATCAGGGCTAATTCAATCCTTGGCATAGTTTCTATTATTTCCTTCATGTTGCAAATATAGTGTATTGCCCAGAAAGAAGGTGCTGTTTTTCACTGTTCAAGTGTCGCATTCATACCAAAAAGGTGTCGCATTCGTAGGAATGCGACACCTTTTTGGCTGTTTCTCGATAAAGATTTTGCTTTTTCTTTGGTATTTTACGAAAAATGGTTATACTCAATTTGAATCATTTTGTGCTGCATCTGTAGATTGGAAGTCTCTCCATTCTGTCGGAGAACAGCCTTCTTTTGTCTTGAAGATTCGGTAAAGATGAGTGCGACAAGAGAATCCACACTCGGCTGAAATGATGTCGTTGTTATAATCTGGATATTCCAACATCATCTTCTTTGCAGCGTTGAAACGTATCTCGCTGAGCCATATTCGGAAGTTAGAGTGCAAGCATTGATCGAAAAACAGGCTCAATTCGTTCTTTGATATACAAAGTGTACGAGAAAGCGTCAACATATTTACGTTGCTGTCCTTATAGCCTCCATTCGCACACCACTCATCAAGCTTTTGCTGTACGAATACTCTACGCTCCTCCGAAATCGGGTTCATACGCTTTGTGGTAGCCTCCCGCGGGCTTTTCTGCCCATCCGAAAAAGGATTTACCCCCCCGATGCTCCACACTCCACATTCGGTTTCATCGATTCCTCTTCCTTATACAGGAGTTCTCCTGTTGGAATATAACTGCTGCCAAGAGCGATAAATGTAAGGTTGAAGAACAACAAGGCAAGCAATACAGCAGGACCTACTATATATAATAAGGTGGTAGAAAAGATGGCAATCGGCATAGCGAGAACTGCGAGCCAGAGAATGATTACACTTGCACGCGAATATCTCACGTAAGGCAACATATCCGTTGCAGCCATTGTCTCCAACATATTCTTACGCCTGATCATCTCCTGAATAATCATGTATATGCAATATAAAACACTTAGGCAAAACAACGCAAGCATCACATAAAGCCCCTCTCTGATATACAGACTATGATGGAAACTGATACCCACACAAAAGACCACAATGATGGCAGCATAAATGCCACTACACATCAGTATCATCTTTCTGAGGTTGGAACGTGTGGTCTCTATGTTGTAGATACCTAAAGAGATAAGCGAGAAGCAGGGCGTATAGACGAGAATGTTGATGACCGCCCCAAGACTGTCGTCGGCAGCACGGAATCCGAAAACCATCTGCACCGCATATTGTATCGCCAGTCCTATTAAGGCGACAACGATCATCCATCGTGAACGCTCATACCGCTTGTTCTCCCATCTTACATGCAGATGAGAGAGCCCCACAAACAGCCCGTTGATAAGCATGAATATGAAACATGCAAACTGAAGTAGAAATAATGAATCCATACGCTTCTATTCTTTATTCACCCTCGCCGCTCGGTTCTGCCGCTTGCCAGAGCAAGAACATCCTCACCACTCTTTTAGTACCACTGAACGGCATTGCTATAACCCGAACGCTTGTCATACTTCAGCGCATCCGTAAGCGTCGCAGCGTTACAACGGAACGAGAAGTTATAACTCGTGTACGGAGCAAGCACTACGGAGCACGCCATGTTGAAGCAATGGAGGTCGCGCTGCAGCGAAGCCGTAGTCATTGAGAGCTTGTTCTGGTCGAAGTCGTAACCGCTTGAGAACGAGATATTCCAGCCGTCACTAAGCCGCAAGTTACCACTAACGTTGAGGTTCTGCGAGAACTTGTACGGATAGCGCATCGTCCTCGTGTTGAACCTGCCACCCGTGTTCTCGCGCATCGTGATGCCATAACCGAAAGTCAGCGACCACGGCATATTGAATCGCATGTAGCCGTCAGCGTCGGTTTCGGCCTTGCCACCACCGCTCTTCTTGCGCGTGCTGCGCTGGGCGTTCACCATCGTGTCGTCCACGTTCGACTCCACGTCGGTGTCAATACCGTCCTCCTCGTCCTTACCAGCCTTCTTCTTGCGCTCCTTGTCGTCGCCACCGCCGAACCATTTCTTAAGTTTGTCGGGCGTGAGCGTGAACGAGAAGTTCTGCGATGTACCCTGGAAGCGTCCGAACTTACCCATACCCCAAAGTGTGTGGTTACCCACATAAGGACGACCGTTCTTGTCAAGCTCGTAGGCGTACGAGGCGAAGACGGCGGTCATGTTGAACGTGTAGTTTTTCCACCACTTCAAGCGGATGCGCATGGTGAGGTCGGAAAGCGGTTTTTCTTTGGCAGCCATATTGTAGCTCATCGACAGACCGAGTTCGTCGATAATACTAAGTTTCTTGAAGCCTGTGGAGTCCTTGCTGCTCTTCACCTTCATCTCCACGTTGTTTGAGAGGTCGAACGCGATGTTGCCCGTCTTGCCCTTACCCGGTACGCCGAAGAGCTGATCCTTATAAGGCGAGTACTCCACCAAGTCCACCGAACCGTCAGCATTGGTACGCTGATAAGTCTTGTAGTAGCCATAGCGCGACGCACTGAAATCGGGCGCATAACTGAAGCTCACAGACGGAGTCAGCACGTGGCGAATAGCCTGAATCTTATCGCCGAATATCTTACGGCTCGGCATATAAAAACCGTAAAGCTTCGTCGACGCACCGATAGACATACTATAGTTGTACACGTTGTTGAAACCGTATATAGTATCGCACACCTCGCGCTGCGCAGCAGCATCCCACGAGCGCATCACCTTGTGCGTGTACATGCGATCCTGGAAGTTGAACGACGGCGAAATGTTGATGTAGTTGAACAGCGTGAAGTTGCCGCTGATAGGTATCGAGTGGTTCCAGCCGTTGCGCCAGTCCTTTATCAGGTTGGAATGCAGCAGCTTATCCTCCTTAGTATTGATGCTGTTCGAGATGTGACCCGTGTACGACATTGAGATCTTCTCGTACCAACGCTCGTCGCCCGCAGCGTGTTTACGCTTGAAGGGGTAGAAACGCGAGAGCGAGATGTTAAGATCGGGCAATGTCATCGCAATCGACAAGTCGCGCATGTTCTGCGAGAGGTTGGCTGTAGAGCTGAGCGACAAACCGATACTCGAGAACGTAGTGCTCCACGACACGGATGATGTGCGTGTAGACTGCGTGAGGGTCTGCGGATTATAGAGCGAGCTGAGGTTGTTGCGCTCGTAGCTCGACGTAGCGAAGTTGACGCTGGCTGAGAGCGAGCTGTAAGGGTTTGCCTTCTGATCCTGGCGGTGGTTCCACTGTATCTTGAAGCTTTTCTGACGGGTGAAGTCGGGCATACCCTTGTCGCCGGTCTGTGTGTTCTGAAAACTTGCATAAAAGCTGCCGCTGAAGCGATAGCGCTTGGTGTAGTTCATGGCAGCTGAGAGTCCCCATGAGCCTTTTGTGTATATTTCGCCGAGGAGCTTGAGGTCCATTTTGTCGCTGATGGCAAAGTAGTAGCCACCGTCGCGCAGATAGAAGCCGCGGTTGCTCTCGTCGCCGTATGTAGGCATGATGAAGCCGCTCGAATAGCTCTTGGTGAACGGGAAGAAGCCGTAAGGAATGGCAAACGGCAGAGGCACATCGGCAACCACGAGATAAGCCGGTCCGAACACGACCTCCTTACCAGGGCGTACTTTTGCACGCGAAAGAGCTATATAGAAGTCGGGGTGCTCGGCATCGCAAGTGGTATAGCGACCATGCTGAAGGAAGATGTCGCCGTTCGGACTGCGCTTTGATATCTCGCTACGCAAAAAACCGTCCTCCTGCTGCGTGTACACGTTGCTGATAAGACCCTTCTTTGTCTTGAAGTTGAACGCCATGGTGTCGCTCTCGTACTTGTCAGAGCCCATGGAGAACACGGGCGTGCCGAAGAGTGTCATGCCGGTGGTGTCAGCCTTGTCCTTGGCTCCGGTAGCGTGTACTAAGGATGAGTCGAGACTCATGTGTATGCGCTCGGCAGCAAGGTCCATATTCTCGTATTTCACGGTGGAACTGCCATATAGACGTGCTGTCTTCGTGACGGCGTCGTACACGAGAGAGTCGTTTGCCGAATAGTTTACTGGAGAGTTGATGCCTCCCGCACGCTGGCGGTTGATTGAATCGAGGCGTATGGAGTCGTCGATAGCCTTATTGTGGTGGTAGATAGCGAGTTGCAGAGAGTCCATCTTGGTTGTGTCAACGCCCAATGCGAGCGTTGTGTCAACAGTAAGAGTAAGCATAGTGTCGTTAGCCGACAACAACGAATCGCGCAAAATGGTATCCGCAATATCACTTATCTCTATTGAGTCGCGAAGAACTTTCGCTCTCTTCTTGCGTTGCTTAGAGGGTGCGTCAGCACTTGCCATCACAAACATGATGGCGCAAAGCAATAGGGCTATAGCTGTCTTTGTTCTCAATTTGAATAATGTTGGTTCTTGTTGTTTACTTCTCTGGCTCAAAGAGTTCCTTCATCTTGCGGAACCGTGCCAATGTGTCGCCACCGAACTTGGCGAGCGAACGTTCTGCCTGTTCAATGGTCTTCTCGCGGTCGAGATGTGTTTTCGAGTAGAACTTATCGGCATAACAGATAAGTTTCTCCTCTATTGTTTCGGGTTGCATATCCTGATGTGGCAATGGCAGATCTTGCGAAACGATATCGTCGAGGGTCAGTCCGGCGCCGGTATGACGCTCGCAGACACGGGCGTAACGCTCGGGCAATCCCTCGCTGCGCAGCATTTCAGCACCACAGACACCATGACGTATGTACGGCTCCGTGCCGTGACACTCTATACCTGGGGCATCTACGCGGATGATTCCGATGTCGTGAAGCATCGCAGCCTGCTCTACAAAGTCGCAGTCGATATGTAGTTCGGGATGTAACGAAGCAATCTGCAGCGCACGTTTCGCTACAGATTGGCTATGAGCGAGTAGGATATGACGCAACGCATCACATCCTACGTAGTATTTGTCGATTATTTGCTTATACATATATTTTTACTCGTGCTCGCGCTCGATGTATGCAATCACGTCGCCCTTCTGTACTTTTGAGCCACGCTTTGCGTTGATCTCAACGAGCTTGCCGCCAAGAGCAGCCGGCACCTCTACAAACTCGCCCCAAGGAGCCTGGATGTAGCAGAGCACATCGCCCTCCTTGTACTCCTTGCCGATGAACGGCTCTACAGTAGGTGCGCACTCGCCCTCGCCTGAGAACTCCCAGAAGATGTCACCCTTAACCGGAGCAACAACAGCGTCTGCCTTGGCGTGCTTGTAAGCACTGAGTTGCTCGGGAGAGAGGTTAGCACCGAGTTTGGCATCCTTGAGCTTCTGAAGGTCGGCGAGGAAGTTCTTCTTAGCCTGACCGCTCTTGTAGTTGCGATACTGTTCAGGGTGCATGGCGAGCTCGAAAAGCTCTTCGTCGTCCTGACCGTACTCCCATCCGTTTTCTGCCATCTCCTTGCGGAAGTCGTCGAGAGCGTCGGTGAGAAGTGTGTGAGCGTCAACATCTGTGAACTCACGGCCCTGCTTCTTTGCAAGTTCAACAAGCTCCGGATCGATAGTTCCAGGAATCTTACCCGACTTGCCGAGAATCATACCCCACATAGAGTCGTCCATCATCACGAAGCGTCCCTTGCCCTGCTCGAGAGTGAGGAGGTTCATAAGGGCGATGTTCTTCACGTACTGTGAGAACGGTGTTACCAATGGAGGATAGCCTACGCGTGGCCATACGTATTCAACCTCGTCGAAGAGCTTGATGAGGAGGTCGTCCATGGAGAGTTCGTCAAGGCCGTTCTTCTTGCGCACATTATTAATAGTGGTACGCATACCGCCGAGGTCAGCCATCATTGAACCCATCATACCGCCAGGCAGACCGCAACCGAGGAGGAGCGAAGACATAATCTTGTTGCCAGGGTTGATGAAGTAGCCGAGCCACTCGTCGATGAACTCCTGGGTCATGGCGCGAGCCTTCATGTATGCGCTCATGTTGATTTCGGGAACATCGAAGCCCTCGTTCTTCAACATGCTGATAACAGAGATAACGTCCGGATGCACCTTACCCCATGACAACGGCTCGATAGCTGTATCGATGATGTCGGCACCGTTCTGGCAAACCTCAAGGATTGAAGCCATTGAGAGACCAGGACCTGAGTGACCGTGATACTGGATGATGATTTCAGGATACTTGTCCTTGATCATCTTTGTGAGTTTGCCGAGGAATGCAGGCTGACCAATGCCAGCCATATCCTTCAAGCAGATTTCCTCTGCGCCGGCAGCGATAAGCTGATCGGCAATGTTCATGTAGTACTCCAGAGTGTGAACCGGAGAGTTGGTGATGCAGAGAGCACACTGCGGAGTCATGCCGCCTTCCTTTGCCCACTTGATGCTCGGAATGATATTGCGAACGTCGTTCAGACCATCGAAGATACGTGTGATGTTTGTACCCTGCTTTGCCTTCACCTTGTACATGAGGGCGCGAACGTCGTCAGGCACGGGGTACATACGCAGAGCGTTAAGACCACGGTCGAGCATGTGGGTCTTGATACCTACCTCATTGAAAGGCTTGCAGAAAGCGCGTACTGCATCGTTTGGATTCTCGCCTGCGAGAAGGTTCACCTGCTCGAAAGCTCCGCCGTTGGTCTCAACACGGGCAAAGCAACCCATATCGATAATCACGGGAGCAATGCGCTCCAACTGGTCTTTGCGTGGCTGGAACTTGCCAGAAGACTGCCACATATCTCGATAAACGAGACTGAACTGGATTTTCTTTTTCATCTCTATTAGTTGATTTTTTATTGTTCGTATAACGCAATTTGAAGAGATAGCGTGACTTTAAGCCACTGCACACCTCTTCAAATATGCAAAATTAGAGAAAAAAATTCAATTACTCAGTAATATCAACGCTTTTTTAGTAAATATTAGAGCTGAATTTCTATTACTTTGTCAACATCTGTGGGCACTTCGTCGAGAGAAATCAGCACGCCACCGTCGCATTTCTGTGTCTTCACAACCTTGCGTGTGGCGAAGTCGACAGCCTTGCGAATCTTCTTCGAGCCGATAGGCAGGAAGAGTGAACGATCCTGCAAGTTGAGGATATGCACAAAGAGACGGTTATCCTTCTGTGTTGTCACGCCCCAATCGTGCGGAGCAACAAGTCCGCCACGTGTGCCGTAGATTGTCTCGCCATAAACCTTCATCCACTCGCCCATCTCTTTCAGGCGCTGCACAGCAACCTCAGGCAGACAGCCGTCTGGCTGCGGACCGATGTTCATAAGCAGATTGGCGTTGCGTCCGGCAGCGTTCACGAGATAATGAATGAGAGTCTTGGTAGATTTATAGTTCTGGTCAGTAATCTTGTAGCCCCACATGCCGTTCATGGTCTCGCAGGTCTCAAGCGGAAGTTTGCTGATTGCTTGACCCGACAGACCGGCAGTATTCTCGCCTGGAAGGTCGCGTTCGAACATCTGGAAGTCTTCGCCGTCGAACGGCTGAGAGTGGTGGTTGTTGCCGATAAGGCAAGAGGGCTGCAGCTTATGTATGAGCGCATACTGCTCGGGCAAGCGCCAGTCGAACGACGGATTGATATCCTGATCCCACCAGCCGTCGAACCAGATAGCGTTCACCTCGCCATAGTTGGTGAGCAACTCTGTGAGCTGATTGTTCATGAACTGATAGTAGCTGTCCCAGTTCTGCGCCTCTTTCGGGCGGCCAGTGCCAAGACCAGTGCGTCCGAGCGGTGCGTCCTCGCGTCCCCAGTCGATGTGCGAGTAGTAGAAGTGCAGACCGATGCCCTGACGATGACACTCGTCGGCAAGTTCCTTCACGACGTCGCGCTTGAACGGCGAAGCGTCAACGATGTTATAGTCGGAATATTTCGTATGGAACATTGAGAAGCCCTCGTGGTGGCGTGTTGTGAAGCAGATATACTTTGCACCGGAAGCCTTGATTGCTGACACCCACTCGCGTGCACTGAACTTTGAGGGATAGAAACCACCTGCAAGCTTGGCGTACTCCTTGTAGTTCAGATTGTTGTTTGTCATTGTCCACTCGCCGGTGGCGAGCATACTGTAAAGTCCCCAATGGAGGAAGATGCCGAACTTAGAGTCTTGGAAATGAGAGCGTGCTGCGAGGTTGCCTTCTGTTGGCACATACTTGTTCGCAACAGCCTTGTCGGCAGCGGTTCCGGCTGTGCTGTTAGCAGCATTTTCGGCAGAAACACCGGCAGACATAGCGAGTGCAAACATCACTGTACAAAAGATTTTCTTCATACTTATTACATTAATTTTTAGGTAGTTATTATATACGAGAAAAGGTGCAGTTGTCCACAACTGCACCTAACGATGTTATTATCCACGCAAATCGTGCTCCTCAAAACGACGTTCTGCGAGCTTTTCATACTTTGTTCCTGGCTTGCCGTAGTTGGCATAAGGCCATATAGAAATGCCTCCACGCGGTGTGAAGAGACCAGTCACCTCGATATACTTAGGATTCATAAGCTTCACGAGGTCTTTCATAATGATGTTCACGCAGTCCTCGTGGAAGTCGCCATGATTGCGAAAGCTGAATAGATAGAGCTTCAAGCTCTTGCTCTCCACCATCTTCACATCCGGTACATACGATATGCGTATCTCCGCAAAGTCGGGCTGACCGGTAATCGGACACAGCGATGTGAACTCCGGACAGTTGAAACGCACCCAGTAGTCGTTGCCCTGATGCTTGTTGACAAATGTCTCAAGCACTTCCGGTGCATAGTCGTCACGATACTTTGTCTTCGCTCCGAGTGCCTGCAAGCCTTCGTCGCGGCGATTATCTGAATTTGTTGCCATTTATATACTTATTATATATACTACATTTTATATATACTACATTTTATATATACTATATTTTAAAGCACATTAACCTCTGAACGTTGTCTTAAATATTGAATATTCGCCAGATGCTATAGTTCATATTGGTATCGAAGTTGTCCTCGCCCTCAAACTTCTTTGTCCAACGCACAACGCGTATGGTAAGAGGCAGAACGATTATCTCGTAGAGTGTCTTCAGCACTACCTGCGAAATCATAAGCACGGGCAGTTCCTTCATCGGGATTACTCCTCCAAGTGCCAATGGGAAGAAGATAACGGAGTCGGCAGCCTCGCCGTACACCGTACTGAGTATGGCGCGAGCCGAAAAGTTCTTGCCTCCCGACGAGAGTTTCATGCGACTCATAACGTAAGCATTGACGAACGAACCAACGATGAACGCCAAGAATGATGCGAATGCGATACGTGGCGCAAGACCGAATACCGCATGAAAGCCTTCTTCGTTATGCCAGTAAGGTGCAGCGGGCAATATGTCGCACAATGCTCCAAAGAGGACAAAGATGAAGTTCATAGCGAAACCCAACCATATCAGCAATCGGGTTTTTCCATAGCCCCATACCTCACAAACGCAGTCGTTGATGATGTACGAAACGGGGAAGACGATTAATCCGCCTGTTACACTAATCGGACCTAACGCAATTTGCTTTGTCTCAAGCACGTTTGCCGTAATAAGACAAACGCAGAAAAGCGTACTGAAAAGCAAAAACAGCACACTCACGGTTTTCTTGTTTTTCTGCATAATCTTGTTTTTTAAGAGGTTTATCAAGCACTCTATATAATATAATGTATATAGTAAACGATACTGCTACACTTATTTACGGCTGCAAAATTACTACTTTTTAATGAGAACGCAAACAAAAACACAGAGTAAATAGCAATAAAGAACGAGGAGCTACGCCGAAACGAATGGTTTCAGCGCAACTCCTCGCTATAATGATTATAAATATTGCGATGTAGTTTAGAACATCTTTGCTGGATAAACACCCTCGTCGGCAAGTTTCTGGAACTTAGCCACTACGTCCGGACGATCCTCCGGATAGGTCACGCCGAACCACTTAGATGTCGTGTCGAGCACCTCGCAAGTAGCGGTGCCGTCGTGGATGAGCTTGTCTACCATCAATGGGATGAAGAACTCGCTCTTAAGGTTCTCCATGTTCTTCGGGTCAGAGAGGAACGCCTTGAAGTACTCCTCACTGTGCTTGAAGTAATCAGGTGTAAAACCCCAGAAGTTCATAGATACCGGTGTTGTATCAGGAATCTCCACCCATGTTTCGTTGTCGTCAGCAAGATATTTAACAACGCCGTCGAAACGCTGAATCTTGGTGCGCTCAACAACAGATGTCAGGTGATGATGTTCATCGTTCTCACATACGCCACGGCTTACAGTGCCACTCTCAGAAAGAGTGTTACCTACGCGGAAACCTACCATAGCATACTTACCAGTAGAACCCTCTGGCAACTCGCTGAGCCACTTGCCCATTACACGGAATGCATCGCGATCGTAGAAGTCGTCGCAGTTGAGCACAGCGAACGGCTCATTGATAACGCTTGCACCCATCATCAGCGCATGGTTAGTACCCCAAGGCTTTGTGCGACCCTCAGGACATGTAAAGCCCTCGGGCAGTGCGTCAAGGCTTTGGAACACGAGCTCGCAAGGGATGTGGCCTTCATATTTAGAAAGAACAATGCGACGGAAGTCGTCCTCAAAATCCTTACGGATAACGAACACAAGCTTGCCAAAGCCAGCATTGATTGCGTCGTAGATACTGTAATCCATGATTGTCTCACCGTGAGGGCCGAGCTCGTCGAGCTGCTTCAGTCCGCCGTAACGGCTTCCCATACCTGCAGCGAGGAGGAAAAGTGTTGGTTTCATAACTCTGATATTTGTTTAAGTTAATTTATATTGACTTTCGATTATTATTAATCTGAACGCAAAAGTAACAAAATCGAATGAAATAAAAAAATTATTGATAGTATAAAATTGCGCACATCACTGAAAAATCGTAACTTTGCACGATACTATATCATAATGTAACGAAAGAAAGAAACAGAAAAAGTCTAAATATATGGCAATTACAGAAGAAAAGACAGTAGAAGAAAAGAATTTGAGTTTCGTAGAGCAGCTCGTTGAGCAGGACCTCGCTGAGGGCAAGAACGCCGGACGCATACAGACGCGTTTCCCGCCAGAGCCTAATGGTTATCTGCACATCGGACACGCTAAGGCTATCTGCATGGACTTCGGCGTGGCTGAAAAGTACAATGGAGTGTGCAACCTGCGCTTCGACGACACCAATCCTACAAAGGAGAACAACGAGTACGTTGAGAACATTCTCAACGACATCTCTTGGCTCGGTTTCAAATGGGGTAACATATACTATGCTTCCGACTATTTCGAGAAGCTTTGGGACTTCGCTGTGTGGATGATTCAGAACGGACACGCTTACATCGACGAGCAGACAGCTGAGCAGATTGCTGAGCAGAAGGGCACACCTACCACTCCGGGCGTTGCTTCGCCTTACCGCGACCGCCCCGTTGAGGAGAGCCTCAAGTTGTTCAACAAGATGAACACTCCAGAGGCTGTGGAAGGCAGCATGGTGCTCCGTGCAAAGCTCGACATGGCTAACCCGAATATGCACTTCCGCGACCCTATCATCTATCGCATCATCCACACTCCACACCACCGCACAGGCACGAAGTGGCACGCTTATCCGATGTACGACTTCGCTCACGGACAGAGCGACTTCTTCGAGGGTGTAACCCACTCTATCTGTACACTCGAGTTCGTACCTCACCGCCCACTCTACGACAAGTTCATCGACTATCTGAAGGAGATGCGTGGCGAGACAGAGAACCTGCACGACTTCCGCCCGCGTCAGATCGAGTTCAACCGTCTGAACCTTACATACACAATGATGTCGAAGCGCAAGCTCCTGGCTCTCGTTGAGGAGAAGTTCGTGTCGGGTTGGGACGACCCGCGTATGCCGACACTCTCGGGTATGCGTCGCCGTGGCTACTCGCCCGAGTCTGTACGCAAGTTCATCGACTCAATCGGCTACACTAAGTTCGACGCTCTCAACGATATGGCGCTGCTCGAGGCTGCCGTTCGCGAGGATTTGAACAAGCGTGCGCTGCGCGTGTCTGCCGTGCTCAACCCGGTTAAACTCGTCATCACCAACTATCCTGAGGGTCAGACTGAGGAGATGGAGGCTATTAACAACCCGGAGAACGAGGCTGACGGCACACACACCATCACCTTCTCGCGCAATCTTTGGATCGAGCGCGACGACTTCATGGAGGATGCTCCGAAAAAATTCTTCCGCATGACTCCGGGCAAGGAGGTACGTCTGAAGAACGCCTACATCGTGAAGTGCACTGGCTGCACAAAGGATGCCGAGGGCAACATCGTGGAGATTCAGGCCGAGTACGACCCGCTCAGCAAGAGCGGTCTTGAGGGCGCCAACCGCAAGGTGAAGGGCACACTCCACTGGGTATCTGCCGACCACTGCCACAAGGCTCAGGTGCGCGTTTACGACCGTCTGTTCTGCGTTGAGAACCCGTCGGCTGACGAGCGCGACTTCCGCGAACTGCTCAACCCGGAGAGCCTCAAAACTATCGAGAACTGCTACGTTGAGGACTACGCTGCCGACTGCAAGCCTGGACAGTATCTGCAGTTCCAGCGCATCGGCTACTTCATGGCAGACCTCGACTCTACAGCCGAGAACCCTGTGTTCAACAAGACTGTTGGTCTGAAGGACGCTTGGGCAAAGCAAAACAAGTAAAACTTTGATGGAGAAAAAAGAGAATTATTTCAACAGTCCCGAATTTCAAGAGACACTACACCGATACGAATCGTCGCTGCAAGAAGACCATCCTGAGTACTTCGGCAGCGACGAGTTGTCGGACATTGCTGAATATTACTATGACAGTGGCAAGAGAAAGGAAGCTGTTGACGTTCTTGACTATGCCATCCAACTACACCCAGGAGCAGCTATGCCATTGGTGTTCAAGGGACGCATAGCTCTTATCGACAATAAAGACATCGACACAGCGCAACACTACGCTGACATGATAGCCGACCAGCTCGACCTCGACTGTCTTTATCTGCAAGCCGAGATTATGATTACACGTGGCAATGTTGAGGAAGCTGATAACTTCCTTAACAATGCGATGCACCAGATTGACGAGGACGACGTGCCCGACTATGTACTCGACATAGCTACTATTTTTATCGATTATAACCAACCCGACATAGCAGCCAAGTGGCTTGCCATGAGCGACGAGGATGACCTGCTCGACTATCGTGAGGTGAAAGCACGCATTGCCTTCGCCAAGGGCGACTACGAGCAGAGCGAACAGATATTCGAACAGCTGCTCGACGAAGACCCTTACTCGGGCAAGTACTGGAACTCACTCGCCGTAACGCAGCTCATGAGCAACCGCATCAACGACTCGATAACGTCGAGCGAATACTCCATAGCTATCGACCCCGAGGACGAGGAGGCACTGCTCAACAAGGCTAACGGTCTGTTCTCGCTTGGCAACTTCACCGAGGCAATGGACTACTACCAGCGTTTCCTCAAACTCTGTCCGGAGGAGGGTGCTGCATATATGTTCGTAGGCAACTGCCTGCTCAACATGGGCAGACCGGAGGAGGCTATGCCGCAGTACAACAAGGCGTTGGAATGTTTCAAGAAATACAATATTAGCACATCGGAAGTGAACCAATGTCGTGCATTCACTCTCTCACAACTCGGACATATAGAACAGGCACTCGAATGTCTTGCCGAGACCGACAACGACCCCGATTGCAACCATAGCGAGATAAACGTAATACGTGGTCATATCCTATTAGAGCATGGTAGAGTGAAAGAAGCTATAAAGAGTTTCGTTGAAGCCTTGCAAGCCACTCACTTCTCTCACGAGATATTCTTCCGCATAGCCATCTCGGTGTACGACTGTGGATACCCTACCATAGCGTACCGCATGTTCAAAACCTATCACGAAGCGCACCACAATCCAGGCGACGAGGGTGCGGCTTATCTGGCTGCGTGCTGCCGACAGCTGCAGAAGCATGACGAATACTTGAAGTATCTCAACATAGCCTGTCAGCAGAACCCCTCGGAAGCGCGCAAGGTGCTCGGCGAATACTTCCCCACGGGCATGGACCCGAAGGATTACTTCGACTATGAAAAAGTAAAAGAGTAGGAGGGTATGGCATCCCTGCCATACCCAC
>NZ_JH379442.1:32553-52262 GCF_000235885.1 Leyella stercorea DSM 18206
GGTATGGCATCCCTGCCATACCCACGCACCCAGTAGAAGAATATGGGCATCCTGCCCATACCCACGCACCCACAAAAAGCATATCTTTAAAAATAAAAGAGTAAAAAGTAAAAAGAAATGAATACAGCAGAGCTTTTCCTTTGGATCCTCGACAACCTCAACTATTGGGTTGTCACCCTGTTTATGGCTATCGAGAGTTCGTTCATTCCCTTCCCATCCGAGGTGGTTGTTCCGCCGGCAGCATGGAAGGCTATGGACCCTGACAGCGGCATGAGCTTTGTGCTCGTCGTGGTGTTCGCCACAATCGGTGCCGATCTCGGTGCGCTCATCAACTATTACCTTGCCAAGTGGCTCGGCAGACCTATCATCTACAAGTTCGCCGACAGCCGCATCGGTCACATGTGCCTCATCGACCGCACCGCCGTTGAGAAAGCCGAAACATTCTTCCGCAAGCATGGCGCTACGTCTACATTCTTCGGACGCCTCGTGCCGGCTGTACGCCAGCTTATCAGCATCCCTGCGGGTCTCTCAGGTATGCACGTAGGCAAGTTCCTCCTCTATACCACTCTCGGTGCAGGCGTGTGGAACACGGTGCTCGCCATGATCGGTTGGGGCATCTACAAGTACACCAACCTGAAGACCACAAAGGATGTTTACGAGCAGGCTTTGCAGTACAGCCACGAAATCGGCTACGTTCTGCTCGCTCTCGCCGCCCTCGTCGTCGCATTCCTTGCGTACAAGGGATTGAAGAAAACGAAATAAATTGTATGTACCATTTTTGCACCTAATGGTTTGAAAGAGTCGTTTAACGAAAACGAAAACGACATTTGAAACGAGCGTTGTCAATACTATAATTAGACATAGAATGCACCCCTAAATGTTGCCACGCTACAACAACAATATTGCCACGCTACGCAAACAACGTTGCCACGCTACGACAACAATATTGCCACGCTACGACAACAATGTTGCCACGCTACAACAACATTGCTACGCTACAACAATGTCGAGAAACGGACAGAAGATGAGTTAGAAGACAAACTGGAAGATAGACTGGAAGATAGGATGGAAGATAACCCCTATTGTTCAGATATCTCCCAGCCATTACTTCGCTGATACACAGCACATTATACTCCAAAATGTAGGATATGGTAGATTTTTTCGCAAAACACTTTTTCTTAACCATATCTTTAAACAATGTAATTTTCACAAGACTACGGCAGGAATGGAACACCTTCCTTTACTCATAATGTGATGGTGATATGGGGATGATTTCAACTAATCTTCTTTAAACGCCAGCTTGTCGAACTTGGCTTTAAGCATTGGAGCCTCCGACTTACGAATTGAGAGTTTCATCTCGCAGGTGTTGTCGTAGGTCTGGCTGATAATGCGCGGCGACATGTCCTTGATGATTTTCATTACGTCGTTCATCATAATGTAAGGAAAATCGAAAACAACCTCCTCCTCTACGAACTGACTTACAATCTCTGCGTTGGCTATTGCCTCAGCCGCTGCGGTGCGATAGGCAACAATAAGTCCGCTTGTGCCAAGATTGACACCTCCGTAATAGCGCACAACGATGATAAGAATGTCGGTCAACTCGTTCTTGTTGATCTGACCGAGGATGGGCTTGCCGGCTGTGCTGCTCGGCTCGCCGTCGTCGTTGGCACGGAAATCGGTGCGGTCAGCACCGAGCATGTATGCCCAGCACACATGACGCGCGTCATAATACTTCTTGCGAAACTCTGCTACGTATTGCTTCACTTCCTCCTCGGAAGTGACATGAAAGGCAAAAGCGAGAAACTTACTGCGTTTCTCGCTGTAAAAGCCTTCTGCGGGTGTGTCTGTGATTGTAAGAAATTCGTCTTTTGGCCCCATTGATATTAAATTGACAAGTAGACAAGGCGAGATGCATAACAAACGTTTATGCAAACCACCTTGTCTACTCGTTGCTTATTCACTTATCTACTACTATGTTACGACAGCTTGTGGATGATGAGTCCTGAGCGGAGCTTAGGCTCAAACCATGTTGCCTTCGGCGGCATGATCTTTCCGCTATCGGCGATGTCGATTATCTGTTTCATTGAAACCGGATAGAGGGCGAGTGCCATACGCATCTCACCACTGTCTACGCGACGCTTCAGCTCTTCGAGACCGCGAAGACCTCCCACGAAGTCGATGCGCTTGTCCGAACGCAGGTCGGTGATGCCGAGCACCTTGTCGAGGATAAGACGGCTCGAGATGTCTACGTCGAGAACTCCGATTGGGTCGTGGTCGTCGTATGTGCCTTGCTTGGCGTTGAGAGCGAACCAGTGGCCGTCGAGATAGAGTGAGAACTCATGCAGACGCTGCGGCTTGTAGATAGCCTCGCCCTTGTCCTCAACCTCGAAGTTCTCGCGCAAAGCGTCAAGGAACTGCTCCGATGTAAGACCATTGAGGTCCTTTACAACGCGGTTATAGTCGAGCACGGTGAGCTGCGATGCCTGGAAGCAAACAGCCATGAAGTAGTTGTACTCCTCGTCGCCCTTATGGTTCGGATTGTTCTTAGCCTTTTCTGCACCAACGAGAGCAGCGGCAGCGCTGCGGTGATGACCGTCGGCGATGTAGAGAGCCGGCATCTTGGCAAACTCCTTAGTGATTACGTCGATGTCTGCCTTGTCACTAATAACCCAGAACTTATGACCGAAGCCGTCATCGGGAGCAACGAAGTCGTACTCGGGCTTTGTTGCTGCGTAGCGCTTGATGAGCGCGTCGAGCACCTCGTTGTCAGGATAAGCGAAGAACACCGGCTCGATGTTGGCGTCGTTTACGCGAACATGCTTCATGCGATCTTCCTCCTTGTCGCGGCGTGTCAGCTCGTGCTTCTTGATTGTGCCATTGAGATAATCGTTGACGAAAGCACCCACAACAAGTCCGTACTGAGTCTTGCCGTTCATGGTCTGAGCGTAGATATAATAGTTCTCGTCTGCGTCCTGACGAAGCCAACCCTTCTCCTGGAACATCTTGAAGTTAGCGGCAGCCTTCTCGTAAACGCGCGGATCGTACTCGCTTGTGCCCGGTTCGAAGTCAATCTCCGGCTTGATGATATGATAAAGACTCTTCTCGTTATCGCCAGCCTCAGCTCTTGCCTCTTCACTATCGAGCACGTCGTAAGGACGTGATGCTATTTCTTCAACAAGGTCTTGCGGTGGACGTACGCCACGGAATGGTTTTACTGTTGCCATAGTATGATTATTTTAAAACCCCACCACTATGTCCTCCCTATGGGGCAAAGGGGTGGGGTTATCGGGGATTTTTACTTAATTACTTGTTAACTTGGAACTTAGTGCAGCCGTCTGCGAAGAACGCATTAATCTGCTTAGCAGCTGCGATACCAGCGTTGGTGTTAGCCTCTGCTGTCTGAGCACCCATCTTCTTAGGTGTAGAGAAGTATCTGCCTTCGAACTTCTGGAACTCTTCGTTAGCGTCCGGCATGATGTCTGTGATGAACTTCAGGTCGGTGCGTTCTGCCATGAGGGCAAGGAGTTCAGGCTCGTTGATAACTTCCTTACGGGCAGTGTTGATGAGGATGCCGTTCTTGTGGAGCTTGCCTACAAGCGCAGCGTTAATGCTCTGCTTTGTTTCGGGAGTAGCAGGGATGTGCAGCGAAACGATATCGCAGTTCTCGAAGAGAGCGTCCTGAGAGTCAACTGCCTTAACGCCAGCAGCCTCAATAGCCTCCTTCGGGCAGAAAGCGTCGTATGCATAAACTTCCATGTCAAAGCCATTGGCGATGCGAGCCACGTTTCTACCTACGTTGCCGAAAGCGAGGATACCGAGCTTCTTGCCCTTCAACTCGCTACCCGACTTGCCGTTGTAGAAGTTGCGAACGCCGTAAACGAGCAAACCGAATACGAGTTCAGCCACAGCATTAGAGTTCTGACCAGGTGTGTTCTCAACAACAACGTTCTTCTCTTTAGCGTAAGCACAGTCGACATTGTCGTAACCGGCACCGGCACGTACAACTATCTTAAGTTGCTTTGCAGCGTCAAGCACCTCTGGTGTAACCTTGTCTGAGCGCACGATCATCGCGTCAGCGTCAGCCACAGCGTCAAGAAGCTGCTGCTTCTCTGTATATTTCTCAAGCAGAACGAGTTCGTTGCCTGCACCTTCTATCTCAGCCTTAATGCCGTCAACCGCTGCCTTTGCAAACGGTTTTTCTGTTGCCACTAATACTTTCATAGCTATACTATTTATTAATGTTCCTTTTCAAAATCCTGCATGCACTTAACGAGAGCCTCAACGCCTTCCATAGGCATAGCGTTGTAGCAACTTGCGCGGAAGCCACCTACCGAACGGTGACCCTTGATGCCGACCATGCCACGTTGTGTAGCGTACTCGAAGAACGGCTTCTCAAGATCCTTGTACTCGTCGTTCATAACGAAGCAGATGTTCATCAAAGAACGAGAGTCCTTCTCTACTGTACCACGGAACAACTTGTTGCGGTCGATTTCGTCGTAGAGCACCTTAGCGCGAGCCTCAGCACGACGTGCCATCTCCTCTACTCCACCCTGAGCCTTAATCCAACGCAGTGTTTCGAGAGCGCAGTAGATAGGTACTACTGGAGGCGTGTTGAACATAGAACCTTTCTCTACGTGTGTACGGTAGTCGAGCATTGTCGGAATCTGACGCGGAGCCTTACCCAAGCAGTCATCCTTAACGATGATGAGGGTAACACCAGCCATAGCGAGGTTCTTCTGAGCACCTGCATAGATGCAGTCGTACTTAGCAACGTCGATAGGACGGCTGAAGATATCAGAAGACATATCGCCGATAAGTCTTACAGGCACTTCCGGTTCCTTGCGGATTTCGGTACCATAAATAGTATTATTAGTTGTAATATGTAAATAATCGAGATCTGTCGGACATTCGTAATCCTTTGGATAGAATGTATAGCCTGCGTCTGCAGAAGAAGCCACCTCAACAGCTTCGCCAAAGAGCTTAGCTTCCTTCAACGCCTTCTTTGCCCATGTACCCGTATTGAGATAACCAGCCTTCTTAATCAAGAAGTTGTAAGGAATCATACAGAATTCCAATGAAGCGCCACCACCGAGGAACAATACCGAATAGCCTTCCGGCACCTTCAAGAGTTCCTTGATAAGGGCTACAGCCTCATCAACAACGGGTTGGAAATCCTTTGCACGATGGCTAATCTCTGCCAAAGAAAGTCCTGAACCATTAAAATCCAAAATCTGTTTTGCTGTGTTTTCGATCACTTCGCGAGGAAGAATAGAAGGTCCTGCATTAAAGTTGTATTTCTTCATCTGCCTGTTTGTTATTAAGTTAATATAAGTTTGATTACTATCGCAGGCGAAGTTACAATTAATTTTTGAAAGTAACAAGCAAATGTTTACAAAATGTTACTCTTATTTTATCTTTTACGCGGTTTCAACTTTACTTCTGGTATTTTCAACTTGTCACCAGCCTTCACTGTATGGCAGTTATTCAGCACCTCAACGTAACATTCCATACCTTCTCCAAGATAGGCTTTACTAATTGAGGCGAGCGACTGCCCTGATTTTACGGTAACCACTTTGGCAACACCAACAATAATATAAGCACCCGTACGTACACGAACATCATAGTTGTAGTCGGACGGTGTGGTGGCTGTTGGTGCTGCAGACATTACTGCTGTAGAGCCTGTCGCAGCCTTAGAGTTAGACGCACGAACAGAGTCTTTCTTCTCTTTCTTTATGTTTTCTGCAGTGTGTGCATCTGCTGCTTTCAAAGCATCATTAGACGCTATTGTATCACTAACAACACACTGCGGTTCAACTGCTACCACCGTATCTTGTTGAGCATACAATCGTGTCTCAAGTCTATCTATGACATGGTTCTTCTCTTCTATTCGCTGATAAAGGAAATACATACCTATGCCAATACTCACGAGTATAACAAACGACGCAATAGTGAGAATATACATCATACGCGGACTGCGTTGCTTGCATCCACCAATAACAATGCCTTCATCGTCTGACTCATCTATGTCGTTAGCCGACTTTTCTTCGTCTGCCTTATTGTTATCATCATCTATTGGTTCGCTCTTTGGAGCCATCAAACGACGAGCCATGTCACGGTGTTCCTCTGTGTTTACCACTTTTGATGCAGGTTCTGAGGGGGAAGGCTGGTCGGTTGGCTGATCGGTTGGTGCAGTTGGGGACAACTGCACCCCCTGAGGTTGCTCAGTTGGTG
Source organism: Leyella stercorea DSM 18206 (assembly GCF_000235885.1). GTDB lineage: Bacteria > Bacteroidota > Bacteroidia > Bacteroidales > Bacteroidaceae > Prevotella > Prevotella stercorea. The sequence goes on from NZ_JH379442.1 coordinate 38,785, forward strand.
TGGGTTGATTGGCGGATTGATCAGTCAACTGGTCGGTTGGTGCAGTTGAGGACAACTGCACCCCCTGAGGTTGCTCAGTTGATATGGGTTGATTGGCGGATTGGTCGGTTGGCTGGTCGGTTGGTGCAGTTGGGGACAACTGCTCCCCCTGAGTTTCCGTTTCAATTACAGAATCGGAGAGCTCATTCATTTCATCATCTATTTCAGAAAAATCGACTCCATCGTTAAGCACTACAGTCTCAAACTGTACAAACGGACGATTGACACGGTCGCGCAGCAAGACCTCGGGAGTGAACGAGATTTTGTTGCGTCCATCGATGATAATACGTTCGCCAGTATTCACATCGACACTGGCGCGTGCGCTCACCGCCGACACTTTGAAAGTGCCGAAGCCTTTTATCTTCACCGAGCTATCAGTGTCGTCAAGTTCCTCATTTACTACATCGAACATTGCACCGATAAAGTCGGAAGCGTCACTAAGCGATAAGCCGTACTTCTCACTCAGCTCACGAGCGAAATCATTCACCTTAGCCATTCGCGTCGTCTCCTTTCTTCATCTTGTTCTTCACCGATGTTGCAGGCTTGAAGTTAAGCACAATCTTCGGCGGAACGAGCATACGCTGCCCCGTTGACGGATTGACAACGATGCGCTCCATACGTTTCTTCAGTTCAAAGGTACCGAAATCTGGTACTGACACATTCTCATCTTCATCGAACGTAGAGGCAACAGACTCTAACACGCAACGCACCATGCGCTGAGTGTTCTCCTGCGAATATCCCGTGCGTCGAGATAGTTCTGTGATGTATTCCTTGTTGTTCATATATAATATAAGGTGAGAATGTGTAATGATTATATTATTCTACTTCGCCATAGAGGTCGAAGTCGTCGCTATCGGTGATACGTACATCGTAGAACGCACCGACACGCAGACGGCGCGTAGCCTTGATTAGCACCTCGGGGTCGACCTCCGGTGAGCAGAACTCCGTGCGACCGATGTAGTAGTCGCCCTCTTTGCGATCGATGATGGTCTTTAGAACGCTGCCTACCTTGGCTGCTTCCACCTCAGCACTGATGCGCTGCTGCACAGCCATGAGCTTGTCGAGACGGCGTTGCTTAACCTCAGCAGGCACATCGTCCTCGTAATGTTCGGCGCTGTATGTGCCTTCCTCCTCTGAGTAGGCGAAAGCGCCCATACGCTCGAAGTGTGCCCACTTCACGAACTCTACAAGTTCCTTGAAGTCCTCCTCTGTCTCGCCAGGGAAGCCAACGAGCAGTGTTGTGCGCAGATGCAGGCCCGGCACCTCCTTGCGGATGCGCTCTATGAACTCCATTGTCTCCGCCTTAGTAACATGGCGATGCATACGTGTGAGCATATTGTCGGAGATATGCTGCAGAGCGATGTCGAGATACTTGCAAACGTTCGGCTTCTCGCGAATAACGTCAAGCAGTTCGAACGGGAACTGGTTAGGATAAGCATAGTGCAGACGAATCCACTTCACACCCTTTATATCTGCGATGTCCGAGATAAGGTCGGCGATATGACGTTTGCCGTCGATGTCCACTCCGTAGTATGTCAATTCTTGAGCGATAATCTGGAACTCCTTCACGCCACTTGCCACCAGTTCACGTATTTCCTCAAGTATCTCCTCCTTCGGACGGCTTACGTGCTTACCAGTGATGATTGGTATGGCACAATAGGCACAACGGCGGTCGCAACCCTCGCTAATTTTTATATAGGCGTAGTGGTGCGGCGTAGTGATGTGGCGTGCACCAGAGCATGTAGGTTCTTCGGGCTTGCCGAGGTCGGTAAGCAACTGCTTGAAGTTGAACTTACCATAGTACTTATCCACCTGCGGGATCTCCTCTTCGAGCTCCTTCTGATAGCGTTGTGAGAGACAACCCATAACGAAGAGTTTGCTTATCTTGCCCTCTTCCTTAGCCTGAACGAGTTCGAGAATGGTGTCGATGCTCTCCTGCTTTGCGTCCTCAATGAAGCCGCATGTGTTGATAACAACAATTTCGCCCTCGATGCGCTTCGCATCGTGGGTGCAATGATATCCAGCCTGCTCGAAAAGTGTCATCAGCTTCTCGCTGTCGACAAGGTTCTTTGAGCAGCCCATTGTTATAATATCTACTTGTCCTTTCTTCATAATTATTTCTTGAACAACGAATCGACGAACTGGCGTTTGTTGAAGAGCTGCAATGCCTCCATCGATTCGCCCAATCCGATATACTTCACCGGCACCTTAAGTTGGTCGCTGATGCCGATAACCACTCCACCCTTCGCTGTTCCGTCGAGCTTTGTGATAGCAAGCGATGTGATTTGTGTGACCTGCGAGAACTGCTTTGCTTGCTCAAAAGCGTTCTGACCGGTACTGCCATCAAGCACGAGCAGCACCTCATCGGGTGCTTCGGGCAGCACCTTCTTCATAACATCCTTTATCTTCTTCAGCTCGTTCATCAAGCCCACCTTGTTATGCAGGCGTCCTGCGGTATCGATGATTACGACATCTGCTCCGTTTGCCTTAGCCGAAGAGAGCGTATCGAAAGCTACGGATGCAGGGTCGGCACCCATCTGCTGTTTTACTACGGGCACACCTACGCGCTCGCCCCAGATGCAAATCTGCTCAACGGCAGCGGCACGGAATGTGTCGGCAGCACCGAGATACACTTTCTTGCCCGACTTCTTGAACTGATAAGCGAGCTTGCCGATGGTGGTTGTCTTGCCGACACCGTTCACACCAACAACAAGAATCACGTAAGGACGATGATCGGTTGGCAATTCCCAATCGTCATTATCCGCAGTGTTATTCTCTGTAAGCAGCGATGCAATTTCATCGCGCATGATATTGTTAAGTTCTGACGTAGACACATACTTATCGCGTGCCACACGTTCTTCAATGCGCTGTATAATCTTCAAAGTTGTTTCTACACCTATGTCAGATGTAATCAGAGCCTCTTCAAGATTATCGAGCACTTCGTCGTCGACGGTAGATTTACCCATGACAGCACGAGAAATCTTGTCGAAGACACTGTGTTTTGTCTTCTCCAGACCATTGTCAAGAACTTCTTTCTTGTTCTTATTAAAAAATCCAAAAATTCCCATATAACGTTATTTAAGTGCAAAGATAGTGCAAATTGGGCGCAATTCAAAACGAAAAGTAAAAGACTTGTGTTTTAGTGCTAAAATGCAACCTATATTTATGTTATTTCAGCTCCACGACCATGCCCTCTCGCGTCAGTTCAGACGCAGGGAACACAGCGCGAGCCTCTTCGAGTAGCACCTGTTCGTTGTCGTATTTCGAGCTATAGTGACCTAACAGTAGACGACCTGCATGTGCGTCGCGAGCCACTTGTGCAGCTTGCGCTGCCGTACTGTGACAATACTTAGTCGCCTTCTCTGCGTCTTCCGTAGCATACGTCGTTTCGTGATAGATGCATGTTGTGCCTTCGAGCTGCTTATGCAGTTCGGGCAGATAGCACGTATCGCTGCAATAAGCGTAGCTGCGCGGTGGGTCAGCAGGGCGTGTCAACCTGTTACTTGGTATCACGTTGCCGTCTTCGTCAGTCCACGACGCGCCGTTCTTTATGTTGTTTATCTGCGACACGGGGATATGATAAAAATCTATCATGTCGCGACGGATATGCGGCAGTGTCGGCTTCTCGCGGAAGAGGAAGCCTGCGCACGGCTCGCGATGCTTCAGCGGTATCGACTCAACAGTCAGACTGCGGTCTTCGTAGATGACTGCACGCTTCTTCGTGTCGACAGCATGAAACTGTATCTCGTAGTCGAAGTCGTTGCAGAATGTCTCCAGCAGCATATCGAGCACGGGTTTTAGTTCTTTCGGAGCGTAGATTGCAAGTGGCATGGTGCGTCCGAGCAAGCCGAACGACGAGAGCATACCGATAAGCCCGAAGCAGTGGTCGCCATGTATATGGCTTATGAACACAGCACAGAGGCGGTTGAAGCCTATCTTCGAGCGACGCATCTGCAGCTGCGTACCCTCGCCACAGTCGACGAGAAACTGCTTCTCGCGTATCTCCACCACCTGCGCCGAAGGGTTATGGCGCAACGTTGGCAGCGCACTGCCACAACCAAGTATATGTATTTTGAAAGGTTCCATAGTTTACACTATCTCCTCAAATATTTTTATTTCTGTCGTTTAAATGTAAAGATGCCGTTTGCATTCTCAAGATAGAGCGAATCGGCACTCAGACATTCTATACAGAAAGTGTCGCGGTTGAGCAGTAGTGAGCCGTTGAGTATTTTCCATGAGGTCCAAGGATTGGTCTCAGCCTTAACGGCAGAGTGCACAGTTCCGCCCTCCTCTATCGTGAAGTTCTTGTCGATGCTTGTCCAATGTCCGAGCAACGATGTAACGTTTATCACCCGGTCAGCCACCAGTTCGTCAGCCGTCTTATGTCCGGTCACAGCCATCTTGTCGCCAGCCATGAGTCCGCCCTGCACATCCGATGGTGTCTCCACTTCCGTTTCGGCATCCTGACTGAGAAGTGTATAAACGAGGGTGTCGCCTGCATCCGTAATAATCTCGAGCGAGTGCATCGATGTGCCCTCACCGCATACGCCGTAGACCGTAGTGTCGTTCACCTCCACCACCTCGTCCGTGTCCTCAATCTGCTGTTTCTTCTTTGCGTCGCAAGCTGCCAACATCAGAACAAGAAACAGGAGTCCCATACCCCCTTTGAGCATGGGGCGCAGCAATACGCTAATACTCTTCATAATATCCTTTGTTAAATGTTTTTATTCGTTGTTTTTCGCCTCATTCCAAAGCGCGTCCATCTCTCCGAGCGTCATATTCTTCAGCGGTTTGCCAATCTTTATGCTATGCTGCTCGATGTAGTTGAAGCGGCGGATGAACTTGGCGTTGGTCTTTTCGAGTGCCGTGTCGGGATTTATCTTGTAGAGACGTGCCGCGTTGATGAGCGAGAAGAGGAAGTCGCCGAACTCCTCCGTAGAGCGTTCCTTGTCCTCACAGCGCAGTTCTGCCTCCAGCTCGTCGAGTTCCTCGCGCACCTTAGCCCATACATCGCCCTTGTCTTCCCAGTCGAAGCCCACATTGCGCACCTTGTCCTGCACGCGATACGCCTTGATAAGCGAAGGCAGAGCGTCGGGCACACCGGCAAGCACACTCTTGTTGCCGTCCTTCTCCTTCAGCTTCAGCTGCTCCCACTTCTCCGTCACCTGCTGCGATGTCTTCGCCGTGTCCTCCAGATGCTCGTCAGCCTGCTCGCCGTAAGGCAGCGGTTTCGGGTCGGGCGCACCAACCTGCGAGGGATGGTACACGTGCGGATGACGATAGATGAGCTTGTCGACGAGCTTATCGCACACGTCGGCAATGTCAAACTCGCCCTTTTCTTCTCCGATACGAGCGTAGAAGCCAACGTGTAGCAGCACGTCGCCAAGCTCCTTGCAGATGTTCGGCTCATCGTCCTTCAGGAGTGCGTCGCACAGTTCGTAGGTTTCTTCGATGGTATTCGGGCGCAGCGACTCATTGGTCTGCTTGCGGTCCCACGGGCATTTCTCGCGCAGTGTGTCAAGCACGTCGAGCATACGTCCGAACGCTTTCAGCTTTTCTTCTCTTGTATGCATAATTTCAATATAAAACTCCGATAGTTATTGTATATAATTTGTGCAAAGTTACAAATAAAATTTTGATATTCAGAATTATTGTAATACCTTTGTTTATATGAATATACTACTCATTGACAATTACGACTCGTTCACATACAACCTCTTTCAATACATAAAGGAAGAAGGAGGTGCGGATGTGAACGTAACCGTTTGGCGAAACGACCAGTTCGAGCTTGATGACGTTGAGCCTTTCGACAAGATAATTCTCTCTCCGGGTCCTGGTGTGCCCGACGAGGCAGGGTTACTGAAGGCTGTCATCCGCCGTTATGCCCCTACAAAGCCCATACTTGGCGTGTGCTTGGGCGAGCAAGCCATTGGCGAGGTGTTCGGCGCAGAGATATACAATCTGTCCGCAGTCTACCATGGCATACAGTCGAGCATACGCATTGTCGCGCCCGACTACATCTTCAACAACATACCCGGCAACACGTTGGTAGGACGCTATCATTCTTGGGCGGTGAAGCAGGCAAACTTCCCTACAGAATTAGTTGTAACAGCGGTGAATGAAGACGGACTTATAATGGCATTGAAGCATCGCACTTATGATGTTCACGGCATACAATTCCACCCCGAATCGATACTCACGCCAGAAGGAAGGCGCATCATTCGCAACTTTATAGTCCCCGATTAACCATCTGCGTCGTAATTTCTATTTCTCCCAAATCAATCATAGCGTTGATGAGACTCACCTTCTGCGCTTTCATCAACGTTTCTACGCTTATATCCGCTTCTCTTATCACTTGTCTTTCGAGCAGGCTGGCGCGCTTTGTGCCCAACAGAAGCGGATGCTTGGGTGTGAGCCATCGCTCACCATCAAACACTGCTATGTTTGTGAATGAAGTGTCGGTGAGCAATCCGTTCTTCACGATCAGCACCTCGTCGCAGTCGCCTTTCTGAGCGGCGAGGCTGTTGAGACATGCGCGGTCGGTGCTTTTGAAGGAATAGTCAATCTCGTTGTCTTCAACGAGCTTCAAGCTGCGTATCTCGCGCATTTTGTAGGGTGCATACTGTACATCCTCAACGCCCTGTCCGCCATACACCACCCTTGCCTTGTAGAAGTGCATGTCGGGCGTGGGCGACAGCACGCCAGAGAGCATAGGCACCGGCGTGTGGGCAAAGAAGTGGCGCATGGTGCTCTCCATGCGTGCCTGATGGAAATTCAGGTTAAGTGCCTTTCCGTCCTCTATCTTTATTGTTTCTACAAACTGCTGCATTGTTTTCACGAATTACTCTTTTATCACTTCGTTTACTTTGTAATCGGGAGATACACTTTCTGCAGCACCTCCTCATATTCCTTCATGCACTGGCTTTGCGACGTTATGCCGCCACCTGCCTTGAAAAACATTCCCTCGTCGGTCTGCTCTATGAAGCGTATCATCACGGCAGAATCGAGCTCGCCGCCGGTGTATATGCCCATGATGCCGGTGTAAAATCCGCGCTCGTATGTCTCCGCCTCGTCTATTATTTGACAGGTCTTCTTCTTAGGCGCACCCGTTATGCTTCCGGCAGGCAGTTGCGCAGCGAGTATGTCGCCGATGCGCTGCGTGTAGTCGGAGGGCAACTTGCCGCTTATCTCCGAACTTGTCTGCAAGATGTCGCCCTTGTTGGTGTGCAGAACATCAACGAAACGATACTTCTCCACCTTCACGTCTGTAGCCACCGTGTTCAGATCGTTGCGTATAAGGTCGACAATGGTGGCGTGCTCCGATGCCTCCTTCTTGTCGTCCATCAGCACTTGCTTGGCATCTGGCAGCGTTGCGTTGATGGTGCCCTTCATCGGGAACGAATAGATTCTGCCACCTCTTATCTTTACGAATGTTTCGGGCGAGAAGCACACGAAACGCCCTATATCATCCGACGGATTATTCAAGAGCAACTTGTACTTACCTTTCGAATGGCGGAAGATGTCTTCAAGCGAGAGGTTGCAGCGCACCGCGACCTGGCATGTCAGATTGGCGAGATAGCTATTGCCAGCCAGCATATTGTTCTTCGCGATGTTGAAGCTACGCTCGTATTCGTCGTACTTCGGTGCCCCCACCTCCCATTCTATCTCCGCAGGCAGTTGAGTGGCGCATTCTCCGACGGCGTTGGTATGACTGCCGAAGTCGTAGAGGCACTCGCCGGCATCTATCTCCGAGAGTTTCTTTATATACGCCTTGTCGCCCTTATAGTCGACAACAAACAGAAAGGGTTCTCCGCTGCTGCCCAACTCGTTCAGTCTGTCTATTATATCTTTGTTCATACGTTTCTGGTGTAATGTTTTTAGCAAGTGCAAAATTACATCTTGTTTGCGAAAGCCACAAAAGTTGAGAGCGTGAATAAATCTTAAATTATATTTGCTTATTGCTGTTTTCACTAATAATTGGTTACTTTTGCCAACGTTTTAAATCGACAAACAAGAAATAAGGGGTGCTTCACGATTGTGTTGCTGAGATTATACCCATAGAACCTGACGCAGATAATGCTGCCGCAGGGATTGCTTCAGACATCCATACTTATTATATAAGGTATGACGTGATGCTCGGAGCTGTTTCTATTCCGTATTTTCTTTTGGTAGTAAGACCAACGGATGCGCCTCCAGACAAAAAAAGAGAAAGAGCATGAGGTACATTTGCGCACTTACCATTGCCGGTTCCGATAGTTGTGGCGGAGCGGGCGTTCAGGCTGACATTAAGACTATGTCGGCTTTAGGCGTTTATGCCGCTTCCGCCATCACGTCCGTCACGGTGCAGAACACATTGGGCGTGCAAGCCATTCAAGCCATACAGCCGGAGATAGTGGCTGGACAGATACGGGCGGTTATGGACGACATAAAGCCCACGGCTATAAAGGTAGGAATGGTGAACGACCAGACTACTATCCTGGCTATTGCCGACACGCTGCAACAGTATTCTCCGCAAAAGCTCATCGTCGACCCGGTAATGGTGTCTACGAGCGGTTCGACGCTCATGCATGAGGACGCTTTGGGCACGTTCTGCAGTCGCTTGCTCCCTATGGCTACCCTGCTCACGCCGAACATTCCCGAGGCGGAAGTACTCTCCAACCGCTCTATCCGCTCTATTGATGACATGGATGCTGCAGGACGCAGCATTTTGGCATTGGGCTGCAAGGCTGTGCTTATCAAGGGCGGACATCTTGAGGGCAGGAAGGTAGACAAGCTGTACCTGCCGAACAACGAGGTTTGCTCGTTCGTTCACGAAGCGATAGCCACACGCAACACGCACGGCACGGGCTGCACGCTGTCTTCTGCCATCGCTGCGTTCATGGCTCGCGGACTTGCATTGACTGACGCTGTAGCGCAAGCCAAGACTTACCTTTCGCAGGCCTTGGAAGCTGGCAAGGATGTGCACATCGGCGAAGGTCACGGACCGGTTAACCATTTGTTCAATCCCGAAAAACAAATTATCCTATGATACAGTTTATTACTCATTTCAATGAACGCTACGGATATGTAGAGGGCGCTCGCTTGGCACTTGAAGGCGGATGCCGATGGGTTCAGCTGCGCATGAAGGACGCCTCGGAGGAGAAGTTCGTGGCTGCTGCCGAACAGATTGGCAAGTTGTGCAGAGAGCACGAAGCGGTGTTCGTTCTCGACGACCATGCGGAGCTTGTGGAGCGCTGCGGAGCCGACGGCGTGCATCTCGGCAAGAACGACATGCCGGTTGACGAGGCGCGTAGGCTGCTCGGCTACGACAGAATAATCGGCGGCACGGCTAACACCTTCGAAGACATTGAGCGTCTGCACCGACAAGGTGCCGACTACATAGGCTGTGGTCCGTTCCGCTTCACCACGACAAAGAAAAACCTCTCGCCGGTGTTGGGTCTGGAGGGCTACGAGCGCATCGTCAGCGACATGAAAGCGCACGGCATCGACCTGCCCATCGTAGCCATCGGCGGCATTCTGAAGTCGGACATCGCCGACATAATGCAGACCGGCGTGACGGGCATCGCTGTAAGCGGCGGCATCCTGAACGCTGAAAGTCCTGCAGAAGAAATGAAACAATTTATAAGCCTTATAAAACCAAACAGATAATGGAAACAAATATCAAATTCAACTATCCTTCTTCCGAGAAGGTGTATCTCAGCGGCAAGCTCTACCCCGAGATTAAGGTGGGTATGCGCAAAGTGAGCCTTACGCCTACCATCATAGTAGAGGGCGGCGAGCGTCGCGTCGAGCCTAACGATCCGGTGTACGTATACGACACAAGCGGTCCGTACAGCGACCCTAACGTGGAAATAGACTTGGAGAAGGGTCTGCCGAAGCTGCGCCAGTCGTGGATAGACAGTCGCAAAGAGGGCGAGACACAGATGTACTTCGCCAAGCAGGGCGTCATCACGCAGGAGATGGAGTATGTAGCCATCCGCGAGAATATGAACTGCGAGGAGCTTGGCATCAAGACACACATCACTCCGGCATTCGTATGCAAGGAGATAGCCGAAGGCAGAGCTGTGATTCCTGCCAACAGAAAGCACCCGGAGTCGGAGCCAATGATCATCGGCACCAACTTCCTCGTGAAGATCAACACCAACATCGGCAACTCTGCCACCACTTCTGGCATGCAGGAGGAGGTTGAGAAGGCTGTATGGAGCTGCAAATGGGGCGGCGACACATTGATGGACCTCTCAACGGGCAACGACATACACGAAACACGCGAGTGGATTCTGCGCAACTGTCCGGTTCCGGTAGGCACAGTGCCTATGTATCAGGCGTTCGAGAAGGTGAACGGTAAGGCAGAAGACCTCACTTGGGAGATTTTCCGCGATACATTGATTGAGCAGTGCGAGCAGGGTGTCGACTACTTCACCATCCACTGCGGCATTCGTCTTCAGAACATCCACCTCGCCGACACTCGTCTTACTGGCATCGTAAGCCGCGGCGGCAGCATCATCTCCAAGTGGTGCAAGGTGCATCAGAAGGAGAGTTTCCTCTACGAGCACTTCGACGACATCTGCGACATCTGCGCCAAGTACGATGTTGCCATCTCTTTGGGCGACGGTTTGCGCCCCGGTTCTACATACGACGCCAACGACGCTGCGCAGTTTGCCGAGCTCGACACCATGGGCGAACTGGTTGAGCGTGCTTGGGCTAAGAACGTTCAGGCATTCATCGAGGGTCCGGGACACGTGCCAATGCACAAGATCAAGGAGAACATGGAGCGACAGATCGAGAAGTGTCATGGTGCACCGTTCTACACGCTCGGTCCGCTCGTTACAGACATTGCTCCGGCTTACGACCACATCACTTCTGCCATCGGCGCTGCAATGATTGGCTGGTACGGAACGGCTATGCTCTGCTACGTTACGCCGAAGGAGCACCTCGCTCTGCCTGAGAAGGAGGACGTACGCATCGGTGTCGTAACGTATAAGATTGCGGCTCATGCTGCCGACTTGGCTAAGGGTCACCCCGGAGCTACCATACGCGACAACGCTTTGAGCAAGGCTCGTTACGACTTCCGCTGGAAGGACCAGTTCAACCTGGCGCTCGACCCGGAGCGTGCGCTCGAATACTACAAGTCGAGCAACAACGTTGACGCCAACTACTGCACGATGTGCGGTCCTAACTTCTGTGCTGCACGCATCAGCCACTCGCTCAAGAGTTGTCAGGAGGGCAAATAAAACGGCTGAGAGAAAAGAAAAAGAATATAAAAACCCAATAAATACTTAATAAAAATGATTGAAACACAAGTATCAAAAGGTATTATCACTACCTATTTCGACAAGCTTCAGAACAATTTGGACCTCGATGTAGCCATCGTTGGCGGCGGTCCTTCAGGCATCGTTGCCGCTTACTATATGGCTAAAGCCGGACTGAAAGTGGCTCAGTTCGACCGTAAGCTCTCTCCCGGCGGCGGCATGTGGGGCGGCGCAATGATGTTCAACCAGATTGTCATTCAGGAGGAGGCGATGCACATCGTCAAGGATTTCGACATCAACTACCAGGCATTCGAGGATGGACTCTACACTATCGACTCTGTAGAGAGCACATCGTCACTGCTCTATCACGCCGTACACGCCGGCGCTACCATCTTCAACTGCTACTCGGTAGAGGACGTGGTGTTCAAGAACAACGTGGTGAGCGGTGTGGTAGTCAACTGGACTCCGGTGCTGCGCGAAGGTCTGCACGTAGACCCGCTTAACATCATGGCTAAGTGCGTCATCGACGGCACTGGTCACGACAGCGAGATGTGCAAGGTGGTAGCACGCAAGAACGGCATACAGCTCGACACCGCGACTGGCGGCGTTATCGGCGAGCGTTCGCTTGACGTTGTAGAGGGTGAGCGCATGGTAGTAGAGGGCACACGCGAGGTTTATCCAGGTCTATATGTCTGCGGTATGGCTTCGTCTGCCGTTGCCGGCACTCCTCGCATGGGACCTATCTTCGGCGGCATGATGCTTTCGGGCAAGAAGGTTGCCGATATGATTATCGAGAAACTGAAGAAGTAAGCAGGGGGTGCAGCTGTCTCAGCTCGGCTTCGCCGCTTGCCAGATCAAGAACTGCACCAACGGACCAATCACTACACATTTTCCACATGAAATGGATTGTAATAACCTCTCCCGACTTCGTGTCGGGGGAGGCTCTTTTCATAGACCGACTGTTCGGTCACGGACTCGACTTGCTGCACCTGCGCAAGCCCGGCTCAACGATTGAGGCATGCAGAAAACTGCTACGGCAGATTCCCGAGCGATGGCATAGCCGCATAGTGCTGCACGACCACTTTCAGCTGACGGGCGAGTTCCTGCTTCACGGCGTACATCTCAACCGCCGCTGTCCGCATGCTCCCGACGGATATACGGGCAGCATATCCTGCTCGTGCCATAGTCTGGAGGAGGTAGCGAAGAAAAAGCCCACGAGCGACTACGTCTTCCTGAGCCCTATCTTCAACAGCATCTCAAAGGCTGGATACGAGGCTGCGTTCTCTACCGCAGCTTTGCACAAGGCAGCAGCAGAAAGCCTCATCGACAACAAGGTTTATGCGCTTGGCGGCGTGTCTAAAGAGCATATAGCACAACTGAAAGATCTCTCGTTCGGTGGAGCTGCGTTCTTGGGCGACGTATGGCGCCGCATGGACGACCCTAATGCGGACATTTATCTCGACGAACTGCGCAGCCTGCTCAGTTAATACTGCCCGACTCGCTCGTATTCTCAATCAACGGCAAGACATCGTTCTCATATCCAAAAATTGAGACTACCGACAAGGGGCAATACCCATTCGGCACACCCTACTACCTGCTCGTAGACATGCAGATACAGGGTGCATGGGTGGGCAAAGCCGACCCAAAGCAGCTGCCAATAGAACTGGAAGTAGACTGGGTGAAGTTCTATGAACTGGAGAAATAACCACATACTGAACTAAAGTTCATCCGGAATTTGGAGTGATTCAACTATGAACCTATAAGTAGCGGAGGTCTCCGGCCTCCGCAGTACCAAGTCGAATACAAATCATTATTACTAATAATAGAGTTTGCATACTTGTTTTTTTGCGCCCTCTATATAAAGAAGGCTAATTTGTTAATATACGCAACAGGAAAATTATATCACTGTCTTGCATTTGGATAACTTTAAAGTCTCAGCCCATTTTATCTATTCATTTGAACTTGCTGGGCTCTTCGGTCGCCAGAGCTTGCGTATTCTTATTGATTTAATGATATCATCGTATTTCTTTTTACTTTCTTTGTTTACATCAAGGTAATATATTCTTACGCCACCACCAACATATTTTTTCCAAAACTTTCCATCTTTATTTCCCCAATATATCTTATACTTTTTTGTATGCTCAGAACCTAATGGGGTATTGTCTTTTTTTAAATAAGGTTGACACCCTA
>NZ_JH379443.1 GCF_000235885.1 Leyella stercorea DSM 18206
AGATATGTAAATTTTAGCTATGTAATATTATTTCCAATATTTTTCTGCCATAGGCTGCAACCTTTTTCTTATCACCTCCATTACAGTTTCAAAGTCAAGTGTCTCTTTCCATTGAATCTTTTTCAGGAAAGCTTTCCATCGGGTAATGCGTGCTACATCTGTTGAAAAATCTTCTGTGAACAACTGTAATTCAGGATTGTACGTAAGACCACGATTGTCGAAAGTTGCCTTGATAGCATCGTATAATGTTTCATCATCCAAGTCTCTCTTTGTCAAGAGTTGATAGCAATCGAAGAAATCTTTCATGCGACTATTAAGTACATCACGGTCTATCATCGTATGGAATTTCTCGGCGACAACTGTCTCCAAGGAATATGCTTGTATGTTTACAGATGGAATGTCTGGCAAAAGCAATGGAAAATCAATGGTTGTGGGATATGGGGTCACAACATCACCAAAACCAATGTCAACAGACATGTTATAAGAAATGGTATCCATGTGGGCAGTAAAGTAGAATCGGGTGCCAGGATATTTCTTTTCGACAGTGATAGGTTCCAACCTGATGCTATCAACGTCAAACGACACTCCATCCTCATCGCATACTATGTCCAAGATTTCTTGGAACACATGCGCAAGGAAATCCCTGTCACGGCTGATTCTGTCTGCCAAAAAGTCAACATCTACCGTAGGACGTGCCTCAAGTCCATTCATAGCATAAAGCAAAGAGCCTCCTTTTAATAAGAAGTTGTCCTTATATTGGCTAACAGATACTCTGTAAAGCAACCTTTCGTTAAAGTATCTTGCCAAGAGATACATATATTTATAGCCTGTTTCATTCATTAGATTGAGCAAGCGTGTCTTTACAGACTTGCCGTAGTTTTTCTTTCCCATTTTATTCTATTGCTATTTCAAGATAATTCTTCAATGTGTTGAATACTCTGAGGCGTTTGGCATAATCTTGCAAACGAGTGAGATTTCGGTTGGGCTTTCTCAGATAGGAGCGTATCACTTCTGTACAAACATCCAGCCCCAATTTGTTTCTGTATTTCACAGCATCGCAAACACTTCGCTCCATGTCGGTGACGCGAACATGATACCCAGAAATTTCTGCATTCATAATGCCAAACTCCAAGTTCTCTTTCTTCCAATAATACAACTCTATCGGTAGCGTATCAGGTATAACTACTTTCCGTTTGTTGGCGATGGCAATGCAAAAAGCAGGTGGAACAGTTGTCGAAAGCTGATGGTAAGCCCACGCATTGTATAGACATACAATGCCATTAGGTACAATCCGCTCCACATCTATCATTGTATTAAGCAAGGTATCGGGAACGGCATATATGCCATGACGCAACTTTATCAAGTCGCCACGCTCCTTAGCTCTCAACAGTCGTTTATACTCTGACATATGAGATATATCTGTAGTGGAGATAGTGCCACCAAGTGCTGCCACTTTACTAATTATATTATTATCCATCTCACATCTAATAAAATGTCATTACTGCTGCAAAAATACAATTAATTACGAGAATACGGCAATATTCTACGGATAATTTTATAAAATACCGCACATTTTTGCATGTTTTTATAATTCTATTTGAAGTTTTAGCGGACAGCAATAATGTATTAACATCCATCAACATCTTTTCCCAGAAAAGATAGAACTATTAATAAAATTGTTTAACATTTATTTTTTAGTATGAGAAAATTTGTATAATTTTGCTTTCGGATTATCATGTCTCAATTTTAATATTAAGTCAAGACGAGTTCTTGTACAAATATCATGAGACAGCTCACGCCGTGTGGAGCATGGTGAAATCGAAAGAAACATCTATGCGAAGCGGGCTTTGGGTGGGACGATAATCCGGACATATTAAAGGCGTTTATCGACGCTATGTTTGAGACTCTCTGTTAATCTAGCAAATTCACAGTAATTATTGTCTTGAACGTGGTCAACGGTAGATGTCCCGGGGTGTGAATACATCTATCCCGTGGAGACCTTGTAAGCACTTATTGTACCCTTATGGGTATAATGCATCTGTTTACGGAGGTCTCTTTATGGCTGCGTATATCATATCGGGGATCAAATAATATTGTTGTGTTTTTAACA
>NZ_JH379444.1:0-16492 GCF_000235885.1 Leyella stercorea DSM 18206
TTCTAATTTAAGCCCTAATTTGAGTGCTTACTATTTTACTTTTTCTTACACAAAAAATTCCATACTCTTCTATAGAGCAAATACAGTTTTTCATAAAGTCCTGCTCTCATCGTTGCATCGATTTTTCTAGAGTTTTCAACATCATCGACAACATTTAAAGGATGCTTCAATGGAAAATCATACTCGAATGTCGGCTTAAAAAGAATACGCCTTAATTTAGGAGGTAAATCATTGATATTGGAAGTCGAATGAGTTGACACTGCTGCTATACCGATATTACTAATAAGGTTTTTAGAAGGAATAATAGCGAGCATAGAATTAAATATTCTAGTACTCGAAACGAAATCTTCATAATGTTCTATTCCTGTAGCCTTATGTTTCAAATAGGTTTCCAGTCTTTTATTCCACAGTTCTCCTGAAGAGAAAAGATTAGTTATGTCGCGCTCATTATCTAAAAAATTATATTTTGGATCCCACATATCAACAAAACGACGCCAGGTCGCCCATCCCCAAATAGGCCCATGTTTCCGGCAAAAGAAATAATCTCCATCAATGTCAACTTGATCCATATGGTTCATGCCACAAATCATCGCTATACGATTGTCATATTCATACTTGTCCAGTAGCTCCTTGCAAAAAGGGAAAAAACTTTGAGAGGGAACATCATCGTCTTCAAGAATAATACCTTTGTCCACAATGCTAAACATCCATTTTTGAGAGATGTATTCTGAAGGATCACAGCCATAATTCTTTTCTTGGTACATACGATGTACTTCACACTCCCAATCAATGTTCTCAACAATTTTACGACAAGCTTTCACACCTGCTACATCATCTGTTCTTCCTTCTCTAGCTCCATCTTGATAAAGAAAAAGCTTTGAAGGACGAGCTATTTTAATTTGCTCAAAAACTTTAGCAGTCTGCTCAGGGCGAGCAAAGAAAAGCAATAGTACTGCAACATCTATTTTGGCCTTTTCCATAATTATTTTTATTTAAAAATTCTATTAATACTTTGTTTTACTATATATCGTTCTTCATTGGTACATCCAATCATGTAGATTAAACATAAGATCCACACTAACGATATAACACTAGACATTAAAAAACTCACCACAGTTCCTGTGATAAAAAGTTTCAACAAGAACAAGGGCAAAGAACATACTACAACAGCCAAACAAGGGAACACAGTATGCTGTAAATAACACATTGGTTCAAATTCAGTAATTCTACTTAGATACCTAACCTGAAATACCAATACTGCAACAGACGCCAATATTGTACAAATAATAATCGTATAAACAGGAAAACCTACTACAAAAAGAAAATAAGCAGCAGGAAGAACCATTAAATATGCTACACTATAGAAGATTTGAAATGAACGGATTTTACCAGTTGTCTGAATAGAAGAATCGAATCCTGCTCCCAAACATTTGATTAAACCTCCAACTAAAAGCAATATTGCAAACACATCTGTATATTGAGGCACATCTTTAAGCCAAGCTTTTAGTACAAAATCCATATTAAGAATCAGCGGCACAACAGGTATAAGCATGATGAAAAATGCGATTTTCGCAATCCCATAAATCAGAGACAAAGAACGTTCGGTATTATGACTACTTTGGCTCTTCATGATTTGTGGTATTGCCGCTTGATTCAAGCTCTGCACAAACATCATTAAATAGTTGTTAATTTGGAAACCTATACCAAACGCCGCATTAACGACTGTATTAAAGAACAAGTTGATTATCATATTGGAACCTTGATTCTGACCCATGGAAGCTACAGCACCTATCATAATCCAAAAAGCATATCCTAAAATACCACTATAATCAGAACGCTTCTTATTAAATTGCCATCTTACAATTTCTCTATCCTTTATAAAGCAATAGATATACATACTAACTGGCAATATGATATTAAATATCGCCATTATAATGGCAAACATCCTCAATCGGTTGCCACAATAATATGCTAGAGCTATAACCATTCCTAACTTCAGCAATGTCCTACCAATTTCTACAACGGATGTAAATACAAATTTCTCACGAGCGACTATCAAACCATTAAATGGCACACTAAGGATAACAAAAGATGTTGCAGCTAAACTAAGGTGCAAAACAAATAGCGCATCACTTATTTTTGAAGTATCAATATTCGCAATATTTCTTATAAAATAAACTCCAAAAGTTTCACCTACAATCAAAAGTAACAAGACCAAGGCTATATGTATCACTAATGAAGTATTAAATACTTTTCTAGGATCTCCTTCTTCTCCTTTTCCAAACTCCACTACAATATACCGATAAGTTACAGACATCATGGTGACACCTAGAAAATTCATCATTGAAACAATACCTCCAACAATAGTATACAAACCATAATCCGAAGCACCTAATGCTTGAAGGATTACACGGGACGTATAAAGACCTATAATCACAGATAGTATCAATTTTACATACAATACCGCAGTATTCTTCGCTATTCGCTTATTATTATCTGATGTTTGATTTGACATATATTACTTTCCAAATTCTTTAATTCTCTGTTCTTCCTTCAAAGAGCAAGCAGCTGTCCATTCCTTCTCGGCTACAATATAGCCATCCAATCCTTGAACTACCACCTTACTTTCATCGGCTGCATGAACCACGCAGTTCTTGCATTCGTACAGTCGGATAATCCTTGCCTACATTGGCATTGCCGTCCTCATCTTGTGGAAGCAAGGTGCGGAGGCTACGTATTATTAGTATAAATCCACGTTGATATCGAACGGACTATCAAAATCCTTCAGCATCGCATGCTTCGTATCTTTCTCTGAGAGATTGGCATGTTTTGTTGGGATTTTCCAATCGATATCGAGAGTTTCATCGAGAATGCTGATACCTCCATTTGCTTCTGGATGATAGAAGTTATCACACTTGTACTGGAAGACGGCTGTTTCTGAAAGAACAGCGAAACCATGGGCAAAGCCTTTTGGAATGAAGAACTGGCGATGGTTATCTTCTGTCAGTTCCACTGCCACATGTTTGCCATAAGTAGGAGAGCCTTTACGAATATCAACAGCAACATCGAGCACTCTACCTTTTACGCAACGTACCAACTTGCTCTGAGTATAGGGTGGACACTGGAAGTGCAAGCCTCGCATGACACCATAGCTGCTCATAGACTCATTGTCTTGGCAGAAGTGAACACTGTGTCCCAAAATTGGGGCAACTTTCTCTTCAAACTCTCGCTTGCTGAAGCTCTCGAAGAAGTAGCCACGAGCATCACCGAAGAGGCGTGGCTCTATAATGAGAACGCCTTGTATTTCTGTTTTTACTATGTTCATGTGATTTTCTTTTTTTATATCACTTCACTCACACTCACCTCATTCATAATCTTGTGTCACAAGTCCTTGGCCATGGCAATGGTGGGTGATATAATGAAACTATAATATTGCTTTTTAGAACAGATATTCGTATTGCGACAATATCTCCTGATAGTCATTTTCGTATCTGGTCTTGTCGTTAGGACTGATATAAGGACTTTTGATAATCTGTTCCATTTCTTGGAGTACCTTGCCTCCTTCACGCATGATGGGGTCGAGGTTTTCCTTGAATTGCTCGATAAATGGGGCATAGTAGTAGCCTATCTCCTTGATGATAAAGGTATAGGTATTCCATGCCTTGTTGATGTCCATGCGTTTTTGTGCCAACTCTGCCAACACATATTCTCGCAGGTAGTCGATGTTTTCGGCTTGGACAGCGACCTCATTAGCTGTTTTCACAGGGTGGAAGTAGCGGTCGATGATGGCTTCTCGCTCTTGCAGATTACGCTGGTAGAATGGATTGGTATCTGTTATTGATGTGCCGTCTGGCTTCACTTCCTCAAAGTGCTCGGCGTGGACACCTGCAATGGTAACGCTGATACCACCCACATCCATCACAAGACGACGATCTCGGTTGATGCGAATGACATAGCCTTCCAATCCTGCCAATTCTCCACTGGTGATACGGAGCAGGATGCGGTTGCGGGCATAGTAATGGAATGGTTTAAGCAGGAAACGGATGCGTTCAGGCTCTGTCTCGTTGACACACATGAATGGTCGCATCTGTGAATCTTTAATTTCTGCCACTTTGCCTGTGCTACAATTCTTGCACAGATGAGTGCGAGGGAATTTCTTGTCAAGATAGGTTTGTATCTCTTCGGGAAAACCTTGGAAGAAGACAAGTCCGCTGACAGTCGGTATTTCTTTGTGTTGCACTTTCTGCTTGCCCATTCTCTTGAAATACCTTATAGTTTTATGCACAAAATATGTTCTACCGTCTTTGGTCAACTGCGCTTCCATGCCCTTCACTTTGCTATGATGCACAAAGAGATACGACCATGTGGTTCCGTCCGATTGAAGACACTTCTTTACCTCTGAACCAGTCTTTACGTCTGGCTCAGTAAAGTGGTTGCCCTCTTGAGAAACACGTTTCTCGTCGGCTGTAGAAAAAGAATTCGTACCATCCGGTTTCATAAATTCTGCTCTACTTTATGTAATTAGCTACAACCATACATGATAGTTGTGAAAGCCTAGTCAATTTGTTATTGTCGTGCATAATCTTAATCGCATTTATGAGTATCAGACATTACAGCTTTTGCATATGTATTTTACATTCGTTACACTTTCTTCTTATAAAAGAGTGAACTCGCTACAAAAATACGAAAATTAGTTGGATTACATGTTAGATTTTATCATTTTCTGTTAGTCATTCTAAAAAAATCACGCAAATGTTTAGCAAATCTGCCTTGGATGATTTCTCCAAGTGGCAGATTTGCACTTGTTTCGGCTGTTTTTGCTCTTTTATAAGAAGAAAGCGTGAAATTTGCTAAACATTTCCCCCATCATTTCGGGATGGTGTAAATGCTACCATTTATTTACAGATCTTTTAAAATCTTTTGATAAAATCCTCACGCTCAGCAATCTGAAAACTATTTTTCATTGCACTCGCTTAATCGGATTTTTCTTATAATCCGTGCATTGGCTTCGTTGATGGTTGCCATGTCTAACGACTGTAAGTAAATCTGTGTGGTCTTGAAGGAGTTGTGCCCCATACCCTCGCTGATGGTGGCTATCGGGATGTTCATGTGCAAGGCTACGCTTGCCCAGGTATGGCGTGCCACGTAGGTGGTGAGCGGTATCTTCAAGCCTACCATCTCACCTATTTTCTTCAGGTTATAGTTTGTGTTGTGCTCCACCTTGCGGTATGCGGTGTATGGAGAGGATTCCTTGCCTGTCAGGATGGGTAGCAGATAAGGAGAGTCCTTGGTTTGCTCGGCATATTTGTCGATGATGGTTTGCATCGGTTTCATCCACTCAATATTGAGGTTTTGGTGGGTCTTGCGACGGTTGTAGTTTACCATACTACATTTCAAGTCTGTCTTCTTCAGAAATGCCATATCTACGAATGCCATGCCACGGAGATAGAAGCTAAGCAGAAACAGGTCTCGTGCCTTGTCAAGGGAGAAACCTCTTGGCAAGTCCAATTTCTCTATCTTGCGAATTTCCCTGACAGTAATGGCACGTTTGGCAGTTCTCACGTTAGCGGTCTGCACGTGAGAAAAGAGATCATTTGGTGGAGCTTGCCCTGCTTCCACCGCCTTGTTGTAGAGGGTGCGGAGGGTTCGCAGATAGAACGCTACGGTGTTTTGTCCGACACCTCTGTTCCATAGCCATGCCTGATACATTTCCATCATCTCGCTTGTCATTTGTGAGAAGGTAATGTCTTCATTGCCACGAAACTCCATGAAACGGTTGGTAGCACTGACATAGTTACTCTTGGTGCCGATGCACTGCATTTGTTCTTTCTTGACTATCTGCTGGCGAAAGAAAGCAAAAACGCTCTGGCTCGATGGCAGTTGCTGTATCTCCTTGGCTATGTCGTCAATAGTATAAGAGATGCCCTCTGCATCCTTATCACGGATGATACGCTGCATCTGCTTCATCTCCCAATCTATCTGCGACTGGATTAGCTGTAGATGTGCCTGTCGGTTGTTGCGGTTAGAAACAATGATAGCCGACTTCTTGTCGTTCCACTCGTCTGGAAAGACATGATAGTCGGTACTAATCCAGCGCAGACTGCGCTGATGGATGAGGTGATAATACAATGTGCCTTCCTTTCCTGGCACCGAGGATGCGCGGAACTTTACTTTTACTGTTGCCATAATGCTAACTTTTTTATTTGTGAATAATGTTGCTTTTTAGTTATTTACGCCTTATTTATATATGTAAGCAACGGTATGGCAAGTATGTTTCTTTCGCCTTGCTCTATTTTCTGCAAGAGTCGGCTCTTGGGGAATTTTCCATTCCCTAATATCTTTTTAGAACTTTTAAAAACACCAACAGATAGTATCTGATTATAAATACGTAATTTTGCGCCACAAATAATGGTAAGCAAAAAAAGATATGAAAAGAAATCTTATGTACGCTGCACTCTTGGCTGCAGCATTGATGGTGTCTTGCAATGGCAAGAACACCGCACAGAACGAAACGAACACCGATTCGACAAGCGTAACTGACACAACAGCTGCCGAAAGCGTAGACCTCGCTGCCGTTGCCGGCACATACGAGGGCACACTGCCTGCAGCCGATTGCCCGGGCATCAAGACCGTGCTCACTATCAACGCCGATAGCACATATCAGCTGCAGCAGGACTATATCGACCGCAAGGATGGTCACGACGAGGCAAGTGGCGTGCTGGAGGTTCTCGACAACAGTGTACTGATGCTTGTTCGTCCATCGAGCGGCGAGCACACCTTCTACAAGGTTAAGGACAACAGCAGCGTAATTATGACCGACTCGCTCGGCAATGAGCCTGAGGGCGAAACAGCCAAACTGTATGTGCTGACAAAGAAGTAAGCCGAACGTATGAATATTCTCGAACTATCACAAACCCGCTTCTCGGCACGCAAATATACTGACGAGGCGGTAAGCGACGACGACTTGGCATATATCCTCGAGTGCGTGCGATTGGCTCCGTCAGCTGTCAACCGTCAGCCGTGGAAATTTGTCGTTGTGCGCAGCAAGGAGGCTAAGGAACAGCTCTGGCAGGCATACGACCGCGATTGGTTCCGCACTGCTCCGCCCTACATCGTGTGCATGAAGAACAACAGCGAGTGCTGGACACGCCGCTACGACGACAAGCAGCACGGCGACATCGACGTGGCTATAGCTACCGAGCATCTGTGCCTCGCTGCTACCGAGCGCAACCTCGGCACCTGCTGGGTGTGCAACTTCGACACCGACATCATGAGTCGCCTCTTCCCCTCTGCCGACTTCGAAGCTGTGGCAATCATCCCCGTCGGACACATCGCCGAGGATTGTCCGCGTACAGAGAAGAAGCGCAAGGCTCTCGCAGAGATTGTTGAAGAAATATAATCAAAACAAGTAAAAGAATACAAAAAGGAGCCTTAACCACATACTAAAGCTCCGACCACATCGAATTTGACACTCTACCTCAGAAACCAACGCTTTCAAGGTGGAGTGTCATTTTTATATACATTATTTATCTTGCTCCTCGCCACAAGTACTTTTGTCGTCCAATTCTCCTTTGGGCTGTTGAGCCTCAAAGAATCTTTTGGCTGAGAGGGGAGAAACAACCAATCGGCCAGTCTTCGATTCTAATTGTTCTCTTGCAACACGAGCCACATCACCACCTTCTTTTGCACAAGTTTTGTTTTCGTCTAAAGTCTGAGGATTCTTTGCTTTGGTTATGCTTGTTGCAGATAGTTCTGCAAGCATATTCAGCACAAGTTCCTCGTTAGTCATGTTATCACGAAGATTTTCCTTCTTCAATCCTTTCAACTGTTTGTATTCCTTTGATGTCCTGCCAGCCCATGACTGATAGATGATGTCGGTCAAAGTAGCATACTGCACTCCTTCTTCTACATTATGAAGTTTCCATTGGTCGGTCAAGTCCTTGCGTATCTCAATGCTTTTCAATCGCTGGTTAATCCAATTGTCTGAATATCCCAATCGCTTATAGTCTATCATGGCCTGCTGAATACTCAGCTCTGGATCCTGCATCTGATCAAGTCGAGCTGTTCCAACTTTAGCAAGCCACATCTTAAACGGCTCAGTCTTTGGTGAAGGCATAGACTGAATGATA
Source organism: Leyella stercorea DSM 18206 (assembly GCF_000235885.1). Classification (GTDB taxonomy): domain Bacteria; phylum Bacteroidota; class Bacteroidia; order Bacteroidales; family Bacteroidaceae; genus Prevotella; species Prevotella stercorea. The sequence goes on from NZ_JH379444.1 coordinate 8,130, forward strand.
CGCAAAAGTTGCTCTGTATCAGCAACGTCTGTTAAGCGCATCTTTCCATCTGCTGCAGGCATTTTCAACTGGTGACAATTTGTCACCGGTTCAAAACCCTCTTCCTTCAAACGCTGTTTTAGCTTGTTCCAGTACTTTCTTGCGGTCTGAAAATCCTTGCTTTCCGTCAATACCGCCACGACATCAACAATAGAGAAATACCACTTTTCCTGTTCATCGTCCCAAACGGCACGAATCTTATCGCCGCCAAAAAGTTTTATAGAGTTCTTATTCACCATTTTATTACTTGTTTATTACATTAGGTTCTCATCTGTCGAACAAAATCATTAAATGTAGGAACCACCTACAAATATACAACAAAGTTATTGTTTATCAGGCTAATTAACATAGATTAAACAAGAAAGTAATGGCATATTAAACGAAGGAGAAACAAAAAAAGCGTCCCTACTCCACTGCGGAATAGGGACGCTTTGTTTATTTAAAAAGAATCTGATTCGGTCTGATTACATCATGCCACCCATGCCCGGGTTGCCCATAGGCATAGCCGGAGCCTTCTCCTCTGGCTTGTCGCAGATGATGCACTCGGTTGTGAGGAACATACCTGCGATAGAAGCAGCGTTCTCAAGAGCTACGCGCTCCACCTTAGCCGGGTCGATGACACCTGCTGCGCGGAGGTCTTCGTAAGCGTCCTTACGAGCATTGTAGCCGAAGTCGCCTTCGCCCTCGCGAACCTTCTGAACGACAACAGCACCCTCGCCACCGGCGTTCTTTACGATCTGGCGAAGCGGCTCCTCGATAGCACGACGCACGATGTTGATACCAGTCTGCTCGTCAGCGTTCTCGCCCTTGAGCTCTGCAAGCTCCTTCTGAGCGCGGATGTATGTTGTGCCGCCACCAACGACAACGCCTTCCTCCATTGCTGCACGTGTAGCGCAGAGAGCGTCGTCAACGCGGTCCTTCTTCTCCTTCATCTCCACCTCGCTGTTAGCGCCTACGTAGAGAACGGCTACGCCACCGGCGAGCTTTGCAAGACGCTCCTGCAACTTCTCCTTGTCATAAGCACTCTTTGTGTTTGCAATCTCATTCTTGATAAGAGCAACACGGTCAGCGATGAGGTCCTTCTGTCCGCAGCCACCCACGATAGTGGTGTTGTCCTTAGAAACGGTAGCCTTCTCGCATGAACCGCAGAGGTCGAGTGTAGCCTTGTCGAGGCTCAAGCCCTTCTCCTCGCTGATAACAACGCCACCAGTCAGAGTAGCGATATCCTCGAGCATTGCCTTACGACGATCGCCGAAGCCAGGAGCCTTCACAGCGCAGATCTTCAAGCCTGCACGCAGACGGTTCACAACGAGTGTGGTGAGTGCCTCAGAGTCTACGTCCTCAGCGATGATGAGCATCGGGCGTCCGCTCTCTGCAGCCGGCTGCAGGATAGGCAGCAAGTCCTTAACGCTGCTGATCTTCTTGTCGTAGATAAGGATGTACGGGTTGTCCATAACGCACTCCATCTTCTCAGAGTCGGTAACGAAGTAAGCACTCAGATAACCGCGGTCAAACTGCATACCTTCTGTTACGCCGATGTTTGTGTCGCGGCTCTTGCTCTCCTCGATGGTGATTACGCCGTCCTTAGACACCTTGCGCATTGCGTCAGCCAGGAGCTTACCAATCTCCGGGTCGTTGTTAGCAGAAACGGTTGCTACCTGCTCAATCTTGTCGTAGTTGTCGCCAACAATCTCTGCGTTTGCCTTGATGTGTGCTACGACAGCAGCCACTGCCTTGTCGATACCACGCTTCAGGTCCATCGGGTTAGCACCTGCGGTTACGTTCTTCAAACCCTCGGTTACGATAGCCTGAGTGAGGATTGTAGCGGTTGTTGTACCGTCGCCTGCATCGTCGCCGGTCTTGCTTGCTACGCTCTTAACAAGCTGTGCGCCAGTGTTCTCGAACTTGTCCTCGAGCTCCACTTCCTTAGCTACGGTCACACCATCCTTTGTAATCTGCGGAGCACCGAACTTCTTCTCGATAACCACGTTACGGCCTTTCGGACCGAGTGTTACCTTTACTGCGTTAGCCAACTTGTCGACACCGTTCTTCAACAGGTCGCGTGCATCCATATTGTATTTAATATCTTTAGCCATTTCTTTAATTATTAATTATTAGTTATTAATTTTTATTTCTGAACAACAGCGAGCACATCACTCTGACGCATGATGAGATACTTTGTGCCTTCAACCTCAAGCTCTGTACCAGAATACTTGCCGTAGAGCACTTCGTCACCTTCTTTCAGAACCATCTCCTCGTCCTTTGTGCCGTTACCTGCTGCAACGATTGTACCGTGCTGCGGTTTCTCTTTTGCTGTATCAGGAATGATGATTCCACCGACTTTTTCTTCTGCCTGTGCAGGGAGTACGAGTACTCTGTCTGCTAATGGTTTAATGTTCATAATTCTTATGCTTTAAGTTTTTATAATTACTATTGGTTGTTGCGACGGCTCATCTGCCGTCCGCTTTCGTTAAGGATATAGCCAAAAGCGTGCCAAAGCACCATCGAGTTACAGCACATGACAAATATGACAGACCGAGAGTGACAGAATTGACACATACAAACGTTCTTTTACTTTTTTACTCTTTTACTTTTTTACTCTTTTACTTTTTTATTACCTTTGCACGTTAGATTAAGCGACACCTCTAAATATATACTGTCACAAAGCAACAAGACAAACAAAAATAAATGAAAAAGTACATACTCGACCTTACGGTCAACAGCGTTGAAGCTCTGAGCGACAAGCACGTGCTCATCAAGCTCACCGACGACAAACCGCTGCCCGAGATGCTTCCGGGTCAGTTCGTAGAGGTGCGCGTAGACAATTCGCCGTCTACATTCCTGCGCCGCCCCATCTCTATCAACAACGTGGATTACGACCACAACGAGCTTTGGCTCCTCGTGGCTGCCGTAGGCGACGGCACACGCCAGCTACAGAAGTTGCAGAAAGGCGACCGCCTCAACTGCGTGCTGCCACTCGGCAACTCGTTCACAATGCCGACAGACAGTACACAGAAGGTGTTGCTCGTAGGTGGCGGCGTGGGCGTGGCTCCGCTGCTCTACTTCGGCAAGCGCATCAAGGCGATGGGCGGCGAACCGACGTTCCTGCTCGGCGCACGCTCGGCTAAGGACGTGCTGGAGCGCGAACTCTTCGAGCAGGTAGGACGCGTACTCATCACCACCGAGGACGGATCCGAAGGCGAAAAAGGCTTCGTAACCAACCACTCCGTACTGGCTCAAGAGCACTTCGACCGCATCTCTACCTGCGGACCGAAGCCGATGATGATGGCTGTGGCTCGCTACGCCTTCAAGAACGACATCGAGTGCGAGGTATCGCTCGAGAACAAGATGGCGTGCGGCGTCGGAGCATGTCTCTGCTGCGTAGAGAAGACAGTGGAAGGCAACAAGTGTGTATGTAAGGAAGGTCCGGTAATGAATATAAAGAAACTGACATGGCAGATTTAAGTGTAAAGATTGGCGGTCTGAAACTGAAGAACCCCGTAATGACCGCATCGGGAACATTCGGATACGGTCTGGAGTTTGCCGACTTCGTGCCGCTCGAAGAGATTGGTGGCATCATCGTTAAAGGCACCACACTCAACCCACGCGAGGGCAACGACTATCCGCGCATGGCTGAGACACCGCAGGGTATGCTCAACTGCGTGGGCCTTCAGAACAAGGGTGTCGACTATTTCTGCCGCAACATCTATCCGCAGATAAAGGACATCGACACAAACATGATCGTCAACGTGAGCGGTTCGTCGCCAGACGACTACGCCGAGTGCGCTGCACGCATCAACGAATTAGAGAACATCCCGGCAATCGAGCTTAACATCTCCTGCCCCAACGTGAAGCAGGGCGGCATGGCTTTCGGCGTAACCACAACGGGCGCTGCCAGAGTAGTGCGCGCCGTGCGTGAGCGCTACAACAAGCCAATCATCGTGAAGCTTTCGCCGAACGTGACCGATGTCACCGAGATTGCAAAGGCTGTAGAGGCAGAGGGAGCTGACAGCGTGTCGCTCATCAACACACTCATGGGCATGGCCATCGACATCGAGCGCCGTCGCCCAATGCTCAGTATCAACACCGGCGGACTGAGCGGTCCGGCTGTCAAGCCGGTTGCCGTGCGCATGGTATGGCAGGTGGCTAAGGCTGTAAAGATTCCGGTAGTAGGTCTTGGCGGCATCTGCACCGCCGAGGACGCCATCGAGTTCCTCATGGCTGGCGCAACAGCCATCGAAATCGGCACCGCCAACTTCCTCGACCCTGCCGTGACCATCAAGGTGCGCGACGGCATCAACAACTGGCTCGACAATCACGGTTGCTCTTCTGTAAGCGAGATTATCGGTGCATTAGAAGACTAATTTCTAAAGCCCTGCTTCAGGGCTTTAGATAGTTGAGATGGTGAGATGTCAAGATGTCGACATCGCTGCATCTGCAATGGCAAACTTTTGGACATTAACTATAAATATAAACGTAGCGGAGACTCTCCGCTACGTTTTTTTTTGTATTGTCCGCTATAATTGGTCGCTTTCGCTATGAATTCTGTTGAATTACGACAAATTTGAATCTATTTCAACGATTTTTTCGACGGAAGTATGTGATTTTCGTCGAATTTCGACGGTTTTTCACAGAAGAAACCAATTCCGTCCATCGTTTTTTAGTAGAATTGCCAATTGTTAACTACAAAATTAAAGAATCTTATTCAGACAAAAGAATAATTCATTTGAAATCTTTACTTTGGAGTGGCACAATTCTGTAATTCGAGGTAATCTGTAGTGTCGATTACTACAAATAACCTCTCAATTTTATTATCTGAGATGGCGAGGTACCAATATGTTGCCATCGCTGCATCTACAATAGCAAACTATTGGACATAGACTATAAATATAAACTGAACTGTGTCACGGCTCTGTCTTAATATTATTTCCAATAATCATAAAGACATATATAAAATGAAAACAAGTTCCAAATAAATATAGATAAATCATCTATATATCAATAATTTATATACGAGTTTTTATTTTCAGTTGTTTTCTACGTTTTCTGTTGCTTTGCTTTTTTTAGGTGCATTTTTGTTTCTTGTTTGTTTCTTGATTTCGTTTTTTATTTGTACCTTTGTGATAGGAAATAACGAATAAAAGGACACAAATATGCCAAGGACCAGAAAGCCAATAAAAGTAAAGGAGCCGATTCGTCTTCGGACGAAGGAGTTGGCCAATGGCAGCAAGAGTTTGTATCTGGATATATACCGAAATGGTAAGCGGACATACGAGTATCTGAAAATGTATCTTATTCCGGAAACGGATCGTAATGCCCGCCAACAGAACGAAACGACAATGGCTGCCGCAAATGCAATCAAATCGAAGCGTATCATAGAGTTGACAAGTGGTGAAGCCGGTATCATGAATCACAAGGATAAGGTTTATCTGCTGGACTGGATGCAACTCTATAAAGAGGAACAGAAGAAACGTGGTAAGAAAAACATAGGCCAGATAAAATCTGTTACCGATATCTTGAAAGAGTATGCAGGAGAAAGATTCACATTAAATCAGATTGACCTCACTTTTTGCCACGGCTATATCGACTATATGCTGACAAACTACCGTCCCAAAGGAAAACCCATCTCGGCTTCTACGCGTAATACCTATTACCAGATTTTCAACGGTGCGTTAAATGCCGCTGTCCGTGCGAAACGGATCTTAAAGAATCCATTCAACGAAATGGAAAAATCGGAGAAGCCCAAGATGCCGGAAAGTGTGCGTTCGTATATGACTATTGAAGAAGTGAGATCATTAATCGCTACACCAATGCAGAACGAAGGGGTAAAAAGTGCCTACCTGTTCTCCTGCTTCTGTGGACTACGTATCAGTGACATTATCGGATTGCAATGGAAAGATGTGTTTATTGACAACGGCCAATACCGCTTGGCAGTAGCCATGCAGAAGACGAAAGAACCGATTTACCTTCCGCTCTCCAATGAAGCGTTGAAGTGGATGCCGGAACGTGGGGACAAGACAGCAGACGACCATGTGTTCGATTTGCCTTCTGGTATCAACCAGCTTATCAAACCATGGGCCAAAGCCGCCGGAATTTCCAAGCGATTCACCTTTCATACCGCCCGCCACACGTTCGCCACAATGATGCTGACATTGGGGGCCGATTTGTACACTGTATCTAAATTACTCGGTCATACATCTGTAAAGATGACCCAAGTGTATGCCAAAATCGTCAATAAGAAAAAAGACGATGCAGTAAATCTGACCAACGGTTTATTCGATTGACAATGCAATGAACATCAGATATGTAATCACTTATAAGGGTGTTGTTCCGACAGGATTCTCTTTCGGGAGCAACACTCTTATAATATATCATATAAATCCAATTTAAAATATTTCATCATGAAAAGACCTAACAATGGCTCTCTCTCTTTTTGGAGGGAAAAAACATCTGCACCATTTTGTTGCAGAACAGGATGTAGCGAAAGAATTATTCGCATTGCTCGTTGAAGCAAAAACAATGTATCTCCGTGATGTCGTGACGGGCAATAAGCAGTACTACCGTTACGTGGAGGATTTCGTAAACAGCCACCGGTATATCGACTGTGACCATGCGGTCTGCCGGAACTGCCATGAAATGAACATTCATATCGTCAAGGGGCTATTAAACGATTGCTCCCATCTTATCCGAGCATTTTTTACCGAAGCAGACTTCTCGTTCGAGAAGTGTATGGAACTGAAACGAACGTATGATACGTTTGTGCCACCATCACAGTCCGTCACGTGCTGCAAAGATGGACCGACAAGAATTTATCCTCTTTCTTTTGGATGCAATCTCACTCGTAAACAGATGATAGGTATTACAGCTTGTGCCAATGCTTATCATCTGTTTTGCGTTTCTACCCTACACGTTGAAGATATGGAAGCCCTGCTTTCCTGTAAAGAAGGATTCTGTATTCGTGTAAACAATATCCGCCATGTGGCCATCCTGTTTGATACACTCCTTGAGCACTCGTTTATCCAAGCCAAATGGCAGTCCGTTCTCAGTAGTGGGCGGTTCTTGCAAACCAAGGATGGAAAAGGATTCGTTTCAGCTTCAAGCCTTTCATCCGCTCTGTCTGCCTTGCGTAACAACATGACATCAACAGGTTACGGTATCAGACGAGCCATTGATGAACTGAGAGAGTGGTAAGAAGTGCCAATAAGCGAAGTATGTGAAAGGTAAAAGCGTGACAGTTGCCGTGATACGTGGTTACTATCACGGTACAAACTCACGCTGACCTTTTGGGTTGCCCTATCTTTGACCTCCGTTAGCGCGCTACATAACGGAGGATATACTTCATTGTCTAAATTTATAATAACTCATTTATGCAAAATAATAGATTGACATTCATGGAACGGCTGAGTGAACGGCTTACAAGCGTCGAAGCCATCCTAAAGAAATTAGATCCGATAGAAAGTCTGTTGGAACGCATCGCATTGCTGGAAAAAAATATATATACCACCAAACAGGTGTTTACCTTCCAAGAGGCTTGTATGTATATCGGAATATCCGAGAGTATGCTGTACAAGCTAACATCAGGCAAGGAGATTCCGCACTACAAGCCACGTGGCAAAATGATATATTTCGCCAAAGAAGATCTGGACGAATGGCTTTTGCAGAATTATGAACCAACCGTAGATGAAGCAGCACGTATGGCAAACGAGGCCGCTGCCACACAACCTTTCTTTAATCAAAGACGCCATGGAAAACGAAAGAAGAACTGAATATAATGTGGATATGAGGCCGGAGGAGGATTTCTTATCGGATATCCTCTCCGCCTCGCAGATTCGGGCGACGGATACCTATGAAACGCCGCCACAGATTATCTGGATAGACAACTCGACCATTGCTACGCTCGGCAACTTCAGCGCATCAACCGGCAAGGCGAAATCAAAAAAAACATTTAACGTTTCGGCCATTGTCGCTGCATCGCTGGCAGGGAAACAAGTGCTGAACTACCGGGCGCACCTCCCGGAAGGTAAACGCAAGATTCTGTACGTGGACACGGAGCAGAGCCGCTTCCATTGTCACAATGTACTGGAACGCATCTTGCGGCTTGCCGGACTGCCCACTACAACCGACAGTGAAAACCTCGACTTTATTTGCTTGCGCGAATACTCTCCGGCAATACGCATTGGGGTCATCGACTACGCCTTACGTCAAAGAAAAGGATACGGACTTGTTATCATCGACGGTATCCGTGACCTGATGCTTGACATAAACAGTACCGGTGAGTCCGTGGAAGTCATTAACAAGATGATGGAATGGTCATCAAAGTATGA
>NZ_JH379444.1:16502-43703 GCF_000235885.1 Leyella stercorea DSM 18206
ATGATGGAATGGTCATCAAAGTATGACCTGCATATCCACTGTGTGCTACATTTGAATAAAGGAGATAACAATGTGCGCGGGCATATCGGTACGGAAATGAGCAACAAGGCGGAGACTGTACTGGTCATCAGCAAAAACAACGATTGTCCCAACGTCAGCGAAGTTCATGCGTTACACATCCGTGAGAAAGAGTTTAAACCTTTTGCTTTCACTGTCAATGAGGGCGGGCTCCCGGTTCTCGCAGAAGGGCATTTGTTTGAGAATGCCCCACATCAGAAACCGAAACAGCGGACGGGTTTTATGGAACTAAGCATCGAACAGCACCGTGAAGCCCTTTCCGCTGCATTTGGAGACAAACCCATCCGTGGGTTTGAAAATATGCTGCAAGCCATGATGACTGCTTACGAGGCAATCGGGTTTAAGCGTGGGAGAAACGTAATGGTCAAACTGCTGCAATATCTGACTGACACCTTAAAACTGGTTATCAAACGAGATAAACTTTTTTATTATGACATGACACAGGCAGAAACCATGCTTTTCGATGAAGAATGAGAGCGGGCGCGGGCCTATATAATTCAGTTTAATTTAGTATTTATATATATAGGGGCGCAAACTAAACTAAACCGCTTTTGTACAAACAAGTGAAAAGAAATTTAATATGACCATAGACGAAGCAAAACGAGTGCGTATCGTGGACTTTTTGGCCCAGCTCGGCCACCGTGCGCAGTATATGAAATCAGAGCAATATTGGTATCTTTCGCCTCTCAGGAAAGAGGTGACGCCATCGTTCAAAGTCAATGACCGGCTGAATGAATGGTATGATTTTGGCGAGGCTACCGGAGGCGACCTTGTGGAACTGGGTAAGTACCTTTGCGGAACTAAAAGTGTGAGTGAAGCATTAGCATACATCAAACGGTATGTCAATGGTGTGTCGCTGCCGAGAACCCGGGCGTTGCCCGCAACCTCTCGACCAGTGGAAGCCGACATGAAGAATTTGATTATCGTGCCGCTGCGACACCACGCACTGCTCTCATATCTCCATTCACGTATGATTGATTCGGATATCGGACGAATGTTCTGCAAGGAAGTCCATTACGAACTGCGCCAGAGACGTTACTTTGCACTGGCCTTTGGCAATATATCCGGTGGATACGAGGTACGAAACCCTTATTACAAAGGATGTATCAAGAACAAGGACATTTCCTTGATACCCCAATCGCGTGGTGAGGCACAGAGCCGTGTCTGCCTATTTGAAGGATTCATGGACTTTCTGTCCTATCTAACCCTAAAACAGACGGACGATAGTGCCATTTGCATTAATGCCCCCTGTGACTACCTTGTTATGAACTCGGTCAGTAATCTGAAAAGGACATTGACGTATTTGCAAAAATACACGTATATTCACTGTTACCTTGACAATGACCTTGCCGGACAAAAGACAGTGGAAACCATAGCCGGGATGTATGGCAGATGCGTCTATAACGAATCAAACTGTTATGCCGGTTACAAAGACCTGAACGACTACTTACGTGGGAAGAAACAATGAACAACCCGCTCCCTAAGCCCTCCTTCATCACGGAGGGCTTTTTTTATATCCCGACTTTTCCTGTTTTCTTATCCAAAATCATATTTGAATATGATTTTGAAATATGATTTTTGGATTTTGAAAAAATATTATATTGAAACGATACGTTTTATAATCAATAATTTTATCTTTCAAATTATCCATTCTTATTTTGCACACACAACCAAATATAAAAATCATATTATACAAAAATATATGAAATCATATTTTATTTTCACCATTGTCCTGACGGTTGCCTATCTCGTCTATTATGCAGTTATCATCGTGCAGGACCTTTATGGAAAAAAAGGAAATGGCAAGCCGGAAGAAGAGGTATTTGACCTCGGTGCGCCAGAAGATGAACAGAGTGTGTACGTGACGGAGAGCGATACGGGATTCAATGTGGGTAATGAGAAATATGAAACAGATGTTGCCCCTACCGCTTCGCCTGCACCACAGGAGACGGAAACCGCAGACAATAATGGCGAGATAGCCGTGGCGGAGAAGCTAAAACGCCTGAAAGCCCAAGCGGAGGAACAGATGGAAGAAACCGAGACCTACCTGTCGGACGCATACACGGCAGACGAACTATACAAAGCAATGCTTGCCAAAGGAAAGACGGGCAACCGTCCGAAACTGGTATGGAAACCTCTCAAAGACCGATTGTAAAATGTCGAAAGCAAAAAAAATATTATGTGCACTGTGCTTTGTCCCTTATGCGGCATTCGCCAAAAGTGGCAGCGTAAACTACAGTTGGGGTGCAGACGCACTGGCAACGATGCACGACTTCGTGGTGACGATGATGCTGTACGTGCTGTACATCTGCTACGCTGTCGCCTCGGTTTTCGTAGTCGTTGCCGCGCTCCAGATCTATATCAAAATGAACACAGGCGAGGACGGCGTGGTGAAGTCTATCGTATCACTTGTCGGTGCGTGCCTCTTCATCATTGGAGCTTCAATCGTGTTCCCTGCTTTCTTCGGCTACCGCATATAGGTGGCTGATAGAAGTGTAAAATAAATTCAAAAACAAGAGTACCACAAAAATGTAATAAATATGTTTCAGAAATTTAAAAGAATGTGCCGAAAGGCAAAGAAAACTATCATGCAAGTTTCCACCAAAGTAAGAATGTTAATCATTGCCCTGTTGGGAGGCATACCTGCTATGGCTCAAAGTACGGCAGGCGATTACTCGGCCGGTACGACAGCTCTATCAACCGTAGCGGAGGAAATTGTGAAATACGTTCCTGTCATGGTCAAACTCTGCTATGCCATTGCTGGTGTCGTGGCCATCATCGGAGCCATTTCGGTGTATATCGCCATGAACAACGAGGAACAGGATGTCAAGAAGAAGATTATGATGGTAGTTGGGGCGTGCCTTTTCTTGATTGCGGCAGCCCAAGCATTACCTCTGTTCTTCGGAATTAACGCATAAACAGTCAAGAAATGATTAATGACGGACGTTATCCGGATTATCCGCTGTTCAAGGGGTTACAACGGCCTTTGGAGCTGATGGGATTACAAGGCCGCTACATCTATTGGGCGGCAGGCGTGGCTGGTGGAGCCATTGTGGGCTTTATCGCCGCCTACTGTCTTATGGGCTTTGTGGCCGGACTGGTCGTATTGGCAACTGTCTTATCTGCGGGAATCGTGCTTATCATCCTCAAACAGCGAAAAGGGCTGCACAGCAAAAATGTAAAACGTGGAGTGTATGTGTATGCCTATTCGCACAAAGTATGACTATAAGAAAAACCATCACGGCAATGTGTGTGGCTGATTGATTGTTGAACGCGGGCGGGTCCGCCTCCAGCCGAGGCAGACCTGCCCTGATTTAATTTAAAGACTATCATAATGACCCTATATGTAATCTTATTTTTTATCGCCCTATGCGCAGGCATGGCCGTATCGGTCTATGCGTTCGGCACAGGAGGCAAACGCAAGCGTATCTTCCAGGACATCTATTTTACGGTGGAAGAAACGGACGGCATAGGTGTGCTCTACACCAAGACGGGTGAATATTCAGCCGTCTTGAAGATCGAGAACCCGGTACAGAAGTATTCGGCGGACATCAACGGCTTCTATGACTTCACGCACCTGTTTTCGTCCCTGGCTCTGACGCTGGGTGAAGGATATGCCATCCACAAACAGGACATCTTCGTGAGGAAACGCTTCGAGCAGGAAACGGAGGGCAACCGGGAGTTTCTCTCGGAATCCTACTTCCGCTACTTCAAGGGACGGCCCTACACGGACAGCCTCTGCTACCTGACTATCACGCAAGAAGCGAAGAAAAGCCGCCTGTTCTCCTTCGACAACAGGAAATGGCGCGACTTCCTCGTGAAAGTCCGCAAGGTACACGATCAGTTGCGTGACAGCGGTGTACAGGCCAGGTTCCTGAACAAGACCGAAGCGAGCGAATATGTGGACCGCTACTTTGCCATGAACTTCAAGGACCGGACGGTTTCCATGAGCAACTTCAAGGCCGACGAGGAAACGGTGTCAATGGGCGACAAACGCTGCAAGGTGTACAGTCTGGTGGATGTGGACTGTGCCACACTGCCTTCACTGATACGCCCCTACACCAACATTGAAGTGAACAATGCAGAGATGCCGGTGGATCTCGTATCGGTAGTGGACAATATCCCGAATGCCGAGACAGTGGTATACAACCAGATTGTGTTCCTGCCCAATCAGAAGCGGGAACTGTCGCTGCTCGACAAGAAGAAGAACCGCCATGCGAGCATACCGAATCCCGGCAACAAGATGGCTGTGGATGACATCAAGCGTGTACAGGAGGTGATTGCCAGGGAGAGTCGGCAGCTGGTGTACACGCATTTCAACCTGGTGGTGGGCGTGCCTGCCGGAACGGACCTGCAGAAATGCACCAACCATCTGGAGAACGCTTTCGGACGCATGGGCATCCACATCAGCAAGCGTGCATACAACCAACTGGAGCTGTTCGTGAGTTCGTTTCCAGGCAACTGTTACAGCCTGAGCGAGGAATACGACCGGTTCCTGACACTCTCCGATGCGGCCATGTGCCTGATGTACAAGGAACGGGTGCTGCACAGCGAGGACACTCCGCTGAAAATCTATTATACCGACCGCCAGGGCGTGCCTGTGGCCATCGACATCACGGGAAAAGAGGGGAAACAGAAAATGACGGACAACTCGAACTTCTTCTGTCTCGGACCTTCCGGCAGCGGGAAGTCATTCCACATGAACAGTGTGGTCAGACAGCTGCATGAACAGGGAACGGATGTGGTGATGGTGGACACGGGAAACTCCTATGAGGGACTTTGCGAATACCTCGGTGGGAAATACATCAGCTACACCGAGGAAAAACCCATCACCATGAACCCTTTCCGCATCCGCCGGGAAGAGATGAACGTGGAGAAGACAGGGTTCCTGAAGAACCTGGTCCTGCTCATCTGGAAAGGGGCGCAGGGTACGGTCACGCAAACGGAAGACCGGCTGGTGGAACATGTCATCACGGATTACTACGATGCCTATTTCAACGGTTTCGAAGGCTTTACTCCCCGGCAACGGGAAGACCTTCGCCAGAGCCTTTTCATCGACGAGCGCAACAGCAAGGAACACGAGAAGGAAAGCGAACAGGAACGGGCCGTCCGCATAGAGGGCATCATCAACAAGATTGAGAGCCGCCGCAAGAAACTGAAGGTGAAGGAGCTGTCATTCAACTCATTCTATGAATATTCGGTGCAGCGGCTTCCCGACATCTGTGAGGAAAACCGCATCACGGACATCGAACTGGCGACCTACCGCTATATGATGAAAGACTTCTACCGGGGCGGCAACCACGAGAAGACGCTGAACGAGAACATGGACAGCTCGCTGTTCGACGAGGCCTTTGTCGTCTTTGAAATCGACAGTATAAAAGATGATCCGCTGCTTTTCCCGCTGGTCACACTCATCATCATGGATGTGTTCCTGCAGAAAATGCGTATCAAGAAGAACCGCAAAGTGCTGGTCATCGAAGAGGCATGGAAAGCCATCGCTTCACCGCTGATGGCCGAATACATCAAGTTCATGTACAAGACGGCCAGAAAATTTTGGGCATCGGTCGGTGTCGTCACCCAGGAGATACAGGACATCATCGGCTCGGAAATCGTGAAGGAAGCCATCATCAACAACTCGGACGTGGTCATGCTGCTCGACCAGAGCAAATTCAAGGAACGCTTTGACACCATCAAGGCGATTCTCGGACTGACAGACGTGGACTGCAAGAAGATATTCACCATCAACCGCCTGGAGAACAAGGAGGGGCGCAGTTTCTTCCGCGAGGTGTTTATCCGCCGGGGGACGACCAGCGGTGTGTACGGTGTGGAGGAACCGCGGGAATGCTATATGACCTACACCACCGAGCGGTCGGAAAAGGAAGCCCTGAAACTCTACAAGAAAGAGCTGCAATGCAGTCACCAGAAGGCTATCGAAGCCTACTGTCGGGACTGGAACGCCAGCGGCATTGACAAGTCCCTGCCTTTCGCCCGGAAGGTCAACGAGGCGGGACGGGTATTGAACTTAACGACAAAATCATAGCCATCATGAAAAAAGAAAGGATTCTGATTGACCTGTCTCTCGGTTTCGGCCTGGCTGAAATGGGATTCGAAAGCTGCCTGACAAGGGAGGATGTCAGCATTGACCATCCGGAACTCAACCGCCTCACCATCCGTGATTTCTGTATGCTGTCCAGGGAACGGCTGCTCTCGGACTACGGTCTGGCTCCGGAAAAGGTATCGGCCGTCGAACGGCTGCTGGCGCAGTATTCACTCCGGCTGGGTATGCCGGAAGCTGAACTCGATGCATACCTGGACCGGTATTACAGAGACAACCCCAGAGAAAAGGAGTTCTACGACCTGTGCGACAGCATGAACCGCAGGCCGTTCTTCGACGAAGAGCGATTCCGTGAGGAACTGAGAAGGGAACTGAATAGCAGCCCGCTGAGCGGCAACAGGCTGAACGATCTGGGATGGCAACGCTACCACACCATACGTGAGGCCTATCTGGGCCAGCCCTGGTACATGAGATGGTTCTGTTCCTCCAAGACACGGATGAGAAGAGCCATCGGAGATGCCTATGCCATTCATGAGATGTTCTGCCGGCTGGTGACGGAAAACTGCCTTGAAACCGAACGGTGGCATTTCGAGCAGAGGGGAATGAACAAGATAACAGAGAGATAAAAAGATAAGAGAGATAAAAAGATGATGAAACGACTGTCGTTTGTCCTGATCGTACTTGCGCTCACTTTCGTGCAGCGTATCCATGCCCAGTACTACAGCGTGAACTATGACGCGCGTACCGTAGCGGCCATGGCTGCCGCCTTCGGTACGGAGGCCTTGGCCGAAAGCTACTACCGGGAGCAGGTCGATGACATCCTAAAGCACTACACGGCAGCGGAGGTGGCAGCAGCGGGAATCTTTGCATCCAAATTCTTGGAGCACAAGGCCCTGTCTGACCTCGGCATCTGGAGCAGCAGTACGGAGAATTACTACTACCGGCGCATCTATCACATGGTGGCGGAGAAGATCATGCCCAAAATCTGGGTAGTGGCCAAACTGATGCTGCGCTCACCACAGACCGCCATCCATTGGGGCAGCTACCTGGTGAAAGTCTGTGACGATACCAAGAACCTGTGCATGCAATTCGAGAGCATCGTGACCAACAGTTCGCTGAGCTTCAAGGACATCGCCTTTCTGGAAATCAACCGGGAGGTGGCCGCCCTGCTGAACCTCTCAGAGCTGGGAGGCATCCGGTGGGAACAGCTGATGGACAACCTGGCCCGCGTGCCGGAGAACTTCACCAAGGAGCACCTGGCAGGTGATCTTGACAAGCTGTATGAAATGGGTGTGGGACTGGCTACCTCCGGGGTGGAAAACCTCGGAGACGCCCTGCTGCAAACCAGCGCGTTCCACAACCTGATAGGCGGAAAAATCAGCGAGATAGGCAATCTGTACGATCACTACGGAGACCTGTTCGAACAGGCGGAAAACGGTGTGGGCAATCTGCTGCTGGATATGGTGGGCGGTGCGGACAACGTGGCCGGACTGTTCGACTTCGGCAACTATGACCTCACGTCCTGGATGACGGATTACCTGGACGAAGGGATGGGAAACTACTACACGCAACGGTGGTACATCGCCCGGCGCGAACAGGGAAGCGTTGCGCTGTGCGACTACTATCCGCCGACGGACGACAACAGCATCCTGAACGGAAGTGCCTGGACCCGCTTCCAGACGGGTGACGCGAACTTCTACCCCAACGCCTCGCAACGGGAACAGGCCCTTGCCAACTCGGAACGCCATGCCGGATGGTCGAGAAGCCGGGTGCAGCAGCTCAACGGCAGCAACGACGGAAACACCTACAGCATCAGCTATTGGATGCACTCCTACATCATCAAGAAAGGCAAGAAGCAGACGAAAAAGGCGTACGCCTACGAAATACACGTGACCCAAAGCTGGAACCGTGAAACCGTGGTGTATGAAGAAGTGTTCGATTCGTACTCGATGGATCTGAACACTTTCAAGGCACAGCTGAACGCGCGTCTCTCGGAGTTCAACGACAACGAGGAGGGCTACGTGTACTACATCGCATCCGATGGCCGGAACTACTATCAGGCAACGGACGCAGGGAAGCTGCAGGGATGTGAGAGCGTCACCATCAGTGTGACCTGTTCGGACGGAGCCACCTTGGGACAAGGCTCGACACAGTACAAGTGCCGCAAGTGCGGAAGCTCACTGAACACCCATTCAAAAGAATGTGTCATGCAGACCACCGTCACGGAGAACGAGCTGGACTTCTCGGAACTCGACGCCCTGATACAGGAGGCGGACAGCCGGGTGTCCGCGCTGGAATCGCAGGTCGCCACCCTGGAACGAGAGAACGAAGACCTGCTGAAGAAAATCGCCGGGGCGAGCGTGGAGGATGCCGCCAGATACCGCCAGCAGTACAATGCCAACCGGAAACGGATAGAGGAACTGGAAAGCGAACTGGCAGCATGGCGGAAAAAGCAGCAGGACTACAAGGCTGCCCGGGAGGAAGCGGCCGGTGACAACAGCGTGCCGACCGATGACTACTACCGTCTGCCGGCCATCATGCAGGACTGCAGGGCGGCCTACAGCCTCACGTGGAAAGACGGCGGGACCTGGAACGGCTATACGTTCGTCCGCAAGGCGACCATGCCGAACATCAACGGTGAAATCACGTTCAGCGCGACTCTCTCGATCGCCCGCAAACCGAAGTACTTCCTCGGTATCAAGATACACAGGGCCATCATCCAGATAAGCTGGGAACTGACCTCGTCGTACACGGACACGCATGTCGCCGACGTGCTGACGCTCGATGCAAGTCTGTCGGACGAGGAAAAGACGCGAATGGTGAACGATCGCATTTCGGAAATAGCCCGGGAGCATCCCGACTGTAAAATCACGACGGAATATGCCCGTAACGAGCCGATGGAAGAGGAACCTGCCGGTGACGTGTACCACCTGCTTTGGTCAAGCGACCGCCTGGAAATCGCCCGGGAGGTGGACAGCCGTATCACAAAGATATATGCTGATCTTGTATCGCTGGAAAAGATGATGCACTACAAGCGGAGCATCATCGACGTGCTGAAGGACGTGCTGCCGGAACTTGACACGGACGAGGGACGCAGGCTCACGCTCGTGGAAGAATGCCATGACCGGTGGGTGGAGAACGCACGGGCATCCCGTAGCGGACGAAGCGGAAGAAAGGAGGTACAGCCATGAAACGCATACTGCTGGCCGCCCTGATGCTGCTCGCCCTGCTGTCCGGTAAGCTCCGGGCACAGGTGACCTTCGACATCGTATCGGTGGAAGCCTACATCCATGACCACAAAAAGCAGCGCAGCCTGCTGCTTGCCCGCAGCACGCTGGAGTACAGCAACAAATTGCTGCATGAATACAGCCGTGAAGAAGTGGGCGGCTACAAGGAGCTGAATGTCGATCTCGACCACTACACCCGTGCCTTTGACGTCATCGACGTGATGTACCAGTCCCTGCGCACGGTACTGAACGTGAAGGACACCTACCGGACGGTAAGTGACCGTATCGGTGACTACAAGACCATGCTGGAAACCTTTCACGAGAAAGTGCTGAAACGCGGGAAAGCGGAAGCGTCGGACCTGCTGATCATCACCGTCAACGAAAAGGCGATACGGAACATCGCCCGTGAAGGCGAACACCTCTACAAATCGGTGAGCGACCTCGTGCTGTATGCCACGGGAGCGGCAGCCTGCTCGACCAATGACCTGCTGATGGTGCTGGAGAACGTGAACCGGTCTCTGGACAGTATCGAACGGCATCTGAACCGGGCCTACATGGAGACATGGCGTTACATACAGGTCCGCATCGGCTATTGGAAAGCGAAGATTTACCGGGAACGTACCAAACGCGAAATTGTCGAAGGGGCTTTCGGGCGGTGGCGCGGTGCAGGACGACTGGATTATTAACGAACGATAAAAGGGAAAAGAAATGAAACGAACATTGCTACTGATGACGACCGCCCTGCTTGCCGCAGCCACGGTCAGGGCGCAGTCCGTGACCTACAACCACGATGCACCGAAACGGAACCAGATTACGGTGATGGAAACGGGTACGGGCGCACTCACGCCTGAATTTTACTACACGCTGCTGCACCGTAAGTACAAGAAATCGGCAGCTGCCAAAAACAAGCTGTCGTTCCGCACACTGGCCGGGGTGAACCTCTACAACCAGACGGATGAAGCAGAGGAAATAGACTCGGCACTGGTGAGCCGGGCGAAAATCGAGGCCCTGAATGTGGCCGACCGCCAGATAGACCTGGCATGGCTGGCCGAGGGTGACAAGGTCAAAGGACAGATGGACAGGCTCGAACGAAATATCGACCGTATCATTCCCTCCGGCGGCACACCGGAAGACCGGGCGCGGTGGACGGAATACTACCGCATCTACCAGTGTGCACTCACGGCAACCCGCGAGGCCTATATGCCCAATGCGCAGCGGAAGAAGGAATACCTGCGCATCTACGAGGATGTGGCAAAGCAGAACGAGATTCTCATCGGCTACCTTGCCCGGAGACGGAATGCAACCCGGACAGAAACCCTGCTGAATGCCACTGCCGGACGCACCCTGGACAAGGGAAGCATCGTCCGTGATGCAGTGAGCAGGTGGAACGAATCGCGCTTTGCCGCATCCGGATCGCAGTCCGGAGGAAACAGTGACACCGGTGAGGGAGACGAAACGGTAAACAGAAACTAAAAAAACGAACATACTTATGGCAGATGGAAATATACTCTCGGATTTCGGCATCAACATCCTGGAAGAAGAGATAGACGACGTGATTTTTCAGACCAACGAGTTCCTGACCGATGCGACCTTCACCGGCTCGCAGGGACCGTTCTGGTGGATCCTGCAGATGTGCATGGCACTGGCCGCCCTGTTCGCCATCGTGATGGCAGCGGGCATGGCCTACAAGATGATGGTGAAGCACGAGCCGCTGGACGTGATGAAACTGTTCCGCCCGCTGGCCGTCTCCATCATCCTCTGCTGGTGGTATCCGCCGGCAGATACCGGCATGGCAGGCAGCGGAAACAGCTGGTGCTTCCTGGACTTCCTGTCCTACATACCGAACTGTATCGGCTCGTACACACATGACCTCTACGAAGCGGAAGCCACCCAGATAGCGGACAAGTTCGAGGAGGTGCAACAGCTCATCCATGTGCGCGACACGATGTACAACAGCCTGCAGGCACAGGCGGATGTAGCCCACACAGGGACATCCGACCCCAATCTGATAGAGGCCACCATGGAGCAGACGGGCGTGGACGAGGTAACGAAAATGGAGAAAGACGCGGCCGAACTGTGGTTTACCTCGCTGACGGCAGGTGTCATCGTGGGCATCGACAAGATCATCATGCTCATCGCCCTGATCGTCTATCGCATTGGCTGGTGGCAAACCATTTACTGCCAGCAGATCCTGCTGGGCATGCTGACGATATTCGGTCCGATACAATGGGCGTTCTCGCTGTTGCCCAAGTGGGAAGGTGCATGGGCGAAGTGGCTTATCCGGTACCTGACTGTGCATTTCTACGGGGCGATGCTCTACTTCGTAGGATTTTACGTGTTACTGCTGTTCGACATCGTGCTCTGCATACAGGTGGAAAACCTGACGGCTATCACGGCCAGCGAGCAGACGATGGCTGCCTACCTGCAGAACAGCTTCTTCTCGGCAGGCTACCTGATGGCGGCAAGCATCGTAGCTCTGAAGTGCCTGAACCTGGTGCCGGATCTGGCAGCGTGGATGATTCCGGAAGGCGACACGGCCTTCTCGACCCGAAACTTCGGCGAGGGTGTGGCACAGCAGGCCAAGATGACGGCAATGGGCGGCATCGGAACCATGATGAGAGGATGACAAACCTTATAAAAAGATAGAACGATGAAAACAAGCAAGAAACTGAAGAAATGGTACAGGGACGAACAGTTCGTCCGCTACATGCACAAGCGTGTCAACGAAGAAATGCGGCGTGCCGCAAACCAGCAGCTCACTGCGGAATACCGGGTGCTGGACGACGGCTTTGACCGGGACAAACGGTATATCGCCCCGCTAACTAACTACCTGACCTACCGCCTGCAGCTGGCCAGGCTGCAGAAAAAAGTCCGGAAACGAAGACGCGGCATCTGGTGGGTGTTCATCCGGGTAATCGTACTGGGAATCTACACGGAGCACTTCCCACGGGAGTTCGAGAAGCTCCGGCAAGACCTACTGGAGGATATCATGCCGATGCTGCATGAGGAATACCTGAAATGGAGAAACAATCAGTAAACAATCAAATATAGAGAAATATGGTTATCAAGCATTTGGAGAACAAAATCCGGCTGGTGGGCATCATCTGCACGGCCTTCCTTGTGGGATGCGTCATCATCAGCGTGTCGAGCATATGGACTGCCCGCACGATGGTGACGGACGCACAGAAAAAAGTGTATGTGCTGGACGGCAACGTGCCCATCCTCGTGAACCGGACGACCATGGAGGAAACCCTGGACGTGGAAGCCAAGAGCCATGTGGAGAGGTTCCACCACTATTTCTTCACGCTGGCACCGGATGACAAGTACATCCGCTACACGATGGAGAAAGCGATGTACCTGGTCGATGAGACGGGACTGGCACAATACAACACCCTGAAAGAAAAAGGGTTCTACTCGAACATCCTGGGTACGAGTGCGGTATTCTCAATCTTCTGCGACAGCATCGCCTTTGACAAGAAGAGCATGGAGTTCACCTACTACGGACGGCAGCGTATCGAACGCAGGAGCAACATCCTGATGCGCGAGCTGGTTACGGCAGGACAGCTCAAACGGGTGCCGAGGACGGACAACAATCCGCACGGACTGCTGATTGTCAACTGGCGTACGCTGCTGAACAAGGACATCGAACAGAAGGCCAAGAGCAACTACTAAACCAACGAACATATGAATGTCAAAGGATTCAGGCGGATGCTGTTCGGAGAGAAGATGCCGGACAAGAACCATCCGCAATACAAGGAACGCTATGAGCGTGACGTGGATGCCGGGCGCAGGTTCGCCAGGGCGACACGCATCGACCGGGCTGCAGCCAGGGTGCAGGGTTTCGCCGACGCACACCGGACGCTGTTTCTGGTCATCGTCTTCACTTTCGTCATCGGGGCCTTTGCCTGGAACACCTACCGCCTGGTAGCGGTGTACCGCCACAGTCCGGCGGGACGCACGGCAACGGAGGTGCAGGATTCGGTGCTGAGGGAACGGCACAGGCTGCATCAGGAGGGTAAGAGACAGGAACATACAAACGGAATAACCGGACAACCGGATAATGCAAGAGATAATCATCCATCAATCAAAGACATGCAATGAAGAATCTATTGGAGAAAATCAACTGGAGACAGCCGAAGTACATGCTTCCTGCCATCCTTTACTTCCCCCTGCTCGGCGCGTCCTATTTTATCTTCGACCTGTTCCACACGGAAACCCTGGAGATAAAGGACAAGACGATGCAGACAACGGAATTTCTGAATCCCGAACTGCCGGGAGCGCAGATTAAGGACGACGGCATAGGCAGCAAGTACGAGAATATGGCAAAATCGTGGGGCAAGATACAGGACTACTCCGCAGTGGACAACATCGACCGGGACGAATCCGGCAAGAAGAAGGAGGAATATGAATCGAAATACACGCAGGACGACCTCGACCTGCTCACGGAACAGGAACAGGAGAAGGCTGCGGCGGCTGAGATTGCCTCGGCCAAGGCACGGGAACAGGAAGCCCTCGCCGAACTGGAAAAAGCCCTTGCCGAAGCAAGGCTGAAAGGACAAAACGCAGTTCAGCCACCGGCAGAGACCGAGACCGCCGACACTGTTCCGCCCCGGGCAACGGAAGTATCAGGAACCATCGACGAAGAGAAGCGGGCGGTGAAGACACCGTCCAACGATGCACCGACCAACGAGGTGGTGCGCAAGGTGAAGACCGCTTCAGATTACTTCAACACGCTGGCGAAGGATGCCCGTGAGCCGAAGCTCATACAGGCCATCATTGACGAGAACATCAAGGCGGTGGACGGCTCGCGCGTAAGGCTGCGCCTGCTCGATGACGTGGAAATCGGAAAATACGTGGTAAAACGGGGAACCTACCTTTACGCCATGGTAAGCGGTTTTTCGTCAGGCCGGGTGAAAGGCAGCATCAGCAGCATCCTGGTGGATGACGAACTGATGAAGGTTAGCCTGTCCATCTACGACACCGACGGCATGGAAGGACTGTATGTACCCAACAGCCAGTTCCGGGAAACGAGCAAGGATGTGGCGAGCAGTGCCATGTCGGGCAATATGAACATGGGAATGGGAAGCACGGGAAGCAGCCTTGCCCAATGGGGCATGCAGGCGGTGACCAATGCCTACCAGAAGACAAGCAACGCCATCAGCAAGGCCATCAAGAAGAACAAGGTCAAGCTGAAATACGGGACGTTCGTATATCTGGTGAACGGACAGGAGAAGAAAAACTAAGATGCAGGTACCATGGAAAAGGATTTGTCAAACCTTCATCTGGGAACGGATGGACTGTACTATGAGGACTATGTCGCTCCCGAAGAGCCGGGAACATTCACCGGAAAGCTTGTAAGCAGGCAATGGTGGCACCACGGCAGCCGCTTTGCCCTGATATGCAATTTCCTGACAGGGAACGGACAAAGGATTGCCCTGTTCGCCTTTCAGAAGGAGACCGGTTTCTACGGACCGAGATACGGGGAAGTCAACTTCAAGACAGCGGAGATAGACACCTGGTGGGAATGCGAGGTCCGGATGACCCGGACAGGACGCTGCACATGGATATGCGCCCAAAGGACTGACGGGCAGGAAGCCCCAGAAAGAGAAAAGGGAAAAGAAGAAACAAACGAATAACTATAATCAACGACATGGATATGAATTGGAAGAAAATCGTAATGGCATTTCTTCTGGCGGCGGGATTGCCGGCTGCACAGAACGCACTGGCGCAGACAACCTATGAAGAAATGGAACAGCTGACGGTGAACGAACAGGTAACGACCGTCATCACGGCATCGGAACCGGTGCGTTTCGTGGACATCTCCACCGACAAGGTAGCAGGTGACCAGCCTATCGACAACGTCATCCGCCTGAAGCCCAAGGAAGCAGGACATGAGGACGGCGAAGTGCTTGCCATCGTCACCATCGTGACGGAACGCTACCGCTCGCAGTATGCCCTGATCTACACGACCCGGATGAAGGAGGCGGTGACGGACAAGGAAATCCAGCTGCAGGAACGCAACGCCTTCAACAATCCGGCAGTGACAATGTCCACCGCCGATATGACGAGCTATGCACGGCGCATCTGGAACTCGCCTGCGAAAATCCGCAATGTGGCCACCAAAGCGCACCGCATGGTAATGCGCCTGAACAACATCTACTCGGTGGGCAACTATTTCTTCATCGACTTCTCCATCGAGAACAAGACGAACATCCGTTTTGACATCGACGAGATACGGGTGAAGCTGACTGACAAGAAGCTTGCCAAGGCCACCAACGCACAGACCATCGAGCTGACACCCACGCTGGTGCTGGAACCGGGCAAGACGTTCAGACACGGATACCGGAACGTACTGGTCGTGAAGAAGCTGACCTTCCCGAACAACAAACTGCTGACCATCGAAATGACGGAACGGCAAATCAGCGGCCGTAACATCAGCCTGAACATCGACTATGAGGATGTACTGGCGGCAGATTCGTTCCACGCAGATCTATTGGAGGAGGAATGACCATGAAAAAGACGATTATCCTGATACTGGCCTGTGTGTGCATCGCTGCCAGTGCGAGCGCACAGCGAGGCAGCGGACGCCTCTCGCTCGGTGTGGGGCTGCTCTACAAGAACGGCATGGATGCGACACTTGCCTACGAACACGAGATCAACTACCGTCATGCGTGGGAATTTTTCGCCAACGGCTACCTGCAATGGGCCCAATGCGCCTCGTGCAAACATATCTGCCCGGATTCATTCTGGCGCAACTATCGCACCTACGGCTTCGGTGTGGCCTACAAGCCCTGTGTCACCCGGGGACGCAACCACTACGGCAGCCTGCGCATCGGTGCTTCGGCAGGGAGCGACACCCGGAAGTTTCTCGGCGGTCTGCATTTCGGCTACGAACACAACTATGCGCTGCGAGCCGGATGGACAATCTACTGGCAGGTAAAGAGCGATGTGATGATAAAAGGTGCGGACGTACTGCGGGCAGGTGTCGTGCTGGGTGTGAAACTGCCTGTGAAATAAGGGAACATAAAAAACGGAAACTATATGATACGAAAATTACAATGGGTGGCAGCGGCAACAATAGCTCTGTTGTGTGCTGCCTGTGATGCGCATTTCGATGTGCCTGATACGGCCATACAGCCGGGGCATGTCCTCTGTACAGACGGAACAGTGCTGTCCTATACAGCGTATGAGCAATCGGGCAAGAGAGCGATAGCGGTCCTGTTCGATGCCGGACAGCGGGAAGATGCGGAAGGGTACGGCTATGCGGTTTACCTCTGGGACATTGAACCGCTGGCCTTTGCCGACAGTCTCGGCGTTGACCAGGGCACCTCTGCCAATCCCATAGCTTTTGATGGGAATGCCAATACATCCAAGCTGTTTGAGGCAAAGGAAACGGCATCACCGATGGCGGAAGCGGTTTTCAGCATGTGGTGGTATGGTCAGAGTGCCTATATACCCTCGGTAGCTGAAATGCGGGTACTATACGGCAACCTGGAAAAGGTGAATCCCATTATTGAGCGTTGTGGCGGCCAGCCCTTGCCGGTGGATAAAGAAACCTGCTGGTACTGGACCTCCACGGAAGTGGCCGGACAGGAAAAAGTCAAGGCCTGGCTCTACTCTCTGGGCAGCGGCACGATGCACGAGACCCCGAAAATTCAGGCGCACCGGGTGCGTCCGATTATTTCATTGAACAAGTAAACCTATCAACGAACCATTAAACAGTAAACTTATGAAGATGAACGGAATTGAAGATTTTATGACACCGCAGTGTATGGATATAGCGCAGCCGAACCATGGGTTCTTCGGGTATCTGCTGAGATGCAAATGCCTTTCACAGGAAGATGTCTCGGGAGATTTCATATTCATTGATGACGGAACCGACTGTTTCGTGAGATTCCCCTCCGTAAAGAGCCACAGGGAGAAAATCCGGACGGAATGGAATGCCCGCACCGGCCGTTACCATGATTTCTTCCAAGGAATGCTCTTCTACGTCAATGAAGACAGGATAGAAGACTTTGCCGATTTCATGACTGACAGTCCGGACGAGGAAATAAGACAGTTCCTGCAACGCTTCATGACAGAGGTACGTGCCGCAGTCCAAACCGACATCCCGGGAATAGAACCGCTCTATGCGGTGTCGCATATCGGTCAGCTTGCCAATGACGGTGGCATGCAGTGGCCTCACATCCATATCCTGTGGGGTATCAAAAAATAACAGATTAAAGCCATGGAAGAAAGTAAGGAATTGCAAGGATTCTACAGGATATTCCGTACGGTGGTGTATGTATCCGTACTGCTGGAGTTCTTTGAATATGCCATTGACCCGGCAGTGCTCGACCATTGGGGCGGCATATTGACGGATATCCACGGACGCATCAAGCAGTGGGTCATCTACCGGGACGGGAACCTGGTGTACAGCAAGATTGTGACGGTGGTGCTCATCTGCATCACCTGTGTCGGTACACGGAACAAGAAACACCTGGAGTTCAACGCACGCAGACAGGTAGTATATCCGTTGACAGGCGGACTGCTGGTGCTGGTACTCTCCGTTTGGTTGTTCGGACATAAGCTGGAACCGAGGCTCTACACCCTGCCGCTGAATATCGTTCTCTATATGGCGGCCTCCATCGTAGGTGTAGTATTGGTGCATGTAGCCCTGGACAACATCTCGAAATTCATCAAGGACGGACTGATGAAGGACCGCTTTAACTTCGAGAACGAAAGTTTCGAACAATGCGAAGAGAAGATAGAGAACGAATACAGTGTGAACATCCCCATGCGGTACTATTACAAAGGAAAGTTCAGGAAGGGATGGATCTCTATCAGCAACTGCTTCAGAGGTACCTGGGTAGTCGGTACACCGGGTTCCGGTAAGACGTTCAGTATCATCGAACCGTTCATCCGGCAGCACTCGGCCAAGGGCTTTGCGATGGTTGTCTATGATTACAAATTTCCGACATTGGCGACCAAGCTGTACTACCACTACAAGAAGAACGAGAAACTGGGTAAAGTGCCTAAAGGATGCAAGTTTAATATGATAAATTTTGTTGACGTAGAGTATAGTCGCCGGGTAAATCCAATCCAGGCCAAGTACATCAACAACCTCGCCGCTGCCAGTGAAACAGCGGAAACGCTGCTGGAGTCCCTGCAGAAGGGAAAGAAAGAGGGTGGCGGCGGAAGCGACCAGTTCTTCCAGACCTCGGCCGTGAACTTTCTTGCCGCCTGCATCTACTTCTTCGTGAACTATGAGAAAGAACCGTATGCGGCCGACGGCACTCTGCTGTATGCGGAGAGACGGCAGGACCCGCAGACGAAATTCTGGAAACCGACAGGTATCGTGCGTGACAAGGAGGGTGGCAACATCGTAGAACCTGCCTACTGGTTGGGAAAATACTCGGACATGCCGCATATCCTGTCGTTCCTGAACGAAAGCTACCAGACCATCTTCGAGGTACTGGAAACAGACAATGAGGTAGCTCCGCTACTCGGCCCGTTTCAGACGGCCTTCAAGAACAAGGCGATGGAGCAGCTGGAGGGTATGATCGGTACGCTGCGTGTCTATACCTCGCGACTGGCAACCAAGGAAAGCTATTGGATATTCCACCGTGACGGGGATGACTTCGACCTGAAAGTGAGCGATCCGAAGAATCCAAGCTATCTGCTGATAGCAAACGACCCCGAAATGGAGAGTATTATCGGTGCGTTGAATGCGTTGATATTGAACCGACTGGTTACACGAGTGAATACCGGGCAGGGCAAGAATATCCCCGTGAGCATCATCGTGGACGAGTTGCCGACCTTGTACTTCCACAAGATAGACCGCCTGATCGGTACGGCCCGAAGCAACAAGGTGAGCGTGACGCTCGGCTTTCAGGAACTGCCGCAGCTGGAGGCCGACTATGGCAAGGTAGGTATGCAGAAAATCATCACAACGGTGGGCAATGTGGTGAGCGGCTCGGCCCGCGCGAAAGAGACACTGGAATGGCTGTCGAACGACATCTTCGGCAAGGTGGTGCAGATCAAAAAGGGCGTGACCATCGACCGGGACAAGACGAGCATCAATCTCAACGAAAACATGGACAGCCTGGTGCCTGCCTCGAAGATTTCGGACATGGCCACCGGCTGGATATGCGGTCAGACGGCACGCGACTTCGTAAAGACGAAAACCGGTGCCGGAGGTTCGATGAACATCCAGGAATCGGAAGAGTTCAAGACCACGAAGTTCTTCTGCAAGACGGATTTTGACATGAATGAGATAAAGAAAGAGGAAGCAGCGTATGTACCGCTGCCCAAGTTCTACACGTTCAAGTCGAGAGAGGAACGCGAACGCATCCTGTACAAGAATTTCGTACAGGTGGGGCAAGACGTGAAGGAGATGATAAAAGATGTACAGAACAAGCGTAACGCCCGATAAATGTCGGATTCTGAAATGAGGGATAAAAAGTAAAACGCCTGCCAATGACTTCGGAGTTATTGCAGGTGTTTTTTATAACACATATTCCCACAGAGCTGATTTTGTTGTTCAATCCTATAAAAAAAGTATATTATATCGAAATAAAACCGACTTGATTTGTTCTTGGAACGGAAAATAATGCCACCTTTGAAAACACCGTTTGAGGTGTACAGGCATAAAGTATTATTATTACGGTCATTCCCCAAATCGGTTTATCCTATCATCTATAGAATAAAAGCAGATTTTGAATTGTTTATAGTGAAATAGTCGCTCAGGGATAGAATTTTAAATTCATTTTATGAGCGACTATTTTATATGTCTTTTTAATGGTATTACTGCCTTCATGAATCGGATAAAGAACTATGAGAAGAATGAAAAGACAATTCTATTGTGAAGCAACAATACGTTCTACATTCTTCTACATAGCCATTTGTGCCAATCAGCTTTTTATCAGCTTCTCTATCCATTCATTGAAGTGACTGCAACGGGCACGAAGTTCATCCATGCCGATGCTCTTGGTGACATCCTTGCCGGTAGCCGGTTTGTTGTAGTTGTAATGCTGTTTTTTGTCACCTTCTATTGCCTTGATAATACGCTTGCTCGGAGCTGTTTCCGGACTGTTGTTTATCAGCTCGGGGTTGCCGGTTTTCTCCAGGTCTTTCTTCAGCTGTTCGCAGCGTTTCTCACAACCGGGGTAACGCTTTGCCAGATAGTCGATACCGCAGAACAAGAGAGCTTCAAATTCATGCAGCTGGATATAGGGAATGAAACGTCCATCATTGATTGCTTCAGCAAATGCCGTTTCCAACGCAGCGACACGGGCATAGGGCTCACCGATTGCTTTCGCTGCTTCATAACCGGGAAAATCATCCGGCAATGCGTAGAGGTCGAACATCGTTGTGAAAACATGACGTTCGTATTCACCGTCCATCTTCATTTTCCGCAACAGTTCCAGGTCTGTCACCGCATGGGCATAACTCAGCATTCCACCGCGGGCATTCTTTTTCTTGTTGGTGGTAATCAGGATGCTTTTCACACCTGCCACACCTTGTGCTTGCAGGTAGGGACGCAGCACTTCCTCCACAAATCCCTGTTCCGTCTGTCCCTCACAAAGGACATGAATAATCTTTGCTTTCATACGGGACGTCCTCCTATGATGTTTTTGTCCCAAAGTTCACTCACCGTATAGTTCTGAAGCCAAAGATGATATTCTTTGTTGTCAAGATGAGTAACAGAGGTGGCCTGCGTTTCCTTGTTCATTTCCACCACAGAAATATCGCCGATGTCGAAATGATCGACCAAATCCTTGCTCTGCGTGGCAATAATGACCTGTGCGTGTATGGACGCATCCTTAATCATTTCTGCCAGCTGGCTGATGGCATAGGGATGCAAGCCAAGTTCCGGTTCATCCAGAATGATGACATTGGGCATTGTCTGGGCAGGCTGCAGAAGCAGGGCAGCCAAGGCTATGAAGCGGATAGAACCGTCGGAGAACTGGTAGGCATTGAAACGGTAGTCCGTGGCAGAATTATCTACCCACCGAAGCGAAATGATGCCCCCTGTCGGCTCCAGATAGAAGTCCTGGAACTGGGGAACGACATCACGGACATAGTCAACAATCCGGTTGTAGGCATCCTTATAATTCTCCCGCAGGAACAGCAGGAAAGAAGGCAGATTGTTTCCGTGTGACTGGAGATAGTTGGCCGTCTCGACGGGACAAGCCTGACGCAGCGGGCCCTCTGTCGATGAATCGTGAAACTGATATACCTTGCAATAGGAAAGCATCTGGAAAATTGTCTTGGCAACCGGGTCCTCACACTCTGCGAGAGCCGATTCCTTGAAATTCGGTTCCAGTGCTATCTCGTAGGGTCTTTTCTTCCCTATGCGGTGCCAGGTAATTCGCTCTTCGGTGATGATCAGCCTGTCAGGAGTGGCATTGGCCAATGAAAAGCCATAAATATCCATGGAGTTGCTGTCGGCAAACTTCAGTTCTCCGGACATAACCGGTGTCCGTTTAATGCCGTAATGCAGCAAGGCATGAGATGTGCCCGATATTTCCACATATCTCCCGAATGACTTACTCATCATGTAGCTCAGCATCCGGAAAAAACTGATGATATTGCTCTTGCCTGCGCCGTTAGCACCCAGCAAGATGCTGACATCACCCAGTTTCAAGGTCACTGGTTTGTCATAGGCTATGGATTTGTAGCCTCTGATGGTGACTTCTTGTAATTTAGTCCTTTGGTATTTCTTTGCCATTATCGTCATATTATTGATTGAGTTACAAAAATAATCATAAATCACAATACGAACGAAGGAATGCTCAAAAAACTATAGAGTTAGTTTGTCCGGAGTCTGAATGCACAAATAAGAAATCAGGTTCTATATTTAGAGAAATCGGATTCACAGTTCGGGCAAATGAAAGGTAATCAGGTGCTTTCAATAAATCC
Source organism: Leyella stercorea DSM 18206 (assembly GCF_000235885.1). Classification (GTDB taxonomy): domain Bacteria; phylum Bacteroidota; class Bacteroidia; order Bacteroidales; family Bacteroidaceae; genus Prevotella; species Prevotella stercorea. The sequence goes on from NZ_JH379444.1 coordinate 38,766, forward strand.
GACATTCTCAAACAAGTATATCAGCAATAAGCACTGTCTTTGCATTCAGAAACAAATTATTTTCACATGGGAAAGGATGTAAACCGTATAACGGCCTCCTACCGTTTCGGAAGAAACACGACCGGAGTATGTGGTGCTGACCATGCAGTTTGGTACGGAACCCGGCAAGAAAACCCGACAAGAAAGTCCAATAAACAGGTATTGCGGAGGGAGCAAATCTTGGAGTTCTGTGTTGAGCCAAAGTCGTTATTCGATATTTTACAGCATTTGGGATTGAAAAACAGGGAAATTCTTATGGAGGTCTATATCAATCCGATGATTGGTGCAGGGGCGTTGGTGATGACGGAGCCAGACAATCCTACGAGCCGCAACCAGATGTATGTGGCGGTGAGGGAGGATATGGACACATGTAATTCAAAATGATTGTGCTGCCTCAATAATAAGACGAGGTCGGACAGCGAAAATGCTCGACCTCTTTATTATGTTGGCAATGAGGATTCATTAGCGTGTCTTACACAAAGAATGTATTATTCCGAGACAAAACCAACCGCTTTCTGCCATTCCAAAGGACTCTTGGCCTGGATGAAAGAGGGCGATTATTCCAATCGGTTGGAGATAATACCGGGAATCTAACCAGTATCAATAGAAAAGCGGATTCGTTACAGGGATTATCCATACGTAATAAAAAGGGATGTTTTGCCTTCGACAAAACCGGGCGCACACAAAAACACCGCCAGTACGGATGTATGGGCGGTGCAAAGAGTTATTGCTGCCATGTCAGGCAGTCTGTCCACTCAATAGCTTACCGAGCTGTTGCCTGCAAAACTCCTCGTATTCGGCTTGGTCGGTGCCGCTCTCGACAGCGCGGTCAATGACATTGCCCAACTCATCGAAGCAAACTTCCTTGCTGACACACTCCGTGGCGGAGCCGCTGAGCAGATACACCTCGTAGTAATCCGAGCCGTTGAGTACAATCATGACGTATCCGGTATGGAGCCGTCCGTTCAGTTTGATGCGCAGTGCAGGCAAGTCCCTGTAGATGGTGGCAGCAAACTCCGTGATGCCCCATGACATGATTACCGGCGCCGGGGTTATTCCTACCAGCTGTTCCTTGATGGTCTGTGCAATTTGCAATACATATTCTTTTTCCATAACTGCAGTATATTAAAATGATTATTGATTTGTTTTACTCGAACCAATCCGGGTTGTCCTTCTTCAACTCGGCTATCAGTTTCTCGTCGCTGAGCTGAAGGGTTGACGCATTGGTAAAGAAAAAGATTCCGTCATAGATTCTTCCGGCTTCCTCGCTGGCAAAGCCTTCGTTCTTGTCTTCAAAGCTACCCGGTTGCAGGTCATCAAGCAAGAGTGTCGAGCCGATGAGCAGTTCTTCACCTTCGTTGGATTCCACTACACGGCAATCATAAGCCTTGCCGTCAAACTGTACTTTCTGTGTTTTCATACGCCTGTTCATTTTAATGGGATATGTTTACCGTTGTTCTTGAGATACTCCATGATGCACTTGGCTTCTTCATGCGAAGCACAGTTGCGTTCATCGTAATGGCGTGTCTCGTCTGCCATCACCACAATACATTCCTTGACCAGCCGATAAAGGCTCTGCTGCAGTGTGGGGTGCATATCGGGAATAGCGGCGGCGAACCGCTTGGGATTGAAACTGAAACTGTTTACCGCCATTTCCCAGTCTTTGGCGAGCTTGTACTCCTTGCTTTCTCTGATATTTTCCATGTTCATAAAATTTAATGAGTTGTTTTTTTTCTTCCCTCCGTTCGGTTCTATATGCTGTCGGAACCGCCTTGGGATTTACAGATGCTATTCAAGGACTGGCGAACCAGCTGCTTCCGACGCTTTTTCCGGAAAATTACGCTTTCACAGAAAGGAAGAATTTTGCAGGAAATGCACTTCAAAGTGACGGAATCCAGCGCGACAGTCCACCTTTGCGACTGGAAAAACCAACCGGTGAAGACAGGTATGGACTGAAACAGACAAGAGATAAATAGAAAAGAGGGAAACAGAAGATAGAACAGGTAACGGGTGGCGGTGTGGAATCGGGAGGCAATTAGAAAGGGATAGAAAAGGGAGTTTGCGCGGATGACGGCACATGTCGGCAGACGCGCCGCCCGGCAATCCTGCCAAGCGGTTGGCTGTGAATCCCTGTTCCTTATTATATAGGGCAAATTCCATGAAATGAAAAGACAGAGGGCGGATTCCTCCGCTCCTCCGCCCAAGAGTGATTATGGTATCAAGCTGCAATCTCTTCCTTTGTCTCTTTGCCGGCAGTCGCTTCCGCTTCGGGCTGTGGTTCATCGGACGGCTCCGCTTCCTGCCTTGCCTGTTCCTGCACGAGCAGGACAGCTTTCTTTTCCTCGATGCGCTGATGGCGTTTCTCGTACACCTCGTTGTGTCCATTCTTGATTTCCGCCAGTGCTTCGGGCATGTGCTTCTCTGCAAAGTCAAGCAAGAGGCTTGCCGTGGCATTGCTGCCCGATGCGTTCTTGAAATTGGCAATCAGATAATCCCTGCGGATGACGGCTTTCTGCTTGGCTGTAAGGTTCTCGATGATGTTCATCTTCTCCTTGTCCGTGAGGTAATGGTAGGTCTCTTCACACTCGATGCCGACCTCTGCAAAGTGTTCCCTGCGGAGGGAAGAAAGCAGGAAGAAATAAATCATCTTGTCCTCGTCCTGCCCGAACTTGCGTTCCGACATATCCACCTCCAGAATCTGCTTCTTGGTGTCCTCTACGGTCTTTTCAAGGGCAATCTCCTTGTTGCGCTTATCCTGCTTCTCCAATTTCTCCACCGGTGAGAGCGTCTGTAGCTGCGTTGTACCATTATAGCCTGCGGATGAATGCACTGCATTTCTTACATAGCATAGTACGATGTCCTTGCTCTCGATGCGGAAGTAAAGGGTGATTTCGCCTGCCTCGCTTCGGGTTCGGATTTCCTCGCATTCCTTTACGTAGTCGTCCACTTCCTGCTCGTAGTCCTTGCAGGCTTCCTCGTATGCTTCGTCTGTCTCGTAATCCTCTTTCCGGGGTGATGTGGACAGCTCGGGATAGGGCTTTGCATAGCCATTAAGACGCTCCACCTCATAGCCCATGGCGGTCAGTCGTTCCATCACGTCCTCGTTGCCATTGAAATTTTCCTGGCAGATGGCAACCTCGGGGCGTTCTTCCATTAGTCGCACGGCTTTCTCTGTGAGATAGGTTGCATTCATTTCAGCAAGACAGGTGCGGTTGGCGCAATTTCCGCAACCACCCTCACAGAACAGCATCATGTTGTTGGTGTTGTGGGGGCATGACAGACAGAGGGTCTTGTCGAATGCGTACCGCTGCAAGTCGGTGGTGTATTGCCGTTCAATGCTGCGTGCCACCTCGGTGGCTTTCATCCCTCGCCAACTGTTGTACTGCTGTACGCTTTCACACAGATGCTTCTCGTACACCTCTCGCTGAATCTCTTCCCCATAACGGCAGATTTCGCTCGCTACGCTGATAGTGATTTCGTCCTGCTCCAGAAGCCGGGCTATTTCGGGTATCAAGGAGACGAATTTCAAGCGTGTGCGGATATACTTCTCGTTCTTGCCGAACTGCATCACCAAAGCCTGTACATCATAGCGACCGCTGTCTATGAGCCTTTGGTAAGCATTGGCTTCCTCAATCGGGGTAACATCCTTGCGTTGCAGGTTTTCCGTCACCGCCATTTCCTCGGCTGTCTCGTCCGATATTTCCATAACAATAGCCGGAATTTCTTCCAGTCCTGCCATGAGGGAGGCTCGGTATCGGCGTTCTCCGAACACAATCTCAAAGCGGTCTTCTGCCACCGAACGCACTCCGACAGGTTGCAGGACACCCTGCTGACGGATGCTTTCGGCAAGTTCCGACAGGCTTTCCTCGTCAAAGTTCTTGCGTGGGTTGTAGTTACTCGGCTGTACGTTTGCCAATGCCACCATCGTGATGTTTTTCTCCATTGATTGAACTGCTGCTGTTGTTTCCATAATCACAAAATTTAGTTTGAACTTGATTTTTTTTTGTTTCCCTCCGTTCGGTCCAGTTTCCTGTCTGAACCGCCTTGGGATTTACAGGTGCCTTTCAAGGACTGGCGGCCCAGCTGCTTCCGACACTTTTTCCGGAAAATTACGCTTTCGCAGAAAGGAAGAATTTTACAGGAAATGCACTTCAAAGTGACGGAATCCAGCGCGACAGTCCACCTTTGCACTGGAAAACCAACCGGCGAGGACAGAAATGTGCCGGAGAAACAACATTCAAGATAAGGTAGAAGGGAGATGATACGCCGGAAGGCGGACAGTAAAAACGGAGAAACTGTAAAGGAAGGATATGCGGTACAACCGGACAGACGGAGCGCAGGGCAAGGCGAGATAAAAAGGCATATTGGCTGGAAAATTCTGTCAGTTCAGGACTTTGCCATAAATATATCCGACTTGAAGTCTGTGTTATTCAGAAATAATCGCTACTTTTGTAGTAAAGAAACCGCTGTTTCGGAAATGACTGTTTCGGAACGCAGACTTTAAATAGATTAAGGATATGAGATTTTTTGATAGAAAAGAGGAAATAGCCTCCCTGCAGGAGATAGGCAGACAGGCGCGGGAGAACGCCCAATTTACGGTCGTGACCGGCAGACGCCGTATCGGAAAGACCATGCTCGTACGGAAGGCCTACGAGGATGAGCCGATGCTGTATTTCTTTGTCGCCCGAAAAGCCGAAGGAGACCTATGCGAGGATTACCGGCTGGAGATAGAGAACAAGTTGGGGGTTCCAACCATGGGACGCCCGGAACGCTTTGCCGATGTATTCGAATACCTGATGAAGCTCTCGGCAGAACGCCCCATCACGCTCTTCATCGACGAGTTCCAGGAGTTTTTCCGTGTAAACAGATCGGTGTTCAGCGATATGCAGCGCATCTGGG
>NZ_JH379444.1:43713-59361 GCF_000235885.1 Leyella stercorea DSM 18206
TCGGTGTTCAGCGATATGCAGCGCATCTGGGACCTCTATAGTCAGAAGTCCCGTATAAACCTGATAGTCTGCGGTTCGATATACTCTATGATGACCAAGATATTCAAGGACAAGAAAGAGCCGCTGTATAACCGTCAGTCGCGCTTCATGACCGTCCGGCCGTTTACACCCAGCGTCCTGAAGGAAATCCTGTCGGAATATAATCCCGCCTATACACCGGAAGACTTGCTGGCTCTGTACGCTTTCACGGGAGGCGTGGCCAAGTATGTACAACTGCTGGTGGATGCAGGAGCTACTACCAAGGCAGCCATGCTCGACCACATCATAAAAGCCGATTCCATCTTCCTGGGGGAAGGAAAAGCCATCCTGATAGAAGAGTTCGGTAAGGATTACGGCATCTATTTCTCGATCCTGTCTGCCATTGCTCGGGGAAAGACATCCCGTTCAGAAATCGAGAACGTCATCGGCAAGGAAATCGGCGGCTACCTGACCAAACTGGAAAATGAATACGAGGTCATCGCCAAGAAGCAGCCCCTCTTCGAAAAGAGTTCTACCAAGAACGTCCGCTATACGATAGAGGACAACTTCTTCACATTCTGGTTCCGCTTCATCTACAAATACAGCTACATGCTGGAGATAGAGAACTATGGAAGCGTGAAAACGATCGTGAACCGGGACTATGAGACCTTCAGCGGCTTGATGCTTGAACGCTATTTCAAGCGTGTGCTGATAGAAAAGCAGGCCTTTACCCGCATCGGAAGCTGGTGGGACCGCAAGGGTGAAAACGAGATTGACATCGTGACGGAAAACGAACTGGAGGAAACCGCCACCTTCTTTGAAGTGAAGCGCAAGGCCGAGAACATCGACTTGGAAGTGCTGGAGACGAAGGCAGCTGCATTTTTACGCGCTACCGGAGAGTTCAAGGGGTATGCCCTCTCATACAAGGGGCTGTCCATGGCAGACATGTAACAATGCCGGGCTGTTCAGTCCGGACATACGAAAATACGGAAGCAGGAGAAAGTGAGGAAAAACCCTCACTTTCCATGCTTTGCCAGATACTCCTTCATCGCCTCGTTCACAATGTCTCTCAACGACATGTTTTTCTCGATAGCGAGGTATTTCATGCGTGTGTGAATACTCTTGTCAATGACGAAATTACAATGTACTGCCGGCTCCTTTTCCTTCTTAACCGGTACCGGCTTCTCCTTTTGCGGAGATTTCTTCGTGGATGACAGCAATCCGTCCAGTCCGGTCTTCATGCCGTCTTTCAATAAATCGCTTTTGCCCATATCTGTTTATTTTAGTTTCAATACTTCTTTAGCCAGCTCCATGTAGTCCTTGGCTCCGTTGCAGTTCTTGTTGTACTCGAAGATATTTTCTCCCTTAATCGGTGCTTCGGCCAGTGCCACATTGTCCCGGATGACGGTTCCGAATACCTTGTCGCAGAAAGAATCGTTGATGATTTCAGCCACGCTCTTGTTGAGCGTCTTGCGTTTGTCATACTGGGTGATGAGAATGCCGCCTATCTTCAGGTTGGGATTCAACCGTTCCTTGACAATTTCAATCACACTGGTAATCTTGGCCATTCCGCGCATAGCCAAAAACTGTGCCTGCACCGGAATGATCAGATAATCCGCAGCCGTCAGTGCATTGAGCGTCAACAGCCCCAAGGAAGGCGGACAGTCAATCAGGATGTAGTCGAATTTCCGGCTTTCGAGCAATTTGGCAATCAGTCCTTTCAGAATCAGTTCCCGTCCCGGCTCATTGATCAGTTCGGACTCTGCCGCCGACAGGTCCAGGCAGGACGGCACCACGGCAAGCCCGTTCTCCAGCTCTACAAGCGGCAAAGGATATTCGCCTTTCATCGCTCCGTACACCGTCTGTTCCTCCTCGATGGAAAGTCCGCACGACTCTGTCAAGTTAGCCTGACCGTCCATATCAATAGCCAGTACACGCTTTTTCTTCTGCCCTAAAGCGGCAGCAAGATTGATGGTGGTGGTTGTCTTTCCAACCCCGCCCTTGTGGTTCAATATCACTATAATTTTTACCATAAAGCATTGTCTTTAAATCATATACAAAGATAGTACTTTATTTAGTAAATACTAAATTTAGTGCATACTATTTTACTATAAAATATCACTTTAGTAATATAGTAGGTTAGTATATACTACGATACTAATATACTATTTTACTCATCTACTAAATGTAGTAGCTACTATGTATAGTAAATGGTATGAGATAACTCTTCAACAATTCTTATCTGACAGGTGTACAGAAGTCATCAGTTGCCAGATAGAACGTTTTTTCAGTCTGAAAAATCGTCGGACAAGATGAGCTGCTGGAAAAAATAAGGTAGTTATTCCAGAAGCCACCCCCACCTTTTGCATACTGGTGCGTATTAACAATGATGCGGTATGGAAAGGCGAGTCAGGTATCAACAAATAGGAAAAAGAAGACAGATGCTTTGTCATGCTGATTATCCAGTCTGATTGCCAAACATAACAATCAATCATAGAATCATTAACGTCAAAAAAACGAGTAACATGAAAAAATGGATTACACAGAGCGTAGGCTTGCTCATGTCCGGATTCCTGTTCGGGCAAACTGAAAACACCCAGGAAAAGGAACAACCGATGAAAGGTTATGAAATCAACGGCCTGATAACCGGGAAATATACCGGCAAGGTATATCTGGTAAAGGAAGATGGCATGCACGGGCCACAGACAAAAGTGGACAGTTGCGAGGTGATAGACGGACGTTTCCAATTCAAGGGAGATTCCGTACCTGAACAATCGGTCATCTATTTCATCCAGAGTCATGACGAGCAGCTGGCGCCTATCTTTCTGGAAGGGGGTCAGATCAACATGACCATGCGTGCCGATTATTTCTTGGGTTCGTCGACCAAAGGAACCATCAACAACAACCTGTGGAGGCTTCACCAGTTGCAGACAACTGGATAGACAGCATGCTGCTGGCTTCCAACACTCACTATATGCGCTACGGACGCGGTAATTTGGCCGTGGAGGACAGCCTGTTCAAATTCCGCACCTAGGAACAGAACACCAAGAAACTGAATATGGAGAAAAACATGGTGAGATTCTACAACGACCAAGCTTTCGCCCCGTTCATCATGCTGTTTGAGATGACGAACGAACTGTCATTGAACGAACTGAAGGAACTGCGCGGACAGCTGAACGAAAAGATGAACGACCATCCGTACACTAAGGAACTGGACGAAATCATCGCCAACAAGGAATTTAGGGTAGGTATAGAGGCACCGGAGTTCTCCATCAAAGGCATGGACGGCGAGGACATCGAACTGAAGAACTTTATCGGTAAATACATCCTGCTCGACTTCTGGGCATCGTGGTGTGGACCGTGCCGCAACGAAATGCCGAATGTGGTAAAGCTCTACAAGGAATGCAAGGGCAAGAACTTAGAAATCATCGGTATCTCGCTGGACCAGAAGCCGGAGCCTTGGAAGAAGGCGGTGAAAGACCTGAAGATGACCTGGCCGCAGGCGTGCGACTTCCAGGTCTGGTATGGTCCGGTAGCACGCAGATATAACCTGACTGTCGTACCTTACACCGTACTGATCAATCCCGAAGGGAAAATTGAAGCGTTGAACCTGCGCGGAGAAGAGCTGATTACCACCATCAAGACCTTGTTGAAAAACAACAAGAAGAAATAAGGGTGTAAAAACGGGAAATACACCGGTCTGTATGCCTGCCCGGTGCAGGTGTACAGACCAACAGACCAAAGCATAAAACATAGCCGGCATGTCCGAGAATTATTTCCGGTTCTCTGCTTTCTAAGATGATTTAACGAAAAATCAATCAATCTGTTAGAATCGAATTCCTATTTTTCTTTATTTTTGTGTTATCCAACTGAAGTGTAAAAGATAACGCATATGGAAACGAGCAAAATCCCCGTACCGGAAGATGTACTTGAAAAGATAAAAGCTTACTGCCTCGAAGCCGGACAGCCTGTTGAAAACTAGGCGGCGACCACCTGGCGATTTCTGGAAAAGAACGACATTGACATTTATAATGAAACGTGTGAACCGACTCTTGCCGGCTCTTCGGATGTGGAAGAGGAACGCGCACAGCTGATACAGCTCTGTGATCTGATGAGTGAATTTCTGCGTTAACAAAAGCAAAGGCAGGCGCACCTGCCGGATCCGGAGGCCCTGCAAAAAGCCGAAGCCGACATAGTTAAGCTGAAAGAGCATATAAAGGAGTATAAGCAACAGTTGGATGAATACCACAAAAAACATGTGGCCTTTGTCTACGAAATAATGAAATGGCAGAACAAGTATAATGATCGTGACAAACAATACCATTGTACTCTGTTTGACCTTAATGAAGAAATGAGACTGCTGGAGAAGGCCAAAGCCGAAAAGAAACGCTGCAAGGGACTTTTTGCTACTGCCAACGAAGAAGTTCTGAAGGAACTGGGCATTTGAAGCACTGCGTATACATCATCTCAAACAATAAATCATATGAAGGAAATTTCAAGACAGAATATCGTTTTGAGCACCGTTGCTGTCATCATGCTGGTCTTGATTCTGACAATCGGATTCTTTGCCATTCCTGTCGGCATCACCTTATGTTCGCTCATTTGCGTTATCCATGGAATAAAATCCTTTTCATGGAATTTTCTGAAATGGTCTGTCATTTTCCTAGCCATCGGCATCGTTTCGGTCATTTATACTATTATTCTGATTACATCCATATAACTACATCTAATTTTTAAAACTTATGAAAGTAAAAAGTGAAATTTCGTTTCTGACTAAAGTCAAGCTGCTTCCTGTGTGGGCAGCAACTCTATTGTCTGTGCTGTTTGCAAGCTGTTCCGAGAAACAAATTAAAAACGGATGGTATCATATAACAGACGGCAAGACGCTGACTTTTGATTCATCACCCATTGTTACCACGGTTGACTTTGAAGTCCTGCGAATAGACTCTGCCTTGAACAGTGCAAACGTCATGACGTACATAATTGCCGGCAAAATAAAGTCCGGCAAGGCTAAAGCATGGGCTAACGCGGCTGAAAGAGCAATCGGCAAACAGATAGGTTTTCTTTACAAAGGAAAAGTCATAACCGCTCCACAAGTCAATGCCCGGATAGACAGCAGAAATTTTCAAATTATCCCCGACGGATTCTGCAATGATAGAGAAAAAATGTTCGAACTGTATGAATCCCTGGTGAATGAACGATAGTAGTAATGTAGTATCTACTAATTTTAGTAAACGACTATTTTCTAATATCCTATTTTACTACGTTTAGTAAATACTACATTTAGTATTATTTGATTGTCAATCTGATATTCTTTCTATCAGAACGGCAAATCTTCATGACTGTCCTGCGGAGAATCGGGAGGTGTCGGGACTTCATCTGCAGCTACAGCCGGACTTGCGGTTTCTGATGCCGTGCCTTCACGCTTGCCGGCACTGATGAACTTCAAGACATCTGCCGAAATGGAAATCTGGATTTGCGGGTTGTCTTCCTTGTCTTTCCAAAGTGAAGTGGAGAGTGTCCCTTCAACCAGCAGCAGCCGTCCCTTGGTGAGATATTCTGACAGCCGGATATGGTTTTCTTTCTTACTTCGAACCCTTACCCATGTGGTAATGCTGTTTCCGTGTGCGTAATCGTCCACGGCAATATCAAATGCGATGAATGAACCGTGTGTTCCTGTGACAACCTGGCAATCTTTGCCGATACGACCGATAGTATGAACGTATAACATAACTGAAATTGTTTTACGGCAAGGTGGTTAATCCTGCCATTACCTAAACTGACTTTGTTTTTATTCCCTTCTTTCGGCCCATTTGCGGCCGCAGGGATTATTTTTCGGCCTTGAAAGGTGGCGGTGGACATCCGCCATGGCCGGTAAGGAAAAATACGCTCGACAGCCGAAGAGGAAGATTTTTCCGAGACCACACGGGCAGAATGCCGGCATTGGCAGGAATGGAAACCGGCGGTTACCTTTGCTGAAAAATCCAATTCCCCGAGGTCGCACGGCGGAGAACGGAAGAGCTGCTACAAGAGGGAATGGATAGAAAAGGGAAATCTGAGGTAAAAAGGAACGGTGCATGGCAATGCCGTCGATAAAAAGGGACTTTGCGTCGGCAGACCGAAGCCGGAACAGACCCTACCAGGCCCCGGTAAGGTCTGTCTGTAGATTATCAGTCAATATCGCAACCAATCATGAAATCGTCATTGATAAGCAGATAGTAATAGCCGCTGCCACAATTCCGGTACTCCTTGCTGAATCCGGCAGCCATGTCGCCGTTTTCACGCGGTTCGCACCAAAGCGTACCGTCATAACCGCAAAAGTCGAAACGAAGCGTTGAGAATTTCTCCTTATTCTTCATGGCCTGGCGGAACCGCTGCATGCTCCAGCTTCCGCAATACTTCTCAATCGTGGAGAGTCGGATGCACTTTCCGTCAATAGCCGTTCCTGTGGTGATGCGGTTTTCGTACAGGGTCTTCTCAAGGTCTGCTGCTGTAATCTTGCGGAGCCAGTCGTTGGTATGCGTGGCAAGGCGTGCGAGCTTCTGATATTTGAGAATCATTTTCCTGTCCACATCCTTTTCGTCTTCCTTTTCCTGTGGCGGATAATGGATTTTTTCGATGTGGCTCCAGTCTGAAAAGATGTAGCCATGTTTGCGTTTGCCTTTCGCAATAATACCGACGATGTTCTCCCTGCCACGGTTGATAAATAATTTCCTGCGTTCCCCGTAAATTTTTACATACAAGACCGGTGGATTCTGTTCGTTACGGAGATATTCTTCTGCCGGATGCATTGTTGCTGTTGTTGTGTCCATACCAGTATTTTTTTAGTTGTTCATTCTTTTATTTTATTTGGAGCCGCTTCGGGCTCCCGTTTATAAGTTATCCTCACGAAATTTGACTTTTGTCCCTGAGTGCAGTTCTGAGTTCAGGGAGTGTGCCCGTCCTGACTCCCATTTCGCCAAAAGCTGTTTCTGACATAGTCCCGGTACTCCTTTCCGGAAAAGCTCTTTTCGCTCAGATTATTGAAAAACTTACGGATGCTGAATCCGTCTTTGCTTGACAGTATTGTCCTGCCGTCCTGTCTGATTTCTTCTTTCATCATTTCAATTTTCAAGTGTTCAACATTGTCTGCTGTCTTACTTTTCCCTCTGTTCGGACTGTCGCGACCGTCGGGATTATTTTTCTGCTCCGAAGGTCGGCAAGGAACAACCGGATAAGGCTGAGCGGAAAAATACGCTCACCGCTGTCAACGGAGAGGAAGATTTTTCCGGCTCACCCCTGCGGCGGTCTGCCGGCATTGTCAGGATTGTGACGGACGGGTATTTTCGCAGCAAAATAACTCTACCGAGGTCGCACGGCTGAATAATGGGACATAGGATAAAACAGCTCTGTGAATGAGATATAAGGGATGGACATGTGAAAAGCATAGAAAGGGAAGAGAAAAGCTGATGAATGTTTTGCCGGACAGAAAAAATGTATTATATTTGCAGCAACATGCTTACCCCGCTTCCCGTAAGAACAGCGCGCTCAGGGTAAGCTTTTTATTTTATATACCCATGGCAACAAATAAGATACCTTATCCCAAGCATCTCATATCCTTTACAGATCAGATAAATCTGCTCAAACAAAGAGGAATGGTTTTCGGGAATGAACCCAAAGCCCTGCACCTATTGCAGAATATCAGTTATTATCGTTTGAGCGGCTATTGGTATCCTCTACTGGCGGACAAACGACAGCATATTTTCAAACCGGGCAGTACATTTGAAACGGCCTATAACATCTATAAGTTTGACAGTGAGCTCCGCAAACTGATTATCGCAGAGATTGAAAAGATAGAGATTGCAGTCCGTACACAGACAGCATATATCCTTTCTTCACAGCATGATGCGTATTGGTTTGAAGATTCCTCGCTTTTCTCAAGCCCTGTCCGCCATGCAAAGTTGCTGTCAAAGATTAACGAAGAATACAGCCGCAGCGATGAAGAGTTCATCAAAGCGTTCAAGTCGAAATATTCCAACCATTTCCCGCCAAGCTGGATAACAATGGAAATAACCTCATTCGGAACACTTTCCATATTGTACGAAAATCTGTTGCCTGGAAAAATCAAGCGTTCCATAGCTGCATATTTCGGGCTGGCGGATAAGGTTTTCGCATCGTGGCTGCATAGTGTCGTGTATGTGCGTAATATCTGCGCTCACCACAGCCGCTTGTGGAATAAAACTTTAAGCATCCGTCCATTGATGCCACGCTCTCCACGAAATACTTTCATCAAATTGCCAGCTAACGGGACACCGCAGGTCTATTTTATATTGAGCATGATTATATACCTGCTGAACACAATCAATCCCAACCATACGTTTGTTTCGAGGTTCAAGGCACTTTTAAGCCGTTATCCTTCTATTGATGTCCGGGCTATGGGATTTCCGGACGATTGGAAGACCGAGAGCATCTGGAAAGACTGAATGTGAAATACGTTTGTCCATTGCCTAAACCTTAATGGAACCGAAGCTGCTGTTTTTGATCCTGTTCTGTCTGATTATAGGACTGCTGCATATCATCGCCTTCTGGCGGCGGAAAGCCGGGGAAGCGGCGTATGCAGCCGCACGGAACGCCAGCCGGGAAGACGAAAGGGAACGCTATTGCCGTATGGCGGTGATGGCCGGACATAGAGACGCCTGCCGTATGTTCTGCTGTATGTATCCTGAACGGTTTGATGACAGGCGGCCGCTCAAGCCGTTCAAGTTCCGTGGAATCCGGATTGCATTTTACGGCTATTACTATCCGTCCCGGTACAATGATTTTCTCAACGAAGCACAACGGACATTCTGCCGTTCCATCTACCGGTTCAAGCAGGGAGAAATACACGGCATCGAGTTCTTCAAGGCATGTATGACCGCCATACAGGCGGACGGCAAGCCTTATCATATCATGTTCATGCCATGCAGCAACTGGATAAAGTACGGACAGCGGTTCAAACGACTGGACTGGTATATGGGCAAGCACAGGCCGGATCTGACATCAGGACTGTACGATACCGTGATTTGCGATGCCCGGGAGAGCCTGCATGAAGCCAACAGCGGAGAAGGCCGTGTCCTTGAACGGAATTACGAGATTACCGGTGATATAAAGGGAAAAGAAATCATTATCATAGACGATGTGCTGACGACTGGGCAGAGTGTGGCCGACTACAAGGAGGAAATAGAAAGGCACGGCGGCAAGGTAGCGGCCGCCATTTTCTATGGTAAGACGTTCTCTATGCCGCCGATGTTCATAGTCAGGATGTCGGTATGGTGGGAATATCTCACCAGCCTGATTGGAGGGGCGTTATCCCAATAACCGACCATTATCATTCTACTCCCTGTAGAGGATTCCTTTCCGTGTGTTTTGTTGCAGTAATAATGCTGGTCTTGATTTCATAGAAAACGGAAGCGTAAACCCGGGAAACGGAGAACCCGGTGGTAAAAAGGAGAGCGTGCCGGCTGGCCGGTACGCATATAGAACAGCATAGCCGCTCTTACCCTATGGCCAGACCAACCGAACGGATCGGACTGCAGACCGTTTGTCTGTCATCCGCTTGAATGGCTGTAGAGATTGGAGACTTGAAGTCCGCCAGCCGTGGCTTTGCGACAAGTGTAGAACGTACCGCCTTTGGGTTTCCCGTCATACCAGGAGATAAGGCGCGAGCAGTGGCATACCATGTAGTCGTTGCGCCTGAGAAAACAGCCCTGAAAGTAATGTTCACTGAGGATGATTACTTCATCCGAACTGCTTAGTACGGCTTCATACTCGGCTTTCATCGCATCGCTCCACCGTTCGGCCTGTCCCCGATACGGCACAACCGCAATGACCTGCAAGTCCGGCAACTCTGCTTTCAACGAAATGGCGGCTTCTGCTGCCAACTGGTCAAACCCCAGTGCCGCCCCATGGTAGAAAAGTCGGTAGCCATCTGCATATGCCTTGGTTATCTCTTTTATCAACAACTGCTTCAGCCGTTTGCGGTAAAGTAACGGAATGTTGCGGTGTCCGCTGAAGCACACGGACACTGCCTTGTCATTCTTGGATTCTATCATATCAGTTCACTTTGTAATGGGTTCTTGCAAGGAATAATCCGCCGAGCACATTCGCACCGAGGCTTTCAAGCTGATGGGCGTAGGTGGCATAACTTAATCCTTTGGAAATTACATCATCGAAGACCACCACCGACTTCCCATTGAAGAAAGCCGAGTCAAATTCAACGATGTTCACCTTCCGGATTTCCTTTTCTGCCTTGCGGTTCTCGTGGATGCTCAACCGCTCTCCGCTCACTGAGACATGCTCATATCCGTTGATAGCTCCGGCCAGCTCGCACACTCTTTGACAAAACGCTTTGTAACGTACCTCATTCTTTTCTCGGGTGGATGCCGGTACGGGAGAGAACACAATGTCGGCACATGATGCCCCATAGCGTTCGGTCATGGCGGCTGCCGTGCGTCGGGCTACTTCTTCGTATGCCCGTCCGTCCTTGAAGTCAAACACTAATTGGCGGTCTGCCTTCTCGCGCTCGCCTACGTTCCGTATGCGTACAGGAAAATACTTGCAGAACCATGTCTGCGGCTTGTCCAACTGCTTTTGAAGTTCAATGTCTATCGTCTTTGCCATAATGCTGATTTTTATGTTTCCCTCTTCTTGAAGGCCGTTCAGCCTGTGGAGGGATATTTTCAGCCGGCACTGCCGCTCGAAGATTACCGCTGAGACAAACCTGGGGCATGAAATACGCTCTGACATGTCAGAGGAAGATTTTCTGCTCCAACATCAATGGCGGTTTGGCATCAGGTAACGGGCGGTTTACTTTGCGGAAAATATGACTTCCACAGAGCCGGGTGACGACAGAGAACGCTTTCTCGTATAAATGTTGGCAAATGATAAAACAGGGCAAGACAATATAAGAGGAACGGGCGGGCAGTGGAGCGTCTGCGGCTTGCCGGTCCAAACTTCCCGATGAAGTGACCGGACGGCTCAGTCCCAAATCTGTCAAAGCGAAGCCTTGACAGATTTGGGACCGAGTCGTTTGGTCTTTACATGTTCGGACCTCCGCATAAAGAGTCACTCAGTCGCCTCATAGCAGCTCCGCTGCCATAGGGCGAGTGAATGTCTCTTGCGGACAAGCCTTGTGACGCTCCGCTGAAGGTGTGGGGCGAAGCTGTATAAGGAGATAAGGGGGACGGCGCAGACGGTTAGAAAAGTATGGACGACAGACGTTCCGGCAAGGACAAACGGCAGGCTTTCTTGTGTCGCCTGCGGCAAGTAGGCCTGCGTCCTTGCTTGGCCCAAAAGACGGGCGCACTGCATATAGCAGACCTGTATGCCATTTGCCGTGTGCCGGTCTTACAGGCAAAAACGTCCGTTCGCCGGGTTTATTTTTCCGCACCACGAAAGTGATAACGGCAACGGGACAAATCTGGTGACAGAAATACGCTTCTCCCGGAGAAGGAATATTTCCGTCGGCCACCGCAGACCGTGAGGATTTGCAAGGTACAACTGTTACCCGCTACTTTCGCGGAACAACAAGCCGGAAGGCAGGGCTGACTGTAAGGATATAAAAGGATTGAAAAGACAATATAAAGGGAGACGATAAAAGGGGAAAGGAGGATAAAAAAGGCAGATGCCAGACTATAAAGCTAAAAGGTCAACCGGATCCCGGCAGGACGGAAGAGATTAATGCTTAAAACAACCTACAATTATAAAAAAACCAATCCATGTTATCAAACAATAACAAACATAGAATAAACGTCCAAGAATTAAACGAGTGTTTGACTTGGACTCATAAATCAATTTAAGGTTTGAGAATTTAGGAGGTTTATAATACCTGACATATATGTATATAATAAATGGGAGCAGAATTAATATCGCCCATACCCAAGAGATCAATTCCCACTTCGTAGTTATAGGTATATACTTTAGAATTTTAAAATGAGTATAGTATTCTACTATATATATAATAGATAATATATTAAGAAATAGGCATGTAAACTTCCAATTTTAGGGTATCCCCTTTTGGACGGGCTCCAGTCGGCACCCGTCTAAAAAAGAATCCACAAATTTAACGATTATTATTTGCATATTGTCATGGGAAGAAGGTTTTCGTAATCCGTTCTTCCCTTTTTTAATTCTCTGAGCAGCTTGCAGAAGTAATCCCTGAAGGAGACTCCTGCCTGTTTGCAGGTTTCTATAAAGGTATTATAGATTGCGGAGTTCTGTATTCCTTTCACGCTTCCGAAGAACAGGCTGTTTTTTCTTTGGACAGTGATTGGTCTTATCGCTCTTTCTGCTGCCATATTGTCTATGGAGTATTCTCCATCATTTCTGTAGGCAAAGATCTGATTCCAGAAGTTCTTCAGATAGTTAAGAGCCTTGCTCATAAGTTCGCTTCGGTTCTCATCCGGATTTGCAAGCAGATCATAAAGTTCTGTCCTTATCTTCTCGATGACCTCAGTTGTTTCCTTACTGTTCCTTCTGCGGTAAATCTCGTCTGCAGTAAGTTTTTCCCGGCGATAAGTATCTTCCATGCCGTATAGCTTTGCTATCTGCTCAAGGAAGATTCTTGCCTGCGGGCTTCCCTGGTCGAAGGCATACTTGAACTTTGCCCTTGCATGAGCCAGACAGCAGAGATGATCTATATCCATAAGTTCGTTGTCAAGATACATATATACGTTATAACCGTCACTCTGCAGTGATTTGATTTTTGCATCACCAAGGAACTCCTTCAACACATTTCTGTTCCTGCCTCCATGTTTCTGTACACCTTCATCATCCGTTGTATCCTCGTAGAAGAAGATGACTATACGCGCTTTTCTGTTTACCAGACACCACATATAGGTCTTTCGTTTCTTATTGTATGCGTGATAGCGGAGCCATGTCTCGTCCACATTCACGTTGGCACCGTCCTGAAGGGCAATCTTCTTGAGGGCAGGTATCAGCTTATTGAGCTGCATGGCACCTTTGTCGGCCCAGTTCAGCAGGTTCTGCACAGAGGTGTTCCAGTCCATATCCGACAGACGGTTCTTCGCCTCCCTGTATGCCGGTGTTGACATCTGGAAGCGGTTAAACATCAAATACGAGAGCATGTTTGCCGTAATGCTTGTACCCGGTACTATCTCGTCATAAAGGCTTGCCCGGACGTCATCCTTCATAGGAAGGAACATGCTTTCAATCCTGCCGTCGGCATGCTTCACCTTAAGTACCTCAAAGTGATGTTCCTCAATATGGCTCACAATGCTTCTTATTTTACGGTAGCTTGACGATATTACAACAGAATCCTCAGGAAGCATTGTATAATCAGACCTGTGTATAATCGGTGTACCTACACAAGTCTTATTGTATGTCATTCCTTTCCTGTATGGTCTTTCCTTGGAAAGGGAAGCCTTCGGAGTATCCTGCGTGTCGCATGATGCGGAAGAGTCCGGCTGTGGGACCTCGCTTGGTGGAGCAGTAGGAGTACCGTCAAAATCATCCTTGTCATCATGCTTCCCTTTTACGACCCTTTTACGGTCAATACCTTTGAGACTTTTGGAAGAGGCATAGGTCTGGGTATTCATAATGGAAAGACGTTCTAAAAGGGCATTATACTTTTTCTCAAGTTTTTTATACTCCTTATCGCGGAGCTTGTATTCAAGGACAACCTTGTCAGCCTTGCTGTTTGCCTTAAGCAGGGCATTTGTAAGGGAGTCTATTTTCTTATTGGACTCCTTCAGGTC
This sequence comes from Leyella stercorea DSM 18206, assembly GCF_000235885.1. GTDB lineage: Bacteria > Bacteroidota > Bacteroidia > Bacteroidales > Bacteroidaceae > Prevotella > Prevotella stercorea. The sequence goes on from NZ_JH379444.1 coordinate 57,465, forward strand.
TTTTCCTATTTCATCAAGCCGTGCTATCATTTCGTCAAGCTGCTTGCTCTTGCTCTGATTCTCCTCAAACAGGAACAGGGCGAACCTCTTTATCTGCTCATTATCCATACCTTCAAGGGGTGTATGCTCCTTTTCGGGTCTGTTCATCATCTCTTCAAGATGCTTGCGTCTGAGTGTATTTTCTATGAGCTCTTCCAGTTCCATGTTCTCTAATATTTTATGTAAAGATACTCATCTTCAATGAGATATACAAATATTTAGAGAATTTTTATCGCTGATTGTCAGAGTTTTATCTTTAAATTCTTATACTCGTTATTACTGGAGTTTCAAGTATCGTGACCAGGTCTTTCCAGTCTATTTTATATACTGTCACATCGTTCTTGCGCTCTATTTTCATGAACTTATAGCCCTTAATGAAAGACTTCTCATGAAGGTAGTAGGCATTGCGCTCATAGTGTATCATACGAACCTTGCGCTGGTCTTTAGACATGAACATGTAAACATCACCATTCAATGGATCACGGTGGTATCGACCTCGGATTATCTCGCATATACGCTGAGCCTTGCATCTCATATCGTGAAGCTCAGGAAGGTAGTAGAAGTTGTGAAGACCGTTGATGCTCAGCATAAGCCCTCCAGTTTCTCTACCAGTGTTTTCAGCCCCTGATAGTCTAAGCCTTTCTTCTGTATGCACAAGCCCTCACGAGTTCTTATCGTCACCATAATGCTTCCTTTATGGGGAGTTGTACGTTTGAGCTTGTCTTTAGCAACCTCCTGCCGTTCTTCATTGCCTGTCCGAATCAGCTCTTCCGGAATTCCTTCAACTTCTACAGGTACAACCTTTTTCTGTGTCTTCTTGAACCAGTCATAGAATGCCGTGTATGGAATATTGTTGCCAATGCAGAACGAGTTGATGGAAACCCCATTGGGCTCACCCTCGGTTTTGTAGAGGAACCACAGTCTTTCAAAATCTTTTTCGCTAAACATAATCTTTCGAGTTTTAAGTTTAGCACGAAGGTATGCGAAAGAGACATGCTAGTCAATACGCCAATTTTGGAAGCTTACATAAGGAAACAAACATTATAGAATCAGACCAATGCCAACCACCTTTTTTAAAACGATTATTCTTTTCGAAAAAATAAGATGTCCAATATATTATTTCTTTTAACATACTCAATACCTTTTAGTCGGTGCAGGACCTATAAATATATGCTTGGGTGTGTACTTTTTTATTATTTGTTGAAAAATAGGGCAACTCTAATTTGTCAAGAAAATTATAAGTGATACATTTTTATCTTATTCAGATGAAATAACAATACTACCATTAATTCCTCCAATGCCATACTTACGGTAAGATGTTTCTCCATCATAAATCATAATTTTGTGATGCTTTGTATGCAATATTGAATCAATAAACTCAATGCCTTTTATTATAGAATCATTATAAATTACAAGTTTATTGTTATTTCCTACTATTTTCTCAAAGGCACTTTTTTTTACATATATACGATTGTTGGTTGATAATAAAAGTTCATTTTCTGAGATTATTTTTATGTAAGCATTGCAAAAAGAGCTAACTATAGAATCTTGTATCCGCACCCCTTCGTTTGCCTTAATCGTGTTAGTGACATTTATTTTCAACAATGAATCATTTATATGAGTAATCAAGAATTTAGAATTGTGCTTAGGAAATAATCCCATGCCCATAATATTGAGTATAAGAGTATCTTTGTTAAGACATATTTCATGAGGATAATCGTATTTTGAATTATATGTGATATAATAATCTTGAGCATTACAAGCAAAAGAAATGCTACATAATAAATATATAAAACAGAACAATCTACTTAACATATATATACGGATTGGGTAGTGTAAACAGAACTGTGTCACGGCT
>NZ_JH379445.1 GCF_000235885.1 Leyella stercorea DSM 18206
TACTCGCCTGAAATGGGGATATATATTTCTTCTGACCCAATTGGACTGGCGGGTAACAATCCGACTCTGTATGGATATGTGCGGGATATCAATACGTGGCTTGATGAATTTGGGCTTCTTACATATAACACTATGCCTTCAATCCCAGATCATCAAAAACATCATATCATTCCACAACAATTAAGATATCATGATGTTATTGCTAAAGCAGGATTTAATATTCATGATGAGAGTAACATTAAATATTTGCCAACAAAAGCTGGTGTTAATAGCAACCCTAAATTACCAATTCACAATGGTTCTCATCCAATCTATACTAATCAGGTAAAAATGGACTTAGATAGAGTATCGGTTCGTGCTGCTCAAGATGCAAGATTAGGAAAAGTTTGGAAAGCGTCAGATTATCAGGCTGAAATAGATTCTATTATAAATAAATATAATATTCTTTTAGATCAAGGTTTAATTAAATGTAAGTAACTATGTATTATTTCCTTTCAGTGACTCCCAATTATCCTAATTCATATTGGTTGGAGTATTACAGAGCTTCAAGCATTGAATCTGTTGTTTTTTTAGAGAACAAAAAAATATCAGAGCCAACGGATACTCTTATTTTCAATATTAACAAAAATATAAATATAGAGCGTTTTAAGAAATACGATTATTTGATGACAGATGCAGTTCCAATATTAAGTGAACGATTTGCAGAAATATTAAATAACTTGGCTCCACATGATGTCCAACTGATAACTACACATGTATTCAATCGGTCTGAATATATTGGGGATTATTACCTTCCAATTTATTTAAAATTAATTGATTGTATTAATTGGGAAACCTCAATCTATGATAATGAGTTTGATATATTTAAGAGAATAGATTTGTTACCTAATAGTCTTGGTAATAATAAAATTGTTAAAGCTAAAGGTTATGAGTTAGGATTACCAATTGTGCAAGAAGACATATTTTCTAAATGTAAAAAAATGAATGGTTGTTCTTTTTTTAAGAGTCCATATATAAACCCATTATTTGATGTTTAATCATTATTCAGTTATCTATTAATACAAACGAAATAAATATAATAGCTATAATATTACTTGGGACAGTCATATCACTGTGGTATTTAGCGATATATGTTCCTCATTTTAAAAAGATGCTTCCATTAATGATATTTGAAACATTTGGAATCTCTCGAATGAAAAAGAATTAAAATAGCTATATTTTGGCATCATATATTAGTTCGGCTTGTTGCGATGTTATGATTCTTGCCTTCAACCAGATATATTTTTCCATTGCAATACAAATTTCTTGCAAAAATCATCTGTCATACAATAAATTTTCGTAGTTTTAGCATCTGAGAACATATTGTAATTGTTTAAATATTAATACATAATGTGATTTTGAATATTTATTATTCTTGTTTTTTGTCATATCTTTATAACTTTATATTGAATTTATGTTAATTTAAGAACGAATTATGAACGACCAATTTACATGGCTATCATTCTATAAAGAACTATCCGATTGGCTACTTGGAAAACAGAATAACCAGCCGGAACTTATATCTATACTAAAAGATATAGGTATTACCGGTTTTCGCGATGGTACAGAAAAAGGTAAAGAAATCACACTGCAAGAAATAGACCCATTCACATTCTTGGCGTATCTCAACAAGTTTCACTCCGATGAAAAAAGGGTCGAAATCTTACAGGATTTAAGGCGCAGGCTAAATTTTAGTTGTCCAGAACCGACAGATGTATCAGGCATCCCGACAACACATCCCATGAAAGTGCATCTATTCCCATGGAAGACAATCAGGGACAACAATGATATAAATGTATTATGGGAATTGTTCGGACAGGTAAAAGAAGGGAAAGTAGATGAAAAACTTTTTCAAACGGCATTGAACATTAAAAGTGTCGGAAAGGGAAAGCTCAGCATTGTTCTGTTCTACGCTAATCCAGAAAAATATGTTCCTTTGGATTCCAACACTTCATCGTATTTAAGAAGTAAAAAACTGGGCTACACTTATGAT
>NZ_JH379446.1:0-6847 GCF_000235885.1 Leyella stercorea DSM 18206
CGTGGGTATGGCAGGATGCCATACCCTCCTATTTACGATTTACAACCAAAATCACAATAAAACTTACACTTCGAAACCACGACAAACCCAATCAAAAACAATCTTTTCAGTGTGTACGAACACACGCTGTTTGATTTATATCAATAAAAGCGCAATTTCCGACACATTTATACATAATAAGTTTGCAGATTGAGCTAAAGTGCGTACCTTTGCATCGTCAAAAGGTTAATAGATTGTTTAGGTTAGTAGTAATAGATTTAGGTTTTTAGTTATTAGGTTTAAGGTAACGATTGTTTAACAGGTAGCTATGAAGGATCGTGAGACTCTTCATTAATTACGAAAAAGGATTTTTAGTTAAACATAGGATTACGGCGCTGCTCGATGAGAGTAGCGCCGTATTTCTTTTATATCCCCACATGTATTGGGGCAGGTCAATACACACTCTCATTTTTTTTATTATTAGTATTCTCCGAAGTTAGAATATTTCTCCATTTGCGAATTATCGAAGTTACTTATTGCAGTTCTCCTAACTTCTGCAACCTCAATATAATTGAGGTATAACTTCGGCCCATAAGCTTAGAAATCTCTTTAGGAGATTTACCTTCTCGATATAATCGGCGTAGGTATGCATCACCCTTTGGCCCCCAATGCTTATTGGCATTTCTGTGGATTGACATTTGAACAACAGTTGGTTCAACCTCAGGGTGCAGGAATTCATCAACGAAAACAGAGGGGAAACGCTTATCATACATGACTATCGTCTTTTCCTTGGCTCGTGTAATGGCGACATAGAACAATCTACGTTCCTCACCGAAGGGATATTCATCACCTCTGCTCAGTACATACTTGAGAACAGGGTCATCACTCATCATTGAGGGGAAACCGAACACGTCTTTATTGCATTGCAACAATATAACAACATCAGCTTCAAGTCCCTTGGATTTATGAACTGTCAGGAACTCTATTTCTCGTCCATTGATATTATAGAAGAACTGGTTTCCGCGCTTATAGCCTTGGTATGCAAATGACAGGTAGTAATCATCGAATGAATATCGACCAAGTAGGTAAATCTTCTTGTCTTGAGGGATTGTCGCTATCAGACTGGTCAAGGTCTCGGTATAGTGAGCACGCTCATAAGCCTGAAATAAAAGTTCTGTATGAGCAGCAGACGAGAATGGTCGGATATTCTTCTTCAACTGCACAGGATTACGTTGAACGAATTTTGACGATAATCCAACGCATGGCTGTCCAAACCGATACGTTGTTTCTATTCTGTCTATCTGTGTGGGACCAAAGAAGTCTTCGAATCTATTGAACAATGCCATATCACTTCCTGAGAAACGATAAATAGATTGCCAGTCATCGCCTACACAATAGAGTCTAGCTTGAGGTTCACCCTTTCTAAGTTCTTGCAAGAATTTATAGCGATCAATAGATATATCCTGGAACTCATCTACTATGATATAGTCGTATCTTGATAAGGGGGCAGAACTTATCAATGCGGTCGCTTCTAAAATTACATCCGTGAAATCACACTGTTCTAACTTAGCCAGTGATTCTTGATAACGAGCCACAACAGGTGCAAAGATGTTTTCTATTATAAACTCTGCGCGCTGGTCACGTTCTTTATGTGCCTGTGATACAACTTCTTCAATACTCTTGCAATTGGTTTTCAGCAGTGTAGCGAACGTAACGATTAAGCGTATAAACGATTTTTCCTGCTTACTTCCTTTGGGCAACAGCATGGCATAAAGCTCACTTGAAGACAATTCATTAAAGGGCACACCTGCATCGGACAACATCTTCTTGAGTTTCTCTTTGATGTCGAATCTACTAAAGTCGGCACTTGTCGTTTCCAACAAGATTGTTCCATTCTCTTGGTGAAGTTCACGTTTCCAAGTTATACCATCACAATATTGTTGGTTAGCTTCGTCCCACGTTATTCCCTTGTTTTTAGCAAACCATGCTGGGACTGTTCCATGCTCATCTATACCAAAGTGCTCCAAGTACACACGACAGTCTTTTCCATCCTTTGTGTAATGAATGGAGAAATCAGGACGATACTGTGAGTGCAGTTCGTCATATACGGGGTGTTCATAAGCTTCTTCGTACCGGAAACTTACCCCCAATGAAGATAGAGCAAAGCAGATTCTCTTTTCTTGTTCACTTCTGACATGAATAGCTTTCCCATCCATATCAGGTAGCAATGCTTTATATCCACTTGCCTTCGCTGCAGATAGGCTTTGCTGTCTGTCTGTTTTTCTCTTTTCCCAATCTTCCTGTTCTATTTCATAGTTCGCAAAGTAGCTAACCACAGCATCTTGGAAATCTTTGTCTTCCAATAGCTGCTTATAGATATCAACAAAGATGTGATCTACATTCTCACAAATGCTAGGCTTATGCTTGGTCATCTGACCAATGATATCTATAGCCAGTTTGTGGAAAGTATAACCACGAAGTCCAGGAGTATTCAGCCTCTCGGTCAACTCTGCAGCAGCCTTGTTTGTGTAACTAATCAACAGTATCCTTGAAGGATCCACATGCTTTTTGTCAATAAGGTATCTCACCTTACCGACGATGGAAGAGGTTTTACCGCTACCGGCACTACTCACGACCAAACAGTTCTCTGCTTCCGATACAATTGAATGTCGCTGTTGTTTATCTAATGGATATTGCAATACTGTATCAAAGAACTCTTCATTACCCGCTAATTGCTTTTGACAGTAGCGTTGGTTGTGTTCCTCGATAGTTCTATCTAAACTATCAAGTTGCCAAACAAAATCTTCAATAATACCACTTTCCACAGCAAACATGCGCCTGCTACGATTAACAGCCAATACATCATCTAAGTTTTCTGTTAAACTTTTTACAAAAGACGCTTGTTCTTCTGGGCGAATATATTGATCAGCAAATATTATGTCTACGTAGTCATACAAGCTGATTGTTGATTTGCTTCCTCCGCTTTCCTGTAATACATCTGTAGATATGACATCGGATATCTTATCTTCGCATTTCAATACATTACGTTTTACTTTCGCCCTAATAAAAAACCAGAGCGAAAGTAATGAGAAAGCAATAACCAGACCTATTATACAAACTGTCAATGACATATATTACACGAAATTATAAAGTGACACTATTACATTTTCAACCGACATTATTTTATCAGCCTTAATTCTGCAACACTATTGTAAATTAAGCCTTTTAAGAACCTGAGCCGCTCGGCAGAGCCGGTTACTTGGACAAGTCAGGCGGCCCAGGATTTTGCCATGTCGAAGAAACACTTGTCTTAGTGTTGCAAAAAGAAACAAGAGAATCCGACTATAGGCATGGCGAAGATACAAATTAAATCTGAAAAACTCACTCCTCTTTGAGGAATATTATCGGGGCATGGAGCAATTTGACTCCACATTGACAGCAGGACAACGATGTTGCCGTAGCAGAACAACAATATTGCCGTAGCAGAACAACAATGTTGCCGTAGCAGGACAACAATGTTGCCGTAGCAGGACAACGATGTTGTCGTAGCGTGGCAATCGGATGGAAGATGGACTGGGAGATGGGCTGGAAGATACCAACATTTTTTAGATATCCACCAGCCTATTGGGGTTTCGCTTACCGCTCACAATCAGCGAGTTAGAGAAATCGAAATCCGAAAATGGGAGATATGGGAGATTTTTTACGCAACTGATATTATTTAAACCAAATCTGAAACATACAGAGGAATATTGGGGAAAGTGCATAAAAAAACGACTAAGTGTTGAAATCAACTCTTAGTCGTCTACAGTACCCAGACCCGGGCTCGAACCGGGATGGGTTGCCCCACTGGTGTTTGAGACCAGCGCGTCTACCGATTCCGCCATCTGGGCATTGGCGTTTTGCGAGTGCAAAGGTACGCTTTTTATTTCGTTCCGCAAAACTTTTGAAGCAAAAGTTTTGCGGAAACGGTTAGTTTAAGAGCTTTTCTACTCTTTTACTTTTAAAAGCTTTGTGGCAGCGTGGTATGGGCAAGATGCCCATACCTCCTACTTTTTACTTTTTTACTTTTAATAGTTTTCTGCTTTCAGCTCGAAGTACGCCTGCGGATGCTTGCACACAGGGCAAAGCTTCGGTGCCTGCTTGCCTACAACGATGTGACCGCAGTTGCGGCACTGCCAGATGCAATCGCCGTCGCGAGAGAACACTACGCCGTCCTCGATGTTCTGCAAGAGCTTGCGATAGCGCTCCTCGTGATGCTTCTCGATAGCACCTACGCCACGCATAGCAGCAGCAATCTCTGCGAAGCCTTCCTCGTCAGCCTCCTTAGCCATGCGGTCATACATGTCAGTCCACTCGTAGTTCTCGCCTGCAGCAGCATCCTTCAGGTTCTCGATGGTGTCCTTGATGGCACCACCCTGCAGATACTTGAACCACATCTTTGCGTGTTCCTTCTCGTTCTGCGCCGTCTCCTCGAAGAGAGCAGCTATCTGCTCATAACCCTCTTTGCGAGCCTTTGATGCGTAGTATGTGTACTTGTTGCGTGCCTGCGACTCACCTGCGAATGCCTCCTGCAGGTTGCGCTCTGTCTTTGTTCCTTTCAATTCCTTCATAATGATTATTTTTAGCCAATTATACTTTATGTTTGCAAAGATACAGATTAAGTTTGAAACAGCAAAGGAATAGTTGTAATTTTTACAAATTAAATTGTTTAATCCACTCCGCAACCTCCTTTGCACAGCGTTCGTCGTTGAACATCTGCTCGGCAAGAGCGCGACCGCGCTCCCCCATCAGGCGTGCCTCGTCGGGGTGAGTGGCTATGTATTCGACGGCTCGCTGCCAGCCTTCAACATCGCCATACTCTACGGAGATGCCACAGCCAAGGCTGTCGAAGTCGACGGGTATCTGCGGATTGCGACTGCAGATGATGGGGAGTCCGAGGGCGAGTGCTTCCACCACGGTGGTGAGTCCGGCGGTGTAGCGTGTGCGGTGGCAGCAGATGACAACGCAGTCGGCTTTCGCCACCTCGCGTGCTATCTCGTAAGGCAGCAGTCCGCAAATCTTCACCACATCGATGTTGTCGGCTGGCTCGCAACGTTCCACGGCTTCGAGGTTGGGGTTGGGCACGTTAGGGTTCGGATTGATACCTATATATAATATAAGGTGGCGACCGGTGCGGTTGAACGCTTCGATGAGCGTGGGCTGGTCGCGCTGCTCCTTACCCGTGGCGATGAAAGATGGGGAGGGGGTGAGGGGGTGAGAGGGTGAGACTTGCTCTGCCTTGAGTTCCGCTTTTATCTTATCATAAAAGGCGAGGTCGGCACCCCAATGCCCAACGACGAGTTTCTTGGGGTCGGCTTTCGGAGCCTTCAGCGAGTCGTCGACGAGTTTCTGCGAGAAGAAGATTAGGCGGTCGAAACCTTTGTAGAAGAAGCGACCGAGCAGTTCGCGCAAGCGACTCTTCGACTTCACTATGGGCTGGTGATGCCACACGATGATGGGCTTGCGGAACAAGCCGAGGGCACGCAGCAGCACCACAAGTTCGAGTCCTTTGTAGTGGGTGGCGTAGAGAGCGTCGTAGCGTTCGCGGCACGTGAGCACACGCCACGCCGTGTAGAGCGCAGTCTTCAGTCGGGAGAGTTCGTGCTTCGGCGAACGGTGGTAGACCACGTCGATGCCGTTGTCGGCAAGGTGGCACGCTCCGTAGAGAAAGTGCGACGGAAATTCGCCCTCCGCCATGCGACGTAGGCAATACTGTATGTTCTGCGTATGGTAGAAATAAACCTTCATAGATAGCGGTAGTTGTATATCTGCATGAACGGATGGAGCAACGCACGCAGAAGTGCCACGGGATCTGTCTCGTGTGTGTAGAAGATGCGGTGACGATAGCGCACATACATGCGTTGCAATCCGAAGAACGCCTTCAATCCCCTACCCGTCTCGTAGCCGAGGAGGCGCAAGCCGTCGCGAAAGATTGCGTTGTCGGTGGTGGGGACTGAGGGAGTTGCCTTCGACTTGCGTTCCACCCACAGCAGAAAGTCGCGGCGAGCAGCGAAGTGGGCGTTCATCCGAGGCTTCACCCTCGAATAATTGCGCACGCCGTACCACACCATGTAGGCAGCATTGTCGGCAGAGCGCACACGATGGGTGTCGACACCCACGTATGTGGCAGCCTCGGCGTAGCGACGCTGGCGCACAAGCACCCGGTCGATGAGCACGATGCTGTCGAGAGCCGCAGCGGCTGTAGCGGTCATCACGTCGTAGCATGTACGGCGGTATATCTCGGGGCACTCCTCCTCGGTGGGTATCACGTCGAGCAACTCGCGACGCAACACCTGGCAGTGGCCCATCATCGAGGCATAGAACAGACGGATGAGGTTGCAGTTGGGTCGGCGACTGTCGTAGCGCACCTCAGCACCAGTCTCGGTGAACGGCACCGAACGGCAGACACACATCATGTTCTGACCGATGGCGGTGCACTGCTCTTCGAGCTTCGTAGGCAGCCAGATGTCGTCCTGATCGCAAACGGCGATGAGGTCGGCGGTGGAACGGCGCATGGCAGAGAAGAAGTTGCGGTTGATGCCCTGCTGCTGCGCGTTCTGATAGACACGCATCTGCACCCCATCGGGCGCACGGCGAGCATAGTCGGCGAGCAACTCCATAGTGTTGTCGGTAGAACAGTCGTCCTGCACTATTATCTCCTTCGGTTTCAGTGTCTGCGCAAAGAGCGAGTCGAGCTGCTCTGCAAGGTGTCGACTCGCTCCGTTGTATGTACACATCACCACCGCTACGGTTTCGGTCTGATTCATTCTTTATAAAATAATTTAAGTTTCGCAGATGAAAGTAGTTAAGAAGTTAAGGAGTTGTCGCG
>NZ_JH379446.1:6857-17430 GCF_000235885.1 Leyella stercorea DSM 18206
TACGGTCGCTAAGGAGTTAAGCCATTAGTTTTTTTGCTTGATATAGCATTATAAGCATTTGGCTTCGCTCGGCTTTGCCGCTTGCTTGCAAGAACTTCTTAACTCCTTAACTACTGAATTCTCTGAACTTGCGAAAGTTCAGCAAAATAATTATGTCACTTCTTGACTTCCGCCTCCTCAATCAGCTCGGGCATGATAAACACGGCGTGCACCTTCTGCTTCTCCTTCGGCGGCACCTCCATATAGTTGCGGTAGAGGTCGCGCAGATAAGCGTCGGGGTCAGCAGGCGCAGCGAAACGCTTGCCTTCAAACTCGATAGTGGAGAGCGGGAAGAGGCAGTCGCGGCGGTGCATGATGCCGTAGCCGTTGTTGATGAGCACGTTGGAGATGTAGGTGTCGCGCTTGCGAAGAGCGAAAGCCGCTGCCCACATCGCCTTGCATAAGATATACTTCGCACCGAAATAGAACAACTCGAACGTGGCACGCCACGAGTACTGATGCGAGTGGTGCAGTATGGAGTAGCACTTCGACATCGCTTTGCCGTAACGCTTGCAGAAGCTGCGCGAGACATTAGGGTAAGGGATAAACGGGAAGATGTCGACGAAGAGTCCCTTCGAGTAGTCGAGCGAGAAGTCCTCCGTGCCTTCGACATAGAACGAATTGAGGTCGCGTACCTTCATAATAGGTTCGCGAGTGTGCTCCGTTTCGCGCGTTTGCAGCACCAGTCCGCTGCGCAGCTCCTTGGGAGCCACCTCGGCGAAGCGGCGCGAGTCGTCGAGTGTCATCGCTATATCTATGTCGTCATCCCACGGGATGAAGCCACCATGGCGCACGGCACCAAGCAGAGAGCCTCCGTCGAGCCAGTACTTGATGTCGTGTTTGCGACAGATGCGGTCTATCTCCTCAAGAATGGAGAGTTGCTTGAGCTGCGCACGACGGAGGTTGCGCTGTTTGAATTCGTTTATATAATTCATTTTTTTAGTTGACAAGTTGACGAGTTGACGAGTAAACGAGTGAACAAACTGATTAGTTGGTTACCGGTCGACGCACGTCAATCACCTGACCTGTGCAGTCGGTGAGCAGGGTGCGCAGCGTAGCCTCAGCCACACGCTCCGGCATGAGCAGCGTCTCGTCGGGCTCCACGCCGAAGTTCTGCTGGCGCATCGGTGTCTTGGTGCGCTCTGGGTTGATGCAGTTGATGCTGATGCCGTCGGCATCCCACTCCTGCGCCACAGCCTGCACAAAGTTGACGATGGCAGCCTTTGTCGACGAGTAGATGCTATAGAAGGCGCGACCGCGGGTGTACGAGCTGGATGTGAAGAAGATGAGCTTACCGCGTGTGCGCTGCAGATAAGGACGTGAGCGCAGAGCCACATTCACCGTACCCATATAGTTGGTCTGCACCGCCTTCAGGATGGTGTCGTACTCCATCGAAGCGAGCGGTTCGCGGTTGAGCACGCCGGCGGTGTTGATGACGTAGTCGATGTGTCCTTCCTTCTGCTCCACAGCAGACAGAGCAAGAGCCACCTGGTTGTCGTCGCCCACATCGGTGTGCGTTGCGCTGCGTGAGAACGAGTGTACATGAGCACCACTCTGCTCGAGCATCTCGACGATGTTCTTGCCGATGCCATAGCTTCCGCCGAACACCACTGCCACCTTTCCGCGGAACGACTCCGCATCGATCTGCACGTCGTTGGGCTCGGTGCTCTTCAGTTGGAACAGCTTGTCCATCATGTAGGTGTCTTCGCGATAGGTGAGCTTCATGTTGCTCTCCTCGCCACGCACCACGAAGATAGGCTCTTCGGGCAGGTATGTGCGCACCACGCCGCAGTCGTCGGTAGTGCGGAAGTTGGGGTCCTTGAGTGCCTTGTCGTAAGCATCGGATATCAGCTGGCGGTCGAACGCCTGCGGAGTCTGTCCGCGGCGCAGACGGGAGCGGTCGGGGATGTTCGTGATGAAGTCACCGTCGACCTCAATGATTGTGTCGGCAGACGGTACGGCAACGTTCACGGCACGATGCGTGTCAAGTGCCTTCACCACGTCGTCGATGATGCGCAGGCTGACGAGCGGGCGTACCGCGTCGTGGAAGATGAGGTTAGCATCCTCGTTCTGGTAGGCGGTGATGGCAGAGAGCGACGAGTAGTAGCGCTCGGCTCCGCCCTTCAGTATCTTCTTCACCTTGCGCCACTTGTTGCGCAGCACGATGTTCTCGAAGTCGGCAACGAGCGCCGGGTTCGACACGATGGCTATCTCGTCGATGTGCTGGTTGCGCTCGAACACGTCGATGGTGTGCTCCACGACCATCTTGCCTGCCACCTTAAAGAACTGTTTCGGTGTGGACATGCCCAAGCGCGAGCCTACTCCACCGGCAAGGATAATGGCGATGTTTCTCTTCATATTGCAGGGTTTGGGGGTGTTACAGTTTCTTGAACTCGGTGTATATCTTATCGGCTATCTCGCGGAACTCCTCTTCCGAGAGCTTCAGCTTCGGATTAGAGAAGAGCATGTCCTTCTCCGACTGCATCGGGATGAGATGGATATGTGCGTGCGGCACTTCGAGTCCGAGCACTGCCTCGCCCACCTTGATGCACGGGAAGGCACGCTTGATGGCTACAGCCACCTTCTTTGCGAACACCTGATACTCGGCAATCTCCTCATCCTCCATGTCGAAGATGTAGTCTACTTCGCGGCGCGGAATGACGAGTGTGTGACCCTTCACCAACGGGTTGATATCGAGGAAAGCGTAGAACTGTTCGCTCTCAGCACACTTATAGCTGGGAATCTCGCCTGCGGCGATTTTTGAGAATATATCCATAACAATAGGTTTTAAATGTTTATTTCTACAAAATTAGTAAAAATAACGGATAAGCGCACGCATTCACACATATTTTTATATACGCAAAAGCCAGAAACCTCAGACTCCGAGTCTGCGACTTCTGGCTTTTAACGTATTATGGTGTGCCCAATCGGCTGCTTCTTACGCTCTCTGCGATGTGCGGACAAGCCACACTCAGGTGTTATGCGAATGTGATGTTCTCGATGCGCAGACGGATAGTGCCACGCGGAATCTTAATCTCCACTTCGTCGCCCACCTTCTTGTTGAGCAGACCCTGTGCAATAGGTGTAGTGACAGAGATCTTACCCTCGCGCAGGTTAGCCTCGCTCTCGCTCACGATGGTGTAGGCCATCTTAGCGTTGTTGGCGAGGTTGACCATCTCCACCTTCGAGAGAATCTGAACACAGTCGGTGCTCAGACGCGATGTATCAATAATCTTTGCTTCAGAGATAGCAACCTTCAAACGATTGATCTTCTCCTCAAGATGAGCCTGCGCCTCCTTAGCGGCGTCGTACTCAGCATTCTCGCTCAAATCGCCCTTGTCGCGAGCCTCTGCAATGGCTGCAGAAGCCTTCGGACGCTCCACTGTTTCGAGCTGCTTTAACTCGGCAACGAGCTTGTCGTAGCCTTCTTGTGACATGTAAGCCATGATTTCTTTTGTTTGTTAATTAATATTTTACATTACAATAACAAAAAAACAAGAACCCCGACACTGTTCCTGCTGCCGGAATTCTCATTCATCTGTCTTTTTATACTATTTTCGCTAATTACACCATTCTTGCCACTACCTGATTTAACAAAAATGGTTTGATAGTTTTGCAAAGTTAGGCATTTAAATCCATATAAACAAGCGTTTTAGTGGATTTTATTTTACAGAACACAACACCACGCCACCTACTTCACACGTCTTAATATATGTCAAAATAGTTGTTGGTCTGCGGAGTTTTGCTTAAATTTGTCGGAAAAAGAAAACTACTTTTATGACTATTATTCCCGCAACACCAGCGCACGCAGCCGACATCGCACAGCTCATTATGACGGCAATGACGGAAGAGTGCTGCCAGTATCTGGCTGGCAAGGAGCACACGCTCGACGATTTCTATCACATGATGCTCGACCTCGTACTCATGGACGACTCGCAGTACAGCTGGCGCAACGCCTTCGTAGCTGTCGACGAGGAAGCCACAGAGGGCAACGTGGAGTATGCACCGGTAGCCGGTGCCATCGTAGGCTACAACGGAGCCGACCTCCACCGCCTGCGCCGCCGCTTCCAGGAGGAGGCACTCAGACAGCTCCAGATGGACTACTCGCAGATGGACGACGAGACGGAAGCTGGCGAGTTCTATCTCGACTCATTAGCCATCTACCCCGAATACCGTCGTCGTGGCATAGCTCGCCAACTGCTGCAGCGTGCCTCGGAACATGCTGCAAGCCTCAACCTGCCCGCAGCGCTCCTCGTAGACAAAGGCAACCCCAACGCCGAACGCCTCTACCGCTCAGTAGGCTTCGAGTACTGCAACGATGCCATGTGGGGCGGACACGAAATGCGCCACCTACGCTGCCCAATTAACAAGTAGGGCAATAATAAAAACAAAAATCCACCGCAACGAACGCTGCGGTGGACCAAACTTTATTTATTAACTTTTTTATTTTCTCGACTATTTAACAAGACTCCCGTCTCATTTTGAGTGGCGAGAAAGACTATTTATTGTTGTCTTCTCCCCACATTCCTATTGCAGCAGTCGCTGCAAATAGGCTCATCATTACCGTCATCAACATAACCTTTCTACTTATTAACCTTTAAAACTACCAAACTATATACCTTTTATTGACAATCTTTACCTAAAAACTTCTTTACCTCTCAAAACTTAATACCTTTACCAAAGTTACCCTTTACTTTTCACCTTTTATAATACCTTATCAGAAGTCATCCTCTCTTGTTCAATCTTTTACCTTTACCTAATACCCTTTCGGTGTTGTTATCCTTCTATCTTTTACCTTTTTCTAATACCTTCCTATTGAAGTTATCCTAATCTTTTACCTTCTGATGTCGTCCTGAATCTTCTTTACCTTTAAGACTTTCCTATTGAATTATCCTTTCAATACCTTTTACCTAATGTTGTTAATCAAGCGGTTGCCTCACGGTTCCCTTGTTTTGACGATGCAAAGTTACAATTGTTTGCGTACACAAACAAGTGTTTACACTCTTTTTTCGCATAAAAACGCCTATTTTTGACCTACATCAACCCTTAATGTGTTCGCACACACCTACAATCGTTTGCAAACCGCCAAACCCTTCCCCACCCCGTCCGCCGCTTCTCTATACATTATTAACTGAACTTTCGCAAGTTCAGAGAATTCAGTAGTTAAAGGAGTTAAGAAGTTAAGCCAAATGCTTTTAATGCTGTAAATCAAGCAAAACAACTAATGGCTTAACTCCTTAGCGACCGAAGGGTGCGAGAACTCCTTAACTTCTTAACTACTTTCGCTTGCGAAACTTGAATTATTAATAACAAAGAAAGCGCCTTGCAGATGTTTTTGCATTGCAAGGCGCTCAACGGCAATCAAAAATTATAATGTATTAGCTATATAGAATTTAGAATTCATAATCTCCACCATCCTCTTCTTCCTGGACACTGAATCCATCCTTCTCGTCACCGTCGGGACTCCAGCCACGGTCATTTTCAAGGCTTCCAGCCATTATCTGTAAAGTCTCCATTTCGATAACGCTAATCTCCGGAGCTACGTATTTCTTCTTTTTCATAATGCAGTTATAATATTATTTCTTTACCACTACCTTGTTGTTAACAACATACACACCCTTCGGCAACTTATCGACATTGTTGGTGTTCATGCACACACCGCCAAGGTTGTAGATGCCGGTGTTTGTATTCTGCTTGTTCTCCTCAATCACGTGGATGCCAGTTGTTCCGTCTATGCCGTTACCGTTAATTGAGAACATCAACATTTTGCCCGTGTGCATATCCTCCTTAAGCCAGCAACGATAAGCTTTAACATCGTGCGACTTAATGGTATGAATCAAGTCGCCCTTGCTGAACATATAAGAATCAGCTGATACCGTAGTCGGATTGCTGTACGAACCGGTGTAGGTCATGCCTCCGCCATTTACTGTGTGTGTCAGATTAGATGTCTGGTCATCGTAGTTGATGCCATTGGCTACATATACATGACCGTCGAGAATCTTCGTAACACCATCGATAGTGTATGAATAGTTGCCGAGCGGCTCCTTTGTAGGATATATTATATAAGGTGTATTCTTATGCAGCACTACGCCATCAGCGGCTACGTTTACTGTAGAGAACTTTATCCAGTTGTTATCCAAACGGTCGAACTCTGCCATCTGTACACCCTCACCGAAGGCTTCCTTAACCTGAGCAGCTGTCATATCAACGGGAAGAATGATAGAGTTCCATCCCTTCTTGTTGTTGTCAGCACTCTTGGTGAATGTACGGTGCAACAGCATCTTGGCTCCAGTGTATGACTTAGTAACTGCAAGAGTCTTGTCCTCATCAAGAACCAGAAGGTCGTCTCCGTTGATGGTTCCGTCGTCGTTCATGTCGGTACGCAGAGCGAAGCCCTTAATCTGAAGATTCTCAAGAGCAGAGAGCGCCTTGACAGGTGTGATACGAACCTGATCGAACGACTTGGTAGGATTAAGCACGGCATAGCTGTCGCCCTTACTGCCAATAACATCAGCACCAAGAACCTTCCAGCTTGTCAGTTCTTCCTGCTTCTCATCATCAAGATAGGTGGTCAACTTAAGACCTTCGCCCAGACTTGCACCCAATCCTAAAGCCAGATTCTGGGTTACCATAACAAGCTGCTGTCCCTTATCAACTACTTTACCCATATTGACTGAGATTGTAGAACCTCCCAAGTCTACGCCCAACGGGAGAGTCAAGTATGTATCCATCGAGTCGTCAATCAAATTGCTCAACTCGTTGTAGCCGTTGCCAATGTTGGCAACTTGGACCATCTGAGTGTTTGCAAAGTCGATTGATGCATTGGTATTATCTGTAGATACCACTTGAGCGCCGTAAACGGGATTGATTGTAGCATTGTCGGCATCTGCATCGGCTACATACGCATAGTAGATATTGAGCTGTGAGAGGTCGGCAGAAAGAACGTCTGTGTTATAAAGTACAATCTCATCAAACACAGAGCCCGCGGGCACTTCAACGTTCAGACACATTTTACGTGTTTCCTCTTTACCGATAAGTCCGGCTGAGATGGCATCCCAATGGGTTGTTACATCTCCAGTCACTTCCTTGCCTTTATTGTAGAGCTTGATGTTGTAGAGCTTAAGCACATCAGCATCGAGTCCGGTAGCCTTGGCAGATACCACAAAACCAACCTTCATCTTGCCATTGAAAGCTCTTGCATTGCCATTCAAACCATCAGCAAAGTTAGAGCCATCAGCAGTCTTGATGCCAACGAGACCCTTGTTGGCAGCCACTTCAACGCCTGGCTCACGATAGGCGAAATCGTTGAGAGAAGTAGTAAGTATGGCTGAGCAGTTCATCATTCTATCGAATATCTGTATCAAACCACCGCCAAACTTATCGCTCAACATATATTTAGGCTCCTCACCCTCCTTATTGACAAGGATATTCACTCCGTGTTCCTCCGCAACATATTTGGGGGCATAGTTGAGGGTAGTCTCTTCATAACATTTTTCGCTTCTGCCTTCATCTTTAAGAACTGTTGCCTTAAACACATATTTGCCTGGAATATCAAGATTAGAAACCAGACCAGTTTCTGTGTTCAATTCAACATTTGAACCTGTTGGACGATCTACAATCGACCATTTTACCTGTACGGTATCATTGTGCTGCAACTGAAACTGATTGACACTTCCAGACACATCGCGACTTGATGTGGCATTGATTGGACAATGATGAGAAGCAGCATCGGGAGCCATGCGGACAAAGGCGTAGTAAACCTTGTTTGTGCCAGTCAAGCCCGCATTAAGCCCTTCGACAGACATTTTCACGGCTGAGAAATCCCAAGGCGCTTTCATTACCAACTCGGCTTCTGTTGACTTTTTGATAAGACCCAGACCCAATACGGTGGTTGATATAACTTTGTGCCCTATCTCCGTGCCTTCCTTGTTGAAGAAAGTCAAGCGGATGCCATCGCCCAACTTCAGATTCAAAAGGGCTGAGCTTGCGTATTTGAATCCCACCTCCGTATTTGCAGGAAAGGCTTCCTGATTGTCGGAAGGTTTGGCAATGACCTTAATGGGTCGTGATCCTAACTGAACCAAAACAAGATTGAGGGCATTTATATCAAAGCTATTTGTCAGGTCTTCATCAATGACATTTTCTTTTTTGCTCACCAAGTGGCTAACTCCGTCGCAGTCCAGTGTGATGTTCTTTCGGCCTTGTTCCTGGGCGTATTTGGCGATGCCATTCTCCTTGTTGTTGGTAATAGTATACTCACGAGCCTTGCCTACAAATGCATACTTGATATTTATAGCAGTACCCAATTGGACATCAACTCCACACTGAACGAGCTTGATTTCATCGAAATTACCGGGAGCTGTAGCCATATACAATTTGTTTACCTGATCGGAGCCGAGAATTGTCAGCAACGACAAACCAAGTCCGGTGACAGTATTACCGGTAGAGATCTTCTGGAGTTCGCCTACCGCTTTGCCGTCCTTAAGAAACTGTATTTTGTAGAACTTTGCTAAATCGAGAGTAAGGATGCTTGCCTCTGATTTTGCACAAATGACAAAACCTGCCTCTGTACCACCAGCATAACAATGCTGATTGTCCTTAACGCTGATAATAGGATTTCCTACAACTGTAACATTTGCAAGCGCTGGAATCGTAGCATAATCATCCAAATCATCATTGCAAAGGTTCTGAAGATTAGCTGTTCCTGAAACCACCTTAACACCATCACCAATGCTATTGATTGTACATCCCGGTCCTACGAGAGCACGACGGTTGTTAAAATAATTCTCCTTAGACGGATCTGAATCTTGCCAAACCTTCTTCTCTATTTTGCCTCCGCCATCTATGGTTGCGGCAACCATTGGTAGAGCAAAGAGCAAGAGAGTTGCGACAAAACAAATTTTCCTAAAAAATCTCATTGACATCATTAAAAAAGTTTTTTTTGATTTTATCGTATTATACGTATTATTATTTCAATCAAAACGTTTCTTCTAAATTCGGAATTTGTACCTCCCAAAATTTTCGGTGCAAAGGTATATACATTCTGGAGGTTAAAGTGCATTGAGTAAGCTTCCAGTAAGTATGAGTAATATGAGAAATTCACAACTACCAGATAAACAACAACTTACACAACGTAAAATGGGGGGGGTAAGTAAGAATCGGAAAAAAACGATTAAAAAAAAGTAGAAAATACATATAATATATCTAATAAAAAATCTATAAATTTGTAGATAAAAAAGGAAGATCTAAATATTCAAAGACCTATGAGGACATTGATATTGACCATAACTATCTGTCTGTCGATCATTAATGCTCGCGCAGACAATAACAAACTTTACGAAAGATTAGACTCAGTAATAGCCCATAGTGCGGATTATGATGTCATAAAAGAAAAAAGGCTAAAAGACATTAAGCTTGGAGCTAAATTCGTGACCGCTACAACAGACAAGCTACGCATATATGAACAGTTGGCAAACGAGTATAGTCCATACGTTTACGACTCGGCAATGGTGTATGTCAAAAGGGGAATAAGCCTTGCCAAACAGACTGGCAATTCTGATTATTGCAACCGATTCCTGATTACAAAGGCAAATCTGCTGATTGAACGAGGATTCTATATTGAGGCGAAGGAAAGTCTGGACAAAATCGAGATATCACAATCCGATCCAAAGCAAAATTTCCTTTTCTACTGCGCCCAGAGTTCACTTTATTACAATCTGAATGCCTGTTGTCAGAAAATGGAGTTCAGCCAACATTATAACGAACTGTTCAAGGAATATATTGGCAAGGCACTATACTACTGTCCGAAGAATAGTGCAATGTATTATTATATGAAAGGTATAAATCTCTTTTTCTCAGGCAGGAGTATCAATGAGATTAGTGGTTCATTAAATAAGGCAATGCAAATGTTCGGACCCGAAAACCGCATGTACGGCAGGGCGGCATACGCTCTGTCAAAGGCTTACGGCAACAATAAACTGTGGGAGCAGCAGAGGCGTTATCTGTTGCTTGCTGCCATTAGCGATGTAATGTCGGCTAACAATGAGAGTCTGGCATTGCAGGATGTTGCTCTGTTGTTTTATAAAAACAAAAATGATCTTGACAAAGCCCGGAAATATATCAATCAAACATTGAAAGACGCACATGCATACAATAGTCGTCTGCAACGGGTAGAGCTGTATACCAACCTGCATGTAATATTGTCAGCTTACAATGAAAAGCTCCAAAAGGAAGCCATCTGGAAAAACGTGACGATAATATGTATACTTGTGCTGTTGGTTGTCATTGCAGCAGCAGTGGTGTACGTCAACCGGAAAAAAGATTTGTTGAAACTGTCGGAGAAGGAACTGAAAGCCTTGACTGAAGAGTTGAGCGCTACCAACAAACAACAGCTAAAGGACAACAAAGCTCTTCAAGACTCAAACGATGAACTGATAAGCTCTAACAAAGCGTTTCGGGACTCAAATGACGAACTGACGAGCTCAAACAAAACTCTTCGGGACTCTAATGATGAACTTAAGGGCTCAAACAAAGC
>NZ_JH379446.1:17440-35645 GCF_000235885.1 Leyella stercorea DSM 18206
GAACTTAAGGGCTCAAACAAAGCACTTCGGGACTCTAACGATGAACTTAAGGGCTCAAACAAAGCGCTTCAGGACTCTAATGATGAACTTAAAGGCTCAAACAAAGCACTTCAGGACTCTAACGATGAGCTAATGAACTCAAACAAAGCACTTAAGGACTCTAACGATGAACTTAAAGGCTCAAACAAAGCGCTTCAGGACTCTAACGATGAACTTAAAGGCTCAAACAAAGCGCTTCAGGACTCTAACGATGAGCTAATGAGTTCAAACAAAGCACTTCAAGACTCTAACGATGAGCTTAAATACAACAACAATGAACTTAAGTACAATAACAATGAACTTAAGAACTTTAACAACGAGCTCAAAGACTCCAACAAAGCACTTAAAGACTCTAACAACGAGCTTAAGGGCTCAAACGATGAGCTTAAGGACTCAAACAAAGCACTTCGGGACGCAAATGATGAGCTTGAAAACACCAACAAAAAGCGTGAGTTGATGGCTAATGCCTTTATCATGCTCTGCTATCAGTATATTGAGCGGTTGGACAGTCAGCGCAAACTGGTAATACGTAAAATTAAAGCCAATCAGCAGAACGAACTGCTGAGCATTCTCTCATCTTCAAAGCGAGGCACAGAGGAGAGCCAGAGCTTCTTCTCGCAGTTCGACAAAATCTTCCTCTCGCTCTATCCCTCGTTTGTAAATGAACTGAACTCACTGCTGATACCCGAGGCACAAATCGAGCTTAAGGAAGACAATGAGCTGACTCCAAGTTTGCGTGTAGCAGCCTTGGTAAGACTGGGCGTAACGGAAAGTCCTAAGATTGCCGGCATCCTCTCCTACTCGCTACAAACAATATACAACTATCGCTCTACACTAAAGAACAGCGCCATCGACAAAGAACACTTCGAAGAGAATCTGCAAAAGCTGTGCTCAGTTTATTAAGGGGTTGTTGTAGTGTTGGGGAGAACTGTTGCGTAATGACAAATTATAAATTATTGCTGTCCGGTAAACAATCCGCTACGCGTAGCGCAGGCGCAGCGAGTTGAGCACTACGCTTACGCTTGAGAACGCCATCAGGGCGCTTGCCCACATCGGCGTTATCTGAAAGTCGATGCCGAAGATGTGTAGGGCGCCGGCGGCGAGGGGTATGCAGACGATGTTGTAGACGAACGCCCAGAAGAGGTTCTGCCAAATCATGCGCACGGTGCGCCGACTGAGCTTTACGGCTTCGGGCAGTGCAAGGAGGTCGTCGCCCATCAGCGTAATCTGCGCCACGTCCATCGCCACATCTGTGCCGCGACCGATGGCTATGCCAACGTCGGCGAGGGCGAGTGCCTGAGTGTCGTTAATGCCGTCGCCCACCATAGCCACACGCTTGCCTTCGCCCTGAAGTTGCTGCACAAGCGCCTGCTTGTCGCCTGGCAACACCTTGCTGCGATAGTTGCGTATGCCAGCCTCTGTAGCCCAGTAGTGTGCCGCCTCCTCCTTGTCGCCACTCATCATGTACACCTCAATGCCAGCACGCTGCAGCTGCGCTATCGCCTCCTTGGCGTTAGGCTTCAGTGTTTCGCGCTCTTCGAGCGGTATGTCAGTCGGGCGTGTGAAGTCAATGTTCGGGTTTGGAATGGTGAGCGTGCCCGTCTTGTCGACGACGAGTGCCTGAATCTTATGCAAGTTCTCCAGCGCCGACGCGTCCTTTATCAGAATCTGCTTCTGCGCCGCCTTGCCGATGCCCACCATGAGTGCCGTCGGCGTAGCCAATCCCATTGCACAGGGGCAGGCTATGACGAGCACAGCCACAGCCGAGAGAATAGCGTGCGGCAGTGCGGCGTTGCCGCCTACCGTCCACCACACGCAGAACGTGAGCAGAGCGATGGCAGCCACCGTCGGCACGAACACCCGTGCGGCTCGGTCTACGATGCGCTGCACGGGCGCCTTACTGCCCTGTGCCTCCTGCACCATGCGTATGATGTGCGCAAGAGCTGTGTTCTCGCCAATCTGTCGCGCACGCATGCGCAGCTTGCCCTGGCTCGGTATGGTTCCGGCGAGCACGGTGTCGCCTGCTTTCTTCATTGCCGGAGTGGGTTCGCCGCTTATCATAGCCTCGTCGACATACGCAGCATCAGCGGTCATAAAACTCTCTGCCGCACACACCACACCGTCCACCGGAATTTTCTCTCCGGCGCGCACCTCTATCGTGTCGCCTATCTGAATCGTAGAGATAGGCACCTCCTCCATGCGATAGTCGTCGGTGCCTTCCATCTTCTCGTGCGTCACGATGCGCGCTGTCTTGGGCTGCATGCCCATGAGCTGGCGTATGCTGCTCGCCGTGCTGTCCTTCGCTTTTTCCTCAAGACACCGACCGGTGAGCACGAACGTGATTATCATCACCGAAGCGTCGAAGTAGGTGTGCCACTCTATGCCGCGTGTGCCCCAAACCGCCTCGCCGAAGAACGTGTTGAACGTACTGAAGAGGAACGCTATGAGCGTGCTCAGCGCCACGAGCGAGTCCATGTTCGCCGTGCGATGCGTTATCTGTTTTGCCGCCGACACATAGAAGCGTCTGCCGCAGTAGAACATGTTTAAGAGAGCGAGTATGAGGCAGATTTGGTTGTTAAACTCTCCGTCGCTGCTCATGCCGAAGTACATCGTGAGCGCGGCAAACAGCCACGAAAGCAGCGTACGGCGTCGCAACAGCGTGTATTCACGACGGTTAATCTCCTCGGCGTTGCGGTCGTTCTCCACCACGAGGTCGTAGCCGGCGTTGCTCACCTCGCGCTTCATATCGTCGAGCGTAATCACGTCTGGGTCATAGTCGACGAGCACCGTGCGTGTAGACAGTGTTACCGTAGCCGAGTTGACGCCCCGCAACTTACGGAGCGTATTCTCTACGTTGGCGGCGCAGACAACGCACGCCATACCTATAACTGGAATTGTCTTTTTCATCGTCTATTTACTGCATTTACGGGTTTTATAGGAAAAGTGTATTTTTGAAGCATCAAAAATATAGGAAAAGTGTATTGGGGAGTTTAAAAGCACTACTTCTTCTGCGTATCGGGCAGCAGTCCGGCGATGATGCCGAGCAGCGGCAGGAATGCGCTTACCTTGAAGATGAATTCGACGCTGGTCTTGTCGGCGAGCCATCCGAAGAACGCCGAACCGATGCCACCCAGTCCGAACATAAGACCGAAGAAGATGCCGGCGATGAGTCCTACTTTATCGGGCATGAGGTCGGTGGCGTAGACCACTATCGAGGAGAACGCCGAGGCGATGATGAGTCCGGAGAGGAAGGTGAACACGATGGTCCACGTCAGACTGACGTAGGGCATGGCGAGGGCGAACGGAGCCGCGCCAAGGATGGAGAACCATATCACGTACTTGCGTCCGAAGCGGTCGCCGAACACGCCGCCGGCGAGCGTGCCGATGGCGAAGGCGGCGAGGAACACGAAGAGGCATATCTGCGAAGCCTGCACCGAGACGCCGAACTTGTCGATGAGGTAGAACGTGAAGTAGCTCGTGATGCAGGATGTGTAGAAGTATTTCGAGAAGACGAGCAGGATGAGTATGAGCAATGCGCCGTACTTTGCGCGTCGGGAGATGTGCGTGTTCAGCACTTCCGCCTTGCGCGGATGCTTCACGGCGTACTGCAGGCGGGCTTTATACCACGCTCCGAGGCGCACCATGATGAGTGCTGCGAGCAGGGCGGCTATGGCGAACCACGATATGGCGTGCTGTCCGAAGGGCAGGATGATGAGCGCTGCGAGCAACGGACCGAGCGCCGAACCGCCGTTGCCGCCCACCTGGAAGATAGACTGTGCGAGACTTTTCTTGCCGCCCGATGCCAACTGAGCCACGCGCGACGCCGTAGGGTGGAACATGGACGAGCCAAAGCCCACGACGCTCACAGCCAGCAGTATGAGCAGATAGTTCTCGGCGAACGCAAGCATGAGCAGTCCGGCGAGCGTGAAGCACATGCCGACGGAGAGCGCATAGGGGCGCGGATGGCGGTCGGCAGACAGTCCGGTGAAGGGCTGCAGAATGGAGGATGTCATCTGAAAGACAAGCGTTATGATGCCGATCTGCGCGAACGAGAAGTCGAACTTGTCCTTGAGGATAGGATAGATAGACGGAATGATCGACTGTATCATGTCGTTCAGAAAGTGAGATATGCAACAGATGACGAGCACGTAATAGACCGTGCTCTCTGTCATTGTAGGGTTGCCTTTAAGGATGCGGCTTATTGATTTCATATACTTTTACTTCTTTACTTTTTTACTTTTAAAAGCGTTTGTGGGTGCGTGGTATGGGTGCGTGGTATGGGCAAGATGCCCATACCTCCTATTTAGCTGCAAAGTTACTGCTTTAATCTGAAACGCAACGCCAATACATAAAATATATAACCGAAAAAGCCGGAGGCAACGATGCCTCCGGCTTCTAACTCTAACAACAAATTTTGAGAGGAGCTTTACTTCACCTCCTCTGGCAGTACGGGCATTGCGCCGTTCTGCGTGCAGACGTATGCACTCACTCTCACTGCGCGCTCGTGAGCCTCAGTCACCGGCATTCCGGCGAGTATAGAAGCACAGAAGGTGCCCGTGAATGAGTCGCCTGCACCAACGGTGTCAGCCACCTCTACCTTCGGTGTGGGCTGGAACGACATCTCGCCCGGCGTGAACACGTACGATCCGTTTACGCCGCATGTGAGCACGAGCATATCGAGGTCGTACTTGCCAAGGATGAGCCAGCACTTGTTCTCGATGTCCAAGCCCGGATAGCCGAACATTCTGCCGATGAGCACAAGCTCCTCGTCGTTGATCTTAAGAACGTTGCAGCGCTTCATGCTCTCGCAGATAACATCCTTTGTGTAGAAGTCCTGGCGCAGGTTGATGTCGAATATCTTCATGCAATCGGCAGGTGTAGCGTCGAGGAACTTGTAGATAGTCTCGCGGCTCACCACGTTGCGCTGAGCGAGCGAGCCCCAGCACACAGCCTTTGTGTTCTCGGCGATAGCCTTCACCTCGTCGGTGAACGGGATGTTATCCCACGCCACATTCTCCTTTATGTCGTATGTAGGTATGCCCTCGTCGTCGAGCTTCACCTGCACGGTGCCGGTTGGGTAAGGCACGCGCGGCATGCAATACTGCAAGCCCTTCTCCTCGAGCTGCTGCACGGTCTCGTCAGCGAGCTTGTCCTCACCAAGAGCGCTCACAGCGATAGAGTTCAAGCCGAACTGACCGGCGTGGAACGCGAAGTTAGCCGGTGCACCACCAAGTTTCTTACCTTCAGGAAGCACGTCCCAGAGTGCCTCGCCGAGTCCTACTACATATTTCTTTTCCATAGTTCTATTGTTTTCAGTTATTGTTTTTTTTGAATAAGCCGAGCATTTTAAGCCGAACTAAGCCTTTCTAAGCCTTTCTAAGGCAGCGTTTAAGCCTTCCTAAGCCTTTTTAGGCTAACTAAGCCCTCCCCGACGGAGAGGGTTGGGAGGGGCTTTTTACTTTTTTACTCTTTTACTTTTTTACTTTTAGATTAGTTCTGCTTTACTTTAGGTATATAGCTGAGCAGATAAACCACGCCAATAGCCATCACAGCAGCAGCCCAAACCTGCGGATACTGAGCGCCGGCAGCCTTTGCAGCGTCGCTGGCGAAGCCCATGAGGAGCGGGAACACAGTGCCGCCGAACAGACCCATGATCATAAGGCCCGAAACCTCGTTCTTCTTCTCCGGCGCAGAGAGCATTGCCTGCGAGAAGACGATAGAGAACACGTTTGAGTTGCCGTAGCCTACGAGAGCGATAGCTGCCCAAAGTTCCCACTTCTCTGTGCCGAACACGAAGCCCACCATAGCGAGTGCCATCATGAGCACGATGATTGTGAAGAAGGTGCGGATATTTAGCTTGCGCATAAGGATTGAGCCGGTGAAACATCCGAGCGTACGGAATGCGAAATAGATTGACGTAGCGTACTCGAACTGGCTGAGCGAGTCGCCGGCACCGCCAAGACGCTCGAACAACACTTTCGGTGCAACAGCGTTAGTACCCACGTCGATGCCCACGTGGCACATGATGCCGATGAACGAGAGCAGGATGATAGGCGAACCGAGCATCTTCAGACAGTCGCCGAAGCCGGAAGCCTTGCCTTCGATGGGTTCTTCCTCGATGTGTGTCATGCCGAGCCACAGCGTAGCCACCATACCTATAACGAAGAAGAGCAGGAAGAGGATGCGCCAGCTGAGTCCGAGGATAGGAGCTGTAGTGGTAGCGCCCCAAGCAGCGATGAGCGGAGCGATGAACGAAGCGATAGCCTTAACGAACTGACCGAAGGTGAGCGTAGAAGCCAGATGGCCCTTAACGAGCATCGTCACGAGCGGGTTGATGCCGGTCTGCATGATGGCGTTGCCTATGCCGAGCAGCGAGAAAGAGATGTACATCAGCCAAAGCTGGCTCTCCTTTGTAGGCATAAAGCTGTCGAAGAGCGGCAGGAACACAGCCAATGTTGTAATTACTACTGAGAGCAGCACGGTCTTCTTTCTACCTATCTTATTCATGAGCATGCCCGTAGGCACAGAGAAGATAAGGAACCAGAAGAACACGAGCGAGGGGAAGAAGTTTGCAGCAGAGTCGGAGAGTCCGAAGTCTTCCTGCATGTTGTTTGAAACCGCACCGACCAGGTCGACGAAGCCCATAGTGAAGAAGGCAATCATCACCGGGATGAGTGTCAGTTTGCTTTGATTGGAATTGTTCATTGCGTATGAAACTTTTAGTTATTAGTTGAGTTGAGAATTAATTTCTGCAGCAAAATTACGCTAAACGTGCCGAGCAGAGCGAAAATTATGTTACATAAAGTTGTAATAATCGCATTGCACAACATATTTGCTACAGATGCAACATTCGTACTATTGCGCTTTACACAGTACAAGAAAGCGGAGGTGTGATATCCTCCGCTTTTTCGTATTAAGGGTTTTTATATTTACTCCGAATATCGGTGGCGCCTTTTAGTAGTTCTTGTTCTGCTTATACAAGCCAGGCACATAGTAGAGCTGGTTGTAAGGAATCGGGTAGAACTCGTTCTTGCCAGCCGTGTAGTGGGCATCCTTAAGATACGTAGCGTATGTCTGTCCGTCGTACACGTCGTTCTTCTCGGTTGCGAAGTAGGCGTTGAGAGTCTTTGAAGCCAATCCCCAGCGACGCAGGTCGAAGTAGCGTCCGTTCTCCATTGCAAGCTCCAGACGGCGCTCCCAACGCAGACACTTGCGTGCCGTCTCCTTGTCCTTGAAGTAAGACTCGGGATAGAGCGCTATCTCGCACTGATCCTTGGCGTAAGCGATGTGCTTGTCTACAGAGTTCTTCGCACGCTGGCGAATGTCGTTGATTATGATGCGAGCCTCAGCAAGCTGGTCGGTCTCGATGAGAGCCTCTGCACGCATGAGCATCACATCGGAGAAGCGGAACACATAGTCGTTCATAGCGAACGCCTGCCATGAGCCGTTGTAGGTCTCGCCCTTAGAGCGCTGCGGCACCTCCTTCATAGAGCAGTAGTAGCCGTAAGTGTTCGGTGTGCGACTGTTAGCCTTTGTGAGCGTATACTCCTTCTCATACTTGTACGGGAAAGTAGGCATACCCACGGTATGGAAGAGACGCGGATCCCATTTCTGGGTGGTCGTCTGACCGTTGACGGGATAGTCGATATGCTTGTTATAATCGTCAAACTCGGGCAGTCCGTTCTTTGTCTTGAAGGCGTTCACGAGGTCCTGCGACGGCTTGTGGAAGTCCCATCCGCACGACCACATTCCCCAAACACCGTTGAGCACGTTGCTCCAGTTGGCACGTCCGAAGGTGGTATTGTCGTCCTTGTAGTCGGAAGTCTGCACAGCGAACACACTCTCCTTGCTGTTCTTATGTTCGGGCAGGAAGATGTCGCCGTAGTCTTCAAGATAGCCGAAGTAGGGCGAGTTCTTCACCACGTTTGTGTATTCAATCACCTTCTGCATATACTCCTTGTTGATGTGGTCGTAGCCGTTGGTTGCCTCGTAGCCATCGCCGTAGGCAAGCGTCAGATAGCACTTGGCGAGATATGCCGCAGCAGCAACGCGGTTGACGCGGTTCTGCTCTTTCTGCATCTCGGGCAGTACGTCGTAAGCCTCCTTGAAGTCGTTTATTATCTTGCCGAACAACTCCTGGTATGTAAACTCGTCGTTGCGGGTCTTCTCCTGAAGATTGTTTTTCGTTACGTTCTCGTCAATCCAAGGCACCTGGCGGAACATGGTGATGAGCTTGAAGTAGAAGTGGGCGCGCAGGAACTTCACCTCTGCCACACGCTGCTTCGTCATCTCCTCGCCAAGCTTGCTGTTGCCATACTGTTCAAGCGAGAGCAGCGCGCGGTTGCAGCGGCTAACAGCACAGTAGAGGCGATACCAAAGTTCGTCGAACTCGCCCGGTGTAGAAGTCATGGTCGACCAAATCTCCATCGGATGATAGCCAGTGTCGGTAGTGCCCGATCCGCCCTTCAAACAGTCGTCTGACGACAAATCGCCGTAAGGCCAGAGGTTGAACGGATAAGAGTACCAGCAGTCGCCGAGCATGGCGTATGCCGAATTGACCATATCGTCGGGGAGTTTGAAAGCCTTGTTCTGATCGACTACGCCCTTCGGAGAGTCGTCGAGGAAATCGCTGCACGATGTTACAGTGCCGAGCGTGAGCATCGCTGCAAATATATATTTATATAAATTTTTCATTGTTCTGATTCTTTAAATTGTTTTGACTTCTTTGCAATATCAATAGCTCCTTAGAAACTGAGCTGCAGTCCGAACGACACTGACGAAGAGTGAGGATATGCCCAGTTGGGGTTCTCGGGGTCGGAGATGGTGAAGCTGCTGCTCTTCCATGTGAAGAGGTTCTGACCCGAAACATATACACGAGCCGATGTCATGTGGAGCTTCTTCAGGAGCGAGTCGCTGAAGTTGTAGCCAAGCTGCAGCGTGCGGAGCTTCATCCAGTTGCCGTGTTCCACGAAGTAAGTAGAGGCGCGTCCCTCGTCACCGGTGTTGTTGGTTGTGAGCGCCGGTATCTTAGAAGAAGTGTTGTCCTCGGTCCAAGCGCCAAGCATACGGTTGCCCTTGTTGCTTCCGGCGTCGGTGATGCTCCAGAAGTCGGTCTGGAATTTCTGGTTGTTGTAAACATCTACGCCGCATACTCCCTGGAAGAACATAGAGAGGTCGAAGTTCTTGTATCCGAGCTGCACGTTAAGACCCCAGTTGAAGTCGGGCACCGGATTGAATATCCATGTCTGGTCCTTTGCGTCGATAGTGCCGTTGTGGTCGAGGTCGGCATACTTCAATCCGCCCACACGAGCGTTAGGCTGACCAGAGGCTTTTGCCTCCTCGCTGTTCTGGAAGAGTCCATCTACAACGTAGCCCACGATAGAGCCGTAAGGCTTCTTCGACTGCACGAGGTTCTCCTTCATTGTGTGTGCATACGAGCCGGTTGTGGTAGAAGGCAGATACGTCACCTTGTTGCGGAAGAAGTCAACATTGGCAGAGACGTCGTAGCGCAGTCCATACTTGGTGGTGTGGCGATAGCCCACGTTAGCCTCCATACCTATGTTTCGAAGCGACGGACCATTTGACCAGCTTGCTCCACCCTCACCCATAGTGGCAAGAAAAGCAGGAGAGATGAGCATGTCCTTCACATCCTTGATGTATGCGTCTATTGATCCATAGAGTTCCTGGTTGAACATCATGAAGTCGGCACCTACGTTATATTGTATTGTTGTCTCCCACTTAAGATTATCATTGCCAGTCTGTGTGGCGCGGAAGCCTGACGGGAAGATGCCAGTACCTTGACGATAGAGGTCGTAAGCGGTAGATGTCACACGGTCGGCACCATAGTCGGCTACATATAGTCCGTAGCGTGCTGTGTTAGAAATCTCTTGGTTACCAGTCTTACCCCATGATGCACGAAGCTTAAGATCGTTTATCCACGATGCTTTCAGATTCTTCGAAAGACGATAGCCCAAAGTAGCTGCAGGGAAGTTGCCATAGCGATTGTTCTTACCGAAACGCGAGCTGCCGTCGCGACGTATGGTGAACGAAGCAAGGATAAGATCCTGCCAGTTGTAGTCGACCTTACCGAAGAACGAAGCCAGCGAGTAGCCAGAACCGATACCCGTAGCGCGCTCAATACCCGTAGCGGCATCGGGCCACATATAGTCCTTGTCCTCTATCACGAAGCTCTGGGCATACGCACCCATATCCTCTACGGTCTGCTTGTGCAGTTCCATACCAGCAAGCACCGTGAAGTCGTGGTCGCGTGCAATCTTGAAGTTGTAGTTGGCTGTGTTACTCCATGTCCAGCGCACGTCGTCGTGGGCAGAGAGTGTGGTGCTTGGTATGTCGTTGTTCACGATGTCCGACTTGAACGTGTGGTTCATCGAGCGAATGAACGAATGGTAGTAGTCGAGACCGAAATTAGAACGGAGCACAAGGCCCTTCAGCGGTTTCACATCTACATAGGCATTGCCGAACACACGCCATATCTTCAGTGCGTTGTCGCGGTTCATGTACATCTCGCGCAGAGGGTTCTGACGGTCGCTCATACCACCCACCGGACCAGCGAATGTAGTGCCGTCTTCTTCATATACGGGCACCGTAGGCGACATCTTCAACGCATTCTCCATCGGTGCGCTGTTTACCTGCTTCGAGTAAGTAACCGTAGCGTTCTCGCCTACACTTACAATCTTGTTCACATTGTATGTAGAGTTGAATCGGGCAGAGAAGTTCTCGAAGTTAGAATACTTCAAGATACCGTCGTTCTTCTTGTAGCCTGCCGAAAAAAGACCTGTGAACTTGTCGGTGGCACCCGACAAAGAGAGGTCGTAGTTCTGCATGAAACCGGTGCGCGAAATCTCGTCAAGCCAGTCGGTGTCCGACAGTCGCATTGTTTTCTTTGCATTGATATAGCCGTCGTATGCACCGTTTACGGTATATGTCTTATAGCTGTTTGAGGCAGGATCGTATGCCTTGATGGTGCGGCCGGTAGAGGCATTGAGGTCAAGACCATAGTTGTGGGCATAAGCCACGGGGTCAAGACCATCGTTGAGTGCAGCCTGAGCCATTGCCGTTGCATACTCTGAGGTGTTGCAGAGCTTCATCATCGACTGCGAGTTGTAGAACTGAGCAGTAAGGTTTGCTGAGAAGTCGACATTCAGCTTGCTACCCTTCTTGCCATGCTTTGTGGTGATGATGATTACGCCGTTGGCAGCACGCGAACCATAGATAGATGCCGAAGCAGCATCCTTGAGCACCTGCATACTCTCAATATCGTTCATGTTGAGCGAGTTGAGGGTTGTGGTGGTAGGCACACCGTCGATAACAAAGAGAGGATCTTGAGAAGAATTGAACGAACCGATACCACGAATGCGAACCGTACCGGTGCCAATTGGCGAACCGTCGGTGGTGATAGTCATGCCCGGCACCTTGCCTTGAAGCGAACGCATAGGATCTGTGTCGGCTGACGACTTGAGGTCTTTGGTACTTACTACAGATACAGAACCCGTCAAGTCGGCCTTGCGCTGCACCTGGTAACCGGTTACTACCACTTCGCCGAGCACCTCTGAGTTGTCCTGAAGCACAATCTTGAGGTTTTCGCCTGCCTTCACCTCCTGGTCTTTGCAACCTATATAAGAGATGATAAGGGTTTCGCCTGGCTTCACGTCAAGTTTGAAGTTGCCGTCGATATCCGTCACTGTACCCATGTTCTTGGCGCCCTTAACCTTAACCGATGCACCGATAATAGGTTCACCGGCGTTGTCGGTCACTGTTCCACCGATGCCGTTGGTCTGAGCATATGCGCCTGACCCAGTGAGCATGAGCATACCTACTAAAGCTACTTTTGCTTTTTTCATAAGTTTTACGTTTTTTGTTTTGGGTTTAAGTTTTACGGTTGCAAAGTTAGAAAACAAAAGATGAGTAATATTTTATGAATCGTTCACAAAATATCACTCATGTTACATGCAACAATCGTTGACTAAATAGTCAAAAACGTTGAGTTGTTTTCTTATTTTGTCACGAAAAGCTAAACCTTCATCTCCTCTCTGACATCTGTCGGATACTTGTCATACTGCTTTTTGAAGCATGAGGAGAAGTAGCCAGGGGTGGCAAATCCCACTTCGTTAGCTATTTCTGATACTGTTTTATCTGTTGTTTTGAGCAGCTGCATGGCGCGCTTGAGTCGTGTCTCGCGCAAAATCTCAACAGGAGTCATGCCCGTAAGCGCCTTCACCTTGCGATAGAGCTGCACACGCGAGAGTCCTACTTCGTCGCCCAGATCTTCTATCTTGAGATTGGTATTCGACATGTGCTTCTCCATTGCCTTGAGGAAGGTATCGAGGAAGCGGCGGTCGGGCGAAGGGGAGTTTTGAGTGGTGAGGTGTTGAGATGGTGTGGTGTTGAGGTGTTGAGTATTGAGGTTTTGAGTTTTGAACAGTTGGCGCAGCTTCTGACGGTTGGCAAGCAGCGACGCGATGTTGGCAAGCAGCAAGTCGGCGCTGAACGGCTTTGTCATGTATATGTCGGCACCGGTCTGCAATCCTTCGATGTGCTGCTGCTCGCTGCTGCGTGCTGTAAGCAGCAATACGGGAATGTGACTTGTTGCCTCGTGTTGCTTAAGACGGGTGCAGAAGGCGAGTCCGTCCATTACGGGCATCATCACGTCCGACACTACGATGTCGGGCACACTCTCCACTGCGAGCTTCAGTCCGCTCTGTCCGTCGGCAGCTTCTATAACATAGTAGCGGTCGAGCAGCAGCGTGCGCAGATAAGCACGCATGTCGGCGTTGTCGTCCACGATGAGCACTGTGGCGAGTTCCTCGGCATTGTCGTTGATAAGTGTGTCGTGACGACTCTCCTGCACAGCCTTGCGACTTGCTAAGAGTTGCTCGTCGGTAGTTACAGTGGTGTCGTCAACGGTGGCGCTGTTCTCGCGACGGAACAGCAGCACATCGCCCACAAGGCGCTGCAACTGTTCTACGTTGCGCTGCACGATACCCACGAGCTGCTGCCGGTCGCCCTTGCCTTCTGCGAGTTGGTTGACCGGTCCGGCTATAAGCGTGAGCGGAGTACGCAACTGATGCGATGCGTTTGTGAAGAATCGAGTCTGCTCATCATTCAGTTCGCGCATTCGACGGTTGGCACGACGTGTGGCTTTCACAGCACGCCATGTTGTGAAAACAGCTACAGCCAACAGCAGAATAACGAGGAATGCCACAGCGAGCAGCGTACGCTGGAGATGATAAAAGCCGAGATACGTTTCGAGTTTCGACTGTATAGTGGCGAGATACCGGTTCTGCTTCATCAGCGAGCTGCTGCTAAGTGCTATATCGGCTACGTTTTGCGGTGTCACGACAATGCTTTTCTGGTTATTCGTACGCTCGAACGGCTTACCCTCAAGTATGCGCAGAGCGAGAGCTATCACTTCCTCGCCATGCGTAGGATAGATGTACGACGCGGCGAGTTGTCCGTTCTGCACAGCGTCAAGACCCTCGCCCGGCAGTCCGTCGATGCCAAGAAAGCGTATCTCACGCTCTTTGTGCAACTCTTTTGCAGCCTCGTAAGCTCCCATAGCAGCAAGGTCGCTATGACAGAACACTACATCTACCGCCTTGCCGTTCTCCAGCCATTCACGCATAATGCGCTTGCAGTCGTCATACGACCATTGACTTGGCAAATGGCGATAGTCGACTGAGGGATTGTTGCTGATGACTTCGCTAAATCCGGCGTGACGCTGTGCGGCAGGCGATATTGCGAGCGGTCCGGTCATCTCCAGCACAATAGGGCGTCGTCCGTCTGTCTTAACACTATCACGGCATAGCAAAACTGCATACTCCGCCATCTTGCGTCCTGCCTCAACGTTGTCGCCCCCGATATAAGCGGTATAGTCTTTCAATGCTGTAGTACGGTCGAAGAAAACAATAGGAATGTTCTTTTCGCGAGCGCGTTGCAGACTGCCATTCAGAGCATGGTAGTCATTAGGCGAAACCACAAGCAAGTCGACACCTTCGTCCACAAGACTGTCTATCTGCAAGCATTGGCGTTCGTTGTTGTTGTCGGCATTCTTTATTATCACTTTCACATCATTGTCGTAGAGGTGTTGCGCCGAGAGCATCTCTACGTTGGCTTTCTCGCGCCATCGTCCGCCTACACACTGCGATACACCTATCTTATATTTATAGTTGGTGGTGCAACCGCTGAGCGTAACAAGCGTCGCAAATAATATAAATAATAATGTATTAGAGATTCTGGTTTTCATAAATATGTTTTAGGTTTTAATGTTTTCGTCAACAAAGTTAAGTAATTTATCGAAAACGTGTATGCAACATTTTAAACAATTAGTGTAAGATTTGTTTCATACGCTGTTTTCTGCAATTTTATGAAACATAAATGGCATACAGATTTAGATACATAGCTTAATTTTGCAGCAAAAGCTGAGAGTCTACCGGCTCGGCAATTTCGATTATTCTAAAAACCTATATAAAATATGAACAAATCTTTCTTCAGCCGTACAGCGGCAGCGTCGCTCCTCGTAGGACTTGCAATGACAGCCTCAGCGCAGCAGACTCGTTTTCTCAGTGGCAACCACTGCATCTATCGTGTTGACAAATCGCAGAAATACCTGCTCTTGCCAGTGCAGGAGAAGGCTGAGATGTGCAACGTGAAGGTCATAGACAGCAACAACCAGGTGAAGGCGTTCAACATACGCCTGGCTTCGAACCACATCGACTATTATGTGCCGTTCGTCCTCGACGAGTATAAGGAGAGCAGCAATATCTCTTTCGACATCCACGTGAACGGCACCTACCGCAACGATGGCGGCATCGCGAGCTTCACCTGCTGGAAGAACATGAAGTACGCCGACTCGCTCGACCTCTCCAACCGCGAGCAGTATCGCCCGGTCTACCACCACACTCCTACTTACGGATGGATGAACGACCCGAACGGCATGTTCTACAAGGACGGCGTATGGCATCTCTACTTCCAGTACAACCCGTACGGATCGCAGTGGGAGAACATGACATGGGGCCACTCTACGTCTACCGACCTCATGCACTGGAAGTTCGAGGGCGAGGCTGTAGAGCCTGACGCATGGGGCACTATATTCTCTGGTTCGGCTGTGGTAGACCACAACAATACTGCCGGATTCGGTAAGGATGCCGTAGTGGCTATGTACACGTCGGCTGGCGAGAGCCAGACGCAGAGCCTCGCCTACAGCAACGACAACGGCATGACGTTCACAAAACACGAGGGCAACCCCATAATCACAAGCAGCGCACCCGACTTCCGCGACCCGCACATGTTCTGGAACGAGGATATCAAGAAGTGGAACATGATTCTTGCCGAGGGTCAGCACATGAACATCTACTCGTCTGACGACCTTAAGGACTGGAAGCTCGAGAGCCAGTTCGGTGCCGAATACGGCAACCACGGCGGCGTATGGGAGTGCCCCGACCTTATGAAACTGCGCGTGCGCGGCACCGACACATATAAGTGGCTCCTCATCTGCAACATCAACCCCGGCGGACCGTTCGGTGGTTCGGCTACACAGTATTTCGTGGGCGACTTCGACGGTAAGAAGTTCACATGCGAGACGGCTCCCGAAGTGACACGCTGGATGGACTACGGCAAGGACCACTACGCTACCGTGACCTTCGACAACGCTCCTAACGGTCGCCACGTGGCTATGGCATGGATGAGCAACTGGCAGTATGCCAATCAGGTGCCTACAATGCAGTATCGCTCGGGCAACTCAATTCCGCGCGACCTTGACCTCTACGAGTACGAAGGCAACACCTACTGCGGCGTAACTCCGTCGCCTGAGATGACGGCGGCGCGCCCGAAGAAGTCGACAAAGACGCTTAGCGAGTCGTGCGAAATGGTCGTAACGCTCAAGGGCACAGCCACAATCACTCTCTTCAACGAAAAGGGCGAAAAGGTGGTGATGGTCTACGACGACAAGATTCGCACGTTCACCGTCGACCGCTCAAAGAGCGGACTGAAGGACTTCAGCGACGACTTCGCGGCCGTCACAACGGCTCCGGTTCACGGCAAGATGACTCAGCTCAGAGTGTTCATCGACCGCTGTAGCATCGAGGCGTTCGACGCCGAAGGTCGCATGGCTATGACCAACCTCGTATTCCCGACCAAGCCCTACAACAAGGTCATGGTCAAAGGCAAGGCAAAATACGCTGTCTATAACCTGAAGTAGCAAAAGGGCTACTTTACAAAATACTGAAATAAACGTATATACGGCATCACCCGTGCGAGTAATCGTTCGGCGTGATGCCGTATGTTTTTTAGCATACACGCTCAGCGTGGGTCGGAAGTTCTAACACATTAAAGCATAAGTAGTAGGTTTTAAATAAGCCAAAAGTGGGCTGCGGGCAGTGGAAAGTGTCAAGGAAAGTCGCCCAAACGTAGGACTTCAGTCATCGGACACCGAACGCAATCTGATCGGACACCGAACGCAATCCGATCAGACACCGAACGCAATCCGATCAGACGGCGGACGCAAACCGATCAGACGGCGGACGCAAACGGCAACTATTCTCTACACTTCGCACCTCTCTGCCAGCCCTCTTCTACCCAAAAAAGCAACTAATAACTAACATTTTATCTATCTTTGTGCACGTCAAGACCGCATACAGCTTTCATAGGCTTGCATATTTGGGGTTAATGATTTCTTCCCAAAAATAAATATAATTTGTGACTTAGAGCACGTTGATACAAGATTTTAGATATGTCGGTCTTGACATTTCAACTCAAGCAGCGAGCACTTGGAGATATTCATTTCTGTTTTTTATCCCAACTGGCTTATAATTCGGAAATTTTATCTAAATTTGTACCGTTGTATTCTGCACAAGTTGCGACAACCAAACATTAAAGCAATGAAAAATCAATTCCGAAAAATAATGCTTTTAGCTGCACTCGCGATATTCTCACTCTCAGCTTGCAGCGACGATGAAAACAATACAACTCCGCAGTCAAAGCCGACGTATGATATGACGGGCTTTGCAAAGGGTGCGGACGTGAGCTGGCTGACCGAAATGGAGAAGGCTGGCAGCAAGTTCTATAATGCAAGCGGCGCCGAGCAGGACTGCATGACGCTGCTGCGCGACCTTGGCGTGAACTCCATCCGACTGCGCGTGTGGGTGGATCCGCAGGACGGCTGGTCGGGCAAGCAGGATGTGCTCGCAAAGGCGTGGCGCGCTAAGAATCTCGGTCAGCGCATCATGATCGACTTCCACTACTCTGACTCGTGGGCTGACCCTGGCAAGCAGAACATTCCGGCTGCTTGGACTGACTTTAAGGACGACCTGCAGAAGATGAAGGCAGCCGTGGCTGACCACACAACGGACGTGCTCAGTTATCTCAAAGAGAACGGCATCGACGTGGAGTGGATTCAGATTGGCAACGAGACAACGACGGGTATGCTGTGGCCGTTGGGCTTGGCTTCGGACAACAACTTCGCTAACTACGCCGCACTTAACAACGCCGGCTACGACGCTGCCAAGGCTGTGTACCCTGAGGCTCAATGCATCATACACATCGACCAGGGCAATGTGCTCGGTCGCTTCACATGGATGTTCGACGGCTTGAAGGCTGCCGGCGCAAAGTGGGACGTGATAGGCATGTCGCTCTATCCAGAGGACGACAACTGGCAAACGGTGACGGACGACTGCCTGGCGAACATCTCAACGCTCGCCGCTCGCTACGGCAAGAAGGTTATGGTGTGCGAGATTGGCATGGCATGGGACTCGGAGAATGCTGCCGCAATGATGCAGAAGATGGTAGAGGGATGCAAGGCGAACGCTTCGTGTCTCGGCATCTTCTACTGGGAGCCGGAATGCTGCGGCGGCTGGAAAGAATATAACAAGGGAGCGTTCGACGCAAACGGCAAGCCGACGGCGACGCTGGATGCTTTTAAAAGTAAAAAGGTAAAAAAGTAAAAAGCCCCTCCCAACCCTCCCCGTCGGGGAGGGCTCAGGAAGGCTTAGTCTGCAATGGCTTAAGAAGGCCTAAGAAGGCTTAGGAAGGCTTAGTCTGCAATGGCTTAAGAAGGCCTAAGAAGGCTTAGTTCGGCTTAGACGCTGCCTTAAACAGGCTTAGTTCGGCTTAAACACCTCCCTCAACACCTCACCATCTCAACACCTCAACA
>NZ_JH379446.1:35655-43746 GCF_000235885.1 Leyella stercorea DSM 18206
CCTCACCATCTCAACACCTCAACACCTCACCACCTCAACATCACAACACCTTTAACAACATGAACAAATCAACATTAATTTCACTCGCTCTATTATCTTGTGTCTCTGTTTCGGCGCAGCGCACGACGCAGAATCTGCGCCAATGGCAGTTCTCGCGCGACAGCATCAACTACAAGTCGGTGACAATACCGCACGACTGGGCTATAAACGGACCGTTCGACAAGAAGTGGGACCTGCAGAATGTGGCTATCGTGCAGAACGGCGAGACGGAGAAGACGGAGAAATCGGGACGCTCGGGCGCACTGCCGTGGATTGGTCGCGGATACTATAAGACGACGGTCGACATAAAGCGCGTGCCTAAGACTGCCGTACTGGAGTTTGACGGCGCGATGGCTGACCCGCACGTGTATATAAACGGCAAGTTGGCTGGTCACTGGGCGTACGGTTACAACGCCTTCCGCGTGGACGCAGCGCCGTATCTAAAGAAAGGAAAGAACGAGATAACGGTCAGCCTCAACAACCGTGAGGAGAGTTCGCGCTGGTACCCCGGCGGCGGACTCTACCGCCCCGTACAGCTCGTAACGACCGCCGACCGCGCAAGCATCAACCCGTGGGGAAACTACTTCCGCACGGAGCTGATTAAGGACGGCAAGGCAGAGGTGAGTGTCTGCACGAATATTAACAATGCGGAGAAGGGTCTCGTTGTGGAGAACCTGCTCATCGACAGCGATGGCAAGACGGTAGCTCAGACGAAGACGACGAGCGACGTAGAGCAGCGACTTACGGTTGAAAACGCGCAGCTATGGTCGCCAGAGTCGCCGTATCTGTACCGATTCGTAACACGCCTTTATCGCAACAACAAGCTCGTAGACGAGACCACAGAGAAGGTAGGCATACGCACTGTGCGTGTGGCGCAATACGACGGATTCCAGCTGAACGGCAAGTCGCGAAAGATAAAGGGCGTATGCCTGCACCACGACCTGGGTCCGTTGGGAGCAGCCGTGAACAAGGCGGCGCTCATCCGTCAGATCCGCACGATGAAGGACATGGGATGCGACGCAATACGCACGGCGCACAATATGCCGTCGACGTGGCAGATGGAGGTGTGCGACTCGATGGGTATGATGGTGATGGCGGAGAGTTTCGACATGTGGATATACCCGAAATGCAAGAACGGCTACGCGCTGAACTTCAAGGAGTGGGCTGACCGCGACATAGAAAACCTCGTACGCAACCACCGCAACCATCCGTCTATCGTGATGTGGAGCATTGGCAACGAGATACCTGAGCAATGGAGCGAAGAAGGCAGACAGATAAGCGAACA
The DNA here is from genome assembly GCF_000235885.1 of Leyella stercorea DSM 18206. Lineage (GTDB taxonomy): Bacteria > Bacteroidota > Bacteroidia > Bacteroidales > Bacteroidaceae > Prevotella > Prevotella stercorea. The sequence goes on from NZ_JH379446.1 coordinate 36,980, forward strand.
TCTGCAGGCGCTCTGCCACAAGTACGACCCTACACGACCCGTTACGCAGGGCATGGACCAGGCGGAGGCAGCATTGGGTTCGGGCTTCGCGCAGGTGATGGATGTGCCGGGCTTCAACTATCGCGTGCACAAGTACGACAACAACATCAAGCAACTGCCGAAGGGATTCCTCTTAGGCTCGGAGACAGCATCGACAGTGAGCTCGCGCGGCGTGTATAAGTTCCCCGTGGAGCCGTCAGACTCGAAGACGTATGCCGACGGACAGTGCTCGTCGTACGACGTGGAGTATTGTCCTTGGAGCAATCTGCCGGATGACGACTGGCGTATGCAGGACGACCGCGACTATACCATCGGCGAGTTCGTGTGGACGGGTTACGACTACTTGGGCGAGCCGTCGCCATACGACGAGTACTGGCCGTCGCGCTCGAGCTACTTCGGCATCTGCGACCTCGCCGGACTGCCGAAAGACCGCTACTGGCTATATCGCTCCCACTGGCGCACGGACGTGAACACGCTGCACGTGCTGCCCCACTGGACGTTCCCGGGACGCGAGGGCGAGGTGACACCGGTGTACTGCTACACCAATGCGCCGTCGGCTGAGCTGTTCGTGAACGGCAAGAGTCAGGGCAGAATAGTAAAGAACCCGGGCACACGCCTCGACCGCTATCGCCTGCGCTGGAACGACGTGCGCTATGAGCCGGGCGAGCTGAAGGTGGTGGCTTACAACTACGACGGCTCGGTGATGGGCGAGAAGAGCGTGCGCACGGCTGGCAAACCGGCACGCATCGTGCTCGAAGCCGACCGCAGCAGCATCTCTGCCAAGGGCGAGGACCTCGCGTTCGTGAAGGTGTCGGTGGTGGACAAGGACGGAACACCCTGCCCGACAGCTACGAACAAGATGAAGTTCGAGGTGAAGGGCGCAGCGAAGTTCCGTGCGGCGTGCAACGGCGACGCAACATCGCTCGTGGCGTTCAACTCGACGGAGATGCAGCTCTTCAGTGGCGAGCTGGTTGTCGTAGTGGAAGGCACAAAGCAGGGCAAGGCTACGCTGAGCGTATCGGCTGAAGGTCTGCCAAAGGAGACATTGTCTATCAACATCAAATAGCATTTTATACATATGAAAAAAATGATTTATGCGGTGATGGCTATTGCCTCACTAACCTATTCTACTCACACAACGGCGCAATCGCAGGACTTGCAGAAAACGGTGAATACCTATTTCGAACAGTCGCTGCAAGCGCAGCAGAAAGCTTTGGAGCAGGACGGCAAGGCAAGCTTCGCTCAGAACGCTCCGCTTGACACTAAGCTTCAGACAGCAATAAAGAACAAAGACATAGCCAACTATCAGAAGATGGTTTGGACTGCATGGTGCGAGGCGAACAATGCGCTGCAGGAGGAGAAGCTCATAGAGCCTGCCGACCTGAAGCAGGCTAAGAACAGCGCATGGCACTTGCCGCAGTGCCTGGAGCCTAATGCGGTTATGCCTTATTATTACGGCAAGAAGGGTGCGGCTGACAACGGTCAATATCCGCTCTTCCTCTACACGCACGGTTCGGGTTCAAAGGACAGAGAGTGGTCGAATGGTATCGAACTGGGACTTCGATTTCAGGATGCACCTTCTATCTATTTCATTCCGCAGATTCCGAACGAGGGCGAATACTATCGCTGGTGGCATCTGTCGAAGCAGTATGCCTTCGAAAAGCTTATCCGTTTGAGTCTGACGAGCGGTGAGGTGGATGCCAACCGACTCTACGTATTCGGCATCAGTGAGGGCGGTTACGGCAGTCAGCGTCTCGCCTCTTTCTACGCCGACTATTGGGCAGCAGCGGGTCCGATGGCAGGTGGCGAACCTCTGAAGAATGCGCCGGTAGAGAACTGTGCCAATATCGGTTTCTCGCTGCTTACGGGTGCTGACGACACGGGATTTTATCGCAACGACCTCACATGGTTCACCCAGGTGGCTTTCGATTCTGTACAGCTGGCTCGTCCGCTGGCTGTGGACAACACGCCCATCTTCCGCCATCGCATCAATCTCTTGCCTGGCATGCAACACCACATCACTTACGGACTGACCACACCCTGGCTCAAGCAGTTTGTGCGCAATCCGTATCCGAAGACGGTGCTTTGGGAGGACTTCGAGATGGACGGCAGACATCGTTCTGGATTCTATAACCTGCAGGTGCTGACACGCCCGTCAGAGGCAAGAACGTATTACGAGATGGATATCGACAAGAACGTGGTTTCTATCAAGGTAAGTGATGTAGAATACACTACAACGATGAAGGACAAGCAGTGGGGCCTCGACCTGAAGTTCAATCGCAACTACACTATAGCTACCGGTGGCAGACTGAGGGTGTATCTCAACGAACAACTGGTGAATCTCAAGAAGCCGGTAACAGTCAAGATAAACGGCAAGCAAGTCTTCCATGGTGTTGCCAAAGCCGATTTGCAGGCAATGGTGAACAGCTGCATGGAATACTTCGATCCGTACCGTGTGTATCCGGTTGCTATCGACCTATCTTATTAATGTAAAGAGAAAGCATCTACTTAAAAAGCAGCTGATTAATACAAAGAGATTACGAAAAGGGCTGCATCAAGACTCTCGAAACGGAGCATTGATGCAGCCCTATGTGCTTTTCTAAAGTATTGTGCATTTCCGATTTTCAATTTACTAAATAACAACTTACTAACCTAATCAACTATACTAAAAACAAATATTTAATCTAAATCTATTGCCAATGTTTCTGTTATCCGATTGATGTGTCATTCATTAAAGACTTGAAGCTTTATGGTCTGTAAATACTTTTTTCCTTTTGACATTGCAAAGATATAAAGACAAGAACGGGTGGTATTTAACAAATCGTTCAACGAATAGCACATTTGTTACATGAAACAAAAATATATGACAAACACCTACGAATGCATTATTTTTACTATATTTGCAGCGAATTTAAGTACATTCTACCCCTAATAATAACAAACAACTTAAAAACGAATACGAATGAAACACTCAGCACGCAGACTCTGCCAGTGTCTCCTACTCTTTCTGCTCCCTCTGTTACTCTCGTGCGGCTCCGAAAAGAAGCGTTACGTCGTGGGCGTTTCGCAATGCTCGGAGGACGTGTGGCGCGAGAAGCTGAACGAAGAGCTGCGCATCGCCGCACTCTACTATAACGATGTGGACCTGCGCATCAGTTCGGCAAACGACGACGTGCAGATGCAGACCGAACAGATTAACAAGTTCGTGGACGAGGGCGTAGACCTGCTCATCGTGGCACCTGGTCAGGTGAGCATATCGCCTGCCATCGACCGCGCATACGAGAAGGGCATACCGGTTATCATCTTCGACCGCCGCACACGGTCGGACAAGTACACAGCATATATCGGAGCTGACAACAAGGAGATTGGCAGTTCGATGGGCGAATACTTGGCTGGCACACTCACCGACGGCGGACGCATACTGGAGCTAAGCGGACTCTCTACGTCATCGCCGGCGATAGAGCGCAACAATGGCTTCGACAGCGTGGTGCAGTGTCGTCCGGGCATCAGTATCGTGGAGCATCTCAGTGCCGACTGGACAGAGCAGGGCGCGTTCCGCACGGTCGATTCGCTGCTATCTGAGCCGCACAACGAGTTCGACTGCGTCTTCGCGCATAACGACCGCATGGCGATGGGCGCACGACGAGCCGCCGAGAAGCACGGACTCGACCTGAAGCACATCAAGTTCTGCGGCATCGATGCCATGCCGCAAAAGGGCGGCGGCATGGAACTCGTGGCTGAAGGCACACTATTCGCTTCGTACACCTACCCCACACGCGGCGACGAGGTGATGCTGCTCGCTATGAACATACTCGAAGGAAAGAAATACAACCGCGAGAACCAGCTGTCGTCGGCACTCGTGACACGCGACAACGCCCGAGTGCTACTCATGCAGAACGACGAGACGATGCGCCAGCAGGATCATCTCTCCACGCTGCGCTCACGCGTGGACAAGGCTGCCAGTGACTTCAACACGCAGCGCATCTATCTGCTGGTGCTACTGGTGTTCGTGGTGTTGCTCATCGCCGTGTGCGCTGCAGCTATCTACGCCTTCATCACCCGAACGCGCATCAACCAACAGCTGAAAGCCTCGATGGACGAGCAGAACCGAATGACCACAGAGATGGAGGAGATGACGCAGCTGCAGTTCTTCACGAACGTGAGTCATGAGCTGCGCACGCCGCTCACACTCATCGCCGGACCTACGGAGCAGCTTTTGGAAGACCCAGCGGTGCATGGCGTGCAGCGCACGATGCTGGAGATGGTGCAGCGCAACACACGCATACTCATACAATTGGTTGGCGAGATACTCGACTTCCGCAAGGTGCAGAACAACAAGGCTGAGCTGCATCTCAACCGTTTCTACCTTCAGCATGAGCTGACAACGTGGACGGAGGACTTCCGCACAGTGGCGGCACGTCGTGGCATCACGATACGTGTGGATGTGTCGGGCGTGGAGGACGACGCGGTGCTCATCGCCGACCGCGACAAGATGGAGCATATGTACTTTAATATAATGTCGAACGCTCTGAAGTACACACCCGACGGAGGCTGCATCACCACTACTCTACTCCATCACGACCACTTTTACACGCTGCGCATAGCGGACACGGGCAAGGGAATTCCGACGGAAGAGCTGCCGCATCTCTTCGAGCGTTTCTACCAAGCGAAGGGTGCCATCGGCGGTACGGGCATCGGGCTGTCGCTCGTGAAGGCGTACATAGACATGCACCGTGGCAGCGTACATGCCGAGAGCGTAGAGGGTAAGGGTACTACGTTCGTCATCGAACTGCCCGACTCGCAGCCTGGCTACGACCCTGCGAAGGATGCACCGGCTGCTACCCAGGCGGAGAAGGGACTGGTGGACGACAACTACATTGCCACCGACACCACTGCGCAGGAGGCGGCGGAGCGTATCACAAACGCAGAGGACTTCGACGCGGAGCGTCCGCTCGTGCTCATCATCGACGACAACAACGGTATGCGTGCATATCTGCGCTCAATACTGCAGGACAAGTACAACGTGTCGGAGGCTACGAACGGCGAACAAGGTTTGGAGAAGGCACGTAGAGAGGTGCCGAAGCTGGTGGTGTGCGACGTGATGATGCCGGTGATGGACGGACTGGAGTTCACAAAGCGACTGAAGGAGGACACCGCAACGAGTCATATACCGGTGGTACTGCTCACCGCACGCTCGCTATCCGAACAGCGCAAGGAGGGCTACGACACGGGTGCCGACTCGTATATCACGAAGCCGTTCTCGGGTCAGGTACTGCTCTCGCGCATCGAGAACCTGCTGCGTTCGCGCATAATGCTGCGCTCGGTGTTCGCCGGCGACAAGCAGGAGACGGAGGAAGAGGAGAAGCTGAACGAGGCAGACAAGACGTTCGTAGGCAGACTGCGTACAGCGATACAAGATAACCTCGGCGACAGCGACTTCTCGGTGGAGCGTCTGGGCGAAGAGATAGGGCTTTCGCGCGTGCAGCTATATAGAAAGGTGAAGGCTCTGACCGGCCAGACACCGGTGGAGCTGCTACGCAAGGCGCGACTAACGAAGGCTCGCCAGCTGTTGGAAAAGACTGAGAAAAGCGTGTCGGAGATAGCATACGAGGTGGGTTTCACGTCGCCCTCGTACTTCAACAAGTGCTTCAAGGACGAGTTTGACATAAACCCAAGCAGCCTGCGGTAAGCCGTAGGAGCACACAACCATAGGAGGGTATGGCATCTTGCCGTACCCTCGCAACCTATTTAGAGATTAGCCATCCACTCCTATTATTTCAACCAAAGGGTAGCGTGGGTATGGCAAGATGCCATACCCTCCTATAAATGCAAAAACGGGGTAGAATGTGAACATTCTACCCCGTTTTATGTCGGGATGACAAGACTCGAACTTGCGACCTCACGCCCCCCAGACGCGTGCGCTAACCAACTGCGCTACATCCCGTGCTTTTGTAAAGCGGTGCAAAGGTAAGCAATTTCGATGGTTTAACAAAATTATTTGCCAACTTTTTCTTGTCAAACAGTGTTTAATCGTTATTCTACTGATGCAGTGTTGCCCTCAGTGCTACTTTCGTGCTTTTGGGTTAATCCTCCTTCTGAGGATAAGTCATATTGGCATCGGTAATAACATCGAGCACCTCCTCGCAGTACTTGCGCGACTCCCAGCGAGCCATTGGCAGGTCGTGGAGCAGCCAGTTGCCACAGTCCTGCGGTGCTGCGCCAGGTATCTCACCCTCAAAGTCAGCCACGAAGCGGAACGTGCGGCGCATGAGGTCGACGATGTCACTCGGCTGGAGGTCGCCACGCATAAGCAGATAGTTGCCCGTGAGGCAGCCCATCGGTCCCCAATAGACGATGCGGTCCTTCCACTCGGCATCATTGCGCAGGTATGTAGCAGCGAGATGCTCGATGGTGTGGAGTGCACCTGGGTGCAAAGCCGGCTCGCGGTTGGGTTCCTTCATGCGGATGTCGAAGGTTGTTACGGTGTCGCTACCTACTGTGTCTTTGCGCGATACGTAGATGCCGCGCAAGAGTGTGTTGTGGTTTATTGTGAAGCTTGGTATTTTTTTCATTGTTTTATTGTTTTAGGCGGCGTATAAGCCGAACTAAGCCTTCTTAGGCCTTCTTAAGCCATTGCTGACTAAGCCTTCTCAGGCCTTCCTAAGCCCTCCCCAACGGGGAGGGTTGGGAGAGGCTCTTTTTACTTTTTTACCTTTTTACTTTTTTAC
>NZ_JH379446.1:43756-71959 GCF_000235885.1 Leyella stercorea DSM 18206
TACCTTTTTACTTTTTTACCTTTTTACTTTTTCACTTTTTCAAGGAAAGCCTTTGTCACCTCGAACGATCCTTCAGCCATGCGCTCCCAGAAGTCGTAGTACATCTGTGCTTTATGATCTTTGAGCGGTATGTCGCTGATGATGCGGAAGCTGACGAACGGCGTGTTGTAGATGTGGCAGGTCTGCGCTATTGAGCAGCTCTCCATGTCGACTGCCATAGCCGTGGGGAAGTCGTCAAGGATTTGCTGCATCTTCTCGCGCGAGTTGACAAACCAGTCGCCGGTGACGATGAGTCCGGCGTGAACGCGCGTGTGGCAGTTGAGCGATGTGGCGGTGGCTACGAGGCGTGCATCGCTCTCGAAACGCTCAGGCATTCCGAGCACCTGCCCCATGGCGCACTCGTCGCCACAGTAGACATCGTGGTAGCAGCAAGCGGTGCTCACCACCACCTCACACACCTCAAGACTTGTGTCGGCACCACCGGCTACACCGGTAGAGATGACGAGGTCGGGGTGGAAGGCCGCTATCAGTTCGGATGCCCCCACCGCTGCGTTCACCTTGCCGATGCCACACTTCTGCATTACTATCTCGTTGTCGCCGATGCTGCCCATCACGAATGTGCGACCGGCAACGGTCTGTTCCTTCTTGTCGGACGCAAGCGTCTGCAACTGTGCAAACTCCTTGTCCATCGCTACGATAACACCTATGCGCATTACTTCTTCACCTGGATTACGAGATACTTGCTTGTTGACCAGAAGAGCTGCGGATTGCTGATGCGCAGAACGTACTGCTTATTGGCATCCTGCTGCAAGGTGTACGAGCTTGACGGGTGCATGGTGAGAATCTTAGCCGACTTAGAATAGAGCTTTATCTCCTTCTGCACGCGGATATCAATCTTTGTGAAGTAACTCTTGTTGAAATTAGCCTGCAGCACCTTCGAGCCATCGAGGATGCGCTGTTCCTTCAGTTCCTTCTTTGTACCAAATACGAACCACGCGGTGTTGAGCTGTGCATCCTGATCGTTTATGGTCTCCGTCTTCTTAGACGACTCCTCTTTCAGCGTCGAGACATTATCGTTAAGCCCTGTTATGGTCTTGTCGAGGTCGGCGATGTGTATGTTTTTAGCGTCGAGTTCGGCGTGCAACTGCTGCAACTGCTGCTCTTTATCGTTGATTTGAGCAACGAGTCCTTCAATAGTGCGACGCAGCTGGTCGCCCTTAATGCTCGATTCGCGGAGCTGCTGACGCAACTTCTCGAGCAGAGCACGGTTTTGCTGCATTGTAGAAGAGATGAAGCGCACGTCCTCCAGCATCTGCTGACGGCTATTGGCACCCTCTCCCGACTTAGCCACTATGACACGATTCTCCGCCTCACTTATCTCGCGCAAGCCGGTCTGAATTTGGTTGAATGTCTCCATCATGTCGTTGATTTCGCCATCCTTCTGCGAGATGATGCGCTGGAGCGAGTCTACCTGCTCTTCATCTTGATTTGTCTCACCCTTCGATTTGTTCGTAAAATCGCATGATGTTATAGCAAGCAACATCATTGATAATAGTACAAAAGATAGTTTTTTCATATTATTCGTTTTGTTGTTATTTCTCTATTCTTCGTTTCTAAACTTCTTCTTTTTAAACTCCTCGGGCGCAGCTTCGCGCAGAGCGTAGCGCTCCTTATTGCTTAGCTTCGGTTTCTTCTCCTTAGCCTGTTCTTTCAGTGCCTTGCGTGCCGATATGTCTACGCCAGCGCAGCCTGCCACTACAACGACAATCTCGCCACGTGGCTCGGTCTGCTTGAAGTGGGCGATTATCTCTGCGAGCGTTCCGCGCACACTCTCCTCGTGCAGTTTTGAAATCTCGCGACACACACTCGCCTGACGATCGTCGCCAAAGAACTCGGCAAACTGCTCGAGCGTCTTCACCAAGCGATAGGGCGACTCGTAGAATATCATCGTGCGTGTCTCTGTCTGCAGCGACTGCAGAAGCGTTTGTCTGCCCTTCTTCTGCGGCAGGAAACCCTCGAAGCAGAAGCGATCGCAGGGCAGCCCCGAACTGACGATTGCCGGAACGAACGCCGTAGCACCGGGCAGACACTGCACCGTGATGCCAGCCTTAGCAGCCTCGCGAGCGAGGAAGAAACCAGGGTCACTGATGCCCGGCGTACCGGCATCGCTGATGAGTGCTATCGTTTCGCCTGCTTTTAGACGGTCGACAACTGAAGCCGTAGTGCCGTGCTCGTTGAACTTATGATGCGACATCAGCCGGTTCTTTATATCGAAATGCTGAAGCAGAACGCCCGATGTGCGAGTATCCTCGGCGAGCACCAAGTCGGCTTCTTTCAATATGCGAATGGCACGCATCGTCATATCTTCCATATTGCCCACCGGAGTAGGCACAATATATAATATACCCATATTGTGGGCAAATATAGCTATATTAATCAAGAACGGCAAAAAAACATGTCGTTTCTTTGCAATTTTTAAAACGTATTCGTAAATTTGTACTCACAATGAAAGCAAATTTAGAGGGCGAGAAGTATCGCCAAGGTAGAATCGAAGTAGTGTGCGGTTCGATGTTCTCGGGCAAGACCGAGGAACTGATACGCCGCATCAAGCGAGCGACATTCGCCCGCCAGAGAGTAGTTATATTCAAGCCACAGATAGACACACGCTATTCTGAGGAGGAGGTGGTGAGCCACGACCGCAACGCCGTGATGTCTGTGCCACTCAGCACATCGAAGGAGATACTGGAGTACGTGCAGAACCACACCACCAGCACCGAGGGTTACGACTTCGACGTGGTGGGCATCGACGAGGCACAGTTCTTCGGCATGGATCTCGTAGAGGTGTGCAACCAACTCGCCAACAACGGTGTGCGCGTGATTATCGCCGGCTTGGACATGGATTTCCAGTGTACGCCCTTCGGACCGATACCGGCTCTGTGCGCCGTAGCCGACGAGGTGACAAAGGTACACGCCATCTGCGTGAAGTGCGGAGCACTCGCCTACGTGAGCCACCGCCTTGTACACGACCAGAACCAGGTGCTCATTGGCGAGCAAACCGAATACGAACCGCTCTGCCGCGAGTGCTACAAGAAAGCAACAAACAAATAATTATATGAGCGAAGAAAAGATTACATTCGACAAAGTGATGCGCTGGGCAACAGTAGCCGCCATCAGTATTGCCGTCTTTGCCATCACCGACTATCTGAGCAGCGTGCTGCTACCCTTCTTCATCGCATGGTTGCTGGCATACCTGCTCTACCCGATGGTGAAGTTCATACAGTATCGTATGCACATAAAGATACGTGCCATAGCGATTATCATCGCCATGCTCGCCATTCTGTCGGTAATCGGACTGCTCATCTACTTCATCGTACCACCGATGGTGAGCCAGTTCCAGAAGCTATACGAGTTCATACTCCACTGGCTACATCAAACCACACACACTAACGACTTCTCGCGTATGGTGAAAGACTGGGCGGTGCAGAACCAGGAAGCGCTGGAACGTTTCTTCAAGAGCAAGGACTTCAGCGACACACTGAAGACGGCAATGCCGAAGGTGTTCTCTGTGATAGGACAGACAGCCAACATCATAATGTCCATCATCGCCTCGTGTATCACACTGCTCTACACGTTCTTCATACTACTCGACTATGAGTTCCTCACCACCAGCTGGGTGAAGATATTCCCGAAGAAGAACCGCCCGTTCTGGCAAGAACTGGCTCAGGACGTAGAGCGCGAAATGAACAACTACATACGCGGACAAAGCCTCGTGGCACTGTGTATGGGCATCATGTTCTGCATAGGCTTCAGCCTTATGGACTTCCCCATGGCTATCGGTCTGGGCATACTCATCGGCGTGATGGACCTCGTACCCTATCTGCACACCTTCGCACTCATCCCTACCGCCTTCCTCGCCATGCTCAAAGCAGCCGACACAGGGCAGGACTTCTGGATGGTGTTCGGACTGGCATTCGGACTATTCTGCGTAGTGCAGATTATCACCGATATGTTCGTCACACCGAAAATCATGGGCAAAGCGATGGGACTCAACCCTGCCATACTGCTGCTCTCGCTCTCGGTGTGGGGCACACTGCTCGGCTTCATCGGACTGATTGTCGCGCTGCCACTCACCTCCCTACTCATTGCTTACTGGCAACGCTACGTGACAAAAGAACACCTTAACGAAGACGAGGATAACGCGCAAAAAACAGTAGAAAGCCAACAGAAATAGAAGAAAAAGGAGCGGAAAACGCAAAAAACAAATAAAATATTTGCGTATATTACAAAAAACCACTACCTTTGCACTCGCTTTTGGAATACAAAGCAAATACGGAGACTCGCTAGCTCAGTTGGTAGAGCACAACACTTTTAATGTTGGGGTCATGGGTTCGAGCCCCATGCGAGTCACGAAAAAGAGGATACAGCTTCGGTTGTATCCTCTTTTTTTGTTTAAGTGTTTGGTGCTTTCCTACAAAAATCGTATCTTAGCAATCTGAAACAGAAGACCTATGGCATTCGAAAAAGAAATAAAGGAATACGACGACTTGCGAGACAGATACCAAACGCTCGTTGTCGACAGAATGAATAAAGAAGAATACGTCAAGTATAACGAAGTGCTCTTCTCTACACACTCGTGTGCTATAGAGGGCAACTCGTTCTCCGTGGACGACACACGCGAGCTGAAGGAGAAGGGATTAGGCATGATTCCGGCTGGCAAAACGCTGTTCGAGGCTTTCGAGATGCTCGACCACTTCGACGCATTCGAGCACATGATGCAGAACATACAACATCCGCTCGACGAAACGCTGCTGAAGGAGATTAACCGCCGCGTAACAAGTCACACGCTCGCCTACCGTGCGCCCGACGCCACTCCAGGCGAATACACGACAACCGACATGGCTGCCGGCGACACCGTGTTCGGCGACCACGAAGAACTAATAGCCCGAGTGCCGCGACTGCTGGAGTCGACGGAGCAGACCATTGTTTCTGCAGCCACACACCCGATGGTGGTTGCCGCCCGCTTCCACGGCTTCTACGAGTATCTGCACCCGTTCCGCGACGGAAACGGCAGAACAGGTCGTCTTGTGAGCAACTATATCCTGCTGCGCATGGGCCATCCGCTGCTCATCATCCCGTCGGAATCCCGACAGGAGTACATCGCCGCCCTACGCATGATTCGCACCGAAGCCACCGACGAGCATCTCGTACGCTTCTTCTTCAAGATGGCGGTGAAGCGGATGCAGGAGGAGATGAAACAGAAGGAAGCGAATACCAAGCGATTCAGCACATTCCTATTCTAAAGCAATTACGCGGTACGCAGCACGATAGTGGCAGAGGATGCCACTGAATTCTGCACTTCAACCATCGGACTCCGTACGCCGCCCAATCAGATTCCGTACGCCACCCGATCAGATTCCGTTCGCCGCCCGATCAGATTCCGTTCGCTACACGATGACATTTAGTGAACAGAAGGATGACATTTCATGAACAGAAGAATGACATTTCGTGAACAGAAAGACGAGACGGTTTGTGAATCAGACCGACTCATCGAGGTCGTATAGCACGAGCGAGCCGAGCACAACCAGTGCTATCGCTATCATGAGCGAAGTATGGAACAGCGTTGTCCACTCGGCTGACAGGGGGAAGGAGACGGAGACGGAAGCGGGAAGCGAGAGCGAAAGCGAGCCCACCCTATCCTGTATGGCGTGAGCCACATCGCCGAGGAAACCGCCAACCGCGCCACACACGCGCAGCTTGAGCAGTTGAAAACCGTTGACGAAGAAGAAGACGGCAACGCAGACCGCTGCCATCGCTGCCGTCCACAAGCGGTAGAGACGGTAGCAGCGGGTATCCACCTCCTCGGGCAGACGGTGCATGAGGCGATCGGTGAATCCTTCGTCAGCGATATCCATACGAGTGCTGTCGGCGAAGAACCGCTGAAGAAGCGCCTCGTCGACAGTCTCGTCATAACTTATTTTATTCTTTACATCAGTCATAGCATGATTGAATTTTTACGATGTCTTTTATTTTCCACCTACATTTAAGGCCTAAGAATATCCGTTCTGCCGCAGGAATGCGGTAAGTTTCTGCTTTCCGCGGAAGAGATGCGACTTCACCGTGCCCTCCGCCATGCCCGTTATTGCGGCGATGCGTTCGATGGGATAGCCGTCGACGAGCTGTAGCGTGACGCATGTGCGCTCAGCGTCGGGCAGACGGGCGAGAGCACCGTAGACATCCATCCCGAGCGACCGGTCGGCACCGGCTGCAGCGGGGCGCGCTGCGTCGAGGTCGTCGGCAGACGGGCGCAGCCGGTGGCGATAGTCGTAGAACACGTTGTAGGCTATGCGGAAGAGCCATGTGGAGAACGCCGCCGAGCCGCGAAACGTCCCGATGCTGGTATAAGCCCTTATGAAGGTGTCCTGCGCGAGGTCGTCGCTCAGCTGCGCGTCTCCCAGCGTCTGGTGAAGGAAGAAGCGCCTTATAGGCGACTGATACTTCCTGACAAGATGGTCGAAAGCCGTCTTGTCGTGAAGCTCAGCCACCTGCTGTATAAGAGAGAGATCGTCGTTAGTATCCTTCATATCGTTCTGTCTTTAAAAGAATGGGGTCAATGGTCGGTTTCGTCCTCGTCGTCGCGCTTCTGCCACGGCATCTTACTGTCGTAGTTGTACTTCACCATGAACATCTGTCCGAGTCCGATGCACGCCACAAGAGCGCCTATGCCCATGAGCGACTGCATACCAAAGAACCAGAAGAAAATCATGAGCCCGGCACCAATCGACGTGTTGCGCACTCCGCGGCGCCACATATACTCGGGCGACTTCTTGCTGAGCGGTTTCAGTTCGTCGGTGAACGGTTCGCCCTTCTCCATAGCCATCTCAGCCAGTCGCACGCGGTCTTTGTGGCGGCGCATGAAGTAGCGTATGACGAGCAGAACGACAATGATAGGCGCAAGGAAGCACAGCAGCATCGGCACGAAAACGCACAATATAAGGAAGAGCTTTACGATCCATCCGGGCAAACTGTTGTAGAACTCGAGCAGTTCGTCGCGACTGACGGAGGCATCGTTGTCGAACGTGGCTCCGCCGTTAGCGGCAGACGCCGTGTCGGCAGTTACAGTATCCGAGTAAGCCACTATGCCCTCCTCGTCGGTAGCGTCCTTGTCCTTCTTGTCCACCATCTGCGTGTGCGGACGGTTGCGGTGAGACTGCTGTGCAGCGGAAGCCATAGGAGCCGCTGCACTGAGCGTGAGCAGCATTGCCATTAAAAAGATTGTCTTTTTCATATCTATTCGTATTTTTTAGTTGTTTCTATATGTTTGACTGATAATGAAAGCGATAAGTTGCAAAGCTACAAAAAAATTCTTCAGAATATGGAGCGCGTTAGCTACATTTTTTGTATCTTTGTATCTGCTTCTATGTCATACATTATAAACTACACATTATTATATAGTATAATATCACGGGTAAAACAGGATTAGAACCCACGAAGCAGAACAGAACTTTAGAAAAAACGAAACTTACAGATATGAACGACTTTAGAAAATTCGCAACAAGTAGACTCGGCATTAACGGCATGATGCTCGACGACGTGATGAAGGCTCAGGCGCAGTACCTCAACCCATACATCCTTGAGGAGCGCCAGCTAAACGTGACACAGATGGACGTGTTCTCGCGCTTGATGATGGACCGCATCATCTTCCTCGGCACCGAAATCAACGACTATACAGCTAACACACTCTCGGCTCAGCTGCTCTACCTCGACTCAGTAGACCCAGGCAAGGACATCTCTATATACATCAACTCGCCTGGCGGTAGCGTGACAGCAGGTCTCGGCATCTACGACACCATGCAGTTCATCACCTCCGACGTGGCTACGATGTGTACAGGCATGGCGGCTTCGATGGCAGCGGTGCTGCTCGTGGCTGGTCAGGAGGGCAAGCGCTCGGCACTGAAGCACAGCCGCGTGATGATTCACCAGCCGCTCGGCGGCGTGCAGGGTCAGGCTTCGGACATCGAGATCGAAGCACGCGAGATACAGAAGTTCAAGAAAGAACTCTACACCATCATCTCCGAACACTCGCATACACCGTTCGACAAGGTGTGGGCTGACTCCGACCGCAACTACTGGATGACAGCCGAGGAGGCGAAGGAGTACGGAATGATCGACCAGGTAATGATACGCAAGAAGTAAAAGAGAAGAGAAAAACGAAAATGCCAAAGAAAGTATGTAGCTTCTGCGGAAGAAGCGAGAAGGACGTAAACTTCCTCATAACCGGAATGAACGGCTTCATCTGCGACTCGTGTGCGCAGCAGGCCTACCAGATAGTGCTCGAAGCCGGCTTCGGACCGGAGGGAACACGTAAGAACTCGGGCGCGTTCGACGTGTCGCTCAACGACGTGCCGAAGCCGACAGAGATAAAAGAATATCTCGACGAATACATCATCGGTCAGGACGATGCAAAGAAGTATCTGTCCGTAGCCGTTTACAACCACTACAAACGTCTGCAGCAGCACACCAATGACGCTGAGGACGACGGCGTGGAGATAGAGAAGAGCAACATCATCATGGTCGGCTCGACCGGCACGGGCAAGACTCTCCTTGCACGCACTATAGCAAAGCTGCTGAAGGTGCCGTTCACCATCGTCGACGCTACGGTGTTCACCGAGGCGGGATACGTGGGCGAGGACGTGGAGAGCATACTCTCGCGCCTGCTGCAGGTGGCTGACTACAACGTGGAGGCAGCGCAGCGAGGCATCGTCTTCATCGACGAGATAGACAAGATAGCGCGCAAAGCTGACAACCCGAGCATCACACGCGACGTGAGCGGTGAGGGTGTGCAGCAGGGCCTGCTCAAGCTGCTCGAGGGAACAATGGTGAACGTGCCGCCAAAGGGTGGACGCAAGCACCCCGACCAGGACTATATACACGTCGACACACGCAACATTCTGTTCATCTGCGGTGGTGCATTCGACGGCATCGAGCGCAAGATAGCACAGCGTCTGAACACTCACGTGGTGGGTTTCAACTCGGTGCAGAACGTGCGCAGCATCGACAAGGGCAACCTCATGAAGTATATCCTGCCGCAAGACTTGAAGTCGTTCGGCTTGATACCCGAGATTATCGGACGCCTGCCGGTGCTCACCTACCTCAATCCGCTCGACCGCGAAGCACTGCGACGCATCCTCGTAGAGCCGAAGAACTCCATCATAAAGCAGTACACAAAGCTCTTCGAGATGGACGGCATCAAACTGGAGTTCGCACCAGACACATTCGACTTCATCGTGGACAAAGCCGTTGAGTACAAGCTCGGTGCACGCGGACTGCGCTCTATCGTGGAGTCAATCGTGATGGATGCCATGTTCGAGGCCCCAACAAAGAACATCGACAACTTCACCGTAACGCTGGAGTACGCAAAGGCGCAACTGGAGAAGTCAAACCTACAATAGTATCCGAAAGGATATTAAGAACTTTATATTACTATGACTGCTACAATTAACCTCAACGAACAGCTAAAACACCACTTCGGGTTCGACTCGTTCAAGGGCGATCAAGAAGCTATTATACGCAATCTGCTTGAAGGCAATGACACATTCGTGCTCATGCCTACAGGCGGAGGCAAGAGTTTGTGCTATCAGCTGCCGTCACTAATCATGGAAGGCACCGCAATCGTGGTGTCGCCACTCATCGCGCTGATGAAAAATCAAGTGGATGTAGTGAACGGACTCAGCGAGGAAAGTGGCGTGGCTCACTATCTGAACTCGTCACTCAACCGCGCTGCCATCAATCAAGTGTACAAAGACGTGCACGAGGGACGCACTAAACTGCTCTATGTGGCACCGGAGTCGCTCAACAAAGAGGACAACTTAGAGTTCTTCCGTTCGTTTAAGATTTCGTTCTACGCCATCGACGAGGCGCATTGTATATCGGAGTGGGGACACGACTTCCGCCCCGAGTATCGCAACATACGCCCCACAATCAACAAGATTGGCGCAGCACCAGTCATAGCACTCACAGCCACTGCCACCGACAAGGTGCGCATGGACATAAAGAAAAGTCTCGGCATCACCGACGCAAAGGAGTTCAAGAGCTCGTTCAACCGTGCCAACCTCTACTACGAGGTGCGCCAGAAGACGAACGACATCGACAAACAGATAATAAAATTCATAAAACAACACCCTGGCAAGAGCGGTATCATCTACTGCATCTCGCGCAAGAAGGTGGAGGAACTGGCTGCCGTGCTGAAAGCCAACGATATAAAAGCCGCTGCCTACCACGCCGGACTCGACTCGGCAACACGCTCGCAGACGCAAGACGACTTCCTCATGGAGCGCATCGACGTAATCGTGGCTACCATAGCCTTCGGCATGGGCATCGACAAACCCGATGTGCGCTTCGTGATACACTACGACATACCGAAGAGTCTTGAGGGCTACTACCAAGAGACGGGACGCGCAGGACGCGACGGAGGCGAAGGTATATGCATCGCTTTTTACGCCTACAAAGACCTGCAGAAACTGGAAAAATTCATGGAGGGCAAGCCCGTGGCAGAACAGGATATCGGCAGGCAACTGCTGCAGGAGACTGCCGCATACGCCGAGACATCGGTGTGCCGACGCAAGGTGTTGCTCCACTACTTCGGCGAGGAATACACAAAGGAGAACTGCGGCAACTGCGACAACTGTCTACACCCGAAGGTGCAGCGCGACGGTCAGGAGGCTCTGCTCATCGTTCTGAAAGCTATCATCGCCGTGAAGGAGGCTTTCCGCCAAGACTATATCGTCGACTTCGTGAAAGGACGCGCCACAGACGACATCGTGAGTCACCACCACGAACAACTCGAAGAGTTCGGTGCTGGCGAGGATATGCCCGTGAAGATATGGAACCCTGTGATACGCCAAGGCATGATAGCAGGCTACATACACAAGGACATCAAAAGCTACGGACTTCTGAAGATGACAGCCGCAGGCAAGCGCTACGTGAAGAACCCTACACCATTCACATACGTAGAGGACACCGACTTCTCGGAAACCGAGGAAGAAGCAAGCGAAGCAACAGCTTCTGCGCTCGACCCTACACTCTACAATATGCTCCTCGACCTCAGAAAGAAGACCGCACGCAAACAGAACCTGCCGGCATACGTCATCTTTCAAGACGTATCGCTCGAACAGATGGCAACGATGTACCCCGTAACGCTCGAAGAGCTGCGCAACATTCAGGGCATCGGCGTGGGCAAGGCAAACCGCTATGGCAAGCCGTTCTGCGACCTAATTAGCCAGTACTGCAAAGACAACGAGATAGAACGCCCCGAAGAGCTCTTCGTGCGCACCGTAGCGAAGGACTCAATGAAGAAGGTGAAGATAATACAGTACCTCGATCGACGTATGCCACTCGACGATATTGCCTCAGCACTTGGACTCGACTTCGAGGACTTGCTCAACGACCTCGATGCCATCGTCTACAGCGGAACGAAGCTGAACATAGACTACTTCCTTGAGGACGTGATGGACGAAGACCAAATAGACGATATCTACGAGTACTTCCGCGAGTCGGACACCGACGACATCGACACCGCACTCGACGAACTCGGCGACTACGAAGAGAACGAAATACGCCTCGTGCGCATAAAGTTCCTCTCCGAACAAGCCAACTAACACAGCCAAGGGGTGCAGTCAGGGGGTGCACTTGTCTCAAGTGCACCAAATATATTTAACAGTGCACCTATTGTGTTGGTGCAGTTGAGACAACTGCATCCCCTTAGGAGACAACTGCACCCCCTGACTGACCCAAGCTTCCACAAAATCCGTTAATTAGCATTAACGCCACAAATAAATCGACTTTTATTTTTCGCGTATGGATTTTTATTGCTAAATTTGCACGCAATAAATTTTTAAGTTATATGTCATCATTTGTTGCTGATAAAATTGTAATGGACGGTCTCACATACGATGACGTCCTTCTTATCCCCGCTTATTCAGAGGTACTGCCCAAGACGGTAGAGTTGAAAACCAAGTTCTCGCGTAACATCTGCTTGAATGTGCCCTTTGTCACAGCAGCCATGGACACCGTAACGGAGTCGGCTATGGCTATTGCCATCGCACGCGAAGGCGGCATCGGTGTTATTCACAAGAACATGTCTATCGAAGACCAGGCGCGTCAGGTAGCCATCGTAAAGCGTGCTGAGAACGGCATGATCTACGATCCGGTGACAATCCGTCGTGGCAAGACCGTGAAGGATGCCCTCGAAATGATGGCGGAATATCACATCGGCGGTATACCAGTAGTAGACGACGAGTGCCACCTCGTTGGCATCGTCACCAACCGCGACCTTCGTTTTGAGCGCCATCTCGATAAGCTCATCGACGACGTGATGACACACGAGAACCTCGTGACCACACACATCAAGACCGACCTCGCAGCTGCTGCAGACATCCTGCAGTCGAACAAGATTGAGAAGCTGCCGGTTGTAGACAACGAGAACCACCTTGTCGGCCTCATCACATACAAGGACATCACCAAAGCAAAGGATAAGCCAATGGCTTGCAAGGACGAGAAGGGTCGTCTGCGCGTAGCAGCAGGCGTAGGCGTAACGGTTGACACACTCGACCGCATGAGCGCACTCGTAGAGGCAGGTGCCGACGCTATCGTTATCGACACCGCTCACGGCCACTCTAAGTTCGTTATCGAGAAACTCCGCGAGGCTAAGGCTTCGTTCCCGAACGTAGACATCGTTGTGGGCAACGTGGCTACCGGCGAGGCAGCAAGAATGCTCGTTGACAACGGTGCTGATGCCGTTAAGGTAGGTATCGGTCCGGGTTCAATCTGCACAACCCGCGTCGTAGCAGGTGTTGGTGTTCCGCAGCTCTCTGCCGTTTACGACGTTTACTCTGCACTCCAGGGCACTGGCGTTCCATTGATCGCCGACGGCGGCTTGCGCTACTCGGGCGACATCGTGAAGGCTATCGCAGCTGGTGGTAGCTCAGTGATGATTGGCTCACTCGTTGCAGGTACAGAAGAGAGCCCCGGCGACACTATCATCTTCAACGGACGTAAGTTCAAGAGCTACCGCGGCATGGGCTCACTTGAGGCTATGGAGAACGGCTCAAAAGACCGCTACTTCCAGGCAGGCACAAAGGACGTGAAGAAGCTCGTGCCGGAAGGCATCGCCGGACGCGTACCTTACAAGGGAACAGTGCAGGAGGTGATCTACCAGCTCATCGGCGGTCTGCGCTCAGGCATGGGCTACTGCGGAGCCGGCACTATCGAGGATATGCACAACGCTAAGTTCACACGCATCACAAACGCTGGCGTACTCGAGAGCCATCCACACGACATCACAATTACAAGTGAGGCACCGAACTACTCGCGCCCACAGTAATAAATAATTGAACACAGAAAGAAAGCCCAACAACCACATGGCACGGGTGTGTAACGTATTCGAAACAAAAGAAACGAAACATGCCGCGCTGTGTAGTTATTGGGTTTTCAGCCCAATTCAAATATATAAAAACCGTGGGGAGAAAGCCCCAATAAACAAACAACAAGAAAAGATGAAGGTAAAATCATTGTTGGTAGCAATGCTCGTGGCAGCAACCACAGCGTCGGCTCAGACTGCCGACCCAACTATCATGACTATAAACGGAAAGGCTGTGCCTCGCTCAGAATTCGAGTACTCGTACAACAAGAACAACTCGGAGACAGTTGTCGACAAGAAGAGCGTTGAGGAATACGTAGACCTGTTTGTAAACTACAAACTCAAGGTGATGGCAGCCGAAGAGGCAGGCATCGACACGACAAAGGCTTTCCGCGACGAGTTCCGCATGTATCGCGACCAACAGATACGTCCTTCATTCATCAACGACAACGACGTAGAACGCGAAGCACGCAAAATCTACGAAGACACCCGTAAACGCATCGACGAGAGCGGTGGCATGGTACGCTCACGCCATATCCTCGTCGCACTGAAGCAGAACGCATCAAAGGCGCAGAGCGACTCTGCCCTCGTACGCGCCGACTCTATATACAACGCACTCATCAAGGGTGCCGACTTCGCTACTCTCGCACAGCGTTGCTCAGACGATAAAGGTTCGGCACGCCGCGGTGGCGACCTCTCATGGGCACAACGTGGATACATGGTGAAGGAGTTTGAAGATGTCATCTTCTCAGCGAAGGTTGGCGAAATCTCCAAGCCGTTCCTATCACCCTATGGCTATCACATCGTGAGAGTAGATGCTAAGCAGAACTTCTTCCCTTACGACACCGTACGCGCAGACATACACCGCTTCATAGAGAGTCGCGGTCTGCGTGAGCATATTATCTCGCAGAACATCGACTCAATAGCTAAGCACTCCGTACCGCAGTGCACACCGGAGGACGTACTCAACCGCCGTGCTGACGAGATGGCGGCTGCCGACCCGGCGCTGAAGAGCCTCATCCGCGAATACCACGACGGACTGCTGCTCTACGAAATATCCAACCGCACCGTATGGGACAAGGCTGCAAAGGACGAAGCTGGTCTCGCTGCTTACTTCAAGAAGAACCGCAAACGCTACAAGTGGGAGAAGCCGCGCTTCAAGGGCATCGCCTACTGGGTGAAGGAGCAGGGCGACGTAGAGGCAGTGAAGGCATCGCTGAAGAAAGTACCATTCGAGCAGTGGCCGGAGCACCTGCGCAAGGAGTTCAACGACTCCACAATACGCATCAAGGTGGTGAAAGGCATCTTCCGTGAGGGCGACAACGCGCTCATCGACAAGGTAGTGTTCGGTAAGGACACCACTGTGGCAGACGTGAAGGACTTCCCCATCTCGGCTACATACGGCGAGAAACTGAAGGCACCGAAGACATGCAACGACGTACGCGAACTCGTGGTGACTGACTATCAGGAGCAGCTCGAAAAGGCATGGATTGAAGCACTGCGCAAGCGCTACACTGTAGTGCTGAACAAGGAAGTGCTCAGCACCGTAAACAAGCACTAAACGTAGGTAGTGGTGCTAAGCGCCATGGCTGACACTATACATATTAATATATATACATACATGAGAAAACAACGCAACATAATACTGGCGACATTCGCTGCTGCGACATTCCTCGTAGGCATCGGAGCCAACGCCGGCAGCCACGCCGGTTCGGCACCCGAGCTCGCGCAGGACACGCTCACCACAGAGGAACGCGCGCCAGAACATAGTATCGTAGACGAAGTGATATGGGTGGTAGGCGACCAGCCCATCCTCAAGTCGGACGTGGAGATGATGAAGCTGCAGGGCGAGATGGAAGGAATGACCTGGAACGGCGATCCCGACTACATTATTCCCGAACAGATAGCTGTACAGAAGCTCTTCCTACATCAGGCAGAAATCGACTCTATCAATGTCACCGAGGCAGAGATAGCACAAAACATCGAGATGCAAATCAACCGCTGGATACAGCAGGCTGGCTCGCGCGAGAAACTCGAGGAATACAAGAAGATGTCAATCACACAGATGCGCCAGCAGTTGCATGACGACTTCCGCAACAATCAGCTCATACAGCAGATGCGTGAGAAACTCGTGAGCGACATAGCTGTGACTCCTGCCGACGTGCGCAAGTACTTCAACAACATGCCAGAGGACAGCATACCGCTCGTGCCGACACAGGTAGAAGTAGAGATTATCACCAAGCAGCCGAAGATATCACAGGACGAAATCAACCACGTGAAGAACGATCTGCGCGAATACACCGACCGCATCAACAACGGCGAGACATCATTCGCCACACTTGCACGCCTCTACTCGGAGGATCCTGGCTCAGCACGTCAGGGTGGCGAGATGGACTACGTAGGTCGTGGTATGCTCGACCCTGCATTCGCTGCCGTTGCGTTCAACCTCACCGATCCGAAGCGCGTGTCGAAGATTGTAGAGTCGGAGTACGGTTTCCACATCATACAGCTCATCGACAAGCGTGGCGACAAAATCAAGGTGCGCCACATACTGCGCATACCGCGTGTCTCAGCAGAGGCTACCGACTCGATGCGCATGAAGCTCGACTCGCTCGCTGCCGACATACGCGCCGACAAACTCTCGTTCGAGGAAGCTGCGACCGTGATGTCTGACGATAAGGAGACACGCAACAACCACGGACTCATGTCGTTCAACAGCGAGGAGGGTCGCACGTCGAAGTTTCAGATGAAGGACCTGCCCACCGAGGTGGCTCGCAAGGTGGAACGCATGGAGGTAGGCGATGTGTCTGACGCGTTCCCCATGGTGAACGAGAAGGGTAAGCACGTCGTAGCTATCGTGAAACTGAAGAACCGCATCGCTGCTCACCGCGCCACTATCAACGAAGACTTCCAAGTGTTGCAGAACGTAGTGCTGCAGAAACAACGTGCAGAATTCCTGCACAACTGGGTGGTAAAGAAGATAAAGACCACCTACGTGCGTATGCAGGATCGCTACAAGAACTACAAGTACGAGTACGAAGGCTGGGTAAAATAAGGCTTTGCCTCGTATTTCCCGATGCGCGACGACCGACGCAGACATCCGCAACGACCGGCGCAGATGGTTCGCAGCAAGATTACATCAAGCTTAGAAAGGCCTAAAGAGGCTTAGTTCGGCTTAAACGCCACCTTAGAAAGGCTTAGTTCGGCTTAAACGCCGCCTTAGAAAGGCTTAGAAAATAATGAGAAAAGAACAATCCCCAATAACCCACAACTGGCATAGAACCGCTCTCGCAGCAGTTCTATGCCTTTTTGGCTTCTGCCTGATATGGGCTTCTGCGGCACCAAAGGGCAAAAAGAAGCGACAGAAAACAGACGAGCGCGTGTACCTCGTACACTCCGATGAGCTCACCTACGACATTTATGGAGCGGTGCCCGATGCACAGATACTGCGCGGCAAGGTACACTTCACGCACGCCGGCGCAGAGCTGTGGTGCGACAGTGCCTACTTCTTTCAGGAAGCCAACTCGGTAGAAGCGTTCGGACACGTACACTTCAAGCAGGGCGACACCCTCTCGCTCACCTGCAAATACGCCGACTACATAGGTGCGGAGCAGATGATGCACGCACGCCACAACGTAGTGCTCAAGCACCGCACGCAGACACTCTACACCGACTCGCTCGACTACGACCGCCTCTACGACAACGCCTACTTCTTCGAGGGAGGCAGACTCGTCGACGGCAAGGACGAGCTGGTGAGCGACTGGGGCGAATACAACACCGCTACACGCAAGGCTTCATTCTTCTATGGCGTGCAGATGCGCAGCGGAGAAAACTTCATCAACACCGACTCGCTCCACTACGACACACGCACACGTATCGCACACGTTACGGGTCCGTCGACCATCACATCGAAGGGAACCGTCATCAACACCACCGATGCCTACACCAACAGCAAGACAAACATGTCGCAACTGTATGGTCGCTCTACCATCATAGACGGTAAGAAAACCATCACCGGCGACTCGCTCTTCCACAACGACAAGTCGAAGGAGAACGAGGGATTCGGCAACGTGATATACGTCGACTCGGTGAACAAGAACGAGCTGCACTGCGACCACCTCTTCTACAACGAGACAACGGGCTACGGCTTCGCAACGAAGCGCGCTCTGATGGTCGACTACTCGCAGAAGGACACGCTGTACATGCACGCCGACTCGGTGAAACTCTACACGTTCAACATCGAGACCGACTCGGTGTACCGCAAAGTACACGCCTACAACCACGTGCGTGCCTATCGCAACGACGTGCAGGCGGTGTGCGATTCGCTCGTATTCAACTCGCAGGACTCGTGTATGACGATGTATCGCGACCCTATACTCTGGAACCTCGGCAGACAGATATTAGGCGAGGTGATACACGTCTACATGAACGACTCGACGGTGCGCAAGGCGGAAGTGATAGGTCAGGCACTGTCGGTGGAGAAGTGTGACGAGAAGAACCACTACAACCAGATCTCATCGAAGCGCATGGATGCCTTCTTCACCGACGGCGCGCTACGACGCGCCGAAGCTATCGGCACGGTGAAGTCGCTCTACTACAACGCCGATTCGAAGGACTCCACGCTCTCCGAGCTCAACTACATGGAGACCGACACGCTGCGTATGTACATGTCGCCAACACGCGAGTTGGAGAAGATATGGGCTTCAAAGGCTACTGGCACGATGTATCCTATCACGCAGATTCCGCCAGAAAGATATCAGTTGCCCGAGTTCGCATGGTTCGACTACGTGCGCCCGAAAGATAAGGACGACGTGTTCAACTGGCGAGGCAAGGCTGAAGGCACCGAACTGAAGGAACAGCCGCGCCGCGAAGCGCCGCTGCAGCGACTTGAGTAGTGCACAGCAAAAAGAAAGTTGAGATATGTTGTAATGTTCGTAACCACCAACCTCACAACATATCTCACCACCTCAACATCTCACCACCTCACCATCTCACCATCTCAACATCTCACCACCTCATCACCTCACCATCACAGCATGTACTTCTTCAACCGCCGCCCCCGCGGCTTCCACCACACCTTCCGCTTCTCAAGCGAGCAGCGCGACCTTCTTGACAACCTCCGCCGCGGCGTACCGCCCGAAGAGCTCGCAGAACGTTCTATCAGAGAAGCCGAGCCACCATCGCGTCGCCGCCATAACGGACAAGTACGTCTGTTAGGACTACTTGTGATGATCGGTTTCATGCTACTCGCCATCATACTGCTAATGGCGTTGTAGACGAACCCGCAGTTTTAAAGATACACCCTTAGAGAACAGATAACGACATGAACGATATTATACAACTTCTGCCCGATTCGGTAGCCAATCAGATAGCTGCCGGCGAGGTGATACAACGCCCCGCAAGCGTGATAAAAGAGTTGGTGGAGAACTCCATCGACGCTGGTGCCACGCTGATAAACGTGGTTTGTGTCGACTCTGGACGCACCTCAATACAAGTGACCGACAACGGCAAAGGCATGTCAGAGACCGACGCACGCCTATCGTTTGAGCGTCACGCTACATCCAAGATACGCCAAGCCGACGACCTCTTCAACCTTCACACGATGGGATTTCGTGGCGAAGCTCTCGCCTCTATCGCTGCCGTGGCGCAGGTGGAGCTACGCACCCGTCGCCCCGACGACGATCTCGGCACCGCGCTCAGCATCGCCGGCTCGCGATTTGTGTCGCAGGAACCCGTACAGTGCCCCGTAGGTTGCAACTTCACCATCAGCAACCTCTTCTACAACGTGCCCGTGCGCCGCAAGTTCCTCAAGTCGAACACCACCGAACTCAACAATATCGTCACAGCCTTTGAGCGCATCGCCCTCGTCTACCCCGACGTGGCGTTCACGCTCTACAACAACCAAACCGAGCTGTACAACCTAAAGGCAGGCGGACTGCGCCAACGCATCGTCGACGTAATCGGCAAGAAGATCAACCAACACCTGCTGCCGATAGACATCGACACCACAATGTGCAAGATTAGCGGATTCGTCGGCAAGCCCGAGTCGGCACGCAAGAAGGGTGTGCGACAGTTCTTCTTCGTCAACGGCCGCTACATGAAGCACCCCTACTTCCACAAAGCCATTATGACCGCCTACGAGCGACTCGTGCCCGAAGGCGAACAGATACCTTACTTCATATACTTCACCGTCAACCCCACGGACATCGACGTGAACATCCACCCCACCAAGACCGAGATAAAGTTCGAAAACGAACAGACAGTGTGGCAGATACTCACCGCTGCCGTGCGCGATGCCGTGGGCATGTTCAGCGATGTGACGGCAATAGAGTTCGACACCGAAGGAAAACCCGACATACCTGCTCTGGGCACAATGCCACAGACAGGTGTCAGTGCGCCCAAGGTGCAATACAACCCTACGTACAACCCATTCAACGAGACACCGACAACACACTCAAACGCAGCCCCCGACAACTGGGAGCAGCTGTACGAAGGACTCGGCTCTGCACACACTCGCCAGCAACAGACACCATCACTCTTCGGCACCGACGCAGGAAGCGTCATACAGTCGCGTTCAAACGCTGCAAGCAAATCGTTCGCCGACAACGGCATCGTTCTATCGCAGAAGTTCGCACAAACAGAAGAGAGAAGCACTGTGCCAGAGGGGTCGACATCCGAAGCAACAACGCCCAAGCAAGAGACATCGCTACTTGAAGAGAAGTCGCCCACCCACTATCAGTACAAAGGACAATACATTATGACCGCCGTTAAGTCTGGACTTATGATTATCGACCAGTATCGTGCCCACACACGCATACTCTACGAAGGATATCTCGACCAAATGCAGAAGCACCGAGCAAGTTCACAGAAGCCACTCTTCCCCGACACGATACACTTCTCGCCAGCGGATAAGGTGGTGGCAGAAGCCATTATGCCCGAACTACAGAACATCGGTTTCGAACTGACTCCGACAGCAGAGGGCGACTACAGCATCACGGCAGTGCCAAGCGGACTCGATGGACTCGACTATACCGCCCTGCTGCAAGATCTCGTAGCCTCAGCACGCGAGAAGACAACATCAGCTATCGACGACATCAACCACTCAATAGCCCTCGAACTGGCACGCAACGCAGCCGTCGCATACGGACAAGTGCTTACCAATGCCGAGATGGAAAACATCGTCAATAGCCTCTTCACATGCTCCAACTTCAGCTACACTCCAGATGGCAAAAAGATTTTAACGATGCTCCATCAAAACGAATTAGAGCATTTATTCGGCACATAAAGTTACATAAACAATAAAAAAACAACTATTATATGCTTTTTTCTAACATAAAAAGGATTACTTTTGTTTTTTTTATTAACTTTGCAATTAAATAAAAAGGACTTGTTATGTCCATGACAACGTAATTAATTGGTTATTAAACAATAAAAGTTATGAAAAAGTTAATAATTGCATTAGCAATGTGTGGCTTATCAATGAGTGCCATGGCTCAGGAGACAACTGATCCAACACTCAAGCATAGCGTTGCAACAAATTCATTCTGGAGCAATTGGTTTCTTCAGGCTGGTGCTGACTGGAACGCATTCTACTCTAACGAGGAGCATGGCAGCGGTCTGAGCCGTAGTCCGTTCAAGAAATTCCGCGCTGTTCCTGGCTTCTCTGTAGGCGTAGGTAAGTGGTTCACACCTGGTCTCGGTCTGCGCACCAAGTTCAGCGGCGTATGGGGTCGTACCGTGGTTGACGAGCACAAGCACAAGAACAACTATTGGACACTCAACGAGCACATTCTCTTCAACCTCAGCAACATGTTCTGTGGTTATAACGAGACACGCGTGTGGAACGCCATTCCGTTCTTAGGTGGTGGTATCAACCGCAACTGCTCATACGACCGCTACAACATGAACCTCGCAGCAGGTTTCCTCAACACATTCCGCCTCTCAAAGCACTTCGGTCTCTACCTCGAGCTCGGTTGGACATACGCAGAGTCTGACTTCGACGGTGTAGAAGCAGGTGGTACATCTCAGAAGTCACTCTGGGAGGGCAAGGACAATAAGTTCTATGCAGAGGTTGGTATGCAGTTCAACCTTGGCAAGTCTACATGGAGCAAGACTCCGGACGTAGACGCTATCAAGGCACTCTCACAGTCGCAGATTGAAGCTCTCAACGCTGAGCTCAACGACGCTAAGGCAGAGAACACACGTCTGAAGAGCCTCCTCGCTGCAAAGAAGGACGAGCCAGTGGGTAAGAATGACGTTAAGACATACACCAACACTCCGTTGTCAGTATTCTTCAACATCAACAAGGCTACTATTGCTTCACGCAAGGACCTCGTAAACGTTGAGAATTTGGCTGAATACGCTAAAGACAACAAGGTTAACCTCGTAGTAACTGGCTACGCAGACAGCTCTACCGGCTCTGCTGCTTACAACCAGAAGCTCTCTGAGCGTCGTGCAGAAACAGTTGCTAACGAACTCGTTAAGATGGGCGTTAGCCGCGACCAGATTACAACAGAGGGTATGGGTGGTGTTAAGGAACTCTCACCAGTTTCTTACAACCGTCGCGCCACTGTTAAGATTGCCGACTAATCATCGGGCATAAACATCGCAATCGTATAATTACGACATACTGGGCATTCCGCTAAGGAGTGCCCTTTTTTCATACCTTATCCGCAACAATAGAATAGAACATCTACCAAAGAGCAATATTTTTGCAACCAATCAATTAATATGTCAGAAAAGATGTGTAAATTTGCGGACAACAGCTCCCACAACGTGGGAACACGGCAATAAAACCACTATATAACAATAGGTATAGATGAGATATTTGAAAACAATTAAACAGGTGCTCGCTGCTGTGGCAGAACCTTTACGCCGTAACTGCACGTTTGCAGTGTTCATGTACCTACTCGGCTGCATAACGGCATGGGCTACGCTGCCCAACGTGCGCGGAGCACACCTCTACGACAACCTCTACCTCGAGTTGTTCCTCGATGTCTATGTGCTCACGCTGATACTCACCCTCTTACCACGCAAGGTGATGATATGGGTACGTGGCTTCTTCTACGTTGTGCTATACGCCACGGCAGTGGTGGATGTCTACTGCTTCGTGAAGTTTCAGTCGACACTGACCCCGACGATGCTGCAACTCGTCGGCGAGACCGACTCGCGCGAGTCAGGCGAATTTCTGCGTTCGTGCGTGTCGCCCGATGTGCTGATGAGCGATGTGGGCTGGGTGCTGCTATTGCTGTTCGTGCACGTGCTCACGGCACTGCGTCTACGCTTTCCCCACTTCATTCCACGTCGTTGGCGCGAGCTTATCAAGTCGATATGGCTGCGCACCTGCGAGCTACTGCACCGCGCACGCCCCATTATAGGCACAGCCGTGCTTACGCTGCTCGTATGGTCGGTGTGCTCAAGCGCACATAACAAGGTTGCTACACACAAACTGATGTCGGGCACCACAATCGGCGAGGTGGAGCACACGCTCACCGAGAAGGATCACGCCGTACTCTACCAACCTGTCTACCGTCTCGTGTTCAGCATCTATGCCAATACGCTCACAGCTAAACAGATCGACCGCCTGGTGCGTACGGCAAAGACAGTGACGGTCGACTCATGTTCGTTCCGTTCGCCTAACATCGTGCTTATCATCGGCGAGAGCTTCAACCGCCACCACTCGTCGCAGTACGGCTACGTCATGCCCACCACGCCACGCCAACAGAAGTTGGAGCGGCAAGGCAGACTGGTGAAGTACACCGACGTTGTATCGCCGTGGAACCTCACGAGCTTCGTGTTCAAGCACCTCTTCTCGCTCTACTGCGTAGGCGACAAGGGCGAGTGGTGCGACTATCCGCTCTTCCCCGAACTGTTCCGCAAAGCGGGCTACCACGTGACGTTCCTCACCAACCAGTTTCTGCCGAAGGCTAAGGAGGCGGTGTACGACTTCAGTGGCGGCTTTTTCCTCAACAACCCGAAGCTGAGCGCGGCGCAGTTCGACACGCGCAACACGCAGCTCCACCGCTACGACGAAGACTTGCTGAAGGACTACGACGAGCTGAAGGGACAGAACACAGAGAACAACCTCATCATCTTCCATCTGTTAGGGCAACACGTGGCGTATCGCCAACGCTCGCCGAAGGAGCATAAAAAGTTCCGTGGCGACGACTACAAGGAGATGAAACCGCATCTGAACGCACGCGAGCGTCAGACGCTTGCCGACTATGACAACGCCATTCTATACAACGACTCGGTTGTGACGGAGATAGTGAAGAAGTTTGAGAACGAAGATGCCATCGTGATTTACGTGCCCGACCATGGCGAGGAATGTTACGAGGGCGACATGCACTTCTTCTGCCGTATGCACTCGGCGAAGATAGATGCCCGTCTGGCTCACGCCGAGTTCGACATACCGATGTGGATATGGTGCTCGCGTCAGTATATCAAGAAGCGTCCGGAGGTATTCCGCCAGGTAGTGAACGCTCGCAACCGACGCTTTATGACCGACGCACTTGCGCACATGCTGCTCTACCTCGGCGGCATTCACGCCCGCGACTACAAGGAGCAGTACAACTTGCTGTCGCCCGAATACGACGAGAGCCGCCCGAGAATATTAAAGAACACTACGGATTACGACAAACTTTAAACTCAAAAAATGCTTACCCGCACAGAATGTTCCGCCATGCGCGGACTCGCAATAATAGGAATCTTCCTGCACAACTACTGCCACTGGCTCGGCTTCGCCGTAAAGGAGAACGAGTACACGTTCACGATGTCGAAGGCAAGTAGTCTGATGCAGGCTATCAGCAGCCCCGATTGGAACCTGCCCATCCACCTCGTATCGTTCTTCGGCCACTACGGTGTGCCGGTGTTCCTCTTCCTCTCTGCCTACGGACTCGTGATGAAATACGAGAAGCGCGGCGGACTCGCGAAGAAGCAGACCGACGTGCTGCCGTTCCTGAAGCACCACTACCTGAAGCTCTTCAAGATGATGACTGTGGGCTTCGTGGCGTTCACCATGGTCGATGCTATCACACCTGGGGCGCATAAGTATCACGTCGTGGACATACTCGGACAGCTCTTCATGTTCAACAACATGATGCCCGACCCCGACCATGTCATCTGGCCCGGACCCTACTGGTTCTTCGGACTGATGATGCAGCTCTACATCGTCTATCGACTGCTGCTCTGGCGCAAGGGCGACATCTACGCTCTGCTGCTTGTTGCCGTGTGCTGGGCGATGCAGGCATTCTGTGCCCCCGAGGGCGAGACGCTCAACTGCATACGCTACAACTTCATGGGCGGTGTGCTGCCCTTCTGTGCCGGACTGCTCTACGCACGCCACGGCAGAGAGTTGACGCACGGCGTGCGAATGACCGTAATGGTTCTGTCGGTTGTGGCAGTATTCTTCTTCAGCTTCAACTTCCACACCTGGCTGTGGGCACCGCTCTTCGTGTGCATCGCCACGATTGGCATCGTGAAGCTGCTGCCGAAGACCGCGAACGAATGGATAGCATGGGTGGGCACCATCTCTGCCGCTCTCTTCGTGCTGCATCCGCTCACACGAAAGATATTCATACCAATCTCTCGCCACGGCGACGTGTACACGGGTCTGCTGCTGTACATCGTGGCATCGATAGCATTGGCATGGTTCTACCATAATTTCAAGCTACGCAATGAAGATACCAAGCATTGAGTTAGGAAACATATCGCGATTTCGCGCCGAACAGATGGGAGCAGCAATGCTCTTCGTCATTCTGTTCCATGTGGCACTCGACCGCGGCGACCCGTTCTACGGACTGCGCCGCTGCGGCAACGTGGGGGTCGACATCTTCCTCTTCCTGAGTGGCGTGGGTCTGTGGTTCGCGTGGACAAAGACACCGTCGGTGAGCCACTTCTACCGCCGCCGACTCATCCGCATACTGCCCACATGGCTCATCTGCTCCACGGCGTTCTACCTACCCGACTACCTCGGAGCGCAGCGGTTCTCGAAGAACGTGGTCGACTTGCTCGGCGACATCACCATCAACTGGGACTTCTGGCTGCACGACGAACTGACGTTCTGGTACGTGCCAGCCATCATGCTGCTCTACCTCATCGCGCCATGGTATATGCGCCTCATCAGACGCTACCCCACCTATCGCTGGCTGCCGTTGCTTATGGTGGTTTGGTGCGTAATGGTGCAGTGGGTACTGCCGATACATGCCGTCGTGGGACACTTGGAGATATTCTGGAGCCGCGTGCCAATCTTCTTCATCGGCATCAACATGGGCGAGATGGTACGCTCGCGCAGGCAGCTGCCGCCCGACGCTGTGTGGCTGCTGCTCATCACGTTCCTCATGACGTTCGGCACATGCCTCTACCTTGAGCAGGTGCGCCACGGACTATTCCCGCTCTTCGTGGAGCGTATGCTGTACATACCGTTCACGGTGTGCAGCGTGCTCGTGATGAACCGCATCTTCCGCCGCACACCCGAGTGGGTGAACCGCTCGTTCCGCATGGTAGGTATGCTGAGCCTCGAAGCTTATCTCATACATATCCATTTCGTACTGGTGTATGTACAACCCATGGGCTTTGGCTATTGGGGAACGTTCGCCGCAACAGTGGCTATCACGCTGCCTGCAGCGTGGGTGCTGCAGAAGGTTACGAGTTTCGCCCTAAAGCTCTGCACCCAAAAGTAATATCACCATCACACCACCTCAACACCTCACCACCTCAACCCCTCAACACCATCTCAATATGATAAAAAACATCTTGCGCCTTACGCGCCCTAAACAGTGGATAAAGAACTTCTTCGTTTTCATCCCAATGTTCTTCGGTGGCGAACTCTTCAATATCAACTCAATAGAACTCGTGACGCTCACCTTCTTCGCCTACAGTTTCGTAGCATCGTCGATATACTGCTACAACGACATCGTGGACGTTGATGCCGACCGCAACCACCCCGTGAAGTGCCACCGCCCCATTGCGTCTGGCACTCTGTCGATACGCATGGGCTACACACTGATGATAGCGATGTTCGTGCTCGGCATCGGTGTGGCATTGCTCTTGCCGCCTGAGGTGATGAGCAACGTCATGGCAGTCATCGTGTTCTACTACGTGCTCAACCTCGCCTACTGCTCCAAGCTGAAGCAGTACGCCATACTCGACGTGTGCATCGTGGCGTTCGGCTTCGTGCTGCGCATCCTCGCCGGAGGCTTCGCCTGCGAGCTGCCGCTGAGCAACTGGATTGTCATAATGACCTTCCTGCTCACGCTCTTCATGTCGTTCGCCAAGCGCCGCGACGACGTGCTGCGTATGAACGAGACGGGCGAGGCACCGCGCAAGAACACCGTGCGCTACAACCTCACGTTCATCAACCAAGCCATCACCATCACCGCCTCCGTCACGCTCGTCTGCTACATCATGTACTGCGTGTCGCCGGAGGTCGTGGAGCGTTTCCAGACGCCCTACCTTTACCTCACATTCGTCTTCGTGCTCATCGGTCTGCTGCGCTACATACAGATAGCAGTGGTCGACCAGAAGAGCGGCGACCCCACAAAGATCATCCTGCGCGACCACTTCTCGCAGATTATCGTGGTGGCGTGGCTGCTCACGTTCCTGCTCATGATATACGTTATATAATATGAAACGACTCTACGCATTCGACTTCGACGGCACGCTGACGACGGCGGACACGCTGTTGGTGTTCATACGCTACGCCTGCGGCACATGGCGCTTCATCGTGGGGTTCCTGCTGCACAGTCCGCTGCTGGTGCTGATGAAGCTGAAGCTCTACCCCAACTATCGCGCCAAGCAGCGCATCTTCGCGTGGTACTTCCGCGGCATGGAGCTGAAAACGTTCGACGCGCTGTGCCGACAGTTCGCCGAGCGCAACGCCTGCTTGATAAGGCCGAAGGCGAAGGCATTGCTCGAACGCCTTTTCAGCGAGGGCGAGAGCGTGTGCGTGGTGAGCGCGAGCATCGACAACTGGGTGCGCCCGTTCTTCACGAACATGGCAAAGAATAGCCGGTCGAACTTCTGTGTGCTCGGCACGCAGGTGGAAACAGACAACAACGGACTGCTCACCGGACGCTTCCTCACGAACAACTGCTACGGAGTGGAGAAGGTGGAGCGACTCTGCAAGCAATATCCCGACCTGACCGTACACCGCAACGACTACGTCATAGAGGCGTTCGGCGACAGCAGGGGCGACCGTGAGCTGCTTACCTTCGCCGATAAAGCCCACTTCAAGCCGTTCAGATAGACAATTAGGTCAATAAAGTTTTGATTACGAGCATCTGCGTCGACCGATGCGGACATCTGCGCCGACCGATGCGGATGTCTGCGCCGACCGATGCGCGACACCAAAGTAAAACAATAAAACACTACTACTTTAAATAAGCAACGACATATAAGCATGATAGACAAACAGAAACTTGGCGAAGTGATACGCTTCGGCATCGTCGGCGTGTTGGCAACCATACTGCAGTATGCCATCTACTGGCTGCTCATACGCTGGCTCAACCCGAGCGTGGCGATGACCATCGGCTACCTCATCAGCTTCGCGTTCAACTTCGTGGCATCTACACGCTACACGTTCCGCGTGAAGGCATCGGCAAAGCGTGGCGCAGGCTTCGCCTTCTCGCACGCTGTCAACTATGTGCTGCAGATGCTCACGCTCAATCTGTTCCTATGGCTGGGCATACCGAAGCAGTGGGCACCTATCCCGATGTTCGCCATCTGCGTGCCCGTGAACTTCGTGCTCGTGAGATTCTTTTTAAAAGTAAAAAGGTAAAAAAGTAAAAGAG
>NZ_JH379446.1:72093-75960 GCF_000235885.1 Leyella stercorea DSM 18206
CCCTCCCAACCCTCCCCGTCGGGGAGGACTTAATTAGCAAAAGTTCAGGCAAAGGCTTAGAAAGGCCTAAAAAGGCTTAGTTCGGCTTAAGCGCACCCCTTCCTCGGTTTAAAAGCAAAGAAAACAACAAAACAATATGAATACCAACTCTCTCCTCAGTGCGTTCCGCCTCTTCCGCGTGAAGCGCGAAGAACGTCCGTTGGCGACGGTGATGCTCCTGGTGTTCCTTGCGCTCGACGCCCTCGTCATCTGCAAGTATTACGACGTGTTCACACCGCAGACCACCTACTACTGGCATCTGTTCATCTCGAAGTTCCACATCTCGGGCTTCGACCCCATCACGTACAGCGTGGTGAGCAACTGGACGGCGGGCTATAATGTCTACCGCCATCCGCTGCTGGCGTTCTTCATGTACGTGCCCTACCTCATCAATCAGGGACTGATGTGGCTCACGGGCATCAACTGCGCCATCTTCATCGTGTCGGCGATACAACTGTTCGCGGCGTTCTACTCGATGCTCTTCCTCTACCGCATCTGCCGCGAGGTGGTGGGCGTGAGCCGCACCGACTCCACACTGCTCACCGTCTTCTACTTCGGCTTCGCCTTCGTGATGCTCTCGACGATGGCGCCCGACCACTTCGTCATCTCGATGATGCTACTGCTCTTGGCTCTCTACGTGTCGGGCAAGCTGATACTGAAGGGCAAGAAGCTGAGCGGATGGCAGGCGGTGACATACTTCTTCATCACCGCCGGCACATCGCTGAACAACGGACTGAAGATATACCTCTCCGAACTCTTCGTGAACGGTTGGCGCATACTGCGTCCGAAGTTCCTCTTCGGCTGCATCCTGCTGCCGGCTGCCCTCACATGGGGCGTGGCACGAATGAGCTACGACCACATCGTCTGGCCGCGCGACGTGGCGGCAAAGGCTGCCCGCGAGAAGGCGAAGGCGGAGAAGGAGGCTAAGCGGAAGGCTGAACAGGCGGAGCAGGCACGCCGCGACTCCATCGCTTTCGCTGCGTTCACCACGGCGCAGCAGGACTCTGCCGTGGCTGCCAAGGCTGAGCGCGACTCCATAAACAAGGCGAAGGCGGCTGCGGCGAAGAAGAAAAAGCGCGTGCGCAAGAACGGCAAGCCGATAGCCAACGGCGAGTTCATCAGCTGGACCGACGTGACGACCTCGCGCTCGGAGTCGATAGTGGAGAACCTCTTCGGCGAGTCGATACAGCTGCATCAGGACTATCTGCTGGGCGACGTGCTGCGTACACGCCCGATGATGGTACACTACCGCTACGCGTTCAACTATATCATCGAGGGCATCATCGCACTGCTCTTCGTGCTCGGCATCTGGGCAGGCAGACGGTCGCGCTTCTTCTGGCTCGCCATGTCCTACTTCGCCCTCGACATGGTGCTGCACGTGGGTCTGGGCTTCGGCATCAACGAGGTGTACATCATGTCTGCCCACTGGATATACATCATACCGATAGCCGTGGCATTCCTGCTGAAGGCTACGCAGAAACGCCGCAAGGCTCTCGCGCTGAAAGGGCTGATAGCTGCGCTGGCAGCGTATCTGTGGATATGGAACGTGTCGCTCATCGTGCAGTATCTCTTCTTCTAACAACATATCGTAGAAACATAACATGCAAATACTTCGCAAAGAAGAACGCCCCATAGCCGGCGTGGCACTCGTAGTGTTCGCTGCGCTCAACGCCCTGCTCATCGCCAACCACTGGCAGTCGTTCACACGTGGTGCGCACGTGGGCTTCTGGTCGGTGTTCTACAACCACCTGAACATGTCGGGCTACGACATCTTCTCGCTGATATTCATCTCGTGTATGCGCCTACATTGGAACACTCTGCGCCATCCGTTGTTCGTCGTCCTGCTGCTGCCGCTGTTTTGGCTGAACCGTCTGATAATGCCGTCAACGGAGTTCAACGCTGCGGTACTGCTAATGGCAGCACTGTTGGTAGCGGCTGACGTGTGGGGAGCGGTGCTGATGCACCGTCTGCTGCGCGACGTGGTGGAGGTGCGCCGCGTGGATGCCGCCCTGCTCACGGCGTTGTTCTACGGCTTCGCACACGTGATGATAGCCACCATGGTGCCCGACCATTTCGCGCTCTCGCTGCCACTGCTGCTGCTCACGCTGCTCATAACAGGGCGGAAGCTGAAGGAGGGCAAGCCGATGAAGCTATGGCAGAGCACGCTGCTCTTCTTCCTCACGGCTGGCGTAACGCTCACCAACGGCGTTAAGGTGATGCTTGCGGCTTGGTTCGCAGGCGGACGCAAGGTGTTCTCATGGCGCAGCATCGCCTCGTTCGCAGTGCCTACACTGCTGCTCGGCGCCATCTATGTCTGGCAGCAGGATGCCATCGTGGCTCCGCAGGAGCGTAAGATAAAGCGCATAGAGGCGGCAGTGGCGAAGAAAGACCCCGTACGCATAGCAAAGTTGAAGGAGCACAACGACTTCGTGAAGCAACAGAACGGCGAGGCTCTGACCACGAACGTGCCGCTGCTTGAGTGGAGCGACATAACAACCGACCGCTGGCAGTCGGCAGTGGACAATCTGTTCGGCGAGTCGCTGCAGCTCCACCGCGACAATCTGCTTGAGGACGTGCAGCAGACGCGCCCCGTCTTCGTGCAGTATCGCTCCGCGCTCAACTACGTTGTGGAGGCGTTGCTCGTCGTGCTTCTCGCCGTCGGTGCATGGATGGCACGCCGCGAAAAGTTCTTCCTAATGGTGCTCGCGTGGTTCGGATTCGACATGCTCATGCACATGGGCTTCGGCTTCGGACTCAACGAGGTGTACATAATGACGGCCCACTGGGCGTTCATCATCCCCATCGCCGCCGGCTACATACTGCGCCGCAGCAACAGCATGGCTCCAAGATTGCTCGTAGCGGCACTCGCCGTATGGCTCTGGGCGTACAATGCAGCAATTCTTATTGATTATTTATGTTGAAGTGGTGAGGTGTTGAGATGGTGACATTACTACAACATATCTCACCACCTCAACACAACAACATCTCAACATCATATCTCACCATCTCACCACAACAACATCTCAACATCATATCTCACCATCTCAACACAACAACATCTCAACATCATATCTCAACACCTCAACACAACAACATCTCAACATAACATCTCACCACAACAACATCTCAACATCATATCCCCATGCGAACATTCCACCTCATAACCCACTTCTCGCTTGGCGGTGCCGAACGCGTAGCCGCCAACATCGCCGAGTCGCAGACGCACGGCATGGAGTACCATGTAGTAGAGATAATGCGTGGACGCACCGCCTACACGCCGAAGTTCATCGCCGAACTGGAGCAAGCCGGTGTGCGCTGCCACCGCTCGTGGATGCCCGACGTGAGTTTCCACTTTCTCTTCGAGCGCATCGCCGCACTGCTCTTCCCCCTGCGTATGCTCTACATCATGCTGCGCTGGCGGCCCGACGTGATACACACGCACACCGAGACCCCCGACCTTGCGCTCTACGTGTTCAGCCGCCTGTTCCCGTTCATGCTGCGCCGTGTGAAGATAGTGCGCACCATACACAACACACGCCTATGGACAGGGCTGCCACGCACCGCCCGGTGGGTGGAAACGTTCTTCAAGAGTCTTGACGCCAACATCGCCATCTCCGACTCCGTGCGCGACAGCTACGCCGAACGCTTCGGCGAGGTGCCACCTATCATAAACAATGGCGTGGCAGAGGTTGAGCAGACCGATTATTTCAACACCTCAACACCTCAGGGGGTGCACTTGTCTCAAGTGCACCAACAAAACCTCAACACCTCAACATTCAACACTCAACACTCAACCAATCTCAACACCTCAACACCTCAACACCTCAA
>NZ_JH379446.1:75970-93326 GCF_000235885.1 Leyella stercorea DSM 18206
CTCAACACCTCAACACCTCAACACCTCAACATCCTCTTCGCCGGTCGCCTTGAACCTCAGAAAGGCGTGGTTGTCCTCTGCGAGGTGCTGAAGATGCTTGCAGGCGACGCACGCTACCACTTCACCATCGCCGGCGACGGCTCGCAGCGCACACTCGTAGAGCAGACCCTCGCGGACATAGCATCATCAGGAAAACCCATCAACGCGCAGCTCGTGCCCCCTATCTTCGGACTCGCCGGCTACATGCAGTCGTTCGACTATCTGTTCATGCCGTCGGAGTTCGAAGGATTGAGTATGCTCTCTATGGAAGCGAGCCTCAACCGCCTGCCCGTCATCGCCAACGCCTGCCCTGGACTTGCCGACACGCTGCCCGCCGACTGGGCACTGCTTGCGCACAACAACAGCATCGATGACTACCGCCGCATCTTCAACGAACTTCTGCCCACCGCCGACCACGACGCACTCACGCAGCAAGCCTACGACTTCGCCAAAGACCGCTTCTCCGTTCGCACGATGCAGGAGCGCTACGAAGCGCGGTATAAGGTGGCTGGTAGATAAGCAACAAAAAAACGACATATCTCAGGGAAAAAGCCCTAAGATATGTCGTTTTTCTGTATATGTTCAGCGGCTACTTATACACTACGTAAATCAACACGAGTACTACCATCTTCACGATAACTCTGAACGTGAGTTGCTTCTGACGCAACGTAAGGCAAAGATACAATGTATATACGCCTAAAACGAAGCCTAAAGCCAGGGCTACCAGCGTGTAAACAGACACCTGAAAGTGGTTCACGGCAATTGTTGCTAATGGCAATGCCAAAAAGAAGTCGACACCTTTCATGAACTTTGTAACTCTCGAAGGCTTTTCGCCCTCACTCTCCTCCGACTTGCCTTTCACTAACGCACGCTTCATCATGAAGTCGACTAAAAGCAATACCGCGACTAAAAGAGCAAACAGGATAATTACATAATAAAACATCTCATTTCTTTCCATAGCACAAATAGTAAAAATCTCGGTTGCAAATATAAAGGTTTAAACTATAACAACCTATAGTTATTCTTATTTTTTAACAATCTAATTATATCTAACACACATTGTTATGCTTTATTACGATTCTTGCAAAATCATACATTTATGAATATAATCGATTGTAAAATATTCTGTTCAAAGCAAGGATACATTGTTTTTTATTTGTACCTTTGCAACGTCTATCGTAGAGACTGCTGCTTGAATTTGCAACACCCGGGTATGCAGTCTCTACATATACATTTTTTGAGCGATCCGGCTCCGCCTACTTCAACAAATCAAAACATCTTGATTGCTCAGAACTTTTAAAGTATTACTAACTACAAGTGTTGCAAAACAAAAGACAATGAGTATTCGTTATCTACTTTCATTGGCTCTGTTAGCTATTGGGGGGGGGTAGTTCTTCCTGGGCTCAGACCAGTGACATCAAGACCTCGGCGAATGTAAACAATCCCGAGAGAGTGTACACCATCAGCAACTGCAACGGACTGATGATGACTCCGTACACATCGCCTACACGTACAAACGAGAATGCAGGCAAGTTCGCCTTCTATGCTGCAAGCACAGAAGGTCAGTATCTCATCTACAACGTCGACAGCAAGGTGTGGGTTTCGTACGACAAAGCCTACAGCTACAGCTACAGCAACGGACCGGGCAAGGCAAAGCTCATCAGCGACAAGACGAACGCACAACCGTGGAAGGCTACTAAGACAACCGCCCAGAACGGCACAGCGGCTTACGAGTTCCAGCCGATCACCTCTACCGGCAAGGCAGACAAATACATGAACTGGCACGGTGGCATCGACTTCAACCCCGTAGACAACAAGACCATCACCGTGGGTCTGTGGCAGGACAACGGCAAGCAGGACAACGGCAGCGCATGGGTGCTGCAGGAGATGGTGTCTAACACGTACACCGTTAGCGGCGCAAGCGTCACAATCAACGGCAAGACATACAACGACGGCGATAAGATTACTGTGAGCGGATCGTTGCTGCCAAGCGACGTGACCGCGCCCGAGAAGGACGGCAAGTTCGCCACCGTACAGATCGACCCCGCAACAAACACCATCACCGTAGCTTACTACGACCTGCCCACACTCGAGGACAGCGAGCCGTACACCAACGCATGGCTCTACCCGATACAGCAGGACAAGGTTGGCGACGCAACAGCATGGAAAGATAATAACGTTTACACATTGGGCAACAAGGTGCTTCAGGCAAGCTTCCTCAACACCGAGAAGGCTATCTACTTCCTCGGCTCTAAGGCTATGAACCTGGTGGCTGGCACAGAGCCTTTCTACGTGAGCTTCGGCTCGGGCGTGAGCGTGGCTGCAAGCCAGATGACACTCGGCAAAGTGGAGCTGGTAGACCTCGCTGCCGAACCGAACGCCATCCGCGGCGTGAAGCACTATGCAGGCAAGGCTCTACAGGCTAACTACACATACTCGTACAACGGACAGCAGATCAGCATCGTATGGCGCGCTGTTCTGCGCTCGGGCAGCCACTACCTGCGCACCGAGATGGAACTCACCGGCGTAGACAACGTGGACATGTTCAGCATCATACCGATGTCGTACAAGGTGGACACCAAGGCAGCGGGCAGCAAGCCGAGTGCCATCGGTAACACACGCGGCAAGGTGATTCTGAACGACAAGATATTCGCAGGTCTTGAGACTCCTACCGCATTCAACACTGTAGAGGACGTGGCTAACACCGACTACTCTATCATCCAGGGTATGTGGAGCCGCCACACTACACTGAAGCAGGGCGAGACATGGAAGGTGTCTGCCGTCGTAGGTCTCATCGCGCAGGACGGCAAGCAGAGCTCAAAGAACATACGCGAGACACAGAAGCGTCGTTCGTTCCTGGCTTACTCTGAGCGCGAGCGTGCAGTGCCTTGGCGTGCTAACCCATGCTACATCAGCTGGTATGAGCTTAACATCGACCGCAACAATGCGGCTCCGGGCAGAGAGTATACAAACATGACTGCCGACGGCGTGCTCGACGTAGTGGCACACTGGAAGAGCAGCCTCTGGGACCGCTACAACGTGGCTCCGAAGAACTTCGTAATCGACGACGGATGGGACAACTACGGTACATGGACATTCCATAGCGGTTTCCCAAGAGAGATGCGCGACATAGCTTCGCAGGCTGCCGAAATGGGCGCAAGCGTAGGTGCTTGGCTCGGTCCGGTAGGCGGCTACGGAAAGAGCGGCGACTACCGTCGCGACTACTGGAAGAACAACGGTGGTATGCAGCTTTCTAACCAGAAATACTACGACACATTCCTCGCAGCAGCTACAAACCTCGTGAAGAACCAGCACGACGAGAACGGCAAGGGCTCGTTCGGCTTCTTCAAGTTCGACGGTATCTCTGCTCAGGGTACAGCCGTAGGTCCTGACCCAGGCGACACCGGCAACGAGAACGCTGAGGGCATCATCCGTATGGAGCAGTACATCCGCGAGAACCTCAAGGAGGACATCTTCTTCAACACTACCGTAGGCACATGGGCATCACCGTTCTGGTACAAGATTACCGACGCGACATGGCGTCAGGATGCCGACTGGAAGAAGATTGGCACCAACCCGAACGACCGCGAGGCATGGATCACATACCGCGATATGCAGGTATATAACATCTATGTTACCGACTCTCCTCTGTGTCCAATCAACACCTTGATGACTCACGGCTTCATCCTCACCGAGCACGGCGACGTGAGCAAGAACATGAACTACGAGAACGCTCTCAACGAGTTGCGCTGCGCATTTGCTTGCGGTAGCGGCATGGTAGAGCTCTACAACGATTATAAGCTCATGGACAAGATCAACAACGGCAAGTTGTGGTCTGACCTCGCTGACCTCATCAAGTGGCAGAAGGATAACGCTGACGTACTGATGGACGCTCACTGGGTAGGCGGCAATCCGTGGAACGGCTACAGA
This sequence comes from Leyella stercorea DSM 18206, assembly GCF_000235885.1. Lineage (GTDB taxonomy): Bacteria > Bacteroidota > Bacteroidia > Bacteroidales > Bacteroidaceae > Prevotella > Prevotella stercorea. Next base: position 79,940 of record NZ_JH379446.1, read on the forward strand.
CACGAGATCTACGGCTGGGCTGCATGGAACGGCAAGAAGTCGACACTCACCCTGCGCAACGGCGACGTGGCAGCGAAGTCAATCACCCTCACTCTGCGTGAGGCTCTGGAGATTCCGGCTAACATCTCTGGCAAGATCGTCCTCACAAAGCCATTCGACGACCAGGCTGCCCTGGAGGGTCTCACCGAGGGTGAGGCTATCGACATCGACCAGCAGCTCACACTCACTCTGCCTGCTAACAGCGTGTTCATGTTCGGCGGTGTAGAGGCTAATGATGCTACAGCCATCAAGAACGTTGTAAACAACGAGACGGAGACACTTGCTAATGCTACATTTTACGACCTCAGCGGACGCAAAGCTACAGCTAAGCACGGCGTGCTCGTTAGCAAAAACAAGAAATACATCGTACGCTAAGTATTGACACGCAGACAAGCATGTAAGCGTACAAGCATAACAAACAAAAAGAGGAGCCTCGGCAAAACCGAGACTCCTCTTTTTTACGTCTATATTATTGCAATACAATAAAACCAAAAGACTATCGCTGTGCCCAGAAGCAAGCACCGGCTGTAGCCATGCGTGCCTCGTAGAGACCGGCTGCGTCAGGTGTGACGGTGATTGAACGACCGTCCTGCAGACGAGCCTGGATAGTGCCGTCATCGTTGATGCGGAAGAGCTCTTCAATCTTACCCTTCTCCTCCTTGCTCCAAGAGTTGGTCTTCTTGTCGTACTTGAACTTGCTAACCTCACCATCAGGCGACTTCACCTTGTAGCCGTTGCGCAGAGTGGTCACAGCGTAGAGTTTGCCGTCCTTGCCCGTAATCTCCTGCGTTTCGCCTACGCGCTGTGCCATCGGGTTACTGCCTGTCCAGAACTCGATAGAGTTGATGACGAGCACGTCAGCAACGGTACATACCGCGTATGCCGGCGAGATGAGGATAAAGATAAGTTCGTTAAGGAACTTATTGTCTGTTGCCTGCTTGTTCCAGCCTGCCAACTTGTTGAACAGAGCGAACGAACCTACACACGAGCTTGTCAACAACGTGGCTGCGAGAAGCACAGCCGAAACTTTAAGATGTCTGATTTTCATAATTCTTTTGAGTTTTAAAAGTTATTTTCTGAATTTTCGCAAGTTCAATTAATAATTAATAATTAAAAATTACTAATTTACTTCAGGCTCATGCGCAGCGTCTTGCCTTCAATCAGCTGCTTATGAGTGATGCGGTAGCCGTTGAGCTTCTTGCCGCCGAGCGTCATGCTCTTGATGTAGAGTTGCGACGGCGATGTGCGGTCGGTCTCGATGGTGATGTCGCCCTGCGGATAGAACTTCGGATCGAGGTGTAGCGTCACCTTATCGAACACCGGTGTGGTGAGCGTGTAGGAAGGATCGCCCGGGTTGTCGGGATACAGACCCATCATCGAGAAGATAGCCCAAGCCGACATGGTGCCGGTGTCGTCGTTGCCGGGGATGCCGTCCGGACGCGCTGTGTAGTACTTGGTGAGCAGGTCGTTCACAGTCTTCTGCGTGCGCCACTCGTCGCCCTTGAAGTAGGAGAAGAGGTATGCGTAGGCGATGTCAGGCTCGTTGGCAGGGTCGTAGAGGCCCTTGTCGAACACCATCTGCAGCTTGTCGCAGAACTTGCGCTGTCCGCCCATGAGCTTAGCCATGCCCAACACATCGTGCGGAGCATAGAACGTGTAGTTCCAAGCCGAACCCTCGTGGAAGCCCGGCGCATTGGTGAAGTCGTAGCCGTCCTCAGGGTTGAACGGCGAGAGGAACTTGCCGTCCATTGTTATCGGGCGCAGCGTGCCGCTCTCCTTCGAGTAGTAGTGCTTGTAGCCGAGAGCGCGCTGACGGAACAGCTTGGCATCAGCCTTGTGTCCGAGTTCGCCAGCAAGTATAGAGAGCGCGTTGTCGGCGAGGTAGTACTCAAGAGCGTGCGACACGGAGTTGTCGCCCGACATATCGGCAGCATAGTAGCCCATCGGCACGTAGCCACGCTCGATGTACGGGTCGATATCGGGGCGCATACGGTTGTTCTTGCCCTCAGTAGTAGCCGATGTGCGGAACGCCTTATAAGCCTCGTTGATGTCGAAACCGCGCAGACCGCGCATATAAGCATCGGCGATGTAAGGGATGGCAGGGTCGCCCTCCATTGTCCATGTCTCGCGTGAGAACAGCTCCCATTTAGGCATCCATCCCCACTCGCGGTACATGTCAATCATCGAGTTGATCATGTCCACCTGCTTGTCGGGATAGAGCAGTGTCTCGAGCTGCGAGAGGTTGCGGTAGGTATCCCACAACGAATAGACGGTGTAGCGGTTGCCGGCGGTCTTGCCGTTCTCGTTGCTTTCCATCTTCGGATACTCACCGTTCACGTCCTGCAGCACGGTCGGGTGAATCTGTGTGTGGTAGAGAGCGGTGTAGAACACACGGCGCTGGTCCTCGGTACCACCCTCTACGGTGACGCGGTCGAGCGTGCGCGCCCACTCGTCGTGACCCTCTTTCACTACCTTCTCAAACTCGAAGCCCTTCTGTTCTGCGTTGAGGTTCTCGCGAGCGTTGGCGATAGACACGAACGACACGCCTACCTGCACTTCCACCTGCTCGTCCTCGGCGCAATCGTACGACATATAATAGCCTATATCGTTGCCCGCCATGTCGCGTCCGTAGCCCGGATAGAGCTTGTACTTGCCCTGGTCAGAGTCCCACTGCGCCTGAGCGTTGCCGAAAGCCGGCTGTTTCTTCCACATGCCGTAAGCAGCGGGCTTCTTGTTCACACGAACGACGAAGTACATCGGGAACACCGCCTGCGGATTGTAGCAGAACGTGCCCAGGAGGCGTGTGCCCTCGAACTCGGTGTCGCTGACGCGGCGCAGCGAAGCACCCACCTCGTTGGTGAGTCCGTTACCGAGGTTGAAGAGTAGGTTGCCCTTGCCCTTCGGGAAGGTATAACGCTCAATAGACGAGCGCAGCGTGGAAGCCACCTCGCACTTGATGCCGTACTTTGTAAGCTCGGTGCTGTAATAGCCCGGACGCGCCGTCTCGTTCTTGTACTCGGAGCCATAGCTGCGATAGTCGACGCAGAGCTCGCCCGATGTCGGCATGGTGAGCAGTGTGCCCATCTCGGGGCAGCCCACACCGCTGAGCGTAACGTGCGCAAAGCCGGTGAAGTACTTGTTGTTATACTCATAGCACGCCGACCACCAGCGCTTGTCCTTGTCCTGCACGTTGAGGTCGGAGCCCATCACGTTGAACGGCACCACCGACATCAGTCCGTGCGGACGTATCGCACCCGGGTTGCAGATGCTGAAGTTAGTTGTTCCGATGAACGGGTCCACGTACTCTACGTTGTCTTTCGCCGAGGCATTGAGCGCTCCACACGCCAGCAATGCAGCCACAGCCATGTACTTCAAGTTCTTCATTCGTATGTATGTTTTGTTTTTAGTTTTGATTAGTCACTTATATGCAATAGCATTACTATTTGCAAAATAAAGCATTTTAAATGAAATATCCCTATAAAAAGAACAAAAAATTACATCTAAACACACTACTGCCACATTCACCTACAGTTAAATTAAATTAAAGCGAATTGACATTTTAATTATATAAACATCTTATATATAGTAGTTTTGAAGTTTAAGTGCTAACTTTGCATTGAAATACAACTTTGCAAACAGATAAAAACAATAAAGATATGAAAAAAGGAAACGTATTCGCTATCGCGATGTTCGCAGGCTTGTTCACATTCTCAAGCTGCGCAATGAAGAAGGATCTTGTTAACTGCCAGAATGAGAACAAGGAGCTCACCGGCAACTACCAGACAGCAAAGGAGGACCTCGCTGCATCAAAGGCTCGCGTGGCAGCTCTTGAGGAGCAGCTCAATGCGTCTAAGGAACTGCTGAAGCAGCAGAAGGCTGACTACGCTGCGCTGCAGGCTTCGCTCGACAAGAGCTTGACAAACGCCGGCGACAACAACATCAACATCTCTAAACTCGTAGACCAGATCAACGAGTCGAACCAGTACATCCGCCACTTGGTTGAGGTGAAGTCGAAGTCTGACTCGCTCAACATGGTGCTCACCAACAACCTCACACGCTCGCTCTCTAAGGAGGAGTCAAAGGAAGTGGACGTGCAGGTGCTCAAGGGTGTTGTTTACATCTCGCTTGCTGACAACATGCTCTACAAGAGCGGTTCGTACGAAATCAACGAGCGTGCTTCGGAGACTCTGAGCAAGATTGCTAAGATCATCACCGACTATAAGGACTACGAGGTACTCATCGAGGGTAACACCGACAACGTGCCAGTAAACGCCAAGGCTGCGTCGATGAAGAACATCCGCAACAACTGGGACCTCTCTTGCTTGCGTGCTTCGAGCGTGGTGCAGGCTCTGCAGAACCAGTATGGTGTAGACCCGAAGCGCCTCACAGCTGGCGGACGTGGCGAGTACAACCCCGTGACTGCTAACTCTACTGAGGTGGGCAAGCAGCGCAACCGCCGCACACAGATTATCATCACTCCGAAGCTCGACCAGTTCATGGACCTTATCGACAAGGCTCCGGAGAACGAGTAAATCGAATTGAAAGTTGAAATTAGTAATTGAACTCTCGCAAGTTCAATTACTAATTAATAATTACCAATTAAAAAACTCCCTTGCAGACTGCAGTCTGCAAGGGAGTTTTTATATCTATCATTGAATAGACTTATTACTTCATCATTTCGTTGAACTCGTCGAGAGTGATCTCCTTCTCGTTGAGAGTAACGGTGTTCTTGAGTGCAGCAGCGAGCTTCACGTCGATTGCGCGCTCTACGAAGTTGTCAACAGCCTCACGCTTCTTGAGAAGCTCGTTAGCGTAGTTGTCGATGTACTCTTCAGGAATGCTTGTCATGCCGTACTGAGCGAACTGCATACGAGCCATCTCCTTAGCTGCCTCACGGATGTCAGCGTCCTCTACCTTAACCTCAGCTGCCTTAACGAGCTGCTCCTTGATGAGGTGCCACTCGAGCTGCTTGATGCTCTCAGCGTAGTTCTTCTCTACGAACTCCTCGCCCTTGTCCTGGTTGTTCAGGAGCATAACGCGCTTGAGGAGTGCGTCCGGCCATGTGAGCTCGCCTACCTTCTTCTCGCAGTACTCGCGAACGTCGAGGAGGAACTTGAAGTTAGAGTTGGTCTCGAGCTGTGGCTTGAGAGACTCAGCAATCTTGTTACGGAACTCTTCCTCACTCTTCACCTCGTCCTTACCGAACACCTGGTCGAAGAGGTCCTGATTGATCTCTGCCTTCTTGTAGCGGCTGATCTCTGTGATCTGATAGCTGAAGTCAGACTCGAGCTCCTTAGCTACCTCGCGGTCGATCTTGAGGAGAGCAGAGATCTCTGCTTCGCCTTCCGGATAAGCCTTGCGCGGGTTGAATGTGATGATGTCGCCGAGCTTAGCACCCTTGAAGAGGTCCTTCTGCTCGTCAACCTTGATATATGAAGGCATAAGAACAGCAGCCTCAACGGTGATGCCACCTTCCTTTGTGTTGCCCTCAGCGTCGAGCTCGCGCAAGTCGCCCTTGAGCATATCGTTCTTTTCGCCATCGTACTCCTCTACCTTCTCGTAGCTGCCTGCACGACCAGCGTACATGTCTACCTGCTCGTTGATGAGCTTCTCGTCAGCCTTGATTGTGTAGTAGTCGATCTTGTTGCGGCCGTCGAGAGTGATGTTGAACTCCGGAGCAACAGCAATGTCGAATACGAATGTGTAAGGAGCTGGCTTCTCGATGTCAGCCGGAGTCTCCTGCTTGTCAGAAGGCAGAGGCTCGCCGAGCATCTGGATATTGTTGTCCTTGATGTATTTGTAGAGCTGCTCGCCTACGAACTTGTTTACAGCGTCGTAGCGTACAGATGCACCGAACTGGCGCTTGATGAGACCCATAGGAGCCTGACCCGGGCGGAAACCAGGGATGTTAGCCTTCTTACGGTAGTCCTTAAGTGTCTTCTCGACAGAGTCCTGGAAATCTGACTCTTCGACTGTGATAGTCAACAGACCATTCACTTTGTCGGGATTTTCAAATGAAATGTTCATTTCTTCGTTGTTTGTATTTATTGTTTTTACTTATTATATTTCACGGAAGTGCAAAATTACACATTAATAATGTAAATAGAGAATATATAGGTCAAAAATTTGTTTTTTTAACAAGCTCTTGCAGCACTGTTCCGTCCATTCTGCGCACGCGCAGCACGCCGTCGTCGTAGGTTGCGAAAGTGGGTTCGTTGCCGCCTTTTGGGAATGTTATAGAGCCGAGGTTGCAGACCACGTCGCCCTGCTCTGTCGCTTCGAGCTTCCAGAGGTGGGTATGTCCGTAGATGAATATGTCGTACTTCAGCGTAGGACGGTTCTGCTCGTTGTAGACGTGTCCGTGTGTGAGAAAGAAGCGTTGTGTGCCGTCTACGACGAGGGCGTAGTCTGCCATCATCGGGAACTCCAACAGCATCTGGTCGACCTCGGCATCGCAGTTGCCACGCACGGCTACGATGCTGTCCTTGCGCTCGTTGAGTAGTGCCACGATGCCCTTCGGGTCGATGCCCTCGGGTATGCTGTTGCGCGGTCCGTAGTTGAGTATGTCGCCCAAGATGCAGAGCATATCATAGTGTTCGCGGTCGTAGAAGCCGAGCACTTGCTGCAGTGTGGGCAGACAGCCGTGAATATCCGAAACAAATAATATCTTCATATTGTTGGTTATACCTTAAAGTTCTTGTTACTTATCCTTGCAGTTCGCGCTCGCGGTCACGCTTGCGCTTCTGCTCGTCGACGAGTTGGAAATCCTTCATCTTCAGCTCGAACTGCGAGCCGAGGTACTTCTCGCGTACGATGCGGTTCTGCGCCAGTTCCTCCGGCTTGCCCTGGAAGAGGATGCGTCCCTCGAAGAGCAGGTAGGCGCGGTCGGTGATGGTGAGCGTCTCCTGCACGTTATGGTCGGTGATGAGGATGCCTATGTTGCGGTACTTCAGTCGCCACACCACGTGCTGTATCTCCTCCACGGCGATAGGGTCTACGCCGGCGAATGGTTCATCGAGCATGATGAACTTCGGGTCGATAGCGAGGCAGCGTGCAATCTCAGTGCGTCGACGCTCGCCACCGGAGAGTTGGTCGCCCATGTTCTTGCGCACCTTGCCGAGGTTGAAGTCGGCAATGAGCGCTTCGAGTTTCTCCAACTGCTCATGGTGTGTTAGCTTTGTCATCTCGAGCACCGCCATGATATTGTCCTCCACGCTTAGTTTGCGGAACACGCTCGCCTCCTGCGGCAGGTAGCCGATACCGGCACGCGCACGCTTATAGACGGGATAGTCGGTTATCTCCTTGTCGTCGAGGTAGATATGTCCGTCGTTAGGCACGATGAGTCCGGTGGTCATATAGAACGACGTTGTCTTGCCGGCACCGTTCGGGCCGAGCAGTCCTACGATTTCGCCCTGCTTCACGTTGATAGACACGTCGTTGACAACGGTACGCTTGCCGTATCGTTTCACCAGTCCTTCGGTGCGGAGCACCATGCAGTGGGGTTTCTCCTCTGCTGCAGCTTCAGCCGCCTGACCATTCTTTATGTCGATTTCGCTCATGTTCTTGTTATTCTATTATTGTACAAAGGTAGTGCAAATTGATAGAAATACCACAAATAAAACATAAAAACTTAGGTGTAATGCCGAGTTTTTATGTTTTTATTGCTACTTTTGCAGCATTATTACAATATTATATAAAGAGAACGCAACTATGTTGATATTAAAATACTTAAACACATTAGGCCGTTACATCCTTCTGATGGGACGTTCCTTTGCGCGACCGGAGCGTATGCGCATGTTCCTGAAGCAGTACACCAAAGAGATGTCGGCGCTCGGTGTCGACTCCATAGGCATCGTACTGCTCATCTCGTTCTTCATCGGAGCCGTTATCTGCATCCAGATGAAACTGAACATTCAGAGTCCGTGGATGCCGCGCTGGGTGTCGGGCTACACCACACGCGAGATTTTGCTTTTGGAGTTCTCCTCAAGTATCATGTGTCTTATCCTCGCCGGCAAGGTGGGGTCGAACATCGCTTCGGAGTTGGGCACAATGCGCGTGACGCAGCAGATTGACGCGCTGGAGATAATGGGTGTCAACTCCGCCAACTATCTCATCCTGCCGAAGATATTAGGACTCGTCACACTGATGCCGTTCCTCGTCATCTTCTCCTCGGCTACGGGTATTCTCGGAGCCTACGGCACGGCGTACATCGGACACATCCTCTCGCCCGAAGACCTGACACTGGGCTTGCAGCACTCGTTCAACGCGTGGTTCATGTGGATGAGTATCATCAAGAGTCTTGTCTTCGCGTTTATCATCGCGAGCGTGTCGAGCTTCTTCGGCTACACCGTCGAGGGCGGCTCGGTGGAGGTTGGCAAGGCGAGTACCGACGCTGTTGTCAGCTCAAGTGTGTTAATATTATTCTCGGACGTGTTCCTTACTCAGCTGCTCAGCTAAGCAAAATGAAGTTGTTGTGGTGAGATGGTAAGATGTTGACATTACTATATCAACAACATATCTCAACACCACAACATCTCAACACCTCAACAACAAATATCAACATCTCAACACCACAACATCTCAACATCTTATGATAGAAGTAAAACACTTATATAAGTCATTCGGCGACAAGGAAGTGCTGAAAGACATCAACGCCGTCTTCGAGGACGGCAAGACAAACCTCATCATCGGACAGAGCGGTTCGGGAAAGACCGTGCTGATGAAAAACCTCGTGGGTCTGCTCACGCCTACGAGTGGCAATGTGCTCTACGACGGTCGCAACTTCGTGGCGATGTCGAAGGAAGAGAAAGTGCAGATGCGCCGCGAGATGGGCATGATTTTCCAGAGCGCAGCGCTCTTCGACTCGCTCAACGTATTGGAGAACGTGATGTTCCCGCTCGACATGTTCTCGAAGATGAACTACCGCGAGCGTGTGCGCCGTGCTCAGGAGTGCCTCGACCGCGTGAACCTCGGCGATGCCCAACTGAAGTATCCGGGCGAGATATCGGGCGGTATGCAGAAGCGTGTGGCTATTGCGCGCGCCATAGTGCTCAACCCGAAGTATCTGTTCTGCGACGAGCCTAACTCGGGTCTCGACCCGCACACGTCGCTCGTCATCGACGAACTGCTCTCGTCTATCACAAAGGAGTATAACATCACGACCATCATCAACACGCACGACATGAACTCGGTGATGGGTATCGGTGAGAACATCCTGTTTATATATCAAGGCAACAACGAGTGGCAGGGCACAAAGGACGACGTGATGGGTGCCACAAACGAAAAACTCAACGACCTCGTCTTCGCTTCCGACCTCTTCAAACGTGTAAAGGAGGTTGAAATGAACAAGCTGCGTCAAGCGCAAGCCAACAGATAAAAGCTGTATAAAACAGACAAAAGCTGTATAAAACACAAAGACAAAGGGGTTAAGCCGTCGGCTTAACCCCTTTGTCTTTCTATCTCGTCCACCTTATCCATTACATTCGCTGGCGGACGCTGGTTTAGGTATTCATTCTTCATATACTCCATGTACGGTGCAACGTGCTCAAAGAACTGCTGATAACCACGGCAGAGGTAGTTCTTGCCGGGGTTGCCGTAGCGGTCGTTCACGAAACGGTTCTTCGGACACTCGCCGTGACAGGCAAACTCCCAACGACATTCCTTGCACTCCTGCGGCAGCGACTTGTGTTTAAGCTCGCTGAAGTGCTGCTGTTGCTCGCCATAGAGCATCTCGGTGATGGTTTTCTCGCGTATGTTGCCCAAGCGGTATTCGGGGAAGACGAAGTGGTCGCAGGAGTAGACATCGCCGTTGAACTCCATCACGCCGGCGTGTCCGCACTCTTTGGCGTACATACAGATGCCTGGCGTCACGCCTACCCAGTTGGCAAGCATACAGTCGAACAGCTCCACGTATATCTTGCCCACGTCGTGGCGCACCCACTCGTCGAAGATGGTGCAGAGAAAGCGTCCCCACTGCTCGGGCGTGACGCTCATGTCCGATAGCGGTGCGTCGGCAGCATCGGTGAGCGTGGCGAGATGTCTGCCGTCGGCGTGGCTCACCGTGCGCTCCACGATGGGCGTGAACTGTAGATACTGGCAGCCGTTCTCCTTGAAGAAGTGGTAGAAGTCGAGCGGATAGTCGGCATTGAAGTCGTTCACCACCGCCATGGCGTTCCACTCCACACCGTGCCTCTTCAGCAGGCGTATGCCGTGCATCACTTTCTGCCATGTCTGTCCGCCCGACGCAGTGCGGCGGAACTCGTCGTGAAATTCCTGTGGTCCGTCGATGGAGATGCCCACGAGCCAGTTGTTCTCGCGCAGGAAGCGGCACCACTCGTCGTTGAGCAGCGTGCCGTTGGTCTGTATCGAGTTGGAGATGCGTCTGCCCGCGCCGTACTTGCGCTGCAGCTCCACCGCTTTTCTGTAGAACGCCAGTGGGCGCAGCAGCGGCTCGCCGCCGTGCCATGTGAAGAGTATGTCGGGCGAGGTCTGCGCCTCAATGTACTCTCGGGTGAACTGCTCGAGCATCTCCTCCGTCAGCACACGCTTCTGCGTGTCCTTGTAGAGGTTCGACTTCTCAAGATAGTAGCAGTACTCGCAACGCAGGTTGCAGGCTGCGCCGACAGGTTTGAGCATAACGTATAGCGGACGGGCAAAGGGAGATATGGTTGACATAGATGGTGAGGTGGTGTTATGTTGAGATGGTGATGATGGTGAGATGGTGAGATGGTGAGATGGTGAAATTGGGGTGATATTGGGATGAGACAAAATTACGGATTATTATTCTATTAACGCATTGATATGGTTTAATATTTTGCGCAAAATCTGAAAAAATGACAAAAAAGCAACCAAAACAGAACAAAATTAAAGTAATTCAAAATAAAAGTGGCAGATAATTTGTGGATATTAGAAAATAAAACTATCTTTGCAAACGAAAATTATCATCAATACATAACAACCTACCAAGACCATAAGACACAAACCGTCTGCGAGCGGTCTTTTTACAGGACGAAGCGAGCAGATAAGTACCTTTTAAACAATCACCTAATAATTACCTTCTCAAAGAATAAGAAAAACTGATAGTCATCACTTTACTATTAATTGAAAAGCCATGTCGCAGTTGATGCAACATGGCTCTTTTTTTTGTTTATGTGATCTTCTCAGCGTAGCATCCAACAGCCGTCGTGCAGCACGAGTGGCACAACGACTTCTTCTTTCGTCTTGTCGCCGAAGCCGAGCAGCAGGTATGCCTCACCCACGTGCTTCGCGGTGTCGGTGCGTGCGCCCACTGCTTCTACGCTCACCAAACCCTGGTGGTCGGTCTTCATCTGCCCTACATACTGCTTTGCGCTCACGATGAGTTGCTCGCGGTAGCTCTCGGGTATGCTGTCGGGGCGGTAGAAGCCGTCGATGTATGCCTCACACTTGCCGTGAAGCAGATTTTCGTAGTAGAGCTTCGCCGCACGCGATGCCAGCTCGTCGGGGCTGACGTCTGATGCCTTGTTGCCGCAGGAGGCGAGGGCCAGACAGCACAAGGTTGTTATTAAATATATAATGTGTCGCATAGATTGGTGTAAATAGAGGGTGCAAATAGGGGCGCAAATAGGGGGTGCACTTGTCTCAAGTGCACCAACCTGTTAGATTGGTGCAGATAGGTTGGTGCAGTTGAGACAACTGCACCCCCTTAAGAGACAACTGCACCCCCTTTAGTTACTTCTGTCGGATGAAGATGTTTATTGGGCAGCCGTGCATTGACCAGTTGTCGCGAATCTTGTTCTCGAGGAAGCGGCGGTACGGCTCCTTGATGTACTGCGGCAGGTTGGCGTAGAACACGAACGACGGAATCTGCGTGTTAGGCAGCTGCGTGCAGTACTTTATCTTGATGTACTTGCCCTTTGTTGATGGTGGCGGGTATGCCTCGATGAGCGGCAGCATCACTTCGTTGAGCTTCGATGTGCCCACGTGCGCCTTGCGGTTGAGGTACACCTCCTTGGCTGTTTCGAGCACCTTGAAGATGCGCTGCTTGGTGAGTGCCGAAGCGAAGATGATCGGGAAGTCGACGAACGGAGCCATGCGCTGACGGATGGCGTTCTCGAAGGTCTTGATGACTGCCTGGTCCTTGTTCTCCACGAGGTCCCACTTGTTCACAACCACCACAAGCGACTTGTTGTTGCGCTGTATGAGCTGGAAGATGTTCATGTCCTGTGCCTCGATGCCGCGTGTTGCGTCGAGCATGAGGATGCAGACATCGGAGTTCTCGATGGCGCGGATGGAGCGCATCACCGAGTAGAACTCAAGGTCTTCCGACACCTTGTTCTTGCGGCGTATTCCGGCTGTGTCCACGAGGTAGAAGTCGAAGCCGAACTTGTCGTAGCGTGTGTAGATAGAGTCGCGCGTTGTGCCGGCTATCTCGGTCACGATGTTGCGGTCTTCGCCGATGAAGGCGTTGATGATAGAGCTCTTGCCGGCATTCGGGCGTCCTACTACGGCGAAGCGTGGTATGCCGTCCTCTACGTCTTCCTTCACTTCGGGTTTAAGCTTTGTGAGCACGAGGTCGAGCAGGTCGCCCGTGCCACTGCCGGTTGCCGACGAGATGCACTGCGGCTCGCCGAGTCCGAGTGCGTAGAACTCAGCCGCGTCGTATATCTGGTCGTTGTTGTCGGTCTTGTTAGCCACGAGTATCACGGGGAGCTTTGTGCGGCGAAGGATAGTTGCCACGTCCTGATCCCAGTCGGTGAGTCCGGTCTGCACGTCGACGACGAAGAGCACCACGTCAGCCTCCTCGGTTGCCACTATCACCTGCTTGCGGATGGCATCCTCGAAGATGTCGTCGCTCTTCACGACCCATCCGCCGGTGTCTACTACAGAAAACTCGCGTCCGTTCCACTCGCACTTGCCGTACTGACGGTCGCGTGTTGTGCCTGCGGTGTCGCTAACGATTGCCTGACGTGTCTTGGTCAGGCGGTTGAACAGTGTAGACTTGCCCACGTTCGGGCGTCCCACTATTGCCACTAAATTTGCCATATTCTTTTAGTCATTCTTTCCTCCGCATCTCACGGAGGCTTGTAGGATGTGGTCTCTGCATCCTTGTTAACGATTTTCCGAAGCTGACCTGACTCCGGCCCTCGCCAGTCTGACGAGAGTGTCCCCTCTTTGCTATTCAGGGGGAAGCGACAGCGAGCTGTCGCAATTTTGAGTTTTGAGTTTTGAATTGTGAATTGTGCGCTTCGCGCATTTTGAATTTATGAATTTTGAATTGAGATTTACGAGTTAGGAGTTGAGAATTATGAGTTACGAATTCTTAATTCAAAATTGATTAACTCAAAATCGGCGCAGCCGATAATTCAAA
>NZ_JH379446.1:93441-124327 GCF_000235885.1 Leyella stercorea DSM 18206
ATTCAAAATTCAAAACTCAAAATTCAAAACTCCTACTCCGGGTTATATCCGAAGTTGTCGAGTTCGCGTTGCGAGCTACGCCAGTCCTTGTCTACCTTCACGAAGGTGTGGAGATATACGCTCTTGCCGAAGAACTTCTCGAGCGACTTGCGTGCCTCGGTCGACATCTTCTTCAGTGCCACGCCCTGGTGTCCGATGATGATGCCCTTCTGCGAGTCGCGCTCCACGTATATCACGGCGTGTATGTCGATGTGCTTGTCGGTCTCCTTGAACGACTCCACCTTCACCTCCACCGAGTACGGAATCTCCTTGTCGTAGTAGAGCAGAATCTTCTCGCGGATAATCTCCGAGACGAAGAAGCGTGCGGGCTTGTCCGTGAGCTGGTCCTTATCGAAGAACGGCGGCGAGTCGGGCAGCAGCTCCTTGATGCGGCGCATGAGCATATCGACACCGAACTTGTTCTTTGCCGAGATGGGGAGGATCTCGGCGTTGGGCAGCAGCTGATGCCAGCGCTCCACGGTGTCGCCGAGCGTCTTCTGGTCGCTCTGGTCAATCTTGTTGATGAGCAGCAGCACGGGTATAGTCATGCGCTTCACCTTGTCGAGGAAGTCCTGGTTCTTCTCGGGGTTCTCCACTACGTCGGTGACGTAGAGCAGCACGTCGGCATCCTGCAACGCCGACTCCGAGAATGCGAGCATCGACTCCTGGAGCTTATAGTTCGGTTTAAGTACGCCGGGCGTGTCCGAGAAGACAATCTGCGCGTCCTCCTCATTCACGATGCCCATGATGCGGTGGCGCGTGGTCTGCGCCTTGAACGTGGCAATGCTGATGCGCTCGCCGACGAGCTGGTTCATCAGCGTCGACTTGCCCACATTAGGATTGCCCACTATGTTTACAAATCCTGCTTTGTGCATATTTCTTTTACGTTTAAACAAAAGGGGTGACACTCCCAACGGCGCATCAGCGCGTCGCAAGGAATTGGTCTTGATCTTAATTTGCTGTTAATGAATATATACGTATAAATAGTACTATGCTGCAAAGTTACTCTTTTTTTTCTACACTACGTGTATCTGCATCTGCATTTAAACGTTTTTTATTGATTTTGGTGATACATAGGAGGGCATTCGTAGGAGGCTACGGCATTCCTGCCGTAGCCATAGCAGCCAATGACCACTTCTGTAGGAGGCTACGGCATTCTTGCCGTAGCCATAGCAGCCAATGACCACTTCTGACTATGGGAAACTATCGGCGATGGCTACGGCAGGAATGCCGTAGCCTCCTACCAAATGCCATCGGATACCGAACGCAATCTGATCGGACGGCGAACGCAATCTGATCGGACGGCGGACGCAATCTGATCGGACACCGAACGCAATCTGATCGGGCGGCGAACGCGAGCGGTGACAAAAGTATAACATACGCACACGCGAAGTTGAACTGTTTCAGGGGGTGCACTTGTCTCAAGTGCACCAAAAATACAACATACGCACACGCGAAGTTGAACCACGAAGTGTTAATAGTTATTAAAATAGACCACAATACAGCCGAAGTTTAGAACAATTCAGCTAACTTTGCAACCAATTATTTAAGGTAATTATGGTAAACAAGTTTAAAACAGTATGCTTGACAGCAGCGATTGCCTCAAGCAGTGCGACTTTTGCCGGTGGTCTTCTCACTAACACCAACCAGCACGTCGCTTTTAATCGTATGATGAGCCGCGAGGCTTCTATTGGTATTGATGGTGTGTATTACAACCCTGCCGGTGTTGTGTTTATGGGCGAAGGAAGCCACCTCGCTCTCAACTGGCAGATGGCATACCAGACACGTACAATCAAGAACGACTACAAGTTGTTCACCAACAACGTGAACAACCCCACTACTCCACGCGATTTCAAGGGTAAGGCTTTCGCTCCCGTTATCCCGTCTTTCCAGTACGCCTACAACAAGGGCAGATGGTCGTTTCAGGGCAACTTCGCTCTGACTGGCGGTGGCGGTAAGTGTACATTCGACAACGGACTCGGCTCGTTCGAGAAAATCGTTGGCGAGACAGCTATGGGTGCTATAGGCTTGGCTGGTGCTATCGACAATGCGCTCGGCGCAGAGATGTTCACCTCCGACCAGGCTTTCGGCAAGAAGGGTTCATACAGCTTCAACAGCTACATGCATGGTCGTCAGTACTACTTCGGTCTCTCGGCTGGTGCTGCATACAAGGTTTCAGACAACTTCAGCGTTTACGCCGGCTTGCGCGGCATCTACGCTACCTGCAACTACTACGGATATGTTGAGGACATCAAGGTGGGCAATATGCCGCTCTACCAAGTGCTCGACCCATCGAAGGAGAACTCGGCTAACATCGAGCTGAGCTGCGACCAGAGCGGCATCGGCTTCACACCAATGTTGGCTGTCGACTACAAGACCGGACGCTGGAACTTCTCGGCTAAGTACGAGTTCAAGACTCGTATGCGTCTGAAGAACAAATCGGTCAACCAGTTGCCGTCTATCGGTAACCTCGACGACAATCTGAAGAACCAGATGAACAAGGTTCTCACCGCCAAGTTCATGCAGGCTGGTCTGCCGCAGGAGCAGGCTATGATCAAGGCAGAGCAGACTTCTACAGCAGTACTCAACAACCCAACCGTCGTAGCTACAACAGCTGGTCTGAAGCAGCAGTTCGACTCGAAGATCAACAAGGCTATCGGCGAGTACGCTGACGGCAAGAAGATTGCTGGCGACATCCCGTCGCTGCTCACCGTAGGTGTGGGCTACAGCCCTATCGACGAGCTGCGCATCAACGTGGGTTTCCACTGGTTCGACGACTATAACGCCACTTCTTACAACAACCGCAACAAGCTACTCAAGAAGCGCGGCACACTGGAGTTCAACGCCGGCGTTGAGTACGACGTGACAAAGAAGATTACGGTCAGCACCGGTTGGCAGAACACCAACTATGGCTTGACAGACAAGTACATGGACGATAAGTCGTTCGTAGTAGGTTCCAACTCTGTTGGCGTGGGCGGTGTGTACCACATCACAAAGAAGCTCGACTTCTCCGTGGCTTACTTCCACACGTTCTACAACCACGTGAAGACTTCTGAAACCGTGACTCTTGCACCGGGCAAATCTTACACATACAACTCAGATTACACGCGTAACAACAGCGCGTTTGCAGCCGGCGTGAACATCACATTCTAAGCAAACAGCAATATAATAAAAAGTTACGGAGACTGTTGATATTCTCCGTAACTTTTTAGAAAAACACTTCGACAACAAGCAAAGCAAAAAATGATGCCTTAGGCACTACTGTACAATGAATAAAAAAACAATAATATATAAGCAAATATCAGTATGTCTGATACTTCTATTCAGCCTTCTTTTATGTCATGCATGTTCAAAAGACGAGTCTAATTTGAATACTATTCGTGTACAAATAGAAGCGAATTCTGATGAACCTATTAGAGTTTATGGAATTAAAGATAGTGGAGAAACAGGACTTGTCATAAAAAGGTATTTTGAAAAAACTTACGAGACGGAAAGTAAAATTATTTCAATAGAAGCAAATTGCGAAGACGAGAACACATTGATGACAATTAAGGTTTGGGTCAATGGGAAGCTCAAGATTGACAGATCAAGAAATAAATATCTACCATCTGGAGATATATTATTATAGAGATTGTACAGCAAAGGCTGGAAGATACGTTTATCTTATCTTCCAGCCTTTGCTTTTATACTATAGCACCTACTCGGTGAACAACGCACTCGTCGCACCCTTGAAGATAAGGTGTTCATATGAGGCAGGCGACACCTTCACCGTAGAGTTCTTCAGCTTGCCCCATACCACCTCCGGTGTGAGGTTCTTCGGATAGGTGTGGATTTCTACCGTTACACCATCCTCAAACTCCTTGCGCAGCGCAGCCAGATACTTGGCATCCTTGCACACGATTGTGAACACAGCCTTGTCGGCACGGTGTTCGATGGTCACCTTCACGGGGTTGGTGCTGTCAAGAGCATACTCGGTGCCGTTGATGTAGATGCGCGAGTCGAGCTCTACGTCGTAAGTGCGGATAGCGAAGTCGTCAGACTCAGCGATGTTCTCGTACTCGAGCGGAATCTCCACTACGACATTGTCTACGAGGTCGCGCACATGAACCGTGGTCTTAATCTCCTGCCATGTCTTGTGTTCCTGCTGGTGTATATTCACCTCGATGTTGCCCTTGCCGTCGTTAGGCAGCGAAGGAGTCTCGGCAGAGTCCTCAAACTTATTATCCTTGTTGATGCCCGGCACATCAGTGATGTTGTCAACGCTCTTGAATGTGAGCACACCGTCGACATGCCAAACGCCGCTCTCGAACTTAGACACATACCAGATGATGTGCAAGTCCTTGGTGTCAATCTCGTCAACATCCAGCGACCAGTCCTGGTTGGCAGACATCAGCGACGCGTAAGAAGGCACGTCGCCGAGGGTAGCCTGCACAGCCTTGCCCGTAGTGTCGTACACGTACTTGGTGATGCCGTCCTGACCGAAGAACTTCCAGTAGGGGTAAGTGGTGTTCACTGTGCCCTTGTTGCCCTCAGCGAAGACCGAACCGCCACGCACAGTGCGCGGCCAATAATAGTTGGGCTTGCACGCTCCCATGTTCGGGATACGGTTGTCCACACGAATGAAATAATAAGCCGGAGCATACGTTGCCAAGACGGAAACGGGGGCTGCCGCGTTAGCCTTCACCTCCTGCCCCATCACGAACACTTGCGTTGCGGGCGCATTATTCTTAACACCTGCGCCATCGTCGTCAGACGAACATGCTGTCAGCATTATGACAGACATGATAAGTAATAATACTTTCTTCATAATTGCTTGATTAAATTGTTAAAGAATTGATGTTATAAAAAACTATAGTATGTTCTGCATTTGTAAGACGATGCGCACACCGTCCTTGCTCTTCGTGTCGATGTATATACATCCGCCCAAGAGGCGTGCCATTCGACGACACAACTCGATACGCACGCCGAGGTCGTCTACATCCGTGTCGTAGAGCGTACCCTTAACGTACACGGGCGGCTCTTTCATTCCCGACATACTGTTGTTGGGGTCTACTACTGCGAGTTCGAGTGCGCCGGCATTGAGCTTGGCACTCAGCAGCAGTTCGTCGCTCGAAGCGAACTGCACACCGTAGAAGAGCATATGCATCAGTATCTGCTGTATGCGTCGTGCGTCGCTTTTTATGGTGAAGCCGTCGGGCAGCTCGTTCTGCAACTGCACTTGCTTCGACTTCGACTGCGCGAACTGTAGCGACTGCAGCGTGCTATCGCATATCTTTGCCACATCAACCGGCTCGCAGCTCACGCCGAACGTCTTTTGGTTGGTCTGCGTGTACTCGATGAGGTCGTTGAGCAGCAGGTCGAGCATACGATAATTGTCGTTGATGTAGGTGTTGTACTTCTCGCGCTCCTCATCAGTCCACGACCCCTCGGGCATACCGAGCAACTGCGCGAAACCATACACCATATTGAGCGATGTACGTATCTCGTGACTCATGTTCTGCAGAAACTTCGTCTTGCTTTGATAAAGCTTCTCACGAGCAGCTGTAACAACAAACACGTACAGTATCAGCACCGACAACATGAAGCCCATACTGAAGAAGGGCGATGCGAAATACTTCACATTCATGATGCCCGGCAGTAGCGGTATGAGCGAAGAGAACAACACTGCCTTGCACCTTGTGCAGCCATTAGCACGTATGCCTCTGCGCATCATGGTGAAGAGCGTGCCTAACAACACCACCACAAACACCGAGTAGACGTTGAACGATGTGGCAAGGGCATACTTGCAACGCATGTACTCGCCGTCGACGATGCGGAACAGAACCGGACTGAAGAAGTTGGCGATGACCAACACCACCTCGGAGAGCAGTAGAACAGTCGATACGAATTGAATGACGTAACGATACCTGCGCGGACACCTTATGTATTGCAGCACATAGCAAAGCCACGACAAGGTGGTGACGACAGCCAAGACGTGGAGCAGCGCCGACGAAGCGTAGTAGACGACATCGGAGCGTATAGCCTTCACCAAGCACAACCCCCATAAGAAGTCGACGACAAAAAACGTCAAGGAGATGCACACAAGAGGCATGAAGGCACGTCCCACCTTTTCGTTGTGGTATATATACTTGCGTTCTCGTATGAGGATAGTCAGCGTAATGACTATGTAGCCCAACACCGACACCCAATATAAATCATTTGTCATTGACATTTACCTGCCTGTATTTTCTTTGTTAATTCTTCGGTGATAGTGCTGTAGAGCTGCGCCATGACAACAGGCTTTGTAACGAACTGGTTGGCACCAAGCTCCAAGCCACGCTTTATGTCCTCGCTGAAGTTCATGCCCGAGAGTATCACTATCGGCAGTTTCTCCTTGCTATGCGCCGGAATGTTAAACTCGCCGTCGTTAGAACCGTTGCGCAGCACCTCTATCACCTTGTAGCCGTCGATGTCGGGCATCATAAGGTCGACTATGGCGAGGTCTATTTCCTCTGGGGTGCCCAAACGCTCTTGTATGGCATGCAGTGCCTCGCGTCCGTTGGAAGCTTTCACCAGTTGGAACTCGAACGGCTTAAGCATCTTGTCGAGCAAAAGCAAGTTTAATGGTATGTCGTCGACAATAAGGATTTTGAATGTATTGGAGCAAACACCTGCAATCTCTTTCATAATTATTACGTGTTATAGTTGTTTTATTATTTTATTTTTATTCTTATTCTTCTTCTCTTGACGGATGGTCATCCGTATAGTATCCCTTCTCGCTATAGCGTCCGTCGAGGAGGTGTTCGCCTACAGAGCGCAGCTCCTTCTGGTGATACTCCTCGTGGTCGGACAGGTCGATCGATGGGCGCACTACATGCGTGTCGAACACGAGTTCAGCCACACCCTTCGGTGCGATATTGCCGTAGAGGCGTATACTGTGGCGTGCCAGTCCGATATTCTTGTCAGCGTGGTAGACGAATTTCATCGGCACCTCCTCGCCTGGCGGTATCGTCGTTACGTTCTCCGCAGCCGACTCGATAGTGGGGCAAGCCGGTTGTATATCGGTTATCACCAGCATCTCGTCGCCCGTGTTGCGCAGCACGTACACCATCGTGAGTTCGTCGCCGAGCACTACAGAGGGATAGTGGCGCACGGAGTCCTCCACTTCTACGATGGTCAGTGCGAGCCGCTTGTGGCACGACGTGAGCGTGCTGCTGCCCACTAATCCCAGAGCCACAAAGAGCAGTATGCCGAACGCGGAGCGCAGGGCTGTGCGCCGAACGGCTTTTATATGTCTTATGTTTATTCCCATTTCTTCAGATAATCGTCTATAGAGTGTCCCGACTCGTCGCGGTTGTTCATGCCTTTCAGTTCGCTATGTCCCTTCAGTATCTCGCGCATCTCGCCAATCGTCTCCTCGTCCTTTGCGAGCAGTCCGGTGCGGTACATCTCAAGCTGCGTATAGGCGAGGGCGGTGAGCAGTGCGTTGAGGCGTTTGCGCTCGTCGCCCACAGTAAGCTTGCTTGCTTTGTCGAGCTGGCTACGGAAGCTGACAAACTCCTTCACATCGAGATACGACTCGCACATCTCCTGCATAGAGCCATAGAGCGGCAGCAGATGGTTGGTCGACTGGGCGCGTTGCTCCAGTCCCCAGTAGTATGTGGTGAGCAGATCGGCGGTTTGCGGATAGTGCTCGCGGTAGTAGCGTGCTATCGACTCGTGCACATCGGTGTCCGGATTGTCCAAGAGGAGTGCGAGGACATAGGTCTGCATATCGTCGAACGCCGAGTAGTCGTCGCCACTACCATTGACGAACACGCCCTGCACGCCCAAGTCGCGATAGAGCCTGAAGCGTGCCTGCATAGCAAGCAGGCAGGGGAAGGGCGACAGATAGTCGTCGTAGTTGCGCTCGTAGTCCCACACGTAAATGCGTGAGCACTGCTTGCGCCATGCCTTCACGTTCTGCACGAACTCGTTGTAGCCCTCCGTCTTTGTGAAGTCGACCCTCATAGGCAGCTTTATGCTCGACACGAACGTTCCGACGTTGGCTGCAAGCGACGTTGTGGGCGGCGTATTGGTTGTGTGATAAGCCGACGTAAAGAACTTATGGCGCGGAAACTCCTCTGCCAAACGCTCCACGAACGCCGTAACGGCAGGTGTTGCGTTGGTGGAGGTGTTGCCTCGGGCTGTACAATCGTTGCAGGTGCACACCGTCTTGTTGTCCATAGGCATTATGCTGATGCGCTCACTGTAGTCGGCAGTGCCCCAACCGTACTGATCGAGTACGTATTCGCGTACCTTATTATATAGTGACTGGCTGGAGAAGCAGAACTGCTTGCTGCTGCGCTTGCCGTCGACGATGGCGTACATATCGTCTGTGGCTTCGTCCTTGACGAGCTTTGCGAGGTTATGCCCCCACACTCCCCAGTCGTAATCGGGATGATTGGTGTGCATGGATGTCTGAAACTCCTCCGTGTTGGAAGGTGTGTACAACCCGTGATATTCGGACAGGGGGTCTGCGCTCTGCGCTGTCTGCGCATTGCTATGGCACCCACCGAGCACAACGCCCACGACGAGTGCCGCCAATGACTTAGAAATGGATTGTAACATTTGCATTCAGATATAGATAGTTCTTACTGTTGTTAACACCAGTTGCATCGTCCGACTTCACCGACATGGTGTACCACTGACCTGAGAGTCCGAAATCGAGCGTCGCATTGAGCGAGTAGACACCACCCAAGCCGAGCATCGTGTTGAGCTGACTGAACCTTATCGGCATCGAATTGTCGATGAGCGACACTTCCGGTGCGTTACCCACACTGCCCGTCAGGAACAGGTTTGTCTTGCTTCCCTCGATGGGATAGCACTTGGCTATCACGCTGCCGTTGACAAAGAAGTGCCCGTTGAAGCTGGCTGACTTCTCGCCAAGCATTATAAACGTGCGCAAGTCGGCTCCAACCTCAAAGATGTTGACAGGCTTTGTAGCACCCACGCCTAAGCTCAATAGCGATGTGTTCTTGTCGCCACCGATGAGTCGATACGACAAGCTGCCCTTTGCAGTCAGTTCGTATGGCAGCAAGTAGGTGCCGTTGAGCTCGGCACGTATTTTCGGGAAGAACTTGTTTGCCCAACTAACTATTGCTGTTGTGCTTAGCTTGTCGTCCCACTCGTGTTCCCACTCGCCGCTCAACTGCACTCCACTTCCACCTTCGTCGTCTCCGTTAGCCGCCTTCGTTGCACCGTCGCGACCGGCATATCCCACGCCGACGGTGTAGGCGTTGCGCTTAGCGTAGCGTGAGTATGAAAGGAATGCCTTCGAGCTGATGTTGTCTTCCTTTGCCGGACGTGCTCGCTGGTAGTCGATGACCACAGCGTTGTACATGGCACGTCGTCTGAGCATTGTCATACGATTGTTGTACTCGCCGAGCTCGTAGGGCGAAGGATGATATAGCTGATACTGCTCAATGGCTTTCTTCCACTCTTTCTGCTTCTCGTATATAGTAGCTTTAGCGAGTATGAGCTGCTTATTATTGGGATAGTAGACCATGGCTTCGTCTATGAGCTGCATGGCTTCATCATAGCGTTTCTCCTCCATGTATTTCATGGCAAACGCCTCGCAACATCCTGCGTACGCACCGACAACGACCGAGTCGCCGATGTACTCGTCTACCATCGGACGCAGCCGCTGCAGTGCTGCTTCGTAGTCGCCTACGCCTGCCTTCAGTTGCGCTTCCTTCAGCACAAAGAACGGGTCGGTGGGATAGCGTTTGCGTCCCCACTCCACAAGCGTCACAGCATCGTTGTTCTTCTTCAGCAGTAGCGCAGTGGTTATGCCCATGCGCAGGATGTCGGAAGAGGGGTTCTCGTTGTTCAGCACCTTTATTATCTCCGCCTCAGCCTGGCGCAGTCTGCCCTCAGCCATGAGCTGTTTGATATACGGTGTCACGATTTCCTCGTACATAGCCGCACGCTTCGCAGGGTCGCTGTAGGACTTCTCTAACTGGTTGAGTGCCTTCTGTCGTTTACCGGTTTGTATGTAGCATGTGAGGAGACGACGTTCGATGGCGGTCTTTGTCTCTTGGTCGACACTGAATGTCTGCAACTTCTCCAGCATCGGTATCACCTCCTCGTACTTGTTCAGATCCATCTGTCGGCGCACCTCCTCCAAGCGTATAGCACAGAGCTCTTCGCTCACCTCCTGATTGCTCGGGTACATGGTGTGAATACGCTCTAACAGCACAATGGCAGCACGCTTGTTGCCCAATCGACGTTGCACGGTGTACTCGCGGAAGAGCAGGTTTTGCGTGTCGCCACGTCGACGGCGAGCCTCGCGGATGTACATCAGCGCATCGTCGAGGTAGCCTCGGCTCATCGACGTATTGAGCAGATAGGTGAGTGCTTCCTCCGAATGGTTCTTCTCGTAGAGGCGTGCGTATGCGGTGTATGGATCGTTCTGAGCCGCATAGCGTGCTCGTTCCTCCTCCAGTTTGGTCTTCAGCCGATTGATTTGTGCGCCTCGCACGCCCGAGAGTGTGCGCTCCGACATGCTGATATACGACAACGCTTCGCTGTAGCGGGTCATATCGCCGAGTATGCTTGCCTTCTTCTCGACGAACGGCAGTGGCTGCTTCACCTGCGTTGCGGCGTGTCCTGCCTGGTCGGCAGCTTGCTCCAAGCGTCCTGTCTTCAGCAGCAGATTGCAGAGTGCCATTTGGTATTCGGCGTTCCTGGGGGATATTTCGATCAGTTTGCGCAGTGCTTCCTCCTGTCCTACGAGGTTGTTTGTCTTGACCAGCTTGCGATAGCGTTGGTCATAGTCCCACGCCATCTCCTTCTTCACCTCCACTCTTTCGGGGTATATCTCGGCGAGTCGTTGCAGCAGACGTGTTGCTTCCACGGTGTTTCCGTCGAGTCGGTAGAGTTCTATTTTCTTCTTCCAAAGCGTGAAGTCGTAGGGCGCAGCCTCCAAGAGTTCGTTGCAGTAGACAATCGCCGTGCTATAGTGCTTCGTCAGTTCCTCCAATCGCATGAGCATTGTCTTCGACTGCAGGTTGCCGTTGTCGTCTTTTATAGAACGTATGAAGTAGAAGCGTGCCTTGTCGTAATCCTTGAAGTGGTACCAATAGGTGCCCAACAGTTCGTTGTAGGCAGAGAGCGAGCCGTACTTGTCGTAGCCCTCCTCCACCATCTTGCGTCCTTCAGCCCACTTCCCGCTCTTGAACAGAGCGCGTGCCTGCTGCTCGTAGTAGGCAGGCAGACCCTCCTTGGCAGGCGTGTACTTACGACTGAGATGTTCGCGGTTCTGCGTGTTCTGCGCCGTAGAGGTCAGAACTGCCGAGAAGAGTATTGCTATGGTAAGTATTTTGTATCTCATAATAATCAGTTCGATTGGTTTGCATTTGGCTGCGGTGCCGACTGTTGGGCTGGCTGACTGCCGCCTGCAGGCACAGTAGCGTGCTTCACACCGGTTCGCTCCATAGAACACCACACGGCTTTCTGGCGTGTTATGTACTTGAAGTAGCCCACTAACGAGCACACCACGATTATCGGGTGGTAGACGATAGGCTCCAGAGCTGCCGCCAACAGCAACTTCAGATAGCTGCGCACGCTGGTGTAGGAGCAGCCGAGCAGATAGTCGTAGAACACCACGAACGCCGAGAGCATGAAGCTGAAGACGTATATGGCGAAGTATGTGACGAAGAACGTGCTCCAGTTGACACCGCCCGTGAAGGTGAGGTACACTATCATAATGGTTCCGAAGAACTCTATAATCGGTGCGAGGAACTCGAAGAGGAACGTGTAGGACATCGTGATGAGTCCGAGACGCTTATACTTCGGGTTGAAGAGCAGGCGGCGGTGCTCCCACATGGTCTGTATCAGTCCGCGTCCCCAACGTGTGCGCTGGCGATAGAGCATGTGCAAGGTCGACGGACCCTCGGTCCAGCAGCACGTGTGCGGGATTTGCACCACACGATACTTGCGGTTGAAGTCGCAGCAGTAGGCTATCATTCGCGTAATCATGTCCATATCCTCGGCGAACGACGAGCTGCTGTAGCCGCCGGCGTTGATGACCACCTCTGTAGAGAAGAGCCCGTAACCGCCCGACACGTTGTTCATGGCGTTGATCTTGCTCCATCCCATCTTGCCGACGAGGAACGAGCGTTTGTACTCCAAGTCCTGGAAGAGCGGTACGGGGCGACTCGACGGACGTATATCGACGAGCTTGCCGTCGTGCAGCGTCGAGCCGTTGCTCATGGACATCGTGCCAGACACGGCGATGATCGTCTCGTCCATGATGACGGGGAAGATACACTGATACATGGCATCTTTCGAGAGAATGCAGTCTACGTCGGTGTTGATGAAATACGGCGTAGAGATTACGTTCAGTCCGGCGTTCACGGCATCGGCTTTTGTTCCGCCGTTCACCTTGTCCACCACTACGAGCTTGGCGTAGTCGGGGTTGGTAGAGCGGAGCAGACGCTTGAATGGCGCGCTATGCACCTTCTGCACGTAGTCGAACGGCACCTCCACGAGTTCGAAGGTATTGATGAGCAGCTCAAGGGTCTTGTCCTTACTGCCGTCGTTGACGATGCACACCTCGAACTTCGGATAGTCCATATTGAGCAGCGAGCGCACGTTGTCGACGATGGTCTTCTCCTCGTTGTAGGCAGGAGCCACGATAGAGATGCTCGGCACGTAGGGTGCGCTCTGCACCATGTTGCGTATATAGTCGTCCGACCAACGCTTATAGCCCGTGCTATAGCGGTAGGCGAAGACGAGTAGCATGACATACGTTGCGATGAGCAGCATTGAGTATGCCAGGATGGTATAGCCAAAGAAATATAGTAAGAACTCCCACATAGTTTTAAAGCATCCTCATTTGGTTGATAATAGCCATTGCGTCAATCTGGTCGAGCAGCACACGGTCGGTCTTGCTCTCAAGCACTTCGCCACGCAACTCCTCGAAGGCGTACCTTCCGGCACTGCCGTAGGAGTAGAGGCAGGCGAGTGCCACCTCGCGTGTCTCCTTCGACGATGATGTGCGATAGGCGTGCACGAAGAAGTCGACGTGCTTACCCGAGTTGATAGCTGCCAGCACGCGCAGCACTTCCCGGCGCACCGACTCGGGTTGCTGGTCGTAGGAGTCGAGTGCTGCCTGCTCTTGCGACGCATCGTGCAGAAGTGCTACAGCGTGCAGTGCCGCTGTGCGGTAGGTGTAGTTGGGCGAGAGGAAGAGCGTATGCAGCGCTGCCTTCTCGCGCTCGCTGCCCCAGTAAGCCACCTCTTCAATCAGAAAGCGCACCGACTCCTCGTTCTCTATATTCTCGGTGAGTATGAGGAACTGCGGCATCTGCCGGTCGTTAGCCCAAAGCCATGCAAAGAGGCGGTGGAGCATCATCAGACGCCACACGCCATGCTCGTTCTCAAGGTCGCTGATGAAGTAGTGGTAAGGGTCGGCTTGTGATGATATGACGTGACACATGCGCGCCATTTGCCGCACGTTGTCGTTGTAATGGTTGATGTAGACGGCGAGGAGACCCTCGCTCACACAGATGTGCATGTTCACCACGTTTTGCAGAGTTTGCAATACGAGATGTCCTGTGGCAAGATTGCGCTCGTAATAAGTCTTGACGCCGGTGAGCGCACAGAGTGTTTCGGCGTTAGGTATGCTTGGCAGCTCACGACTCAAATCCATACAAATCTCGGAAATGAGTCGGGAGAGTATTTCGGGGCGATACTTCTTCTTGATGTTGTCGAGCGTAGCGTTGCAGACTATCTCCACATCCTCGTAGTTGGACATGGTGTCGGAGGTGAGCACATGGTAGAAGCCATCGTAGAGGTCGGCGCGTGCAGCCTCGAACGCACGCCGGTCGCGGTTGTTGCGCCTGATTTTCAAGAAGAAGAGGACAAAGAGTACGATAAGCGTAAGTATGCAGAGCAATATCATACCATACAACACACGGATGTGTATTGCATAGTCTGAGAAATATAGAAGGAAGCGTTGCACGTAGAACTGAATCACTTCCACTCCGTAAAAGTCTACCGAGTGTCCATCAGGATACTGGTATCCAGCTGTCAGGAGATTGCTTATCAATGTGGTGTACTCAGTATTAAGAGTTTATATTTAAAGAATGAAAAGGAAGCGTGCGCCCTGGGTGTATGTCTGGTCGAGCTTCACCTCGGCACCGAGTCGGTCGGCTATGATGCTGCAGATGTGCAGTCCGAGTCCGGAGCCTTGCACGTTGCCGTCCAGCTTCTTATATCGCTCGAAGATGTCCTTCGCCATCTCCGGCGGTATGCCCGTGCCGGTGTCGGTTACGGAGAAGGTGAGTCTGCCGGGGTTTTCTGTGGTGGAGAGGTGCAGATGTATCTCGCCTTGCACGGTGTGTTTGCAGGCGTTGGTGAGGAAGTTGACGAGCACTTGCTGTATACGTCTGCTGTCCGACTCGATGAAGTAGTCGTCTGCCACGTCCGACGTGAAATACATATTGACGTTGGCGTGGCGGCGCATATCTGCCATGAGCATCGCATTGCGACACATCTCGTTCACGGCGAAGCGTCCTTTCTCCACGCGATAGTTGCCGTGCTCAGCGTCGGCTACGTCCAGCACGTCGTCGATAAGCATCGAGAGCATGTTGAAACTGTTGAATATATAGTTGAAGTACTCGTGCTTCTGCGTCTCCGACACGTAGCCGTCGGGCATACAGAGCAGCTGCGAGAAACCGAACATGGCGTTGAGCGGTGTACGTATCTCGTGAGTCATATTCTGCAACATCTGCGTCTTCGAGCGGTTGGCGCGGATGTTCCGCTTCAGCTCTTCTATACGTTCGTGCTCCATCTCTTTCATCTCGGAGACATCCTTCACGGCTACCACCATGCTCTTCACGCTGCCGTCGCTATGGCGGTCGCAGACGATGAACGCCAGGCGCAACCAGTCGTAGATAGTGCTCTGGAAGTGGATGCGTGCAACGCTGTTAAATCGCAATCGCTCGTTTATTGTGGAGAGGTCGTTAAACTCCTCTAACATCGAACGGTCGCAGGGCTTGCAGAGCTGCTCGTTGAACACTTTCATAGCATCGCGAACATTGCCCGTACGCGGTATGTACTTCGTGATGACGTGTAGCGTGTTGATGTACGACATGTATTGTTCGGTATCCAAATCGACGTAGAACAAGCAGGAGTAGATATTGGCTAACGACTTCACAACAAGTTCGTCCTGCATGGTGCGCTCCACTTGCTCAGTAAAGTCCTGGTGGTAGCCCTCCATAACGCGTGTGCCATCCTCCTTCACTGATACCACACCGCCACAACGCGCATAGCGCAAACCCAACGTAGGGTGGTCCCAGCGGTATGTATTCTCAAAATGATCCTGATCGAAAATATCATCAAGCGACATACCCTTCGACAATACATCTGCCGGAGCTATACGCGAATACCAATAGTCGTAGAACTCTTCCTCTGTAAAGCGACAGTCTTTGTCTACGCCTAACAGCTCGCGCAACTTTGCTGAACCTTGAAACCGTGGATGCTCGCCCTTGCGCAGAATAATCCTGTAAATGCCAATCTCTGCAGAGTTGAGAATTTCGTCAACTCTGTCCATCTGCATCGGGAGTTTACCGCCATCCAATGTCATCGTTCTGTCTGTCATACTATAGCTATGAAATAGTCCTGTCTTATCTTCGTTATAATTGTTGTAATTTTTACACTCTTTTAGTTTGCAAAATTATCAAAAAAACGCGATATACAATCAAACAAAGCACAGAATTTTACGTACGGGGGGGGGATTTTTTTACTTTTTATAAATATTTTAACTCCCTCGGGATTAATAGGATGATAACAATGCAAAAACTGTCGCATTATTACCACGCTACGGCAACATTGTTGTTGTGCTACGGCAACACAGTTATAGTGCTACGGCAACACGGTTGTAGTGCTACGGCAACATCGTTGTTGTTGCGCGTATCATAAAAAAAAGATGGTGTGTCAGCGACACACCATCTCAAGAGTCTTTATTTCTTCAGCATCTTCTTGCCATTCTTGATGACGATGCCTTTGTATGTATCGTTTACGCGCTGACCGCTTACGTTGTACATGTAGCCGTCGCGTGCAACATCGGTCTTCACTGCGTTGATGCCAGTCGGAGTGAACGAGCCGTCGAAGTCGAGCACTACTACCGAGCCGTTAGCACCGGTGAGTGTAGCTACGTTGTCCTCTACAGCCACTTCCTTCAGCTCGTTGTCTACGTAAACCTTAGCCTTAGCGAGGTTCTTGTAGTGAACGCGCATTGTCTGTCCCTGGTTGTTGGTGAGTGTGACGCGTGTAGCCTCGCCGTTCTTCCAGTCGATGCTTACGGTTACGTCGCCTACAGCCTTCATGCCGTGCATGTGACCTTCGGTCCAAGCTGACGGGAGAGCCGGCAGGATGCGGATAAGACCTGAGTTGCTCTGCATAATCATCTCGGCGATGCCGGCGCAAGCACCGAAGTTGCCGTCGATTTGGAACGGAGCGTGCGAGTCGAAGAGGTTGTAGAACACGCCTGCACCACCGTTACTGTGAGCGAGGGCGTTGTTGAGGATTGTGCGGGCGTGGTCGCCGTCGAGGGCGCGTGCCCAGAGGTTCATCTTCCAACCCATTGACCAGCCTGTAGCACCGTCGCCACGAAGCTTCATTGAGTTGACTGCTGCGTCGAAGAGCTCTGTACCCGGCTCAATCTGTGAGAACGGATAGAGACACATGAGGTGCGACATGTGGCGGTGGCCGTTCTCACCTCTTGTATATGTGCTGTACTTCCACTCGCGCAGAATCTTTGTACCTGTAGGTATAGCCGAACCGAAGTAGCCTGTGTATGTCTCTGTAGCAAGACCCTTGTCGAGTTTAGAGAAGC
The DNA here is from genome assembly GCF_000235885.1 of Leyella stercorea DSM 18206. Classification (GTDB taxonomy): domain Bacteria; phylum Bacteroidota; class Bacteroidia; order Bacteroidales; family Bacteroidaceae; genus Prevotella; species Prevotella stercorea. Next base: position 110,345 of record NZ_JH379446.1, read on the forward strand.
GATCCTTGAGCGTAGTGAGGTCGGTAGCCGACACCTCTGCATCGTCGCCGAGCACGTCGATAGCAGCGAGAGTGTTGCTGAAGAGGTCGTAAACGAGCTGCTGTGCGTGTGCAACGCCATTCTCCGACTCTGGTCCGTGCTCCGGCGACCACTCGTTCGGGCACTCGTATGTGCCGTCAGAAGCCAGTTTGAGGCGATCCATCCAGAACTGCGATGCTGAGAGCATTGCCGGGAACACGCGCTTCAGATACTCGCGGTCGAGTGTGTAGCGGTAGTGCTGCCAGAGGTGTGTAGTGTACCAAGCGTTGGCGATAACGTAGTTGTTCTTGAATGCGCTCACACCGCCGAAGATGTTGTTCTCGGTGAAGCAAGTCCAACCGCGATCCTGACCCTGCAGCTTAGCCCACTGCTTCCACTGCGGCTGCTTCTCTGCCATCGCCCAGATGTAGTTGAGGAACGGCAGGTGCATCTCGCTGAGGTTTGTAGGCTCAGCCGGCCAGTAGTTCATCTGTACGTTGATGTTCGAGTGGATATCCGAGTTCCAAGCCACGCCGTTGATGTTGTTCCAGATACCCTGGAGGTTCGACGGAGAGTCGACACCGCGTGAAGAAGAGATCTCGAGGTAGCGGCCGTAAGCGAAGTAGAGCTGCTCGAGCATGAGAGCGTCTGCGCCACGACCACTGTTGTATGTGTCGATAAGACGGTTGGTTGTCATATCGTTCTTGGTACCAGCGAGGTCGAACTCGCAACGGTTGAAGAAGCTCTGATAGTCGGCTACGTGCTCTGCGTAGAGGTCTTTCCACGACTTAGCAGCAGCTGCTGCCACGCGGTCAGAAATAGTCTGAGCCAAAGCCGATGTGTTCTTTGTATATGTGCTCTCGTAAGCGTCGAAGTCGGTGCCACCACCGAGCACAACCATGATTTCGTCAGCACCGATAACCTCGATACCCTCGTCGTCGGTTGTCATTGTGCCGCCTACCGGCACTACCTTCATGCGTGCGTTGTAGCTGATAGTCTCAAGCTTGCCGCTGAATGTGCCTTCGCCGTCAGCGTATGTCGGGTCGGCTGTGATTGAGCCTGCAGCCATTGTGAAGCGGAAGCTGAGCTTGCCGCCCTTGCTTGCTGTGTAGTGAGCCACTACGACGCGTGCAGGGTTGGAAGCGATGTACTCGCGTGTGTACTCAACGCCGGCTGCCGACTTGAACATTGTCTTGCCTGTAGCTGTGGTGAGGTCGAGCAAACGAACGTAGTTAGAAGCTGCCTTGTCTGTGGTAAGACCGAACTCGCCGCTGAGGTCCTTAGCGTAGATAGAGCCGAAGTTCTCGTACTTGCCGTAACCCTTGCCGCCCTGTGATGAGCGTGCTGGTGTGCCGCTCCAGAGAGTTTTCTCGTTGAACTGAATCTCGTCTCTGTACACGCCGCCGAAGAGGCAAGCGCCGAACTGTCCGTCGCCGATAGGCAATGCGTACTCCATCCAGTTAGAGTAGCCCTGACCACCGCTGTAGAGCTTAGCTGTTGTAGCCGGCTCAGTATACCAGAGTGTGAGTTTGTTCTCAGGCTTGAAGGTCATCGAACCTACTGTCTTGTAGTCGGCTGCACCGAGGTCGGTATCGGGCTTCACGAACACAACAACGTTGTTCTGGTCGTTGGTCTTCCAGAAGCCGATCGAGTTGCCGTCGCCTGGGTCGCCCCAAAGGTTCACGACGTTGTAGCCCGACTTAGAGTTGGCAACGATCTCCCAGCCCGTGCCGTTGTCTGTGTTCGGAGCCACCTGCAGCTTGAAGCCGCCAGGCTGCTCTGATGTGCTCGGACGCAACGGGTTAGGGTTAGCAGCACCAGTAGAGGTAGCGCCAAGGCTCTGCGAGCTAACCACGATGTACTGTCCGTCCTTGTTCTGGAACTGGAAGTTGTTCTGCGTTCCGACGAGACGCCACTGCTGTGAGCTTTCGCCACTGCCTGCGTAGAGGCGGATGCAGTTGTCAGAACTTACTGACATCACCTTCTCGTTACGCAGAAACTTAACGTAATAGTAAGTACCACCATCGCCCGATGTCACGAACTCCGGTGTCTTAGGAGCCGCCTTCTTTGAGGCAGCAGCACTCGTGCTCTGCACGCCCACGAAGAGGCACGCAAAGAGTGCGACAAAGAATAAAGTAATTCTTTTCATTGTAGATTGGTTTATAATGTAATTTTAGTTATTACAGATTGGTTGTAGATGTAATTCGCTATTACAGATTGGTTTATAGTACGCTGCAAAGTTACTGCTTTTTATTGAATTACAGCACATTTCGCACAAAAATATTTAGGCTGCTTTGTTGGTGCACTTGTCTCAAGTGCACCAACAAAGCAGCAAAAAGAGAGTACCCATACCCTCCTCGAGTTACCCTTTTGCTTCGGGGTAAGAGATGCGGGTGTGATAAATCGACTTGAGACGCTCGATGAGCACGAGCTTGGCGAGGGCGAGGTCGCGGAACGTGATAGGACACTCCTTGAAGAAGCCCTCGTCGACATCGCTGTCGATGATGCGGTTGACGAGCGTAGAGATGCTCTCCTCCGTGTACTCCACGAGCGAGCGCGAAGCAGCCTCAACGCCATCAGCTATCATAAGGATGGCCTGTTCGCGTGTGAACGGGTTAGGACCAGGATACTGGAACTGCGTTATATCCACCTCTTGGTCGGGATGTTCGTTCTGATACTTTATATAGAAATACTTCGTAGCACCACGACCATGGTGCGTGAGGATGAAGTCGCGGATGAACGTCGGGAGGTTTGCCTTCTCAGCCATGCGCACGCCCTCGGTGACGTGGCGCATCACGATGCGCGCACTCTCTATGTACGACATCTTGTCGTGCGGATTGACACCCGCCTGGTTCTCGGTGAAGAATACGGGGTCCTCCATCTTACCTATGTCGTGATACAGGGCACCGGTACGCACGAGGAGCGAGTCGGCACCTATCTTATTGGCTATCTCTGCTGCGAGGTTGCCCACAGTGATGGAGTGCTGGAACGTACCCGGTGCCACCTCCGAGAGGTCGCGCAGCAGTCCGCGGTTGGTGTTCGAGAGCTCGAAGAGCGTGACGCTCGACACGAAGCCGAACATCTTCTCCACGACGTACATAAGCGGATAGCAGAGCAGCAGGAACACGCCGTTCACGGCGAAGTGGTAGTACATATCGGTGTCGATGAGCGAGAGGTCGTTGCTCTGCATCATCTGCATAGCCATGTAGATGAGTGCACTGCCCACAGCCACGAGCAAGCCCGTCTTGAACACCTGCGCACGGCGTGTCAACTCGCGCAGCGAGTAGATAGCCACGAGTCCGGCTACGAGCTGGATGATGATAAACTCGTACTGGTAGCGCACGGCAGCGGTACAGATGAGCACCATCGTGACGTGGCAGACGAACGCCGTGCGCGAGTCCATAAACACACGCACGAACATCGGTGCCATAGCCAGCGGCAGGATGTAGACGCTGAGGAAGTTGTGGCTCACCATGAGCGACACGAGCACTGGGAAGAGTGTCACCAGCGTGTAGAGCATGGCGATAGAGCGCGGCTTGCCGAAGTAGTCGCGGCGGAAGAGTCCGAGGTAGATGGTGAAGAGTGTCACAAGGATGGCGACGAACACTATCTGTCCGATGAGCATCACCATCTGCTCGCTCTGCGACGCGCTGCGCCGTTGCATCTCGCGCTCGAACGAGTTGAGCACACGGAAGGTATATTCGTCGACGATGTCACCACGGTCGATCACCTTCTGTCCGCTCATCACCATCCCGCTGGCAGGCGGTATCGATGAGAGGAGGTCGTTGCGCTCGGTCTCCGAGCGACTCTTGTCGTACACAAGGTTCGGCTCGATATAGTTGTTGAGGTTGCAACGCTGCAAGAGGGGGCGTTGCTGCGCAATCACGTCGTCGGTGAAGAGCTGCTCGTAGGCAGAGAGCGTAGAGTAGAACTCCGACAGGCGTATGCTCTGCGCCTTGTTGCCGCTAACGATGCGCACCTCAGTGGTAGAGTCGCGATATATCTCGTTGTACGCCGGCGTGTCCATGATGCCACGCTGATAGAGCATGTGCAAGCGGTTGGATATCACCTTCACGTACACCAGTGGCAAACCTGGGATGCCATTACGGTAGTCGTCGACAAAGCGCTTCACCATCTTTGCCTCCACCGTATTGTCATAATTATAGTACGGCTGGAAGGTTTCGAGCAGCGAGTCCTCCTGCGCCTTAATCGTAGCATCGGTCTTATACACCGGAAAGTCGAACTTCGCGATGAACGAGCCGTACATCCACGGCTTACCCACGTCGTACTTATAACGCTGACGCTCATTATGTGGCAACGCCCACACTATCAGTGCCACCGTCACAACGACGAGCAGCACGCGCACGAGCAAGCTGCGCCACGAAAACTTTTTCCATTGATTATATCTATTCATAACTTTTAGGTGTTTTGTTCTTAGGAAAGTGCAATATTACAAAAAAAATCACAAAATACGAAATAATTGCACTACCTTTGCATCGAAAACAAAAAACAACAGAACAAATATGTCAGATAGAAAAGTGAGGGTGCGCTTCGCACCAAGTCCTACGGGAGCGCTGCATATCGGTGGCGTCCGCACAGCATTGTACAACTATCTCTTCGCACGTCAGCACGGCGGCGACCTCGTCTTCCGCATCGAGGACACCGACTCCAACCGCTTCGTACCGGGTGCCGAAGAGTACATCATCGAGTCGTTCCGCTGGCTCGGCATCAAGTTCGACGAAGGCGTAAGCTTCGGTGGCGAACACGGTCCGTACCGACAGAGCGAGCGTCGCAGCATATATAAGAAATATGTAGAGCAGCTCTTAGCTGCCGACAAGGCTTACATCGCCTTCGACACGCCCGAGCAGCTCGAGGCTAAGCGTGCCGAGATACAGAACTTCCAGTACGATGCACGCACACACGGTGAGATGACCAACTCGCTCACACTGCCAAAGGAGGAAGTGGAGCGTCGCATCGCCGACGGCGAGCAGTACGTAGTACGCTTCAAGGTAGAGCCGGGCATCGACGTACACATCGACGACATGATCCGCGGACACGTCGTCATCAAGAGCGACATCCTCGACGACAAGGTGCTCTACAAGAGTGCCGACGAGCTGCCTACATACCACTTGGCTAACATCGTCGACGACCACCTCATGGAGATAACGCACGTAATACGTGGCGAGGAGTGGCTGCCCAGCGCACCGCTTCACGTGCTGCTCTACCGCGCATTTGGATGGGAGGACACCATGCCTACCTTCGCCCACCTGCCGCTGCTCCTGAAGCCCGAGGGCAAGGGCAAACTCTCTAAGCGCGACGGCGACCGCCTTGGCTTCCCAGTGTTCCCGCTCGAATGGCACGACCCGAAGACGGGCGACGTTTCTTCGGGCTATCGCGAGAGCGGATACTTCCCCGAAGCCGTTGTCAACTTCCTCGCGCTGCTGGGCTGGAACCCTGGCACAGAGCAGGAGCTCTTCACGCTCGACGAACTCGTAGAGGCATTCGACATACACAAGTGCTCTAAGGCAGGCGCACGCTTCGACTATCAGAAGGGCATCTGGTTCAACCACGAGTACATGCTGAAGAAGTCGAACGAGGAGGTAGCCAACCTCTTCGCACCCATCGTAGCCAACAACGGTGTTGACGAGACGATGGAGCGCATCACCCAGGTAGTGGCTATGATGAAGGACCGCGTCAACTTCGTGAAGGAGTTGTGGCCCCTCTGCTCATTCTTCTTCATCGCTCCGACGGAGTACGACGAGAAGACCGTGAAGAAACGTTGGAAGGCAGACTCAGCAAAGGTGATGGGCGAGTTAGCAGACGTGCTCGAGGGCATCGACGACTTCTCGGTAGAGGGTCAGGAGCCGGTAGTGATGAAGTGGGTTGAGGAGAATGGCTACAAGCTCGGCGACGTGATGAACGCCTTCCGCCTCACACTCGTAGGCATCGGCAAGGGTCCGGGCATGTTCGACATCTCGGCGTTCCTCGGCAAGGAGGAGACCCTCAAACGTCTGCGTAAGGCCATCGAAGTGCTCGGCTAACATAGGAGGGTATGGCATCCCTGCCATACCCACGTACCCACTGAGATAATCTCCCACAGAATTCGCAGAACACACAGAACCTTCTACTGAGAAATTCTCCCACAGAATTCGCGGAACACACAGAACCTTCTGTCGAGATATTCTCCCACAGAATTCGCGGAACACACAGAACTTTCTGCTGAGATATTCTCCCACAGATTTCACAGATTTACACAGATACTTTTAGCAAGAAGGTTCTGTGTACTCTGTGAAATCTGTGGGAGTTTTTATATATACTAACTTAAAGGCTATCAAAGTGCTCGGCTAACATAGGAGGGTATGGCATCCCTGCCATACCCACGCCGCAACTGAGATAATCTCCCACAGAATTCACGGAACACACAGAACCTTCTGCTGGGAAGAGGCTCCCACAGATTTCACGGAACACACAGAACTTTCTTGCTGAGAAGAGGCTCCCACAGATTTCACAGATTTACACAGAGACTTTTAGTAAGAAGGTTCTGTGTGCTCTGCGTATTCTGTGGGAGTTTTTATATACTAACTTATAGTGTGAAATCTGTGGAAAACAACCAGCGCACCAACCAAACAATAAGCACACCCATCAGGGGGTGCAGCGGTCTCCGCTACACCAACAAAGTAAACGGTGTACCTCTTGCTCGGTTGGTGCACTTCTTGCTCTGGCAAGCGGCAAAGCCGAGCGGAGACAAGTGCACCCCCTTGAAGGCACACAAAACCCGTTTTTCAAAGTGTTGTACGCAATGGATGCCATACAATTCCTACTGCAACTGCGCGATGGTATTACGCACGCGCTCCGCCGAGGTGTACATCAGCGTGCCCTCGTCGGCATCCTTCGCGCCCATATACACGTCGGGGTTGATATACTCCATGCGGCTCTTCACCGGCACACGCGCCGAGAAGTGGAACTCGCAAACGCCTGTGGCATCGGCAATATGCTTGATGTTCGTCTCCGTAACACCGCAGCCAGCGAGGATAATGATGCGGGCGGCTGCCAATGCGTTCAGCTCTTTCAGCAGTGGCACACCTTCGAGTGCTGTGGGCTGCTGACCCGAGGTAAGGACGCGGTCGACGCCAAGCTCGATGAGCTGCGCGAGTGCACGGCGCGGATCGTTGCAGCGGTCAAAAGCACGGTGAAAGGTGACGGACATGCCCTGGGCAGCCTCCACCAGCTGGCGGTTGGCTTCCATGTCGAGCGTTCCGTCGGCACACAGACAGCCTATCACCACGCCGTCGACACCCAACGCCTTACACATCTTTATATCCTCCACCATGCGCTCCACTTCAAGCGGAGTGTAGAGGAAATCGCCGCCACGCGGACGGATGATGACATGCAGGCGCGTAGTGGTGAGCACACGACGCGCCACCTTTATCTCGCCATACGACGGCGTGGTGCCGCCCTCGGGGATGCCGGCACACAGTTCAACACGGTCGGCACCGCCTTCCTGCGCTGCCAGACAACTCTCTACGCCGTTGGCGCAGACTTCAAATCTATATTTCTCTTTCATAATTATCTAATAGGAGGGTTAGCTTGGTCGGTGCAGCAGAGACTGCTGCACCCCCTTAGGAGGGTGCGTGGGGTGCTTAGGGCTGCGTGGGTATGGCAGGGATGCCATACCCCCTAATGGATGCAAAAGTAATGCTAATGTTTCAATAAGCAAAGAGAAATGCGGGAATTGTGCTACGTTGCCAAATATTATTGCTAACTTTGTACATCGTATTAACTGAAGTTGTTGTGGTGAGATGCTGAGATGCTGACATTAGCAATGCAAATCTCACAACTCACCATCTCAACACCTCAACACCACAACACCTCAACACCTCAACATCACAACATCTATAACAAACAAATCATTATGAACAAATCTTTTATTCTCTCGGCAGTTCTCTGCCTCTCGTCGCTCTTCGCTTCGGCAGAAGAAGCCTCCACTCCACGCAAGCAACTTGCACCGAAACCGCCAATGGGTTGGATGACATGGAACCTCTTTCAGGGAAACATCAACGAGCAGCTCATACGCGAGACAGCCGACGCTATGGTCGAAGGCGGATTTCGCGATGCCGGCTACGAATATATCTTCATCGACGACCTCTGGCAGGGCGGACGCGACCGACAGAACAACATCATTCCCGACCCTGAGAAGTTCCCGTCGGGCATAAAGGCACTCGCCGACTATGTCCACTCTAAGGGACTGAAGCTCGGCATCTACTCGGATGCGGCGCAGCTCACCTGCGGCGGATGGACAGCAAGCTTGGGCTTTGAGGAGCAGGACGCACGCACCTTCGCATCATGGGGCATCGACTATCTGAAGTACGACTACTGCAACGCGCCTGAAGACAGCGCAACGGCACGCCAACGCTACCGCACTATGGCTGACGCGCTGCAGAAGTCGGGCCGCGACATCGTGCTCGGCATCTGCGAATGGGGTCAGCGCCAGTGTGAGGAGTGGTGCGAGGAAGTAGGCGGACAACTCTGGCGCACCTCGTACGACGTGCGCGACATGTGGAAAGACATCGTGAAGGAGGGTGGCATGGGCATTCTCGACATCGTCAACATCACGGCACCGCTCGCCAAGCACGCACGTCCGGGACAATGGCCCGACATGGATATGCTCGTGGTTGGTCTGCGCGGAACGGGCGGACCATCGAGCGACCTCGGTGGCGTGGGATGTACTCAGACCGAATACCAAACACAGATGAGCATGTGGTGTATGCTCTCGTCGGTGCTCGCCATGACCAACGACCTGCGCAACGTGTCTGACGACGACCGCCGCATACTGCTCAACAAGGAGATTATCGCCATCAATCAGGATGCTCTCGGCAAGGCTGCGGAGCGCATCGTGAACGAGCCGACGCAGCAGGTGTTCGTGAAACCGCTTGCCGACGGTTCGCACGCCGTGGCTATACTCAATCCGTCGGACGCAGCACAGCGCGTGAGCCTCAACTTTTCAACCGTCGGGCTCAACGGCAAGTACACCGTGCGCGACGTTTGGCAGCACCGCGACATAGCCAAGCGTGCCAACAAATGGAAGGGCACAGTGACTGCGCACGAGACAAAGGTTTTTGTGTTACGCTAACTGAAAGCCAAGAAAACAAAAGCGCACCAACCATAAGAAAACGGCAAAGTTACATAGCAGGGCTTTTGCTTGAAGAATGGCAAAAGCTGATAATGGGTCCTACAAATTAGTACTACAGTTTTGAGACTAATTTTTAGGACCCACCTACATCTTCTTTATCGTATAACAACCTTACGGCTGCCCTTAATATAAATTCCCTTACTTGGTCTAAAGACTCTTTCACCTTGCAGGTTGTACAAATACTCTGTTTGGATAATATCGTCGGCAACACGTCCGATAGATGTTGTATTTGTCAGGAAATCCTTGTCTGTAAATACAAGTTCACCTCCCTCGTAACACTTCAATATACGTGAACATATTCTAAAAGTAGGTATAGGAATTCTCGGAGCCAATCCATTGTCATCGTCACAGCCTATTCCTTCTACCCAATAAAAATATTTTCCTATTTTTAATCGTTTACGACGCACGCCATAAGCTTCCACATAATCTACGTCTGTAACCACCTCGCCTACACGAGTGGCAACATCGCCTTTTTTCAAATTGAAGTCTAAAATTAAAAGTATATTTTCGCCCTCAACATCAAAATCATATTTTCTGAAAACCTGTCCGTTTTCTTCATAAGCCACAAAATAAGAGATTTTTTGCTCATTTTTAGGTACCGAATCAGTGTATTCCTTTTTGAGCTTCTTAAATATTCTACCTTCCTCTACAGACTCTCCACACACAGTTATATAGTATGGCCACTTTCCGTCTGCGCCATCAGGCGAACCTTCTATTTCCAACATACAAAGCCACTCTTTACCATCTGTAAGCATTGGCTTATATTCTTGAGCGTATGCTATGCTAACAAAAGCCCAAAGTACAAATACTAAGATTTTTTTCATACGTATTTGTTTTTATGTCATTTGAAATTTAAACACCATATATCCATTATTTTGTTTCGTTGAAATGGAACACGCCGTCTTCGGGCAGCGTGTACTCCGTCACTTCAAAGTCGAGCTCGGGAAGGGTTTCCTTCTCGAGCTTGAATGGTATTTGGGAGGTATGCACGCGCTCCACCCTCACGACGGCTACGCCTTGCGCAAGGATGCCGAGTTCCCGGGCAGCACGATAAGAGAGGTCGATGATGCGTCCGCGTCCGTGCGGACCGCGATCGGTGACACGCACGATGACTTGTTTGCCGTTGCGCTCGTTGGTGACGCGCAGCAGTGTGCCGAAGGGATAGGTGCGGTGGGCGCAGGTAAGACTGTCGTGATGCAGGCGCTCACCACTACTTGTGCGCGAGCCCGTGGCACGTTTAGAATAGAACGAAGCCTTGCCTGTCTGCGTTTGAGCGCAGACAAAGGCAAGGCTTATTGTTGCAAGAATTACTAATATTGTATTTCTTTTTTTCACTTATAATTCAGATGTTTATACTTCTGACTCTTGACATTATACTATGCCTTGAGCCATCATAGCATTAGCAACCTTCATGAAGCCAGCGATGTTTGCACCGCGAACGTAGTCGATGTAGCCATCAGCACGCTTGCCGTACTTCACGCACTGCTCGTGGATAGAGTGCATGATGTAGTGCAACTTCTCGTCAACTTCCTTCTCGCTCCAGCTCAGACGTATAGAGTTCTGTGTCATCTCCAAGCCTGATGTAGCCACGCCACCAGCGTTGACTGCCTTACCAGGAGCGAAGAGCTGCTCGGCAGCTACGAACTTGTCAACAGCCTCAGCTGTGCAGCCCATGTTAGACACCTCAGCAACGCACAACGGCTTCTGAGCAAGAATCATGTCGGCATCGGCACCGTTGAGTTCGTTCTGTGTAGCGCATGTGAGGTAGATGTCTGCCTTAACCTCCCAAGGCTTCTTGCCTGCAACGAACTTAGAGCCTGGGAACTCGTCCTCGTAAGGCTGGCAGATATCGTTGCCTGAAGAGCGGAGCTCGAGCATGTAGTCGATCTTGTCGCCTGCGATGCCTGCTTCGTCGTAGATATATCCGTCAGGACCAGAGATAGTGATAACCTTACCGCCGAGCTCTGTAGCCTTCTTCGCAGCACCCCAAGCCACGTTGCCGAAGCCAGAGATAGCGATTGTCTTGCCCTTGAGGTCGAGACCGCGTGTAGCGAGCATCTGCTGTACGAAGTAGAGTGCGCCGTAACCGGTAGCCTCAGGACGGATGCGTGAGCCGCCGAACTCCAAGCCCTTGCCTGTGAGCACGCCCTGATACTGGTGTGTGAGCTTCTTATACATGCCGAAGAGATAGCCAATCTCTCTGCCGCCTACGCCGATATCACCTGCCGGAACGTCCTCATCAGGACCGATGTGGCGATAGAGCTCTGTCATAAATGCCTGACAGAAGCGCATTACTTCTGCGTCTGAACGGCCGCGGATAGAGAAGTCTGAACCGCCCTTGCCACCGCCCATAGGCAATGTTGTAAGCGCATTCTTGAAGGTCTGCTCGAAACCGAGGAACTTCAGGATTGAGAGGTTCACTGACGGGTGGAAACGCAAGCCGCCTTTGTACGGACCAATGGCACCGTTGAACTGAACGCGATAGCCGATATTTACATGTACTTCGCCGTTGTCGTCTGTCCAAGGAACACGGAAAGTGATGATACGCTCCGGCTCTACAAGACGCTCGATAAGCTTTGCTTTCTCGAACTCTGGATGCTGGTTGTAAACGTCCTCAATTGAAATAAGAACTTCGCGTACTGCCTGCAAATACTCGGCTTCTCCCGGGTGCTTAGCCTCGAGATCATGCATGATTTTCTCTACGTTCATAGTATAAAAGGTTTTTTAGTTGTTAATAGATTCTTTCGTTGTTTTTAAATATCGTCTTCAGCTGCACCGACGCTTATGGCGTTATGTAACTAAGACTGCGCAAATATAGATTTTTTCGGCGTACCGACCAAATAAAACCAAGAGTTTTTCTGCTTTTTCACTTTCTTTTAGACAGTAAAAGTTGTGTGTTCGCAAACAATAACCTCAACGTTAACGCAGTAGCTGTTGATATTTTGGCATCGTTCACCGAACGCAATCTGATTGGACGGCGGACGCGAACCGACTGGATGGCGGACGCAATCTGATTGGGCGGCGGACGCAAACTGACCGGACGGCGGACGCAATCTGACCGGACGGCGGACGCGAGCGGTGGCACGCTCCCACTACAAGCAACCGATATGTAGACACTAAAGAACCGAAAACTCCAACAAACACATTGCACGATACGATACCCATTTGTGTACATTTTGCTCATTTGAACACAAACCGACTAACAAGTTGTAGGTATTTTGTATGTCATTTTGTAAGAAAGGCTGCCAAACCTTTTATTCCTAAATCTTAATAATGTATCTTTGCATAGAATTTCTTTTTTTACAATTCTTTGTACACATTATTATAACCAATTAAAAAATATGAGAAAAAAGTACACTTTATCAAGGATCGGGGCAGTTGCACTGTTAGCGAGCTACGCATTCGGTGGTGCAAATGCTCAGGTCAGAGCTACGCAGCAATCTGCCCCAAGCATTAGCAACACAATTATGCGTGTGGCATCCGAGGATGGTCGGAAGCTTTGGGGCAATGTACTCTTCGACAACAGGTGGGCCAGTATCAGCCAAGACTATTACGCTTACGGATGGTATGAATTTATGGCTAAAGACCCCATAAAGGTTAAGCAGCTATATGTTGAAGACTTCTTCCGTGCTACGGGCAGTGGAGCATGGATTGGCAACAATCTCTACTTCATCATGTATCAGAACTTCTGGGGTGTTGATATGATATACTATTATAAGTATAACACAGACACGTGGGAGAAACTTGCAGAAAAGTCGATTGACAACAAATCGTTCATAGCCAACGAAACGGCTATTGCGCCCGATGGTTCGACGGTATATGGCGACTTCCTCAATTCGGAAGGAAACGGCGACGAGCTTTGCATTGTCGACTACGAGAAGATGACGCGCACCAAGATTGGCGACTTGCGCCACTCGTATGTAGCAATGGGTGTGACCAAGCAGGGCGTGCTTTATGGTGTAGCTACCGACGGCAACCTCTACAAGATAGACACCAACACAGCAGCAGAGACCTATATAGGCTCAACGGGCAAGCAACTGAAGCTGAGCGATGGTAGCTTCTACTACCAGAGTGGTGAGATAGACCAAAAGACCAACACCTTCTATTGGGCGTGTGTAGAAGCCGACAAGAAGTCGACGCTCTACACTGTAAACCTCACCGACGCAAGTCTGTCGCTTGTTGGCGATTTCGAGGGTCAGAACATGATAACAATGCTCTCTATCCCGAAGCCTGCAGCCGAGGATGGAGCACCTGCCATTGCCGAGAACCTTACATTCGACTTCAAGAACGGCTCGCTCACGGGCGATGTTTGTTTTGATGTGCCCACAAAGACGTTCGCCGGCGATGAACTCAACGGCGATATCACCTATACCATCACCGACGGCACCGACACCCTTGCCGAGGGTAAGGCAGCAGCTGGCAGCAAGGTACGTCAGAGCGTGACGCTGAAAGGCAATGGCAACGTGAACTTCATCATCACTCTTGCCAATGAAGCAGGACCGAGCCCACGCCTTCTTGGCAGCAAGTATGTCGGTATGGACAAGCCGAAATCGGCTCAGAACGTAACTACCACCATCGACCAGAACGGTAAGGTGAACGTCACATGGAGCGCACCTACAGAAGGACTCTACGGGGGTTATATGGGCGACATAAAATATAACATCGTGAGATACCCTGAAGGAAAGATTGTGCAGGAAGGCTACGCCGGCACATCCTATACAGAGACGCTTCCTTCCGATGCCGACAAGAGGGCGTGTCAAAACTCCCAATATAAA
>NZ_JH379447.1 GCF_000235885.1 Leyella stercorea DSM 18206
TTACTGCTGTTTGTGCAGTCTAAGGCACAGACCGTAACGGGTCGTATCGTCGACAGCGAGAAGCAGTCGGTGGTGATGGCAACCATTGCGCTCCAGACATTGGACAGTATAAACATTTGCGCAACTACAGCCGATGTTGACGGACGTTTCGTGTTGACGGCCGACTCCATACCTTTGCCGTTCCGCCTCATCGTGAGCAGCATCGGCTATGAAACTGTGATGCCCGAGTGTGCGTCGTATGCTGTGGGTGACGTAGTGTTGGCAACGAAGACCAATGTGCTTGGCGACGTGGTGGTAAAAAGCAAGCGTCCGATTCTCAATGTGCAGGGAGACAGAATAGTGGCGGACGCATCGTCCATTATAAAGAGCCGCATTGTGACATGTGCCTTCGACGTGGCGAAGTATGTGCCAGGCATTCTGTGCAAGAACGACAATGAGCTCTCCCTGGCAGGCACCATGTCCACCACGGTGCTTGTCAACGGCAAGGTGTGGAATGGCGGTTCGGTGCTCGAGTATCTTAAGACGCTGCCTGCCGAAAAGGTGGCGAAGGTGGAGTTGCTTTACAATGCTTCGCCCGACATGCACGTTACGGGAGCCGTCATAAACGTTGTGTTGAAGGACAACAGGGGACGCGAGCTGACCGGTCAGGTGAAGTCGTCGTATTACAACAACTATCACAACACGTTCCAGGAGTCGGGCAGCCTGTTCTATACCACGCCGAAGTGGTCGCTGTACAGTATGTATACATTCGCGGACGCCAAGAGCATAAGCCGTTCCCAATATCTCAGCCATCACACTGTTGGCAATCAGGTGTATGATATAGACGTTGACGCGCGCACGCACAGCTCGTCGCTCACGCATGCGGTATACACCAACGCCACATACAACGTGTCC
>NZ_JH379448.1:0-248 GCF_000235885.1 Leyella stercorea DSM 18206
AAAGTAGTCAACTAAAAGCGTTAAACTACAAATAATACTAATTCCCGCACTGCCGGAATAAAACTCCGGTAGCACCGGACCAACACTCCGACAGCACCGGAACAAGACTCCGGCAGCACCGGAACAACACTTCGGTGCCACCGGAACAACAAAAAGCAGCACCGGAACAACACTCCAGTTGTGCGGGAGTTTCGCAGTTTGTTGCCTATGCTTTAAGAAAGTTTTACTTCGGTTTTGCCTATGTTTTA
>NZ_JH379448.1:293-8390 GCF_000235885.1 Leyella stercorea DSM 18206
GTTTTACTTCGGTTTTGCCTATGTTTTAGGAAGTAAACTGGTAGATGGACGATGAAGGCTGATAGATGGCTGGCAGATAACCCTGACCGAACAGCTATCTATCAGCCCTCAACTCTCTGATTTATAATAGGCTATGCGTCTGCTGACACTTCTGACACATTTTTTCGCATACTTATTGTTTTTATGCACAGCACCATTAAAGTATATGGCAAATTCTCATTGTTTATTTCACAATACCTGTTTCTATCTCGTTTTCTAAATACGAGAACACATATACAGCCCCTTCATAGTATAAACTATAATGTCTTATGGAAACGCAACTCCTCAATCATGAACCTATAAATAGCGGAGGTCAGGAGATCATGACTCACAGGATATCTCGCTGTGCATCAGCCTATCTCCCATGCCATGTGTAAGCGTCTCCTTCTGTGAGCAATAGGATACCCTTGCTTTGAAGAAAAATTTAACGGACTATTGATACTACGGAAAAATTGCTAAAAAGTGATAATTCCATGAGTTGTTTGATGGCGTTTTGAAAAACAAGTGTTATCTTTGCACACGTTAGGAAACATGAGCATTCGCCTTAAGAAACTCATGCTAATAACGAGATAAAAAGTTTGGGATAATGCGTATTATTAACAATAGAAGAATGCGGTTTGCCTGGCTGCTGATGTTGGTGTATCTGCCAATGATGCTCGCCTTCACCTTCCACCACCACTCGGAGGCGGAGGGTAGTGCCGTTACATCTTATTGTTATGAATGTGCGCATCACATCCACCACGATGGACATCTCACAGCCGAGCAGAACTTCATGCACGAGTGCGTACTCTGCCAATTGCACAGTTTGCCATATGTGGTACCAAACATCGTTCACATAGCAGTGTTTATTGCTATGGTTCATATCGCCGTTGTCATGTCTTGCCCATTTGTCAAGACCCGCCAAGGCGATGTACATTCTACTCGTGCTCCACCTGTATTCCTATCTTTGTAGTTTTTTTGATGATTAATCAAAACCAAAATCGGCTATAGCTATATCCTGACGGGCGATTTAGTTTCCTTATGGTCGGTTTAGCCGATTGATTTTCAAAGATTTATGATGAAAAACAAGAAGCTGGTATATATTGTGCTTCCTCTTTTCATCAACTTGTTTCATGCGCTTACGGCAAGTGCCAAGGCTATGTCCTTACCTAAAGATTCGGCGAGGATTTCGGCTCAGGCAGACAGTGTCAAGCGGATGATGAGGGATGGTGTATCCCTAAAAGAAGTTGTAGTAAGCGGAAGCTCCAATAAAGAAATACAGATGAAGTCAGCCCTCAATGTGGTGAGGGCAAACCAAAAATTCATAGAGGAAAATTTCAGCGGTTCACTGATGCAGACGCTGAGCCGATTGCCTGGTGTGCAGGCAATGAATGTAGGTTCGGGAGAGTCGAAGCCTGTAATTCGAGGCTTGGGCTTCAACCGTGTGTTGGTGGCAGAAAACGGCATCAAGCATGAGGGACAGCAATGGGGCGATGACCATGGTCTGGAGATAGACCAGTATGCCATCGACCAAGCTGAGGTCATCAAGGGGCCTGCCTCGCTCACCTATGGCTCCGATGCCATCGGTGGTGTCATCAATCTGAAGAGTAACACGATGCCGCTGAAGAAGTTTGCCGGACAGGTGAATCTCTTTGGCAGAACCAACAATGAGTCGATAGGCTCATCGGTTCGACTGACAGGTAGAAACGGCAAGTTCTGGTATAAAGCGAATGCCACATGGATGGATTACGCCGACTACAAGGTTCCTGCCGACAGCATCGAGTATTACTCCTATTGGATTAAGCTCAAGGACCAGCGTCTTCGCAATACGGCAGGACGCGAAATGGATGGGAATCTGATGCTCGGATATGCTGGGGACAGGTGGAACACCTCTTTTCGCATTGCCGATGTGAATGCAAAGGCTGGTTTCTTTGCCAACGCTCACGGTTTGGAGGTGAGATTGTCGGACATCGATTATGACAGTTCGCGTCGCGACATCGACTTGCCTTACCATACCGTCAACCACTTCTGGGTATCAAATCATACCGACTGGAATTGGGCGGATGGCATGCTGGAAGGTAATTTCGCCTACCAAAACAACCGACAGCGCGAACTTGCCGAACCAGTGTCGCATGGCTATATGCCGATACCGACGAACGCCCTGGAGAGAAGTTTTACGAAGCAAACCTTCTCCGCCAACGTGAAGGCGATGCAGCAGATGGGCAAACACGACCTGCAGGCAGGGGGCAACGTAGAGTACCAACGCAACCGCCAGGGAGGATGGGGATTCATCTTACCAGACTTCGAGCAGTTGACCTTTGGTGTCTTCGCCATGGACAAGTGGAATTTGAGCGACAAGCTCAGCTTGACCGCCGGGGCGAGATTCGACCGTGGAAGCATGAGGATTCACAGCTATCACGATTGGTACAAGACACCGTTGAAGGCATCAACTTCCGATTCTCCCATGGATGGAACTGTGCTGCAAGGTACATTACAGCAAGGAGATTCCACTTACATGGAGCGTTCCGCCAATCTGAGGCGTAGCTACAACAGCTTCACTTGGTCGGTGGGCGTGAATCGGATGCTGGGCGACTGGGTGCTCAAACTCAATGTGGGCAAGAGTTTCCGTATGCCGATAGCCAAGGAGTTGGGAATGGACGGAGTGAACTACAATATCTTCCGTTATGAGAAAGGCAACACCAGTCTGAAGCCTGAGGAAAGTTATCAGGTGGATGCGGGCATCGTATGCGAAAAGGGTGTGCTTTCGATGCAGTTGACTCCTTATCTCAACTATTTCCCCAACTATATCTATCTCAATCCTACGCCTCAGTACAAGGAGGGCTTGCAGCTCTACTATTACACACAGGCCAAGGTACTGAGATGGGGCTTCGAGGCAAGCGTTTCGTGGAAGATTCTTCCATACTTGAAATTGGATGCCGACGGCGAGTACCTTTACGCACGCCAGCTCAGTGGAGAGAAGAAAGGTTATGGCCTTCCGTTCTCCACCCCATGGTCGGCTCGCGCAGAGTTACGCTATCTATTGCCCACACAAAATCCTGCCAAGTCGGGATTCGTGGCTTTGGAATGGCAAGTGGTGGGAACGCAAGATATAATCGTTCCTCCCGAGGAGAAGACCAAGGGGCACCAGCTCTTGAATGCCAGCATCGGAAAGAAGTTCAAACTTGGTGAAAACCAGTTGGAAATAACCCTTCGTGGAGAAAACTTGTTGGGCAAGCGATACTACGACCACACCAGTTATTACAGACTGATGGGAGTGCCTGAACCTGGAAGAAACTTCTCGGCTATGGTTTCCTGGAACTTCTGATTCCTTCCTCGAACCATAACTCGAATAATAAGGAGTTCTCTTGGAAGAATGATAGCCAAGCGGCAAGGAAGCCCTCCTGTCAGTTTGACAAACATGGACGAACAGTGCGCTTCTGGTGTACAACAAAGCGTTTCTGTAAGTATATAAAAGTAAATAAAAAAGATTAGAAACAATGAAAAAGATTATATTTTTTGCAGCCTCAGTGCTGTTTTGTGTATTTAGTTTAGTGTTGTCATCTTGCAGCGATGATGATGATGCAAAGCAGAGTGTAGCAAAACCAGTTGTAGCCCTTGCCGAGGTAGGCAAGGAGAACTCCAAGGAAGCCATCGCCGGCAAGGATCTCCACTTGGAGGGCGACTTGGTGGCAGATGGTTTGATTGCCCGCATTGACGTGACTATCGCCGCAAAAGACGGCAACAAGACCATCGTCAAGCAATCTTATACCGAGGGCAAATACATCGGTGTGAGAAACACTACCTTCCACGAGCATCTTGACATCCCCGCCGATGCTGCTCCTGGTGCTTATACTGTAACATTTGTCGTAACCGACAAGTTAGGTCAGAGCACTACCTTCACTTCCGACCTCACAGTCAAGGCACTCGACAAGACAGCCCCAACCATTACTTTCAAGGAAGTGGGCGAGGATGATAGCCACAAGGCGGTAATTGGCCAGAAGATGCACTTGGAGGTACAAATCGAGGCTCCTCACAAAATAGCCAAGATAGAAGTGGAATTCCACAACACAGCAGCTGGTTACGAACATGTATTCACCTATACAGACGAGAAATATGTAGGCGAGACCTCAGCTCTCTTTCACGAGCATCCTCAGATTCCTACAGACGCTCCTGCCGGCGAATACCACATTCACTTCACCGTAACCGATGCTGTAGGCAATTCAACGACCGAAGAGGCCGAGGGCATTCAGATTACCAAGGAATAAAGCTTCAGGTATGAGATAAAAAATAAAATGACCGTTTCTTGGCTTTGGCACTTTGGTGCCAAGCCAAGAAACGAAAGCTTTAATACGTAAGAACGATGAAAAGAAGTACAATTTATTTGTTATATATATTTTTTGCTGCAGCGGTGATGGGGATAGCTGGTAGCTTGACCTCTTGTTCAAGTGACGACACCGATGACACAACGGTCAACGATCTGGAAAAGCCTGAGATTGTGGATGGAGACTTGCCCAACCCCATCGACTGTCAGCAGTATCATAGAGGCGATGTTATCGCTTTCCGTTATACTTTTACAGATAATGCAGAATTAGGCAATTTCAACATAGAGATACACAACAACTTCGACCACCATACCCATTCTACTTCGGCTGGCGACTGTACGCTCGACCCTAAAAAGAACCCTGTAAGTCCTTGGGTATATAACCAAGACTACCCTATTCCTTCGGGTTTGAAATCGTATGATGCAAAGGTGGACATTACCTGTCCTAAAGACATAGATCCTGGTGATTATCACTTTATGGTACGTGTAACCGACAAGTCTGGTTGGCAACAGCTCAAGGCAGTTAGCATCAAGATCTTAGAATAAAAGGTTCTTCCGTTAAATGCGTAGACGCTTGTCGTGTAGAGCGTATAGCTTTAACGTGAAGAACTCATCATTTCTGAATCCATACATTTGTCTTTTCAGCACTTTTATCTTGTTGTTTATACCTTCAGTAGGGCCATTTGATATTGGGTAGTCATACCATGCAAGTATTATGCAATCATCAACGGTTCATTCAAGTTCAGCACATTGTCAAGCCTTGTCTTGTATTTGGCCTCAAAGATGTCGTTGCCGTTTCTCAGCAATATCCAGCGCGTGCCCTTGAAATGTTAGAAGCTACATTCGTTTGAAGATATAAAAGGGCAGACTTCGATATATTATAGCAAGTATGTGCCATCGTTTGGTGACATATACTTTTGACTTCTTTCTGCTAATAGCTGCAATGATTTGAGTAGCAACTTTCTCTATCGGCATTACCCAAAACAAGCCTTCTCCCTTTGCCATAGCTGTGTCAACAAGACCTGGTCTGACATCTGTTACGGTTATGCAACCACCATTTCTGAAAGCCTTCTTGCGTATTGCTTCCATATAATTAATTTGGTAGGCTTTTGTTGCGCTATAGGCTGGTGCAACCGGTTCGCCTCGCAATCCACCAGCAGAAGTTATAGCTACAAGATGACCATAACCTTGTTGTTCAAAAATACAATACAATCTATCAATAACATATGTCCAACCAACAACATTTGTATCAATGGCGGGACGCTCAATCGCATAGTCAAGCGTGGCATTAATGTCACCAACGCCTGCACACACAATAGCAAGGTCTAAGTGACCGAACTCTTTTAGAAGAGTATTTATCGCTTGTTCTGTCTCATTTAAGTTTGTGACATCTGCTTTTGAAACAATGGTTTTGGAAGGATACTGCTGACTTAATTCATTAAGCAGGTTTGTTCGCCGACCTACAATGCCAATTCGATTATCTGCATTGGCATACTTCACAAAAAGAGCTTTACCAATACCAGAGGTAGCTCCGATTATAAGAATATTCATACTGTATTTTTTGTGCAAAGTTAATGCTTGCCCATTAAAAACAGCACGTGTTCTAAGACTATAAAACATTACAAGGGCAAACTCTCAAAGTGTTTTGAGAGTTTACTCTCCAAAAGTAAATTCCCTACGTATATTGCTTATAGTTGTTGGTGTAACTTTCAGATAAGAGGCTATATCCTTCAAGTTGATGCTTTGAACTAATTCCGGACAACGAATTAGCAAACGCTTGTATCGTTCTCTGGTTGTCATACGATAGGTATCAAGATATTGTGCATAAACTTGAGCAAAAAGGCTATCGGATATGGCTTGTTTGAGTCCTTTCGTATTTAAGGAATCCAATAAGTTATCCAGTTCTTTCCCTAATATTTGGAATATCTTACACGTTGTTCCAGCCACAATAGTCAACTCTGACTTTCTGCCAGTAAGACAATTCGGATAGTCAGCCACAAACTCTCCTTCGAAGGCAAAACCAGTACAGTAGTCCTTACCTTCATCTTCGTTATTCACCATATACTTGAAGCATCCACGCTCCACATAAGCCACATATTTTGACGGCTTGCCTGCATCCTCAAATATCTCACCACGCTTCAATAAGCGTACTTCTCCATGTTCCATGCAGTAATGACGCAGAGAATCCAAATCAAGTCCATCCTTATACAAATTGAACATCTTCACTTATGATTTCTTTGGGCAATATGATATAATTACTGCATACATATCGCCCTCATTCTTTTGACATAAAACATTAATATCAGCCAGCCATCTTATTGCTTTTCGACTGCAAACTCGAGTTTCTGGAGTCCTTTCTTGTGAATGTTAGCGAGGACGAGCGAGTAACGCACCGACTCACCGGGCTGCATCGACTTAATCTTGCTGAATTCTTCTTCGGGCACTACGTCCTTGAACATCGGACCGTCGGAATTGTTGTATACCAAACGCAAATGGTCGGCGAAGGGAGTGACTACGAACGAATAGTACGCCTGATAGGGTATCGACTGGAACTTATTCCAATTGGCATCGGCTTTGTCAAGGATGTTGTCGAGCCAAATGCGTGCCGACTTGTAGGAGGGCAGCTTGCGTCCGTCGGCGTAGAAGATGGTGCCGTCGGCGTTGACGAGATACTTGGTGCTGATGGAATACTTCGTGAAAGGGCACAAGTCGTTGTACTCGATGTCTGCCTCCGACTTGATGTCGTTGTCGACCTTCGTACTGGGTTCGGATACGAGTCGGTCTTGAAGTATGTGTATCAGCTTGTAGGTGCGATTGTAACCGTCGGCGGGCGGGTTGGCAAGTATCGTTCGCTTTACGGAGAGATAGTATTCGTGACCTCGCTCGTAGGTGAAGCCTTCGATGCGGTTCATGCCTAAACGTTCTATCTGGTTTGGACTGTCGTCGGTCTTGACGAGCAGGCATTCTATCGGGTTCTCCTGCTTGTCGTCAAACGGAGAGTACATGATGCCGGTTTCTGGCAAAACGTTCATTCTGATTTCCTTGACGCGGTCTTTCGGCTCGTCATCGGTGCAGGCAGCAAGTGCTGTCGTTAAAAGGAATAGCACAAGGAGCATTCCTTCATAAACTTTGGATTTCATAATTTAATGGTTTTTAAAAAACATTGATATCTTCGCTGACATTTTCTATTATATTATGTGTCAAATCCATAACGATCTAATTATTTGTTCTATATGTGATTATCTCACTGCAAATCTACAACAATAAATACAAACGGCAAAATGTTTGACTGACTAATCAAACAGTAATAATTCCAGTTAGAACGGAATATGACGAGAACGGAAAACCCGTACATTCTTTAGAAGGTGTATCTTTCGAGGAGGCTTTTGATAAATTTAAACAGTTTGTTGAGCAGAATGGGCATCTCCCATTTGCTACATCTGGTGAATATGAATGCTCTCTTCGTAGATGGCAACAAGAAATAAATCATGATATAAGACCTTTGACCCATACTCAATATAAAGAATTTGAAGAACTAATGGCATCTTATGCCGATCTGCCAAGGACGCGTGTGTTATGGAAAAAGAAGAAAGAATAAGAAATAAAAAATATGTCGTATATAGAGCAACAAAGGTTGAAGCATTCAAAGGCTTATGTTCAATGGACGAAAGAGGAGGACCAAAAATTAATTGAACTGTATTCCAAAGGAGAAACAATAGAAGAATTGTGGGTAGTGTAAACAGAACTGTGTCACGGCT
>NZ_JH379449.1:0-13698 GCF_000235885.1 Leyella stercorea DSM 18206
CACTTTCCGTTGCTTTTGCTTAAATTG
Source organism: Leyella stercorea DSM 18206 (assembly GCF_000235885.1). Taxonomy (GTDB): domain Bacteria; phylum Bacteroidota; class Bacteroidia; order Bacteroidales; family Bacteroidaceae; genus Prevotella; species Prevotella stercorea. Next base: position 28 of record NZ_JH379449.1, read on the forward strand.
TGCACGTGGCTCGCCACTCCTTCGCTACGATGGCATTGGCTCACGACGTGCCTATAGAGAATGTGGCTCGTATGCTTGGGCACCAGGACATCAAAACCACACAGATTTATGCCAAGGTGCTGCGCACCACCATCGAGCGCCATGCCACAGCCCTGCAGCGTTCAATCAGCTAAGACACGATAGAATATTCCCTTTAGTAACTGCGACTTTCCCGACTCATGGAAGGTGGCAGTTATTTTTTCGCATATATACCTCTGTCCACGTATGTAGAATAATGCACGAGGATTGGGTATTGTGTCAGAGAGGAAAGAGAAATGGAACTTCTGCTTTCCATCAATCTTGTGCATTGACAAGCGCATAGAATTGGCTATGCCGTCTTTCAATCGCAAGGTGAATTGAGTTCTGTTATACCCAAACGAGTCAGTAACCTCTACCTTATCTATTATAGGATGTGGCTGATTACCGCCGAAAAGATAATGTCCACTCCAAAAGCCGACATATATAACATCAAAATATGCAGATGACTTCTCGGTTTCTCCTTTGCCAATCACATAGCTTGCAGTGCCTTGTGCCAAGTCTCCTGCATCATAGTCGACATCATCGTGATAGCGTACCGATGATAATTGCCCTTCATTGTTCGGTCTTTGTCCTATGTAGATGCCAGAAGATGCAGAGCCAGAAGAGCCTGTACCATCTTCCGATATAGTCCATGTTTCTCTACTGCCCAACTCTCCGCAGTCGAGAAACATACAATTGCCATACTTGTCGTCAGTACCCTCTATCCATGCAGGAACGATTTTCAGTTCAATATCGTCAGCATCATTATCAACAAAATAATCTCCGAACTGATTTACAGGCATCAGACGGTTATAATACTTGTACCACTTCATGCCATTATGCTTGCTGACAAATTCTGATTTGTAGCAGTACATTATAAAATAGGTATCAATCTCCTTGCAATAAAACAGTCTGTTTCCGTCACTTCCAACTGGATAGCCACGGCTGAAAGACTCGCTGTATCCATGTCCGCTATGCCCCGTAGACTTGTAATAACCGCTAATCTTCAACGTCATAGCCTTGTCAATCAATTCCCGAAATGTATCATAGACCAAAGCCTTTGACTTGTTGGCTCTTATAAACCAGTCGCACGAGTAATATGACCACAGAAGCGCATCATTATCAGCGTATTTCAAGTTAGCCGAAGCGATGTACTTGCTTTCATCTTCTTGCGACACCTCTGTTGTGTAAGAGTCCAAGACCTTGTTTAAGATTACCTCTCCTGCCGATTTTGCCAGACTATTAGAGAAATGAAACTCGATGCGCTTAGCCTTATGGTTGATATCAAAATCTCCGAAAAGGAAGTTTTCAAGATGCTCAAAAAACTCGTTCAATGTCCAATGAGGCAATGCAATGGCAAAGTTCCACGCAGCCCATGCAGCCGGAAGCGTATTGCAAATCAAGAGATATTTATATTGCGATTGCTCCAGTTCAGCAAAGTTCGCCTCATACCCCAATTGCGAACAAATACGCTTCAAGATATACAATAAGTATGGCTGGAACGAAAGAGTACTTTTGACATTCTCGAAGCCAGTGATGAAATGGACAGATGTGGTAACAGCATTCTGCAGATTGCCGGAATAGTTGTTTACCCACGGCAACGGCACCCAGTTGTTCGTTGGATATGGTTTGAACGCTTCTGCTGCTATAAGATTATCGCGCTTGGTAGGATATCCCAAATCCATTTCATTGAGATAGATATCGTCAAACGTTTCGTTAAAGTTCTGCTCGCTGCGCCCCTCCAGGAACTGCGTTTTTACTTCCACGTCCGATATTTCCGTTATTGTGATGGAGCCAGACTTCAGGAAGGCGCCGTCACGGATGTCGCAGTCAAATACCACCTTTGACTTGATAACATCCGCTCTGTGGATGTGCCCGAAGATGGCTATATTTCGGGCGCATCCCTTTAGTGGAAACGTGATTGTCAAGGTGTAGCTGTCGCTACCCGTAAACAGACGGTTCTCGAAGATGAAGTCAAACGAAGTGTTCTTCTTCAAAAAAGCTTGTTTGCCATTGATTATTATTTCCATTTTTATTACTTTTGCAAAATGAAACATACACTAATTATAATATTCGCAAGTTTGACACTTTTTGTTGCAAGTCTTGTCTTTATTGACTATTGGAATTTCGATTTTCCACACTTGCTCATATTTCTTATTGCAAGTAGTGTCGTACTGTATATTTTAAGTAGATATGTGAAAGGTAAGTCTGCAAGACGAACACTTGCCACTTTATCATACATATCGCTTGCCACATGGATTTTGCTCCTAATATTCTTATTTATTGCTATGTATGTAATGACAATTGGCGAGGCTCACCATTAACCAGAGGTTACTCACTTTCTCCTACTCTTTGGTGTCTTGTTACGGATTAGTGTGTCATACTCGTCCTGCGCTTGCTTGATGCCAGTGTCACCCGTGACCGTGTTCACCGTGACAAACGGCTCGCTCAATCGCTTCTCCAACTGCTTCATCGTATCGGCATAACTCTGCATAGCCTTTGTGTTCTGCACGATTGCAGCCGTAGCCAGTCCGTCCGGCTGCTGCTGCACGATGATAGGCTGTTGCTGTTGTGGCGTGCTATATGCTACTGGCGCAATAGTCCGGCTCACATCATCGGCTCGTAAGGATCCGATGGTGTTAGTCCGCTGCGCATAGTCCAGGGCGTTGATGATGGGACGCGCAACCGGGTTGGCAAGCATCTCCTGCGATGCCACCCATTCCCCGGCATGAACCACGCCCACCTCTTGGAACTTGGAACCTTTCGGAGTGAAGCCACCCTTTGCATAGCCCTGGCTTTCACTCGCTTGCTGCTGCTTTTTGATAGCAGCAATCTGAATAGCTCCTGCAGCCACCGCCATTGCAGCAGCCACTGGTGCCAGGATATAACCCACAAGCGGAATTGCCGCTGCCGAGCCATACGCCGAGATGGCGTTCTGTGCCGTCTGCGCCACCGCTTGAATGACCTGCATTGCAAACATCTTTTTGTTTGCCTCGTTCTTTTTCTTTGCCAGCTCCTTCTGCTTCTGCTCCTCGAGCTTCTTCACCTTGTAGTTGTTGCCCTCCGCTTGCGATATCTCCTTGTCATACCGCTTCTCGATGGCAGCAGTCTGTATCTCCAGTTCCGCCTGAATGAGCGAAGTCATGCCCGAAAATATTGAAGACATGCCCGATGTCAGCGTGTCAAAAGACCCTTGCACCGCCTGTCCGAGGTCCGAGTTCAGCCACTCCGTGATGTCCTCCGTCATATTTTCGAGGAAGTTCTTACTCGTGTCGTTATACTCTTGGCCGTACTTCTTCGCCAATGCCACCTTTGCCTTTTGATACGCTTCCTCGATACGCAACTTCTCATTAGCATCGTCGCCAGCAGCCTTTATCTCCTGTTTGAAAACCTCATCGAGGGCAGCACTATCTTTGGTGTATTTCTCTTTCTTCTCCGACTTGTTATCCCCGAAGTAGTCCTCTTTAATTTTGGCAAGCTCTTTCTGATGCTTCTTCTCGTTGTCCTCAACGGTCTTCTGATTACGCTTTTGGTTTTCAACGAGCTTATTTTGATAATTCTTCTGCGCTTGCAGCTGTTCCTTAGAACCGTCCGTGTAGACCTTCGTCAAACGACGCAGATGCTCCAACTCCATGAGTTCAAGCGCATCATCAAACGTTTTTTGGTCGACCTTGCCATCAATATACCGCTGTTTCTCCGTAGCAACAAGCTCATTGTAGTAGTCGTTCTCCTGCTTAGCCGATTGCGTGTTCTTGTCATCAGCGAGTTTCTTCTTTGCCTCATAGTATGATGCTTCCGCTTCCAGCTTCTGTTCACTCGTAGCTTTGCCATTAGCCATAACCTTTTGATTGTACTCCATATCAATCTCCGTCATGCGGTTCGTGTACTCCTCGAAGTCCTTCTCACCTTTGGCATACGCAATGCGGTTGAGAGCTTGCTCCCTGGTTTTCCAGTCCTTTTGCGGTTTCAGCACATCCTCAGTCTTCGTCTTCTTGTCCGTCTTAGGAGGCGTGTATGGAGGGTTCTGTGTCTGCTGTTCCTGCTTCTGTTCTTTCTTCGCTTCATTGAGCGCATCCTTCTTGATGTCTTCGCCATATATGCCTAAGATGTTCGCCTCACGCTGGTCGAGTTCCGCCAGGTCCTCCTTTGTCTTGGCAAGCGCACGTCTGTTCGAGGCACGCAACGAGTTGACACCCAACTGCACCACCTTTCCCTCCTGACCAGGCATAACCGTTTCCGTCCTTGCCTCCATCTCATCCATGGCAACGACACGCTCCTGCCTCTGCTTTTCCAGATTAAGGTCGACGCGCTGCTTTCCTATATCACGCAACTTATCCTTAGCACCCTCAATCTCATACTTGCGAGTCAACGACTTCAAGTAATCATCAAGAGCCTTCTTGTTCTCCTTATACTTGCCTGTAGTATCATCCAACTGGGCATTATAGTTCGGGATAATCTTGTTGAGCGCATCAATCGCCGTGTGTCTGTCCTTCAGCGACTGCGTTTCATCGCGAGCCACCGCAATAAGCGCATCAATCTTGTTCTTCTCGTCAATGATGCCCTCCTGCCCACGCTTGCGTATCTCCTGCAAGTCCTTTTCTGCTTGCGACACCTCTGTCATCTTCTTGTATAGCTTATAAAGAACCGCACCGAGAGCAATGACTCCGACTGCTATCGCACCATAGCCCGATGCGAGCAGAGCACCCTGCTTTTTGAGGTCCGACATCAGCCATGACTGTCGCACCCAGTTGCCCTGCAATTTGGCGAGCCCCATCTGTAACAAAAGGTGTGCAGCGTGCAATGTGGCGACCGTGGTCTTGTATGCCGTAGTCGCAGCCTTGGAAATGACGAGCCACGCATAATGCGCCTTGAAGGCAATGTTTGAAGCGTTCACCGCAATCTTATAGGCAATGAAAGCAGCAGTCAGCGAAGCCAAAGTAAAAGCGTTCTCCTTGATGAACGTGATAGAAGTAGACATGAACTTCAACAACAACGTGGTGGAAGAGATGACATGCTTCATTATAGGCTGCAACTGCTCACCGAGTGCCACCGCCATCTCCGTCACACCCTTGCGAGCCTTGTCAAGTCCTGCCTGCACCGTACTGTTCTGCACATTGAACTCATTTGTGACCGATGTACCCTCCGCAAACGCCTTAGTAGCTTCCTCCTGCTCCCACCGCACCATATCGAGGTTGCCAGCAAGAGCCGAAATCACCTGCGCAGCACGAGCACCATTCTCGCCCATATCCTTGAAGACTGGAGCCAGTACGTCGATGTTGCCGAGTTCGTGAAAACGATCCAGCAACATAAGAAGTCCCTCGTTAGTGCTCTTCTTCAGCGTTTCGTTGAACTCCTTAGCATTAAGTCCCGTAGCCTTTATTATCTTGTCGTTCTCCTTGAACATATCCATAATGACTTTGGAAACCGCAGTTGCCGACATCTCCACCGCCTGTCCCTGGCTATCCAGCACCGCAGCGAAGCCCATGATTTCCGGGATAGTCATCTTCGCCTGGGCACCCACGCCAGCCATGCGCTGTGTGAAGTTTGCGAGATAAGGAGCAGAAGCCGTGCAGTTCTGTGACAACTCATTAATAACGGAACCCACGGCAAGCAGAGCCTTCTCCGTGCCGAGTCGTTCCTCGTCACCGAAGATGTTTGTCAATTTTGAAAGAGTCAGCGTAGCCCCATCACCGAGGTCGTCCAAAGCCACATTGATTTGGTCGGCAGCTTTCACGAAGCCCAAGACATCCTCCTGCGAAGTTTTGCCCAATCGACCCGCCTCCTGCGCCAACTTATTCAATTCCTCACGCCCCGTTCTGGTGTCAATCTTCTGGAAGTCCTCATTCAGCTGCTCCACCTGCGCAGCGTTCATTCCGGTAAACTTGCGCACATTCGCCATCTCCTGGTCCATATCCGCAAAAGCGTTCACCGCCGAGCGTCCAGCCATGATAATACCCGTGATGGCAGCAGCAATGCCGGCAAGAGCCGTCTGCCAGTCGTTCAACTTTCGGTTCATCCGTTCCCACAGACTCTCATTCTCTCGCAACTGCGAGTTCACTTTGGCAATCTCCGCCTTTACACGCTTGATAGCCTCACATTGTCTGTTCCACTCTTCGCTTCCACGTTCAAGCCCATTAAGGTTACGCTTCAGCTGTGACAATGTGCGGTTCAGTTCCTTTGGCGAAGTTTCATCGAGTCGTTGCAAAACATGCTCGACCCCTTTCGCTGCATTTTCAATCTGCGAGATTTGGCGATTGGTTTCCTTCAGTTCACGCTTTAGCTTCGTGAGCTGCTGTTTGTTTCCTGTTGCTGCTGCTTTCTCAATGGCTTTTTCGAGGTTTGCAGCCTGAGATTTCAGTTTCAGGAGCATATCTTCCGCCTGTTTTCCGTTTACAGTGAGCGTAACGGTCGCATTGGTGTTTATATTCGACATACGTCTTTCAATTTTATTGGTTTAATGATACGCAAAAATAACACCGCTCAAACACCACTCAAAAGACGAGAAATAAGGCAGTTTCGCCCGATTTAGGCACGCTGGCGCCGACAAAAACCGACGAAATTTAAGCGATAGAAAAACGAAAGGCTTGTGTATCAAGCCGTTAAGGGATTGTTAAGGGATTTTCCCTTAACCCGTCTTGATAAAGACCCCCCGACCGCCCTGTCCTTGCTGACGGCTACGACCGCCCGACCTTAGCGGAATATGTAAACAAATGTTAATATTTAGTTTCTCGTATTCGCAAAACCGCCTTAGTTGCTTCAAAAGGCGAAAAGGCAGAAAGTGACGAAAAAGGTTTGCAAGTTTCGCTGATGACGAAAGCGAACCGAGGTTTCACGCTGATGCACATCCGCTCCAAGTTCCACGAAAAGCGAGGGTTTCGGAATGAGCAAATAAGGCTGAAATAAGCAAAAGGTTTCGGCAAAGCATCGGGTTTCGGCACAATATAGGGTTTCGGATGCGTCAAACGCTCTTTTTTCGGCACTTTATGCCTCCAAGCCGAGCAAACCGAGGGTCTTGCCGTACCACGAAAGGCTATTGGGTATAGGATGGGCATCAATGGCTTGCGGATGTTGCAATATATGCGAGAAAAAGCGAAGGTTTCGGCTTCATACTGCGCTCTTTCGTGCTACTGAACCACCGCCCACCACACCAAGCGAGCCACCACGCCACGCCCGACCCATCGGGCGGTAATGCGGCAGTGGTGAGGGATAAAAAGGTAATGCGCCTGTCGGTCTTGCCCGACATTAGGCGCACTACCTTTTCTATCCCATACCTCTGCCATACCTATTTGAATAAGCGAGAGTGCTGTCAGACTTATAGCAATCTTGATTGCCATTAGTCAGACGGCTTTCTCGCATTGATAGATAATAGAAAGCGCAGCTTTACCAAACCATGAAGGTATCGCCTTATAGGAAACAGAAGGCTCTGCCTTACCCGAAGCGAATGGGTATGAAGTGGAATGTAATGAAGTGGTAATGTAGGACTTCTCCATGGCTCGCAGAGTCATAGAGAGACTCTGGAATGAGAACGTAATGGAATGTAGCGCAATATCCTTTCGCAACAGTGGACGAAAGGATGTGGCACATAACGGACGGCTACGGGAGTGGAGAGCCACTGCCTTTCGGCTGAAGAAGAGAAGATTGAGCGAAGCGAGATGATAGACAATAGATCGAAACTGCACGGACTTATACGCAATGCAATGGAGCGTGTGTCCGTATCTATTAAGAAAGGTGAAGGGTGTGCAACACTATTCACCTTTGATGATGATAGATAGACATCTTTGATGTGCAAAAAACAGAATGACATCGCAGATGTGGAGAAGAATGACGGAATGAAATGACGTGGAAGACGGATGACGCTTGCGTGTTGATGATTGACGAGGAGGTCAGACAAGCTCGCTGCAAGCGTTGCTTGGCTGGGTGATGCGTCAATCATGTGCGTAGGTGGTGCATTGTTCGGTGGCGAGGACTGGCGTAGCCGTGAAATTGTGGGGCGTGTAATGAAGTGGAGGGGCTTTGGGCTGCCGTGGAGAAATGTGTATGTTGCTTACCCCGTACCGTGACTCGTGTGCTTGCACTTTTCTCGAATGTATGGAGGACTATTCGACTTCAGGCGATTTGTCCTCCTCACATCCGAGAAAAAGAGACATGGTACGGATCAGGGAAGTGGCATACTTATTTTGCAACAGAAGCCCAAAGCGACGGAACGCAATGGAACACCCCACAATTTCACTTAGCCATGCAATGGCTTGTCCTCGCCACCGAACAATGCACCGCCGGAGCTGCCAGGCAATGAATTCGGGAGCCTGTGACCGAAGTGTCGTCGTCTGCCAGCGAGATAGCGACGGATAAGCATTAAGACGGCTACTGCCGTTAGCATCATTAGGACGGCAATAGCGAGCTTTGCCGTGAAGGGAACTGAAGACCTTGACTTGATAATTTCCTGCGACTTGTCGGATGAAGACTGCTTCGCTATTGCGATGCTGTCTTCCACCTGCTGTGCAGCTGCGGACTCCTCCTTTTCCTCTTGGGAAAGGTGAAGTCCGTAGAGCCTGAGAGATGACGGCTTGCCGTGATAAGATGGAGGCTTTGCCTTATCATTGGACAGGGGCTTGCCCGATGGATAGCTTTGGTCGGAACATTGAGGGGTTGCCGACGTGTCGACACCCCCGAATGTGAAGACGCAGCTATCGAATGAAAGGGCAGTAAGCCTCTGTAGGGAACTGAATGAAAGATTCTGAGCGGATCGCCATTGAGCTTGCGAAACGGCGTTTCGCTCACTTTCATTGGAGGACGATGCTGTCTTTGTGCTCTTGCATGACAGTACAAATGCACAAAGAATAATGATTAGGATATGTTTCATATCGTAGGGTTTAGATGATGGCATACTCTGCCGTGGCATCGAATGATGGACACGCTTTGGCAGCGAAGTCGCGATGTCCTCGGATTTTGGCATTAGGGAACTGCACCCGGAGCTTGCGAAGAAGTGCCACCAATGCGGATTTCTGCTCCTCCGTGCGAGTATCCTTAGGGTGTTTGCCGTCGGTGGTCAAGCCACCGATATAGCAGATTCCTATGGAATGGGCGTTGTGCCCTTGGCAGTGCGCTCCCACTTGTGCGAGCGGTCTGCCATGATGCACAGAGCCGTCGCGGTAGATGACGAAGTGATATCCGATTGAGGCAAAGCCTCGCTGCCGATGCCAGCGGTCGATGTCTGCCGTGGTGAAGTCCTTGCCTTCAGGCGTGGCAGAGCAATGGACGATGATGAGATCAATCTTGCGCATTCTTCTCCTCCTTCCGTTTCAGCTTGTCGTCGAGGTACGAGCGTAGTTCTGCATACTTAGTCTGTATGTAGATAGTGACACCGAAGATAGACCCGGCGTAGATAAGACACTCTGCGAATACACCCAGGACAGACTCGTGAATCTGTCCGGTGGGCGGTACGATGAATCCTGCGACAGCGAGGAGAAATCCACCGATGAGCATAGCTATGGCAGATACAATCTGCACGTTTTCCTTAGTTTCTTTTGTCATAATGAATTGTCTTTTGAGAGTTAATATGATGTGGTTATCTTTGTATAAGATAAGCTGCATCTCAGCATAACAATCAAGCACGCTTGTTGTTCTGCATTCGATTTGCATTATCTTTGCGATTGAGTTGTGGTCGATTGGACCATTGCTCTTTGGCAGCGTGGTGTCGCGAACACCATTTTGCATCCGAGCTGTGGTGGCCTCCTTGCGGAGAAACCATGGCTCTTTTCGTTTACATACTGAAATTGAAGGTGAGTTTGTAATTGTTGCTACCATCAACTCTATCAGCTCTTGCAATTACCTTGAACTCAGCGAGGTTAGTTCGGAGTTCTCCGAACTGGAACGGACCGTAATCTTTAGACTTCTTGTAAAATCCGATGGCGAAGCGGAAATGTCGGTTGATACCGAGAATGTTAAATGAGCGTTTGCCAAAGTAAATGCGGACTTCCAAAAGCTGTTGCGTTTCGGGGTCGATGATAGCAAGGCAGTCGCTGAACAACACATTAGGCTTCGTAAAATACTTGCCATTGTCCGGGTCGCCCTCCTTATCCAGTCGGAAAGAAATCTCGTCGCCATTATTCACACTAATCTTTCGGTCGTCATAAAAGCGGTTCCAGCCACGTCGCCGTGGAAGATACTCACGCACACCGTTTTCATCCTCCTGCTTGCGACTTGTACGCACCGAGTGTCGGAAAATGACCGGTGTAAGCCCTTGCCGGATATAACGGTAGGCATCCTGTATCACAAGAGTACTGTCAGTGATGATACATTCAATGTGCATCTGCGTAGCTTGCTTCATCGTGGCAAACTTCTGAATGTCAGTCTGCAACGATTTTATCTGGGACGCAACTGATTTGAGGTCAGATTGAAGAACTTGTATGCTTTCAGCGTTGTTTCCGATTTCAATGTTGTTCTTTGAAATGCGCAGGCTCAGACTCTGAGTAGCCTTTTGAAAATTCACAAGAGCCTCCTGCACCTTATTCATAGAAGCAATGCATGAAGACAGCTCGGACTTGCACTTGTTCAAGTCCTGCACCTGCTGCGCACGCATGACACCGGCACGCTCGGTAGTGGCTTGGCGGATGAGAATGGAATTGTTTGCAATTTGATTGATTCCAGTAGAGAGATTCGCCTTTCCCAATGTGAAATACACGTTGTTGCGGTCGTCCGAGCCGATGGTGAGCGATGTCAGCACATAGCCGATGCGTCCAAGATCCGAGCGCCAATTATCAAGGCGACTCACGTCCGTCTGCAGAGCAGCTTTTCCCAAAAGGTCAGCGATTTTCTGCAACAGTGCGCCCAGAACTTCGGGCGTTATAGCCTCTTCGCGCGTCTCGCTGCGAAATGAGGTGATGAGAGATGTGATAGATGAAATGTCAGCCATACTTTTGCTTGTTTTTAGCAAAGGTATGGCTGACTTTTAGATGGAGAAAAGACATTGTTAGTGATTATAGCGCACATACTTGTCGTCAAGAGCCTGAGCGACGACACCAACGAACTCGTGAGCGATGTTGTCGGAGAGGAAGTCACGGAGGTTCATGACGGAAGCGTAGTACTTACGGCTGAACCAGGGTTTCTTTTTGCGCTTGCGTTCACGGCCGATGTCGCCCTTGTTTCCACGAGGAATCTCTTTACCAGTACCGAAGTTCTGCCAAAGTCCATATTCGAGGAAGGACTGGCTTAGTCCTAACTCAATGAAACGACCATCCGCACGGACAGGGAGTGACTTGGGACTATGGAGCAAACGTCCGGTGTCGATTACACCGAGGAGTGTCATTTGCTCACGCCATATTTTGAGCATTGTGTCGTTGAAGGCAAGAACGAACTTCTCACGTTCTTGCAGTTGTGGGTCATTGCCATTCTGTAGGGTCATAACGTAAATCGGTATAAGTGTCAACGGCTATTTGAAAGAAAGCACAGGCGCAGCCAGAGAAGAAGTATTGGTCGATTTCCTGAAAGGAAATGCGAGAGTCGAGATAGATATTATGCTGCTCCTGCTTCGTCTTTTCGAGGATGAGCTTGCTCATAAACTGTCGGAACAGCTCGCGCATGGTGTCCATGCACAGCTGGCGTGCAGCCATATCATCAATGGCGTGGCGCATGGCGAGGAAGACCGTCTTCACTCTTCGAGTGTGCGGACTATTGTTCACCTCGATATAGCCTTGGCTTATGTCGCTGACGGCGATGATAGCCGTGGCGGACTGCAGCTGCTGCAAGGCTTCCTCGAAGCCGTCGAGTCCGCTGACCTTTGCGAAGACAAAGTCATGGGCCTTTGCGAACTTGTTTGTTTCTATGAGGGATGCGAAGAAGGCTGTGGCATCCCAATTGATGTTCTTGTATGTCATTTCGTTTGTCGTTTGATGTCTTCTACTTCTTTAGCCTTAGCATCGAGTTCTGTGAGTGCTCGCCATGTGTCCATCGAGAGCACTGCTTCCTCTTTGGTGATGTCTCCACCAGTAAGTGCACGGATCTGTGCATTCATGGCAGTCCGCAGCATCTCGCCGATGGGCGGTGCATAGCCAAGTAGGTTCTGCTCGTCGGCTGGCATCGGCTGCAAGAAATGTGGAAATAGTCGGGCGAAGTAATGCTTCAGCGACGAGAACCAATAGAAGGCGTTGAGCAAAAGCGTTGTTGTGAGGTGACGCGACTTTACCTTTGGGTACAGAAGCGTGGCGAGGTGGCTAAGCAAATCCTCGTTCTTGGTGTGGAGAAAGCCCTGATAGTAGTTGTCGGCAGATATGAATGTCGAGAACGGCACGCCCTGGAAGTCGGCTTCGACGGCTTTGGCTCTTCCGATTTTTGTGATGCGAACCGGCAATGGAGCAAATTGTCGTAAGAAGTCCAATGAAGCCGTGGCTGCTTGCATTTGTCTGATGGTGAGCGTAGCCTCCTGCTTGGACGCTTGGCGGTGCTTTACGAGATAGCTGCCGTCATGCGTCTTGCACAACACTCTTAGGTCTGCCCATTTGAACAAACAGAGAGTGAGTATTTCTTCCATTGGCAGATCATGCGAGAACTGTGTGAAGAAATACAAGAGTTGGCTGTCAGAGAGTGACTGCCAATCAGTGGGTAGGGATAAATTGAAAAATGCTTCCATACTGCGAAAGTACGGAAGCATTTGTATGGGGGAAAAGACAAAAGATTATTGCAGACTCTTGTCAAGGATTTCAAGAAGAATGGTAGGGTCCTCGTGGATTTGCTCAGCAGTGAGTCCTTTCTTTTCCACTTCTTCAGCGACGGCAGGATAGTCCTTGAATTTATCCTTTATCTTTTTCAACAGTTTCTTTTGAGAATATTTTTCTCTTTTGGAATTAATTTTTTTATCCTCAAATAACATCCAATAGTAAACATGCTTGCCGCTATCAACCATATAGTGATATGCCCTACAGCCCAAGTAAACGGTATTATTTGTCCATATACCAGTAAACGACCTGCTGTGGGTGGAACTTTCAAAAGCAAACGGCTGCATATAGCCCGTAACATGTTTACCCTTGTAAATTTCAGTTGCCATAAAAGGGAATGTAGGGTCATCTTCATTAAGAACGAAAGTTCGCTTCTTGCCGTCTTGCATAGCATTGTCCACCACAAGGGATTTTATATCTACTATCTTGTATTTTACGTCCTTGCCATCTTGCGTTTCACTGAAATAGATGTTCTTTTTCATGAAATGAATGTCGTTCTGCAAATAGCCGTTGAGTACAGTACCGTCTTTAAGAGTCAGCACAGCCTTTGGCCATACGACTTTCGGCTTCTTGGCGTTTGCCGTTATCGCAAACGAGAATACCATGAGGAAGATGATAAAAAATAGTTTCTTCATAAGCGAATGATTTTATGGTTTTTAATGCGCCAAAGATAACACTTTTTTCTTAACGAGCAAATGTTTGAGGTCGTTTTTTTAGAAGAATCAATCTCGTTATATAATGAAAAATCAAAGTGTGAAAATGCTTCCATACTGCGAAAGTACGGAAGCATTTGGGTTGGGAAAAAGACAAATTGTTTATTCTGGTTTCTGCACAAACATGATTTTGTCAAAAATATCACCTGCAGAAACGTTTACACGAACATAACGTCCATCCTGTGTTTCGT
>NZ_JH379449.1:13708-15548 GCF_000235885.1 Leyella stercorea DSM 18206
ACAGTGAGCGTATTTCCTTCCACCTTTGAAGATGTATAGCTGCCTTTAACTTCGGGATAAGGTTTGTCATCATACGAAGGAACGTTTTTAATGGTTTTATCACCCACCGACTCATTAACGTATTCAATCCAAAAATTCTTGTAATTCTTGCATTTGAAAGTATATGTACCGCCAAGTTTTGGCACGCCAATAGCCTTGCCAAAACTTGGTGTTAGTGCTTCTTCATAATTGTTCTTTTCCCATTTCATGGCATCCCAATCACCATCGTCTTTGCTGCATGAAGTTAATGATAAGATGCAAGTAAAAAGCAACATGGTTGCAAATAGTCTCTCTTTCATTTGTTATATATTTAATGGTTTTTATTATAAAACGCACAACCTCTTTGAATATTACATGAAAAATGCAACTTTTTCAGGATGAATATCCACTGCTCTCCTCCTTATTTTAATACGCTATTCAAAAACAAGTTTTTTGAACTTTTTATTTTCCATAAATACCTTTATATATGATGTAGAAACTGGTCCAACTACCGTGCCACACAATCCTGTCTTTGATTGCAAACGCTTTATATATGATGTAGAAACTGGTCCAACTACCGTATCGTTATTGCGATATTTTAATTTATTGTCGAAAGCATTAATAATCCAATTGTCAAGTTTTGCTTTTCGTTCAATTATTATGGTTGAATCATTCCAATAAACTATATGCACGCTATCTATTACAGGGTCATTATCGCTTGATAATTTGCATTTCAAGTAATATGAATCATAGTATTCGTCTGGAGGATATATATAGTATTTATCAACCAGTTTAATGCCTGTTGAAGAACAACTGACAAGAAGAGACAGCAATATGAAATAGAAATACTTAATCATAATCTTTTTTGCGATTTTACTTAATCATTGTAGAACTGCCACAAAAATACAACTTTTTCAGAAGAAATACCCACTTGACTCCTTTTTATTTTTATATCCGTGGTCTTGGAAGAGTTTGGCGGTGTCTGAGTTTTTCCATTCAGCGAATACGTTGCCTTTGGCTAAACGTATGCTGTTCACGATGTCGATGATGCTTGGTATCGGGTATTCACCGATGCGGAGGATAGAGAACTCGATGGCAGAGATGCGCTGATACATCCGCTTGTATTGAGCGGTGTCGAGAGTCATATCCCACTTGTTGAGAGCGTTGGCCGTGCGAAGCATGTCCATGAGTTCCGGACTGAAGAACTCCGTTTCGAGGCGGTGCTCAATGGTGAGCAACTTGGCACGAGTGTCCTGGTATCGCAGCCAGATATGGTCAGCGAAGCCCAACTGGTGCACAATGTCAAGCGTAGGAAACATCGTGGCAGCGAAGTAATTGAACTGCTCCGAAGCAGTCCAATGGTGGGCATCCGGAAGCATGGTGAGGATAACAGCAAGCGCATCGTCGCGCTGTTTTTCGAGAGACAGAAGTAGTCTTTCGATACGATCCTTGCTTGCTGGTGCAATATTTTGGTTGCTGACAATGCCGAAGCCGTTAGGCGTAAGGATGAGGTCGAGCTGTGGCACGGCGTGGCGCATCGCCTCTGCAGCCGTGATGATACGGCAGTAGTGCAGGAGCGGTGTGCTGTCAGAGTATGTGCGGATGCGACTCATTGTGTCGGACGAAACGAAAGTGTCGGTAAGCCATTGCTCCGCCTGTAAGAGGTGATACTGTATCTTGTCAAAAAGAGATAGTTCACCAGCAACCGCTTTGAGGGTGTTGGGGACGTACTTCTTTAGAGTATCGTTGTCATTTATCAGCATTGCCATTGTCTTTGGATTTATTGATTGAAACTTGCTTTGCGTCCTTATTCTCATCGAGC
>NZ_JH379449.1:15558-16415 GCF_000235885.1 Leyella stercorea DSM 18206
CTCATCGAGCGTGGTGAGCTGGATGAATGGGCAGTCCGGCTTGACCGCAGTCCACTTGTTGAAGCGGATGATCAGTCGGTGAACGGAGAAGAGAAGGTCGTGGTAAGGCTTCTGTAGAGCCTGGGCGATGGTGTAAAGTTCTCGCTTGTCGCTGCCTGAGTTGTTGGTCTGCGACTTGCCTGGCACCGAGCCTACGAGATTAGAGTGTACTCGCATGGTGAAGCACATCATGTTGATGGCTTCGACGATGTCCGTCGCCCAGTCGCCACCCTCCTTATCCGTCTCGATCTTGTTGATGACCACGTCGTGCTGCTCCTCACCGTTAGGTGAAACATAGAATGTGGAGAAGAGCACCTTTCCGCTGTTCTCCATGCCAGTGAGGAAGTTGATGATATTGTCCTTCTCCTCGTTGACACGTTCCTGCTGCTTGACACGTTCAGTTATGCCCTCGACCTTGAAGATATTGTTCCAAAACGAGTTGGCAATCTCGATGTGGTACTTTATGGGAGCCGAGTTTCGGAGCTTCGCTTCCTTAGCGATGCCAATGAGTTGCTTGATGTTGAACCACTTTCCTTTGAAAAGAGCTGCGTAGTACGGTATTGGATAATACGTATTGTCGGGCGTAGGAATACGGCTTACTACAGCGAACTTCTTGATTTTCTTCCCTCTGTTCTGAAGGTCGGTGAATGGCGAATGCGGATTAAGAAGTTCAATGCGCTCGATGTCCTCCGGACTGACTGTATTCCGCCAGTTGGCATAGAGAATGTAAGGTATCACGCCCGACTTGTCGGCAGGAGCAAAGCGGACATAGCACGCCTGTTTGCGCACGATGCGGACAATGCGACTGGCATCCTCAT
>NZ_JH379449.1:16425-42737 GCF_000235885.1 Leyella stercorea DSM 18206
ACAATGCGACTGGCATCCTCATTGAGGATGATCACGCTGACGCAAAAGCCGAAGTGCTTGAAATCCTGGCACACACCGAGGAAGTAACTTGCGAGGTCGTTGTCCAGCATAAAGTCATCCACTTGCGCTTGCACTTGTGCGGTGGCAAGCTCTGTGTCATAGACAAGTCCACTGCCATAGCAGACTTCGGCATTGAACATCTGGCAAGTGCTCATTGTCTCGTCAGACTCGATGAGATCAATGATGTTGTAAGGCATCTGATTGTCACCTCCCCATGGGATGTACCTCATCTTGTCGTTGATGATGATTGGTGCGATGTTGTGCTCCTCCTTGAAGACTTCGGATGTCTTGGAGGTGAAGGCTGCTGCTTTGTTAGTGCCTGGGATTGGAGCAACGGATGTAGGTGGAATAAATGAAAAATCGCTCATATCTTGGTTTTTTAGGGCAAAGATATGAGCGAATGGGAGGTGGGGAAAAGACAATGTTAATTCTTAATTCCTTAGGAATTATATGCTTTTATATTAAAAGGCTAATCTTTAATGCGTGAAAATCAATCGTGGTTTATACGAAAAGTTCTAAAATAACGTTATTCCATTAAACCATCTGGGTTTAATATATGATTAACTAATAATTTTAGACAAAATGAAAAAGATAATATCACCTATTCTCTCAATCGCTCTTTTTACAACCCTCATTCTTCTATTTCTGATACACTTTCAGAGAGTAGACGCACAATCTATTTATAAATGCGATAATGAGAAACACATCTGTTACAAAAACTCTGATGGGAAAACAATAGTGAAGAGCAAGAAATACACAATAGCGTTTACAGACACTATAACGTCCATCGGTTTTGTAGGTAATAGAAAAGGTAAAATCATCGGTATAGACAACCATGGAAAGGAGTTGTTTGAGGTATATAAGATAGACAATGGTCCAGACTGCGTTAGTGATGGCTTGTTTAGAATTATTGGGAAAAATGGCAAAGTGGGGTTTGCCGACACTTGTGGCGTTATCGTAATACCACCTGTTTTTTCTTATGCCACTCCATTCCTTGATGGAGAAGCCAAGGTAACTTTTGAGGGCGAAGAACAAAAACAAGGAGAGTATCAATATTGGGAAAGCAATCAATGGTTTTTGATAACGAGTCCGAACTTGTTAGATCATAGTATGAATGAGATGGCTACATCTACTAAATTTGACACGCCAACATTGACAACGGAGGAAAAGCACAAAGTCAAGGAACTGGCTGCACAAGCCCCTGATAGCATAAAAACATGTTTCTCCTTTTTGCTTTACAAATGGAATTACGCAATAACCCATAATCGTGAAATGCTCTTGAGCTCAAATACATATTCGTATTCAAAGTTACCCGAGTTCCACTATTTGAAATCCATGGGGAAACAGATAATACCACTTATCATGGAACAACTTATTGAGCCATCAAATTTTCATCTGTTGGTTCTTTATGAAGCTGTGCAAGAAGATAGCAGAAAGATTGTGAAAGACCACACCGGAGGCGAACAGAACAGAGCCATAATGAATGTGAAAAGATGGCTTGGCAGTAAGTAGGGATTCGCATTGAAAACTGTAGATATTTGTCTTAATCCAGCAGTTTCATTCGATTTTTATCTTCCAAATGTTTTCAGGTGTCTTCTCTGTTTGCAAAGGGACTTGCTCTATCGAATGTGCCGTTGCTTTCTTTCTCTTTTTGTTTTGTCTTGTTTGTTTTCTGAAACTTTTAAAGAGAAAGTTTCTTCCCATGCCATTGCCAAAAATCACATCCAATGGTTCGCCAGTATCTTTCCATATCCTGACCTTGGCAGCATAGTCAAATGCAAATCTGACAGCCGTGCTGTCATAAGTAAAAACCACTTCATAATACGCTTTTCCAAACTGTTTTCTTATTTTGCGATGATTGTCACCATAGTCGTCCTTTTGGAAAATCCGCATTTCAGATATTTCAGCACCTTTGAAAAACGGAACGTATGCAGGACCAAAGGTATTGGCGACACTCCTTGCGACAGTTATAAGTGCATCCTCTTGGCAGACATCAGCACAACTGCTTGAAGCCAATGGCTGGGCAGATAATGTCGTAACCATCAGAAAAGCGATTGGTATGAGGAAACGCTTTTTCATAATCACTTATTTGTTATGGCACATTATTCGTACAAACAGCGTTTCATTGTTTCGTAATTGTAAATTTCAATTTCTGGAGTCCTTTTTTGTATACATTGGCCAAGATGAGAAAATACTGCAGTTTCTCGCCTGAGTTCATCTTTTTTGTAATATACTCAAATTCGCTTTCCGGTATTACATTCTTAAACAACGGGCCGCCGTCCTCATTGTACACCAACCTTATATCGTCTGTCAGCGGAGAAATGACGTATGAGCAATACGCCTGATATGGGATGCTATTGAATTTGACCCAGTTGTCATCGCCTTTATCCAGAACATTTTCCAAGTATATCCTGCTATGTTCATAAGAAGGCTTTGGCCCTCCATTGCCTTTATAGATATTTCCTTCGCCATCTACGATATAGTTGTCTTCTGTCTCGTATTTGTTGTACGGGCACAGCTCCTGATACTCAATGTCGCTTTCTGACTTTACACTATTGTCGGTTGGAGTTTCCGTCTCTTTGACGAGTTTGTCTTGAACAATTTTGACGAGCAAATATTTGTGGCTATAGCCGTCAGCGGGCGGATTGGCAAGTGTAGTCATCTTTACCCGCAATTCATACTCATGCCCTTTTACATAAGTGAAACCCTCGATACAATATAGACCAAGATGTTCCCATTCGCCATTTGGATTATCAAACTTTACAAGCATACATTCCTCTGGGGTAGAGTTAAATCCGTAACTTTCACCCGTTTCAGAAGAAACATATATTGTTATCTCCTTGACGGAATCTTTTTTCTCGTCATCATCGCTGCTGCAACTTGAAACAGCAAAAACTCCAAGTAGCAGGAATAAAAGGTTTAAAGTCTTTTTCATTTTACGTTTAATTGTACTACTTAAAACAAACGGTAGATTTTGAATATATTGCATGAATTATTGCATTTTTTCATTTCTTGTCACATTTCAAAACCTGTGGAATCTATCTTCAAGCACTTTCATATTCTCAATGAGTTCAATGAAAGAAGGTTTCTCTCCGAAAATCATGGAAGAGCACATACTTTTATAGTCAGCCTCCCATGCGCTGCATATATCCTCACGAGGAACGAGAACGATGCGACGACGGATGTCTGGGGTGTAGTCCATACCACTAATGCTTGTGAATATCTCGCGATGATGACGAATGGATTCCCACAGTTCATCATCCTTTATGGCAGCCAAAGCAAAGTCTTTGTCCATCATACGAGAGAGGTCATAAAGATGTCTTGACTTGCGGTCGGCAATGACACCACGTCCCTCTACGGAAAACAACTCGTGCAAGAGGAATACCTTTTCAAGGAAAGTCTTGCTTGCAAGAGCCGTTGCCACCTTGCTATCGACAATTGTTGTCTGTATGGTAGGAAACACGCCCTCGACCATACTGTTGATATGTGTTTGCTCGTTTGGCTCCAGCAAAGACCTTGCTCCAATCTCCAACATCACTATTGGCGAAAGGTATTCAGACGGCTCAGCCCAAGCACTCTTATACCTCACGAAAATCTTTCTCGGTTCTGGATATGTGCTATCGCCCTCACCGTCTGGCTCAGACTCGATTTTGCAAAAGTCCTGCAAACCATATTTCTCGACAGCCTCCTGCAATGCCGGGCAAAACGTGTCTTTGACAAATAGCGAAGAAGCCTTGCGCAGTTTCTTTATCTGCTTCTTCGTCAAGTCGCCCTCGAACCCAAACAAAGAGCGGTCGACAGCCAAATCAATGTCTTCAGAGAAACGCTCAATAAGATGCCAGACCTTGCTCAAAGATGTGCCACCTTTGAAGATGAGTTTATCAGCAAAAGGCAAGTCGAAAACGATTTGCAGAATATTAGAAACCCACAAGTCCTTCTCTATAGCCTGTGGAGGCAACCCACATCGTGCAGATGCTTGTTGAAGCACACGTCGTTGGTCGTCAAACGAAAGTTCAAAGAATTTATTCATAAGCGTTTTGTACAATTTTTCTAATCCATACAGGCATCAGTTTCAAGTCGACAAGCACATCTTCTTTCTTCTCCTGTCTCAATAAGTAGTAAATATGATCCGTCTGTTTAGGAGTAACATTGACGTTCTTTATCGACTTTAGAGCAGAATTAACCAACATGGCAAGTCGGTTCGTAAAAGCCAAGTTGCGTGGAGCCGTATTCTTAAATGTGATAGATCTATTCCCTGACACTGATATTCTGCGCGACTTTCCATTTGTGAGGAAAACACTATTCAACGGAACCTGTGTAGAAAGTCCAAGAACATTCAGCGCATAGTCGCCAGTGGGGACAATTTTGGAATGAGAGCGTTCAGCCAAGGCTTCAGCAATTTGGATGTCAGTAGGATAAATCACCCCCAATCCCAAAGTTTCGTCAATTTCGGGATAACAGTAAATGCCCTGTGCCACACGAATAATTACCCCGCTTTTTGTAAGCCTAAGCAAAGTCTGTCGGATAGCATCAGAAGAGCCCAAATCAAGGAAGTCATCGGCAAAGAAAATCTTTCCCCTACCAAATCCCTTTATCCTGTTTTCAATTTTATGAGCTATACTTTCCATGTCTAACCTTAATTTTGTCACAAAATTAGTAACTTTTTGTGACAAAACAAAGAAAAGGCTTAGAAAAGTAGCAATGTTTAACTAAAAAATGCCCGATACATATTCTATAAAACCACAAATATACAATATCAGCCATGCAAACACAAATGTTGATTTTGTCACAAAAAATAGCAACTTTTTGTGACACACTACATATACACCTCAATCCCATTCACCTCAAATATGCACACATCTCGAAGCTGCCGGATTTCGTTAGAGTCCAGCAGCTTCATTCGTCTTGTGCCTTTGTAGAAGTCATATTTGAGGGAAATGCAGCGGTGCCAGGACTGGATTTCACCGCTGCGAGTCCATAGCCGGATGTCGATGGGTTCGGGACTGGAGAGTATTTTGCGGAGGGTGGTGATGTGGATGGATTGCATAGCGATGTGGATTAATCGAAGGTGCGGTAGAAAGGATCATCGAAGATGTTGTTGCCGTAGTCGATGGTGATTGGGAAATGATGACTACTGTACTTGTACTTGAACTTGATGCTGTTCGTGGCGTTGTCGGCATCGGAGATTTCACTGTTTATGTCAGTGACGGTGATGGGTGCCAGGGCACCACCTATCTCAACGATGTTGACATAGCGAGAAAGGAGGAGCTGAGAGAAGTGCTTGGCTTCCTCGAAGGTAAGCATCGAGGATTCCACGTCATACTCGTAGGCTGACTTGTCATCATAGAAGGTGGTGATACCGAGCGAGGTGGCAGTGGAACGGTCGAGATTGAGCTTGCTCTTGGTGACGCAAGTGAGGTGTATGTATTCATCGCAGTTGAACTCATTGCGCACGAGCAGCGTGAGGTTCGGCGTGCGGTCAGTGACATAGAACGTCTTGGCAAGAAAGCCACGATGAACGGTGAACTGAAGCAGTCGGCACTTGCTGCCGATGCGGGTTTCTATAGCAATAGGACTTATAATGTCACGTATCAAGGTGGTGTTCTTGGTGTCCACTTTAGCATCCTCGATGCGTACCATGCGAGGTGTAGACTCGCCATCGAAGAGAGCCAGGCACTCGGTGTAGCCCTGCAGCGTGACATCAGGCAAGTAAAACGCCGAAAGAGTCTGAAATGAATTGCGTGGAATGGTGAACATTGAGCGTGTGGTGAGGAAGAACAGCTGTACGAAACCCATGGCATTTGTGGCGAGGCTCAGACGAGAGTAAATGAAATGGCGCTCCGGTGTGGTCGTCTCTTCAGTCTTTGTGTCCGCCGTGATGACAAAGTTGGCGAAGACACGTTGCTTATCCAACATGTGCCCCTCGATGATGGAGCGAGCATCATAGAGCATGGCGATGTTGTTGTAAGGGTAAAGCGTCGTTTCAAAGATAGTGTCAGGACCACATGCGATAGTGACATATACCGAAGCAGCATCAGTAGATATTTCAATCTCCGATGGGATGTTGCAAGTGAAGACGTAGAGAGAAGGATTATAATTGATTTTCAGCATGACCTTTTTGTTTTCAAAGATAACAGGCTTTGCCTGTATAAGAAAAGACCTAACCGCAGCGTTGCTCTGCACGGCTCGAAGGACAAAGGGCTTTAGTATGGAGTGTAGGCAAGTGCGGACTTGTTACGATCTTGCAGCAGCGACAGAAGAAAGCCCGACTCCTTCGAGCCGGGCGGAAGTGGAAGACTGCCTAAGCAGCCTTTTCAGCCTTTGGCTTGCGCCCTCTTTTCTTCTTTGGCTTTTCCTCTACTGGAGCTGGCTCCGGCTTCTGCACCTCCTGCGCCATGGGAGCTGTGGCTCCCTTGGCTTTTGCAATCTCTTGCGAGAGGCGTGCGAGGCAATTATCAGAGATGTTCAATCCCAACCTCTTTTTGAGGAGGAAGGCGAGGCGCATAGCCTTGTATGCACTTGTGCAATACATCTTATCTGAGCTGTTATCGCTTGTGTAAACGACCCATACATTGTTTGTGGACTTGCCGGAATTGGCTTTAGCTGCTAAAATGACATTTGAAGTATTCATAACTTTCTTATTTTAAGAGTGAAACAATCTGATTAGTGAATGAGATAGACTTCGATATAGCTGATGTCTACAAAGCTGTCTGCAGCGAGTGCTTCCGCCTTGGCGCTTGCCTCAGAATGGCTGTCAGCCTCGATTTCATATTCGATATACTCGCCATCCTCTCCATTGATGACAACCTGATAGAGATTGCTTGACAATTCAACCTGTCTTGAACTTCTTTTACCGAAGTGATATTCTGAATTAAAAGTGGTGTGTACCATAATCTTTAAATTTTATTTGTTCGACTTAAAAGTGAAGCACCGAAGTGCTTTTGTAATTTTTACGTGCATACAAGTAGCAGCAAGGAGAAGGCCTGTAAATGCAAGGGATAGCCAAGATTATTTCATCCTTCGGGCTTGAAAGATTTTGGAATGAGGCAAACCTGCCCCAAAAACTTTTGAAAAAATCTTAGGCTAAGCGTGGAGCGCGACCCTTTCAGAATGCCGCTTGCGCTAACTTTGCAAAGGAAAAATCATAAGCATTACATTTGGTAAGTGCTTCACGTCGAACAAATAAAATGATTTGGTACGAAAGAACACCACTTCAGAATATTACTCCGGAATAATAAAAGAAGAAGACTGGTGATATGAATTGCGCAATCTCTGTTGTCATCATAGGATGGGATGGCTACTTCTTTCATGATGAAATCGTGGCAGACAGATACCTATCTTTTAGACAAGCAGAAAGGCGGATATGCTTGTGGCTACAAAAATGAACATCAGCAGTATCGGAGTTCATTCACTAATGAGAGTGTGGAACGGATGAGAAAAGGCAAATATGAATACTTGTCATTTTGGTGGCGAAATAAAAGCCAATTCGTCCACAGACATTGCATGGGACGGTGGAACAAGCTACCAAGATAACAGCATAGGAAAGATGCACAAAGTGCAGGAAAGGCGGTGCGCCACGCCTTACTCCTTTGAAAATCGGGATTGGCTACCTTTCGTTATTGACTCTCACGCCTGAGAGATTGCAAAAGCCAAAGGTGCGGAGAGCGAAGCGAAGGAGGTGCTGAAGGCGGAGCATACCGCTGAAAAAAAAGAAAAGCCTTCATCCTGCGTTGGGCGCAAGACAAAGGCGTATAGGAAAGGGTGATTAGGCAGTGTTCCGCTTCAATAAATCAATCCCACCAGAAATACCATATTGTGGATTTTTTAAGTTGAGAAGAAAGGGATGCAAGATTGTTTCCTTGTAAAATATCCGCACTATATCCCAAATGTTCCTCTGCAATAGGCATTGTATCACCCATCACTGAACTGGGCAGATAATACTCAACAACATCATTTGAAATATATGCTGCACACGCACCATGTTTCTCATACCAATATTTGGCTATTGCCATGTGTTCTTCAGCTTTCGGACATTCATTCCAGTCACCAAACGGAACATACGCAAATACTTTCCATGGTTCTTTCACGGGAACTTCAACAAGATAGAGATCCGTGCCTTCTTCAATTTCAAAATCATTGATAGGCTCAATATCCTCATCTGTACCAACAACATCATTCTTCCATTCTGCATCGCTGTATTCTTCCTTTACCTGTTCCATTCTTTCATGCAGGATAGAAGCTCCATCGTTTAAGTTTGATGCCAACATTTTAGATTGCCACTCCTGACGCTTGGTTTCATCATACCATTCAGAACTGTCATCAAGTGAGTCGAAAAAACAACTGTCTACAGCCAACAGAACCGGGCTAAAGCCTTCTTGCTTGCCTCTCTCGTAAGCATCAAGCCACAACTGCTTAATCTCTGGCGAAGGTACATCTACATGGGTAACTTTACAACCTTGAAGAAACCACTCAATGGAAGGCAAAGGCGGTATATTGTCTTCACTCTCTACCTCCACTACTTTCATGTTCTTGTACGAAATCATGTAAAGGTTTACCAACTTGAAGAATCTCCATGCCAAGAAAGCACAAACAATTATAGGTGTATAGAATTGTCCGCCACCCATTATTCGAGCCACCAATAATCCAATACACAACACAAGCACAAGTCCCCAAACAATCAGTTGCTTGCGTAAAATACGACACACTCCCCGCCAGTCATTAGCTTCAATGAGAGCGTTCAAATCGTTGCCCATCTTTTTCTCTGTCCGCTTTTTCCACTTATACAACAAAGCGAAAATGATGACAACTGCCAATACGATGAATAATAGTTGTTCCATAAAGTAGGTTTTGTTGCGACAAAGATACAGAGTTTCTTCTTATTTTCTGCAAAAATGAGCAATTATCTTACTCCACCAATCGCAATTGGATATAAATCGTGCTGTGGAAACTTCTCGCAGCCGATATAGAGTGTTTCGAAGGCATCGGTGCCGTCGGTACGGTGTTCGAGAAGATCTTCCTCTGATTCGTGTTGATTTCACCAAAAAAGGTGCAGATGAAGCGAAGCGTAACAGGAGATGAAGCCGATGGCTGCTGCCCACAAAGGAAAAGCCATTGTCCTACGTTGGTTGGGCGCAAGACAAATGCTTTATCTATTAAGGTGGATTCGGATGGAGTCCACGTTAATATGTTCATTCAGTGAATCATTAGCATGTAATTTACCAAAAGGGTCAGTATAATAATATTTGAAAATTTTTACTCTGGCGCCCATTCCAGTATGTGCTACTATATATTGTGTATTTGGCAATAATTTTATGAATGAAGGGTCGCGATTATATTCTCGTGTGTATGAAGAAGATTCAATTACTTTAAATTTATTTGGAATCTTCCTTTCTAAATAAATGGTGTCAACTTCCTTGCATGGTTTCGGGTTTCGTAGGAAAAAGTCATAAGAATATGCTTTGCTAAGGCTGTCCCATGGCTCAATGGAAAAATGCAGCATTTGGTTGATGTAAAAAACTTGTTCTTTTTCAGATAGTTCAAAATCATGATTGTCACAAGAGCACATCAAGAACAAACACATGGCAAACGTTATGATATACTTCATATTGAAAAATTTAATGCTTTGAATTATTCATCGAGGGTCTAAATATAGATTTTCTCTTTGAACTAAGTTGTTTAATGTTTCATTATCCAATAAGCAAGAAATCTTAAGATAATAGTCATATCCAAATTCAACTTGTAATCTATGCTCTTTATTACATAATTCGACATACAGATATTCTCGTAAAGCCAAGCGCATTATATCAGGAAGTTTGTTAATATGAATTCTGCGTTTTTCGTTTAGCAGAGATATTGAATTTAGTAATGGTGAATCTATATCGTAGAATTTTGAAGATTTAATTCCACTGACAATATCTTCCTTGTCAGCTTCTAAATATTGTATCGTCATGTATTTGCAGTTTGTCGCTTTCATAACAGAAATTACTACCGCAATATAATGTTGCTCTACATTCAAATACTCTTCAAGAGTAAATGATTTTTCATCATAACATTTCCCGACATCACATCTGCTTGTCCATTCGTCTGCTGTATATACACCATCCGAATTATAATTTTGAGGACTATATTTTACAATTTCATGCCAAGCCATACTATATACATTTTAATTACAAAATGACGTTTTTACTATAAAAACGACATTTCCTTAGATTTATTGCATTATCTCACTCCACCCACGCAAATTGGGTACAAATCGTGCTGTGGGAACTTCTCGCAGCCGATGTAGAGGGTGTCGAAGGCATCGGTGCCGTCGGTACGGTGTTCGAGAAGGTCTTCTTCGGACTCCGGCTGCTTCTCCATACTTTTGTTCTTGCGGAAGCCGTTGCGTCCTCGCTCTACTCCTGCGGACTGGATGGCGAGGATAAGGTCATCGTTGTTCTGGCGGTTGAAGTACGGCATCAGGCGTTGCTTCCCGGCAAAACCCTGGTTGATGAGAAGATACTTTTCATCATGTCGCATTGGGTTGCCGAGGTACACGTCAATGACCTGCCATCCGTGGCGCTCGAACTCATGTACTACCACCCAGTGGAAGTCCTGGTCGTTCACGGCATAGTTAGAGCCGAGGGCAGTGGCATCATAGTAGTAGATGACCGTCTTGTTAGGATGTGGAGCGTAGTAGGTGCAGAAGTCGGCAACGAGCGCAGGGATTTTGCGCTCGAATTTGACGTAAAAGGATTTGAGGATGTTCAATCTATTGTTGCGTGGCTGACCGCACACAATCCAGTTGATATTGGCATTGTAGTCCATACCAATACAGAGAGGTTGCATAGGGTCGATGTCCGAGTCCGTGCGACAGTCGAGCGAGCTGTTGAGCGTAGAGAACTGGTTGTTGGCGTGGATAGTGTAAAGATCCTGCTGCGCCTCCTTGATGATGCGGTCGTAGCCGAGCGAGTCGAGGTAGTCGAAATCCGACGCATCATACTTGTGGTACTCCTGCATGGACGAGTAGAAGCCATCGTGCGAGATGCCAATCTTCTGACAGAGGATTGACGTCTGGAAGGTCTTCGGCGTGAGGTCGCGCTTCATCTGCCGGATATACTCTTCACCGAGAAGCTGGAGGTTTTCGAGTGTAGAGTATTCCTTATAGTAGACCGCCACCGAGCGCATCTTGTTAAGCGACTGGTCGAGCCATTTGAGATAATTAGGCAGATAGCTTGGAATGGGCTTGCGCTGCTCTTTCAGCTGTGCAATGCGCTCCTTCGTCTGCCATATCTTGTAGATTGTGCCCTTGATTGTGTCAATCAGTTCCGTGTCCATTTTATCCTCATAGTGCAGGAACCAAGAACCCTTGGTAGTCTGCGGCATATCCGAAAGCACCATCATGCTATGGTTAAAGCTGTGGTGCCCGAAGTACGAGCGTATGCCACCATTGGCAGGCAGAGTCTCGTCCTTCAGTTTGTTGTAATCAATGAACTTCGCCTCGTCAATGAGCAGCCATGAAAGCGTGAGCGAGTTGGAAGAGCCAGGGCGGTCCTGACTGATGATGATAGCCACCGAGCCATTATAGAACGTGATTACATGCTCATAGTCAGCCGGTTCGGTGATAGGCTTAGAAAACGACTTCGGCGGTTTTCTGCCTACCACATAATGCACGCCATTGATATAACCCCAACGCTTCCACGCAGCAAGCAGACCGGGGAGCGTATTGGTCAAGCCATGCTTGAACGTAGGCACAACGATGCCACCCGTGGATCCAGGCATACGCTGCATGTTACGCAGCACGAAAGGCGAGGCGATGGAGTCCGTCTTGCCCGTGCGTCGTCCAGCCACGATGACCGTAGTCTTCGCACCGATGTATTGCGTAAGGAGCTGAGGTTTGTTGAAGTACACACGCTTAGAGTGTTGCTTCGCCTCGATGTCCCATAGAGAAGTATCAACTTTGTTCGTCATTGTCTTCAGGCTTAAAGATGTCATCAAGTACAAGGTCCGCTTGTTCGTATTCAATGTTTTCTGTGTCCGGATGCGAAGTGGTAAGTTCCTGGGTGAGCTTTCGGATGCGGTCGTCGATGTTCGGGACCGGCGTGATGCCCACAACACGAGGGTCTGTAGTCGGAAAGAACGGTTGGACGACAATCATGTGGTACGGCACAGATTGCTCGTCCTCGATGTCGATGCGGTTGAACTTCGCATAAGAAGTAGCAGCTTTCTCCATCGTCTTCGTGTCCTTACGCTTCTTCGCCATCTGGTACGTCTCCATAATCATCTCGTTATACCGCCAGCGGTGGAAGTCGCGCGTACACTCCGATAGGTTTGGTAGCAGAGCCTTGACGATTTTCAAGTCAGCATACGCCGTGACTTGCGACAGTCCATAGCGACTGCGCAGCTCGTCAACAAACTGACGATCCTTCATGTCAGGGTTGGCGATAGACCATGTGACCATGTCGCGCAACCGCAATAAGTGCTCCACTTGCGGAATGGGGTAACGCACCTCCAACTCTGCCTTTGCGGTGTAGAGGTCTTGCTTTGCTATTTCTATGATGTTTAATTGCGACATGATTGTTGGTGTTATCGTTATGATGGTAAGCCGAACTAAGCCTTTCTAAGCCTGTCTGAGCCGTGGGTGTGATGGCTATTCATCATCCTCCATATCGAGGAGGTTGTTACGGGTGTTTTCAAGAGCGAGTGGAGAGCCGACGTAGGCGAGCTGCATCTCCTGATGCAATAGCTTGACACGTGAAGCAGCCTTGCCACGGTGGTAACGCTGCGAAACGGCTGTTGTGCGGTCAGCAATGTCACGGCGTAAATCTTCTGGTGGAACACCGAGAATTACAGCCATATCGCTGATTTTGAGGTAGATTGAAGCATACTGCTCAATCTGTGTTAAAGTTTCTTCTGAATATACCATATTTTAATTGTTAGCACCGGCAGCGTTGATGCGCTGTTGGAAAAGGTCGGTTAGCGGAACGGAATGGTTCTTTATAAGATCCATGACGGACACATGAAGAGAGTTGAAGATGTCGGGCGAAGTGGAGATGAAGGTGGACTCATGGCGGTTGCCTCGTGTGAGATTCTGCGAGGTGACGACACTAATCAGTTCACCAGACTCCGCTTGCACGAGAAGGATTTTGGAATGGTTGTCGGCAAGATATGTGCGCTTCATCGTCTGGGTGATGAATGCCCAAAGTTTTAGCGTTTTGTTCGTAGCCTTATGGTCGAGAACAAGATTAAAGGCAGAAATGTTGCCGGACTTCTCGATAAAGAAGAGCCTACGCAGGAACTCCTCGGAGATTGAGAACGAAGTCTGCCAAATCTCCGCTTTGCCGACTTGTCCCAAAATCCACTCTAAGACGTCCGCCACCTGAAGAGCATTGGAGAGATACGCCTGGTGTGGACATTCCGAGAGTGGTTTTAGGATGTCATCTATGTTGATGTTGCGCTTCACTACTTCTTGGATTTAGACTTGGACTTCGGCTTGGAAGGAGTGGCATCTTCAGGCTGCTCCTCTTCGCTTTCGTTAGTTTCGGTATTTGCTGCACTTTCTGCCTTTGTCACATAATGGTCATAAGTGTCCCAATTTGCGTGCAACTTTTTATCGAGATTTATAAACTCGTCGAGTAAGGGCTTGCGTTCTGCAGCCGGCACCTGCTTAGTAGAGTCCGACAACAAGCGTAGGCGCAAATGGAGTTCTCGCATACGGTGAGTGATATCAAGGTTCTCGACATAGAGAGCCTGAATATCCTCAGGCAGCGAGTCGTGATCCGCACGCTTGCCAGCCTTGAAGTCCGTAGCAGGGTTCGTGTCTTTGTTGGAAAACTCTGTTCGACTTGCCACGATAGCATCCACTTGCTCCTGCATGATGTTCACCTCGTCGTGGGCTTCGACCTCACGGTGAGCTTTGAGGAAGGCACGGAGCTTGCCTTCGATGAACTCAGCCTTGCCTTTGGGATTGATGCTGAGATTACGATACATTATGGTGTTATTGGTGAGTTGGAGAAGGAGGATAGCACCCTCGTTCCAGTCACGCTCAGCAGATGGCGTGTCGAGCCATTGCTGGAGTTTGTCAGTCAGATTGTTCATATTTTATAGTTTAACTTCGTTGAATTGTGGCTGTACTCGGCATAGTTCAAGCAAGCTTGACTCTGCTCTCGTTTGCTCACAATTTGTTGTTTATTCCAGTAAATAACACACAATTCTTGTGATGTTCTGTAAGCACATTGCGCATAGCCTTCAGCGTAGAGCCAGTAGTAACGAAGTCGTCGAAGACGATGCAGTTAGGCTCTTTGGGGAGATTGTTCATAGTGAACACCGCCCCGATACGCTGCTTGGAATGGCAGAAAGCAACATCCTCGTAGAACGGGATGTTCAGTTGGGAAGCAATCATTTCGCAGATGCGAGTGGCGAAGTTCTTGACGAGATGGCGACGTTTGGGCGTGGTGACGATACACCACGCCCCCGTGTTCAGCTCCTCACCGAGGATGTCACGTATAAGTGGCGAGATGCTATCAGCGAAGAACGCCACCATACTGTCGTCGCCCTTGATATCCGTCAGCGTTCTGCCATACAGCGACTTCTGCCATAGAGAGATGAAGAACGTGTCCGCCCGTCGAGTAAGCCGGACGCGTCGGGTGAAGTCGCATCGCGCTTCGACCGACTTATCCCACGCCTTGCGTTTCTCTATGGCGAAGATATCCTTCTGTTCATGCGAAGTCTCCTTTGAAGACAGCTCAAGCGGACCCGATAAGTCCGGCACGGAAATGTCATTCAAGAATTCCTGCATGTCTATCGGAGTCCGCTTGTCCATGGTCAACTATGATTATAACTTTACTCGCCGTTACACTGCGCAATCAATGTCGCCGTCCTCAGTGGTGATGGTGCCAGTATAGAACGGAGCCGGACACTCGTCCGATGCCTCCACGTTGATAGTGGTGCCGGTGGTGCCAGTGGCACCCTGACCGAGATCCTGCGTGACTGTGGTCTTGGTAGTCCACTTGTCACAACCCACGACACGGTGCTTGCCCTTCATGTCCTCGACGATGAAGACGTTGTCGTTGTTATTGAGGTAAGCAGCTGCAGCCGATGCCGCCTCGCTTACCGATGGATGCACCGCCACGAGTTTGTTGAGTTGCGTCTGTGACGGCAGTTCACCCTGTGCCTCACTTGTGAGCTGCGACTTCTCAGGAAGGATGTCGATGTATTTCCATACAGCGTTTTCCTTCAACGTGAAGGAGCCGTCATAGACAGAAGAAGTGACACGTCCGACCTCGTTATGAGGAAGTTTAGGCCAAACAAGAATATCATTCTTGGATGTATAATACACACGGCGACGCACACCAGGAAGTTCCGGTGTGCCCATCGCCCATGCAAGAGATTTTTGTACGTCTGTATTAGATGCTGCCATAATTACTATTGTTAAGAGTTAGACTATAAGCCAGCCAGTTCAACGACCTTCAGGCGTCGCTTGTCGATAGACTCGAACTGTACACCGAAGAACATGGTGGCGATGTACGAGAGCAGGAACGCATCGAAACGTTCAACGTCAACAGATTCCACGTCGCCCATTTGGTCATATCCATAAAGCATATTTATCTTTGGTGAGATGTGGATATACTTCGAGTCCGTCTTGTTAGCAAGCGGACAGAAGATGAGTTTGCCGTTAGAACCCTCGACAGTAGGCTGATTGTACTGCGTGTTATACGGAATACCGCTGTGTGTGAGCAGATAACCCTCGTTATACTTATCCACGAAGTCCTGCGAGCAGTACATGAAGAGAGTCTGCGAGCGAAGACGAGGGTCGAGCGAGAAGAGGATTTCCTTAGCCACATCAACGGCGTTGGCAGAGGTGATGGCATCCGTCAGTTTGAGGTAATTGCCGTTCTCCTTAGCGAGAGCCCCGGAAGTAACCTCCTTCTTTGTGATGGTGTCGAAGCCATCGAAAAGATCCTGGGTGGTAGTACCGCTTGCGTTGCGCACACCGCTCCAGATAGCATCATTGAGCTTTTCGGAGAGCGACTTGGCGATAAGTCCAAGCACCTCGCGAGCCGTAGGCACAGACTTCTGTCCGTCGCCCTTAGTGGCACCAGTGCCGAGGAGCGTAGAGATAGCCGAGTTAGGCTCGAACTTCGCGACCACCGAACCGAAGAACGTTTCAAGCGTTCGGAAGTCCAGCTGCAAGTTCACGTCCTCCGAGCGAGTTGGCGAGTAAGGAGCGAACTGTGCCGAAGCGTTGAGCGTGCCCACACTCTCCTTGTAGCGGATGCCAGGGCGACCGGTCATAAACTTAAGAGTCTCGTCGCAGCCGATAATCGGCAGACGAAGGAAGTCAGAACGCCACTTTCGAGCAGCATCCTTGTATTCTTGTAGGGTAAATTGTAGTTTTCCTGCCATAATTTGAGTTTTGAATTATGATTTTTGAGTTGTTATGGTAATGAGTCAAAGAGTGCCTGGGCGGAGTTGGTGGTGTCGTAGAACTTCTCGATGTCAGACTTTTCGGTGTTGGTGCCACCGTCCTTCTTGTCATCAACAACCGTGTTAGTGGTGTCAGCAGGGAGCTTTTTCAGTTTCTCCTCCAAATCGCTGTTAGCCTTAGTCAGACGGTCAACGTCAGCCGAGAGATTGGTGATTTCCTTGTACTTCGCTGTGATGTCCGCCTCAATAGAGTCGAGCTGTGCCGTGGTAAGCGTAACCTTGTCGTCGTTAGCTTCCAGCGAGTCGCAAGCGAGAGTCTTGCAAATGTTAGAATAGGTCTTTTTCATTTTTTCTTCAGAAGATATGGTTGGAACAATTTTATTTGGTTTCTCTTGCGAGTGGAAAACAGAGGCACAAGCCTGCAGGAATCGTCTGAACGCCGTGACGTCTTCCGACTTCGTGTCGGTCAGCATCTTAGGAAGCGGTATGCCGTGAGCTGTAAAGTCCGCAGCAATAGCCTCCGTAAGAACTGGAGCCGACTCATCATCAAACTCCGTGAGTTCATCAACGAATCCCCAAGCCAGTGCCTCCTGTGCCGTCAGCCATCCACCCATTTTCATGAGTTCAAGCAAGTCGGCAGATTTCTTCTTGCATCGTCCGGCATACATCTCTGCGACGTTGGCATCCAGCTTGTTAAGGTCAGACTTCTGCTTTTCCAGATTGTCGATGAGATTCTGCATATCCGTAGCGTTCAAGCTGCCCCACTCGAAGAACGACTGTGAGCACTGATGCACGAGATACATAGCCGAGTGATCCATGGTGATACGCTTTGCACCCATTGAGGCGATGGTGGCGGCACTGGCGTTCATGCCCACAAAGTGGACGTGAACATTGCCGTGTCGCCTGAATGCAGATGATATAGAGAGAGCGGTGTTGAGCTGTCCGCCGAGAGAGTCGATGAGAACAGCAACCTCCTTGTCGGTGTTCTTGTTAAGGACGAAATCGACGTAGTCAGAATCGAAGTCCCAACCACCGACGTAGCCTTTAAGATGGAGATTGTATTTTGTCTTTGCCATGATTGTTAAAAATTGTTTGAGGGCAAAGATATATTATATAATAATGTTGGAGAAAGACAAAAAAATTGTATTTTTGCGATGTAAAACGATAAACTTATGGTGAGAGACATTGTAATCATATTGATAATTCTGATAGGCGGATATTTTTGTATTCGCAGGTTTTATCGTTTTGCATTAGTTGCAATAGTATTTTTATTTGCACTATTTGGGCAATCACGCAGAAGTTATCGCAAACTGCGAATTATCTATTGGAAGAAGGTGGGGCGCAAAAACAGAACGAAGAAAAAATAGCCTTTTCAAAAACCCAACCGATTTTGGCTGTATCTTTTGTAACATTGTAAACAAGAAACGAAAATGCTTATTATCAACATTTTAAGTTTTGGCGCAATGTTTCAACTGCATACAAAATGTTACAAAAAGGCATGAAAAAAGGCGCTCATTACGCCGTGCATGGCACAAGTGCCACTTTATTTGTATATGATATGGTGTATTTCGTAGCAGCCGAATCACCATCCACCTTGCCTGTGGAGTCCGCCACCTTGATGACAGGATAAGGTTTGTCAGCCGTGCCGATGAGATACTGCTTTCCAACCACCGTCTGGATGACGAAAGCAAGATGCTCATGAGCTGGCAGCTGCGAAGTAGTAGAGAAAGAGAGTTTCACCTTTTCCAAAGTATCGTTATTGTCAAACTGCGTCTCCATTTCACAAATTGCGTCCCCGATATGCGGAATGAGGAAAGTGTCAGCGAACACTCCGACAGGAGCATCCGCCAACGCTTTCTGTGTGATGCTTGCCATGAGCGACGAGGCAAGCACATAATATATATTGATGATTCCGGGAAGACGTTGCATATTATTCTACTATTTCTTCAGTTTCAACCTTGTTATTGCTACCGTTTTTTATCGTGCTGTTTTTTCGCTTGCATTGGTTAGTAAGATAATTCTTCCGCAAGCGTTGGTATATTTTCGCGATGGAGTCCCAGCAAGTACCGTCCTCCTTTATGCCCCGTTGCTCCATGTAGAGATAAATGAGGTCTTTCTGCTGTTTGCCGATCCTGCCGAAGTCATGCAGGAACGTCCAGCAGTCGACATCAAACGAGTTCTTCACGTTCTCCAGCAGCGCACGTTTACCAGTGTCCGTGATATGATTGTAAATACGAGGGTCGCGAGTTTTGGAATATGGAATACAAATGGCGACTTCATCCTCACGTTGCCTTGTAGGAACTGCAGAAACAGGCGGTTTGACAACAGCGAGCTTTATAAGTTTTGACTCGATGCTGCCGTTTCTTAGACGCACTGGTTCCGTGCCACTGTGCCGATGTACGAACCACTGACGCAGATAGGAAGGCATTTTGATATAGATGTGATAGTCGCTCATAATACTTGTAAATTGATTACGAGCACAAAGATACTATAGTTTTGTGTAGGCTGTATGGAATGATGGAAACGTTTAAGGTTTGTTATTTGGTAGGTATGTAGATAAAAAAGTTGATTTTAGCTTGGGGGGGTAGATGTATATTTGCAAAATAAAGTTGAACTTAAAAATGTACGAGTATGAAAAAATGGATTTTGATGTTACTTGCCCTTGTATTGTGTGGAGTGACGCAAGCTCAGAATGCAGAAGTAACCTTGAACAACGGCACCTTTGTGAAAGGTGACATTAAGAAGTTTTCCTTTAATGTAGACAATTACCATGAGTTCAGAATCAAAAAAACTGATGGTGAGAAGGCAGACTTCGCATCTACTGATGTAAAAGAGATAAAATACTATAACAAGAAGGCTGGAGAATGGGAAAACTGGATTCCGATGGTTGCCCAAATGGGAATGAGCATGTCTTATAAAGAGAATCCGAAACTCTACAAAAATCCGGTATTCCTTCAGCCAGTTTATGAGGGGAAAAACATTTCTGCCTATATTCACTATATAAACACAGCTACCCATGTGAAATCGGGAAGTATTTACAGATTGGCTATCATGTTTTATTACAAAGCCAAGAATGAGGACTTTGCAAGAACCTATTATTTGAAGGATAATAGCATTGGAGGAATTGGTCAGAAGACCATGCTGAAAAGATATTTCAAGAACTTCCCACAAATAAAGGAAGTGCTCAAAGATCTCAGCATGAAAGAGATTCGCAAAGACCCTGCGATATTAGTCAAGAAACTTGATGAAGCATTGAAATAAAACACTCCTTACTTCGAATAAATTTCGGTTACGCTATAAAAAGGTGGGCAGCCAGAGCGAGGCGATTGCCTCGTCCGGCTTCCACCTTTATCTGCGGAAGACGTAGCCATCCTCGAAGATGTAGTCCGAGATGAACAAATCCCTTGCAAACGCCTTGTAATCGAAGTAATATGAAAGATTGCCCATCATGCGCTCCAAATCATAGCACTCATTGACGATGTGTGTGGCGAAATCCTCTTCCGAATCATATTCGCCCTCATAACTATCTTCAAAATCCGAAATGCTGTCATCGCCAGTGGCGGAAACATAAGCCTTAAACGCTTTCTGTTTGTCATCATCCATTTGGATGAAAGCTATTATCTTGTCGAAAACTTCTTCATCCATACAGCTTTCTGAATACCACTCAGCAGGGAAGCACTGATAATCCTGAAACATAAGCTCCGGATCCTCTTCGTCAGCGTGAAGCTGCTTGCATACATCGATGAACTCCTCGTAAGAGTCAAACGTGCGGAGATCGAGCCAGGCACCGAAGAGTGAGCCTTCATTGTACTTCTTGTATGTGCCACAGTAGATGGCAGGCTGATCCCAGAGATAATCAACGATATAGCTGCTGACACTCTCAAACTGCTCCTTCATGCTCTTGTGAGCCGACTTAGGTGATGTTAAAACCATTTCTTGCATAACTTAGAAATTTAAATTGTTAGACTTTTAGATGCAGCCCTCGATATGAGGACTTTTTACGCTGCCTTACCCAGCGCAAGAAGAAGACATTTAAGGCAAGAGACAGCCGAATATTTTTTCACCTTTGGCGGAACGAGAATTTGGACCAGGAGCCACCGTACCCCAAAATCTTGAAAAAATATTCGAGCTAAGGCAGCGCCGTGCCCTTGCAGAATGTCGCTTGCGCTAACTTTGCACGCGGAAAAATCCCATGAACGAAACCAGGGCTGCATGTCTGACAATTTGAATGTTATGCAGTAGAAATCCATCACCTATGTCCACAAGAGCGGAGCAATAAAAAAGAGTCAGCAATACCTCTTTCATTTGATTATCGTAGGGCAAAGCCTACCATGTGACACATACATCAAAAAAGAACAATGCCGAAAGACTCACGAGTGCCAGACACGTTCTCTTGAAGCACGGTGACACTTACGATACCGCATGGAAAAAGCAAGCAGTAGCAGATGAGGAGAAGCCGGACTACAACTAAAAATAAGGATGTTCTGTACCTATTTCCCTCTTGGTATTTAGAAAGCATAATGAAATGTTACAAGAAGTTATAAGAAATTACAAGATAATAGCCTGCCTAAATAAATGACATACAGAAAGTTACATTAAGTTACAACAATTACAGCATTTCTCTTCTGAAAAATGAATGAGGGCAAAAAAATGAGGATTTCACCATATATATAGTCAATGACTACCACTTTATGCTTTTTGAAGCGTATGATAGACTACCAATATGTATGTAGGTAGATTACAAATCGTGTGCAAAACCTCTGAAAAAAACGGAGTACATTGCAGAGGATGGTCATGTCTTCCGCAAAATAAAAACCGCCGAGACGATGCAATCGCCCCGGCAGTCCACCTGATTATGATACCTATTGAAAAGAAATATATTCGTAGTAAGCTACCGCTTATAAGAGTAAAAAGGTAAAAAAGTAAAAAGCCCTTAAAATGGCTCGTCGCTGTCGGATTGGTCAGGCGTAGTCCACAGGCTGATACCAAACGTCTCGCAAAGCAAGTCATAGTCAAAGCAGTAGGTACGTTGTGTCATAGTAAGTTTAGGAGGCGTGCTACCCATAGCAGCCCTGGTATGGTCGTACTGGATGATGCCCTTCTTATACACATCAAATCGCGCCACCTTTTCGCCCAGGTAGGCACGGCTGTTCTGAAGATAGTATTTCAACGCATCCGTAGGCAGCACCTTCTCGTTAGCCTGTCGTCCCTCCTTGCGGTAGAGGTTGAAGATACGAGTCTTCTGAAGGAAGAGCACCGGTCGTTCAGTCTGCCAAGTGGCATTGATGATGTCCGTCTTGAATTTGCTGCAATAGCGGATAAAGAAGTCGCCACCCTCAATCAGTTCGCCGTCGCTTGCAAGATACTGAACCACGTTCCAGAAGTTGCCCAGCTCACCGTTAGTCTTGCACTCACCATTCTGCTTCTTTATCCCCTCGATGGTGACTTGCAGCATCTCGTCGAAAGTCAGCGTAGGGATGATCTTTTGGAGCACCCGAAGCGCAGCCAACGGCACACACCAGTTGTTCATGATACGGTCCTCACCTTTCTCGCCACCGAGAGCGTTGCCGACGATATTCTGCGTATCATGGAACGCCGTAGACCACGCCTGTTCAAAGTGTTTGCGCTGTTTGAGAATTTCGAGCGTCAGGTGCGTCAGTCCCAGCGAGCGCATTTCAAGCAGCACCTTATAATTCTGCTTCTCCTTGTCCGAGAACTCACTTCGAGGGAACTGCAGGAAGACGAGTCGGGTAAAGAGAGCGATATCCGATGTCGGCATCTCCTGACCAGAGAGGATGATGCCGGAATCAACGGCAGTCGTCTCCTTCTTCTTGTCAAGATCCATATTCATGCGAGTGCGACCGGTGCCGTCCCACAGACCCTTCAGGAACTCAATCATCTTCGGGTCGATATCGTTCTTGTACTCGTCAATATGCGCCAAGGCATTAGCCGACTGCGCCACCGTGTCGTTCAGAGCCGATGGTGTAGAGTTTTGGATATTCGGTGCCGTGTAGCTGATAGTGAACAGCGAAAGCAGCGTGTGGCCAAGCTCCGACTTGCCACTACCTTTCGGACCGAACAGATTGAGGATAGGGAACCAGTGGTTGGCAGAAGTAGAAGTCACCACGTCGCGGAAGAGCGTGGCGAGATAGAAACAGAAGCCCACACGTCCGTTGTCCCCATACACCTTAAACAGCTGCTCTGTAAACTCCTTCAGCGTGACCGAAGAAAGATTGAGATGCACAAACTGCTTCTCAAAAGTAAACAGCTTCGGGTCGTTCTTGTATATGGACGAACTGGATGGCAGATAGAAGTTGCCCTTATCCTTCAGCCTTACTATGCCAAATTCATCAGCCGGGATGAAATGGCAGTCGTGGAAAACACCGTTGCCAAAAGCGTAGAATCCGGCACGTTGCCATCCCATTTGAGTAATTTCCGTTGCCGTCTCCGTCTTCTCGTATAGATATGATTTGAGCTTCGTCAGTTCCTTCTCAGTACCCTTCCAAATGAAGTTGCCCAAGCCCTCGATTTTCTGCTTAAACTTAGCGAGAGCGATAAGATCCTCCTGCTTCAGTTCCAAAATTTCCTCATGTTTCATCGCATTCTTTATTTTATATAGACGTTTCGGATTTGTTGTATCTTTTATGTGGAACAGCGGAACCATCGTGAAGTTCGACCACTCGTAGACACTGCCTTTCTCCGTTATGGACATATAGCAGCCGTGATCGATATAAAAGCCGTATTTGTGGTTTAGGTCGTCCTCATCCTGCTCCTTATGTTTCTTGTCCTGCTCCTCACGCAGCTTTCGCTCCTTATCCACCGCCTGGAGCCACAACCGTCTGCCCTGGTAATATTTCGTGAGCTTGCCGATATACATAGACACGCCCGTCTCATCGTCAATCAGCGACAGTAGATAAGCAATATTCTTGATGGTCAGGCGCTGCTCCTCCGTGGTGTTCGTCTGCGGAAACAGTTTGTCAGCCATCCAAAGAATGAAGTCCGTCTCCTCCGTGGCGTTGAAGATATTGGTGTTTTTGAAGAACGTGTCCGGATCCTGCTTCTTGTTGTCGTCCGTATCCGGGATTTCCTTGATGCTGACAGATAGACCATTTTCCATAGCCAGTGTTCCTGCCTCCATGACGACTTGTATGCCATGGCCATAGGGTTCTCCGTTCTTGGGTGGGTCAGCATCCGGAAGGAAACACACCTTGCTTGCTATGCGCTTGATGGTAGAGAAATGCGTTTCGTTCCACGCCGATCCGAGCGCAGCCACCGTGTTGTATATGCCGATAGACTGAAGACGCATACAATCCGGTGCCCCCTCGACGAGAAACATCTTATCCTGCTTCGCTGCCGTCTTCCAAGCATCCTCGATGCCGAAGAGTACCGTAGATTTGTGGAAGATGAGCGAGTCCGAGCTGTTCAGGTATTTGGGCTGCTGCTCATCCATGCAGCGAGCGGTGAAGCCAATTACATGCCCGAAACGGTCATGTATCTGTATGACGATACGATTCTGGTAGAAGTCATAGCCACCACGATTGAGAAGTCCCAACTCCTTCAGAAAGTCCGCCTTTACTGGAAGCTGCTGCAGGGCGTGCCCATCAGCTGGTGCATATCCAATCTCTTTGAGAGTGCAGTAGTCCTTTCCCCAACGTCTGTAGGCATACGCCTGTGCCTCCTTCGACTGAAGGAACTGCTTGCGGTAAAAGTCGGCGACCTGCTTGTTGGCAATCCACAACGCTTCCTTATGCAGTCGCTTCTGCTTTGCCTCCGCTGATTCCTGCTCCTGCTCAATCTCCACGTTAGCCCTTTGTGCCAACGTCTTGACGGCTTCAATGAACGTCTTGTTCTCCACCTTTTCTATAAAATGGATGGCATCGCCACCTTCGCCACAGCCGAAGCACTTGAATCTGCCGGTCTGTGGAGAAACATAGAAAGAAGGCGTCTTCTCGTTGTGGAACGGACAGCAGCCGACATAGCGCGAGCCACACTTCCGTAGGTGGACGTGTTCGCCGATGAGCGCCACGATGTCTGTGCGCTCTAAGATGGTGTCGATGGTTTCTTGTCGTATCATAATGTGGTGTTGAGTGGAAAATGCCCTATATCCACTATCTCCCGACATTGGATATAGGGACTTAACAGTTATATTGAGGATGATTCTACAATGCTCTTATAGCGTTTATGTATTCGCTTTTTAGAATATACCATAAACGTCCCTTTTTATGAGCAGGGATTAGTTTGCGCTCAATCCGTTTTCTTACTGCTTGTGTCGATATGCCGAGCTCTTTAGCCAGTGCAGCGACACTCATGACCGTCTCTTCCTGGTCAATGACAATCTTCTTCAGGTCATCATCTGAAATCCTTGGGGATTTGGGTCTTCCAACTGTTCTCTTCTCCATTTTCTTTATTTGTTAGATAATCTTCTCTTGTTTCACAAATTATTGTCGCAACCTCTAAGTCGGAACAATAATGATAGTGTACGAACTTGCCTCTCTGCTTGCCTCTGCCTTGATTGTGACGTGAAGCAAGGCAGTTCAACGACTGCACCTTGTCGCAAGGGAGGTAGGCAGACTTCACCTCTCCGGGGTTGATGGCATTTATCCATTCAGTGATATTTGTTACTCTTTCAATTTTCATAGATAACTTATTTGTTGTTTTACAATAAGTCCTTCTGTAGTGTATTCCATGTCGGGTTAGACCTATATCAAAGTAAAGGTTAAAAGCGTGAAAAACATTGGTAATATCGCACTTTTTTCGTATCTTTGCATTGTTATATAGAGGATATTCTACGAATAGAACACCACCCGAATTTTGCAGTCTGCCTTAACACTTGTCGAACTTTCTTCGGCAAAATTATAAGGAAAAAGAAAGATTGATTTGCAAAATGTAATTTATTTGTACCTACATACCTACTATTTAACACTTTCTATGCGACATAATGATACTTGTCGATAGTAAAGCAATAAAAAGAGTTCTTTAAAATAATAGTTCAAAATCTAAACGTCTGTCTGCTTTCAGTATGTATGTAGGCACGTATGTAAGTAAAATGTGTGACACTTGTGTGACACTTTGAAAAAAACTACTTT
Organism: Leyella stercorea DSM 18206; assembly: GCF_000235885.1. GTDB lineage: Bacteria > Bacteroidota > Bacteroidia > Bacteroidales > Bacteroidaceae > Prevotella > Prevotella stercorea. The sequence goes on from NZ_JH379449.1 coordinate 41,976, forward strand.
GACGTTTGTTTTGTAGAAGATAAAAATTTCCTTCTAAAGCCCTGTAATGATGTGACTTACATGGGATTACAACGGCGTTAGAATTTGAATTCCAAGCGGATCACTTGGATTCCAACGGAATCACTTTGTGACCCCATGCGGATCACCAAGGAACGAAAATTCAAATTGAAAGAAAGAGGACTTTTACATAACGTAAAGTCCTCTTTTCGTGTATAATAGGCTGATTTTCAGTAGAAAATCTATTTTCTATATTAGGTTATTTAGAGGTTAACATTATTGTCTAACATCACGGTGGAATTCCGCTAAGAGTACAGAAGAGGACATAATGTGACACGATGAGCCAAAATGCGTTACACATTGCGTTACACGTTACGCAAAATGTGCGTTACACATTTTGAGAGCTTGCGGTACAAGAAGCATTGGCTGCATCAGAAGAGGTGACGCAGCTGCTCCGCAAGTGTAAGAAGATTGTAACGGCTATGGATGTCCTTGACGAGGAAATGACCATGGACAATTTCAATCTTCACTTCTATGGCGAGGAGGTCATGCAGAAGAAGGAAGAGGAGTTGCGGGTCGGACAAGTCCGCCCACGAGTTGGGTAGGGATAAATTGAAAAATGCTTCCATACTGCGAAAGTACGGAAGCATTTGTATGGTGAGAAAAGACAAGTTGTTTATTCTGGTTTCTGCACAAATATGATTTTATCAAAAATATCACCTGCAGAAACTTCTACACGAACATAACGTCCATCCTGTGTTTCGT
>NZ_JH379449.1:42747-43379 GCF_000235885.1 Leyella stercorea DSM 18206
ACAGTGAGCGTATTTCCTTCCACCTTTGAAGACGTATAGCTGCCTTTAACTTCGGAATAAAGTTTGTCATCATACGCAGGAACGTATTTAATGGTTTTATCACGCACCTGTTCATTAACGTATTCAATCCAAAAATTCTTGTAATTCTTGCATTTGAAAGTATATGTACCGCCAAGTTTTGGCACGCCAATAGCCTTGCCAAAACTTGGTGTTAGTGCTTCTTCATAATTGTTCTTTTCCCATTTCATGGCATCCCAATCACCATCGTCTTTGCTGCATGAAGTTAATGATAAGATGCAAGTAAAAAGCAACATGGTTGCAAATAGTCTTTTTTTCATTTGTTATATATTTTATGGCTTTTATTATAAAACGCACAACTTCTTTGAATATTACATAAAAATGCAACTTTTCGGGGTCACATCACCACTTGACTCCTTTTTATTTTTATAACCATGGTCTTCAAAGAGTTTGGCGGTGTCAGACTGTTTCCATTCAGCGAATACGTTGCCCTTTGCTAAATGTATGCTGTTCACGATGTCGATGATGCTTGGTATCGGATATTCACCTGTGCGGAGTATAGAGAACTCGATGGCAGAGATACGCTGATACATCCGCTTGTATTGAGCGGTGTC
>NZ_JH379449.1:43409-43959 GCF_000235885.1 Leyella stercorea DSM 18206
CTCATCGAGCGTGGTGAGCTGGATGAATGGGCTGTCCGGCTTGACCGCTGTCCACTTGTTGAAACGGATGATCAGTCGGTGAACGGAGAAGAGGAGGTCGTGGTAAGGCTTCTGTAAAGCCTGGGCGATGGTGTAAAGCTCTCGCTTGTCGCTGCCTGAGTTGTTGGTCTGCGACTTGCCTGGCACCGAGCCGACGAGGTTGGAGTGGACACGCATGGTAAAGCACATCATGTTGATGGCTTCGACAATGTCCGTCGCCCAGTCGCCACCCTCCTTATCCGTCTCGATTTTGTTGATTACCACGTCATGCTGCTCCTCGCCGTTAGGTGAAACATAGAACGTGGAGAAGAGTACTTTGCCACTATTTTCCATGCCGGTAAGGAAGTTGATGATGTTGTCCTTCTCCTCGTTGACACGCTCCTGCTGCTTGACACGGTCTGTTATGCCCTCGACTTTGAAGATATTGTTCTAGAAGGAGTTTGCAATCTCGATGTGGTACTATAGCACGCCTGTTTGCACACGATGCGGACAATGCGACTGGCATCCTCAT
>NZ_JH379449.1:43969-53188 GCF_000235885.1 Leyella stercorea DSM 18206
ACAATGCGACTGGCATCCTCATTGAGGATGATTACGCTGACGCAAAACCCGAAGAGCTTGAAGTCCTGACACACACCGAGGAAGTAACTTGCGAGGTCGTTGTCCAGCATAAAGTCATCCACTTGCGCTTGCACTTGTGCGGTGGCAAGCTCTGTGTCATAGACAAGTCCACTGCCATAGCAGACTTCAGCATTGAACATCTGGCAAGTGCTCATTGTCTCGTCGGACTCGATGATATCAATGATGTTGTACGGCATCTGATTGTCACCACCCCACGGGATCTACTTCATCTTGTCGTTGATGATGATTGGTGCGATGTTGTGCTCCTCCTTGAAGACTTCAGATGTCTTGGAGGTGAAGGCTGCGGAGGCGTGGGTATCGGGGATGGTGACAACGGATGTTGGTGGAATAAATGAAAAATCGCTCATATCTTGCTTTTTTAGGGCAAAGATATGAGCGAATGGGCGGTGGGAAAAAGACAGATTTATGTTTCCATTTTTGTCTTAAATAACAAATTAATGCCTTTACACTTTGGGCAGAACAACGGATTCGATGATCCTTTAAAGATACTTTCTTCTTTTTTCTTTATTGTATATCCACAATTTGGGCAAACAACATCTTCTTTAGCAGTTCCAAAACGATGAAATTCCTCACTATGATTTTCCTCTGTGCAAAATGTACCACATTGAGGACACTGTCTACCGATAGTTGCGTCAAAAGCACCATGCATGAAGGCTACAATCTCTTGTTTATAGCCACAATCGCGGCACTCCAAAACACCAACCCCATTAATTCTATCGAATGATTTGAATGAATCTCCTGGGTTTATCTTTAAGTATGGCAATTCTCCTTCTGTATTAAACCAAACTCCTTCAGAATCATTTATCATCCATGTATCTTTAGGCACCTTAACTATGTTGTAGTATTTTATATCTAACATATGTAAGATTTCCTTGTATTTTCTATATATTTCCCCAATTTTATGATTAGAATATATAATATCTTCTTTCAGAAAATCAATGTCTTTATCCATAGAGTACCTGTATACACTAAATGAACAGTGATATATTGCATAGTAAAGACAATCAAAGCGGGTACTGTTTCCGCTATGCAAATCATTAATAATTTTCCTATAAAGAATCAATCTCGCTATAATATAATCATGCAAGGTTTCTTTTGCTTCTTTGTCTACATCTTTTGAGTCAAAACAAACTCCACAACCACTGTTTACACAATAATATAAAATGTCTTTAGAAGAGTTATATGAAAGGAAATTGTCCTCAATTTCTTTAATGTAATCAAGAATGAAATTACTTCTCATGTCTTTGTTAGGATTAAAATCCAATACAAAGGCTGACAATAAAAGTTCTTTCTCAATTGTATCTTTGGCTTTGTTTTTATCTTCAACAAGAGCAAAATCAATTTCTTCTGATGCCATTTTTTTTACTGTAGAATAGACCCCCTTTGGGGTTTTTCTTAGTTTTAATAGAGCTTTAGAAATAATACCCATATTGTTATTTTTAAAAATTTATTATTAGTGTGAAATATTATTTTCGTTTTTCTTGTAAAGCCACTTATAAAAGCAGACTCCTGCGTAAAAGAGTAGATAGATGAAAGATTGAGTATTGATATAGACTTTTACATTCTTTCCATTTTAAGACGCATTCTTCTCCTGTATAAATGAAATATACCATGATTAAAATCTTTAAATTTTCGTAAATTTACTTTATCACGTGAATATAATACATTTAGCATTTTAAATTTAGAGACTCAATTCTCATAAAATCCGCACCTATTAAAAGTCATCGAATAATCCCTTTTTCTTTAAAGGGTTTTCTAATCGCTTTAAAATGTTTTTATAACATTTTCTAAGGAATTTTCCCAATGAATTATACTCAAATGTTTTATCCTTATAACTTGTTCCATTTGACAAACGAATTTTCTTTATACCCAATGAATCTATTTTGTTTATATTTTCAGAAGTCAATTCGTACACTGAAGAATAATAATCAACATCTACAGATGGAATCATACTGGTTATATTACCTATAGTGTATCCATATCCTGGCTGTGTAACTTTACCAACATTTACATTATTCACAGGTAAATAAAGAACTTCATCATTACCAAGTTTAATCAGTAATTCCGAAGCCTTTGAAATATAGCTATATGAAGAAATAAGTAACAACCAGTCTTTATATTCTGAAGACTCGTATACTTTCATACAAAAGCTATAATTTGTTCCTTGAACAGAATAACTTTTAGAGGAAGTCATTATCTGATGTCTTCCATCTGATTCTATCCTGTCCACAGATATTTTTTGTGCAAACAGATTGATTGCGCAAATAAACAAAAATGATAAAATAAATAATCGTTTCATCTTTTATATTATATCAGTTTTATATTTTCTTTGAAATTTATATGTAATGCTATCGCATCCGAAGCAATTGACATAGGCATTTTGCCCTCTAACACCAATAATGCTTTTATTGGGCAATGCATACCTTTTACGCTTTGTTCGGCATTTAGTATGGCATTGTATTTAACGCATTGATACACACCTCGTAAAATGTCTGCATTATCAGATATAGAGGACTTGACCTCTACTGCAATCTGCGTGTCATCTTTAAGTATGAAGTAAACATCAAGGCGGTCGCCAGACAAAAGTATATGCTCCATTTCCTTATGCTTAACATTCTTAATGCCAATACATTCGGGATGGTCGTAGATGTACTCTTTAAGTGCCTTATGTTTGATGCCTTCGGAACCATGCTTAGAGTATGTACCTTTTCGGATTGTGTTCTCATATACTTTGTTGTCAGAACCATTGTATGGTGTGAGTTTAAGTTCATCGAGAACATCTTGCCATCTGTCATAGTAATAAGCTTCACTGTTGAGACGTTTCATTTGGTCATTTTTCTGTTCGTCTGTGAGTGAGCTGTAATCGTGGCTTACATAATCGAAACCATTGCTTGGTAGTTTGGTCGTTTTGTTTATAACAAGGCAATTTAGTGTCGGCATATCCTTAAATTCAGGACATGCTTTCTTCAATGCTTTAAACACATCATCAATCAACCCCAACACTCTGCCTATCTGGTCTGTGTGATGCCCCACCTCCTTTGATAGTTCGCTATACGTGTGCGGTGATTTGCTTACCGTAGCCCAATGTATGAGTACTGGTATCATCTTGCACGCCCACATTGCATTTTTGCTTGATGAGTTGTGAAGTATTGATAGGTATTTTGGCTCTTTCATTGTAAATTTAGTTTTTAATACAGCAAAGATATGTATAATATGTGAGATAGCCATACATAATCTAAGTTAAAAATTTACATAAAGGCAATATAATGATAATTAATCACTAACTTTGCGGTCTAAAGTGAGAATCATGGAAGATGTAAATAGATTAAAAATCGTGCTTGTCGAGAAGAAAAAAACAAGCAAGTGGCTTGCAGAACAGTTGGATGTAAACCCTTCAACTGTCTCCAAATGGTGTACTAATACATCACAGCCACCATTGGAAACACTTATACAAATTTCTCAACTTTTGAAAGTTGAAGTGACAGAATTAATATGTGTTCCACAAAAGTAGATTAAAAGAAATGATAAATACAACAACAAAGAAGCAGTTTTCACTGTTTGATTTTTGCAAGAAAAGAGCAGACAAGATTCAAGTGTTTGGTAAAGAAACAATTGACGAGGATGGTAAGATAATACCTTTTGTAGATCAAGCAGCCTTGATTACCCATTACTTGCAGTTGCGCAATGCAGATGTCAAGATGCCATACGAGAGGCAGGCTGAAGACATTTTAAATCTGTGGTACGAGTTTGTAAAGGGCGAAAGACTTCATAAGCCTAAGGATTTTGAAGGAGTTGCTGACTCCGCAATTGGCTACCAAACATATCTGTTTCAAGATTTATTCGCAGCACCATTCCAGGCACCCCAAAATCCAAAATTCAAGTTTATAGACTTGTTTGCTGGTATAGGTGGATTTAGAATGGCATTCCAGAATCTTGGAGGAGAATGTGTATTCTCTTCCGAATGGGATGAACAGGCAAAGAAAACCTATTATGCAAACTATGGTGACGTGCCGTTTGGTGACATTACCAAAGAAAGCACTAAGAATAAAATACCCAAAGATTTTGATATTCTATGTGCCGGTTTTCCATGTCAGGCTTTTTCCCTCGCAGGGAAGAGACTTGGTTTTGAGGAGACAAGAGGAACTTTGTTCTTTGATGTTGCTGAGATATTGCGCCGTTATCAGCCGAAGGCATTCTTCCTTGAAAATGTAAAAGGACTTGTTATTCATGATAAGGGTAGAACATTTAAAACTATTCTCAACACATTGGAAGAAGTTGGATATGTCGTACCTGATCCACAGATTGTTAATGCAATGTTCTTTGGAGTTCCACAGCACAGAGAAAGAATATACATAGTTGGTTTTAGAAAGGATTTGGGTATAAAGAAAGATGACTTTTCTTATCCTGAGCAAAAGGAAGTGACTAAGAAATGGATTGATGTAAGAGAAGAGAATCCAGTGCCAGCCAAATATTATCTTTCAACTACATACATCGAAACCCTCAAAAGACATAAAGCTCGTCATGAGGCAAAAGGAAACGGATTTGGCTATGACATAATTCCAGACGATGGCATAGCTCACGCTATTGTTGTAGGTGGTATGGGAAGAGAGAGTAACCTCGTTATCGATTTTCGTCAAACAGACCTCACACCTACCACAAGAATTAAAGGTGAAGTAAACCGCCAAGGCTGGCGCAAGATGACTCCTCGTGAGTGGGCGCGTTTGCAGGGCTATCCCGACAATTTCAGAATTGTTGTAGCTGATGCGTCGGCATATAAGCAATTCGGTAACAGCGTAGCTGTGCCAGCAATACAAGCTACTGCAAAGCAGTTGCTAAAGACGTTAAACGACAAAAAGATATTGAAACTATGGGAGTATTAAAAGACTGTGGCATAAGCAAAAGTAAAACCAAAACTGTGACCATTTTTGAAAATTTGCTTTCTGGAGAGACGTTTCTTGATGTTGTTTATGATTCTCCAAAAGATTACATAAAGAAATACTGGGAATCGTTTAAAGTGGCACATCCCCAAAGTACCCCAAGTGTAAATGGCAATGTATTTGAAATGATAATATATACCCTGCTTTATAGAGAAGGGATTAAACCATTTTATACCCAAGCGAAAGTAACTTATGTACCCAACATTGTATATGATGCTATTTTATACAATCAGTCACAACCAGTAAGCCTTTCATTAAAGACGAGCCTTCGTGAAAGATATAAGCAAGCAGATTTGGAGGCAGTAGCTCTGAAATATGTTCATAGACGTTCAAAATGCTATTTGTTGACAATTTCTCCAGAAGAAGCTGCGTCGGCAAATGAAAAGATAAAGAAAGGTGATATCATTGGGTTAGATGCAGTTATAGACTGCACTACTTCACAAATTGACGATTTAATTGCAGACTTGAAAAACGTAACTTTTGAAGAAGCAGAGAGCAAGCCTGCTGTAACTGGTAATATTATTAAATAAAAAATGGCATTAACAGGAAATAAAGGCGAATGGAGTGAGATATATACTCTTTTTAAACTATTAGGTGATGGCAAAGTCCATGCTGGCGATGCCGACATGAATAAGCTGGAATTGTATTACCCAATTCTGAACATTATTCGAGAAGAGAGTAAACGATACGAGTACAAACCAAATACCGAGCAAAACATTGTTGTAATTGATGAAGATGGCAATGAGTATGCTCGAATTTCCATGGATAAGTTTGTTGAAGAATCAACTAAGTTGTTATCTGAAATCAAGGCTGCGAAGAAAAGTGCATTTGAGATTCCAGAAGCAGAAAAATTCATGGGCGAGATAGGTTGTTCAAAGCTGAAAGCACCTTCAACAGACAAAGCGGACATTCATATTGTGATACATGATCTTCGAACAAACATGACTCCATTGTTAGGCTTCAGCATTAAGTCACAACTTGGAAGTGCTTCTACGTTACTCAATGCGGGGGCCACCACCAATATTACATATAAGGTGGACGGAACGATGTTGAGTGATGAAGATATTGATGCAATTAATGCAATCAAGAGCCATTTGGAACGTTTGGCTGCTTTGTTTGAAAAGGGATGCTCCTTGGAGTATAGTGATACAGACAATCCCGTTTTCAGAAACAACCTTCAGTTCTTAGACATCTGTATGCCACAATTTATTGCAGATTGTCTGTTGGTTGATAGCAAAGGATCCGATTCTTCGATAGATTACTGCGTAGCAGACGTTGCAAAGAAGAATCCTTTTGATTACAAAGGCAAGAATGTAGAAGAATTCTATGCTCACAAGATGAAAGTACTGCTTCTAAGTGCAGCTCTTGGTATGGTACCTGGTAAGGAATGGACTGGACGGTATGATGCTAATGGTGGCTATCTTGTAGTTCGTAAGGACGGAGAGATTGTTTGTTATCACTTCTATAATCAGAATGATGTGGAAGATTACCTGTACAAGAACACACGATTTGAGAGAGCAAGCAGAACACGGTATGGATTCGGCAAGCTGTATCGTGGGGAGGATGGTTCTGTCTATATGAAGCTCAACTTGCAGATTAGATTTAAAAAGTAATTACATATATGCTGCTTACATTATTTAAGCAGCATATGAAGGTCTTTGTGAAAGATCATATTGTTATAAACAGATATTCACTCAATAATGCCATTCTTCAATATCACGACATTGTAGTTTCGGAGGAAACGTTCAATTGGATTGTTAAGACAATACATACTAATTCTACAGTCGTAGATAAAGAAGAGATGCGGAACCATAACGAGAATGTGAATGCCAGAAAATTTAGGACGCAGAGCTATATAAAAAATGGTATATGTCCTGAATGTGGAGGAAAACTTATAATAAGAAATAGAAAGTTCGGTTCTTTCTATGGGTGTTCCAACTATCCAAAATGTAAATTTACTATTAATAAATAACGAATGAAAAGATTTATATTATTGCTTGTTCTTAGCATAATATATGCGACAAGCATCTTTGCACAACAAAAATTCTTCTGCGAAATAAAAGGAGCGGAAAAGGAGTTGTTATCCGGACTTAAAATAGTTTTTGACTTTGGTAAGAATTCGGTATACGGAAGCCTTTCGTCTTTAAAAAGCAAACAGAAAATTGTTGATGACAAAGGCGAGGTTATTTCTTTCAATAGCATGGTGGATGATCTGGTAAAGGCTGGACTTTCGTTCAAGCATATACATCTGTATATGGTGGTCAGGCAATAAATCATTGGATATTCTTTAAGGAGTCCGACAGTATAGAAAAGGCTTGTGAGGGGATAGTAACCAAGGAAATGTATGAGAAGACTCATAAATAACGGTGATTTATGAAGAAGAATGAATTTAAATATGACATTAATGATTTGATTATCAATGGCGATAAAGAATCTACGATGTTTCCTTTTGCTGTAGGTAATATCTATAGTTTTACTCTGAGTGAGAGGCTGTTTGCTAATCGAGCAGAGGTAATAGATGGCATACTATGTAAATGGACAGAAGCCGTGACAGATGACGGCGTAGGAATATCTGTGCGACAGCAGACACGGAGAAACAATGGAATTATATTAGAAGGAAAGACTATAAAAGAACGAATTCGCTCATTTGTCGACCAGTTTGATGAAGATGGACATTTTATTTTGAGAATTGCAAAAGTTGTTGAAAGAGAATGGTTAAAACCGAATGGGGAGACAACTATTAGTAAATACTTAAAGTTTGAGATAATTTAGAATGGACAAAATGAGCAAAGAACAGCGCAGTCGGTGTATGGCATCTATACACAGCAAGGATACCAAACCAGAGATATTGGTTCGGAGGTATCTCTTTGCTCATGGGTTCCGTTACCGGCTGAACCATCCGCGACTGCCGGGACATCCAGACATCGTGATGCGCAAGTATCGTACGGTCATCTTTGTAAATGGCTGTTTCTGGCACGGACATGAAGGATGCAAGTACTTTGTGTTGCCGAAGAGCAGGACGGAGTTCTGGCAAGCGAAGATAGAACGCAACAGGGAAAGGGACTTGGAGGAACAACGGAAGTTGGCGGAAATGGGTTGGCACTGCATTACGGTGTGGGAGTGTCAACTGAAACCGAAAGTAAGGGAAAAGACCTTGCAGTCGCTTGAATATACGCTATGCCACATTTATCTTGAAGACCACAAGGTAAAGAGGTATGAGATGCAGGAAGAAGAAAGAGTGATGGCAGCAGAGCCTGATGTGGAAAAGAAATAATAGTTTTTATATATCGCTAATGGTGGGGATAGCTATAAAAACTACTGCTGTTTAGTAAATGGATGATGGGATGATTAGAAGGTGTAGCTATTAGAACGTATGAAAACCATTGTAAGGATCCATTTGTTGCATTTTCTTTTTGATATTCTGCGGTAGTGTAAACAGAGCCGTGACACAGTTCAGTTTACACTACCATGCTATTACAATCAAAATAATGAATGATTGTTACTAACAACAATCATCCATTACTTTATACGTTACTTTTTCCCTATTGATGCAAGATACTCATCCCATGTATAAAGGTCATGTTCCTTAAGATTTTTGTATTCTTGACCATTGGACAGGCATATCCAAGAATTATTGTAAAAATTCCCCAGGCGCAGTTGCTTCTGAGTACTCTTTTCTACAACTAAATCTCCCTCTTTGAATTTTGGCTTATTTAAATTTTGCTCTTCAGATGAAGAGCTTTTTGATTTTTTCAAATTTAAATTAGCAACAAGAAGATTTTTAATGTCTCGTGTATCATTGCAAAGTTGTATGAACTTCACCAGTAGATACACAAGAAATGCAAGATAGATAAGTGCAAAAATAAATGCTAATCCTTCCATAATAAATTGTTTAAGTTGATTACTATATGCAAAAGTAGTAAGTATAATTTACAAAATACAATTTTATTATCATTATCTCACTCCACCAATCGCAATTGGGTATAAATCGTGCTGTGGGAACTTCTCGCAGCCGATGTAGAGTGTATCGAAGGCATCAGTGCCGTCGGTTCTATGTAGTCCGAGATGAATAATCCCCTTGCAAACCGCCTTCGCTCTCATAATTATCTTCAATATTCGAAATGCTATCATCGCTAATGGTGGGAGTATATTATCCGCGTCGGTCGTTGCGAGCATCCGCGTCGGTCGATACGAGCATCCG
>NZ_JH379449.1:53329-71628 GCF_000235885.1 Leyella stercorea DSM 18206
GATAGCTATAAAAACTACTGCTGTTTAGTAAAAGGATGATGGGGTGGTAGAAGGTGTAGCTATTAGAAGTTATGAAAAACCTTGTAAGGATCCATTTGTTGCATTTTCTTTTTGATATTCTGCTCAATTCCTTCTGAGGATTGGGGTGCCTCTGTCTCCATTTCGTTAGCTCTCTCCTCATCCTCAGTCGCCCCAACGATATCACCGAGGCTTTTACGTACCTCGCTACGTTCTTTGTAAGCTTCTATTGAGAAGGGGTCGAAATCAATTACTTCGCTATAGATTTTTTCAGCTTCGTTGAGGTTCGCCTTGGCTTTCTCCACACGGGCTTTAAGCAACAATACATCTTCGTTGCTTTCTATGCGTTCGTATAGATAGTTGGCATCAAGTGCAGCCTCTTCGATAGCTTTATTCTCCAACAACACGTTGCCACGTAGTAAGCGAGCCACATCGAAGTCTGCGCGTAACTCGATTGCTTTTGTCAGCATTGATGTTGCATTGTCAAGGTCGCCCTGTCCGTGATAAGCTTTGGCATAGAGATAATATGCCATTACGTTTTTGTCGTCAAGTAGCAGGGCTTTTTCGCATACATCTGCCATTGTGGAGTAGTTTTCCATCATATATGCCACCTCTGCCATACGTAACAACACGGCGATGTTGTCAGATTGCTTCTCTGAAATTTCTTGTAGCTGTTCGTAAGCATGTTCCAAGTCGCCAAGCGAGATGTATGCCTGTGAAAGATAATCGCGACATTCGAGATCGTCAGCGTTCAGTTCGATGGCGTGTACAAAGCATTTTGCAGCATACTCAAACTGCTGCATACGAAGGGCGCGTACTCCGTCATATTTCAACACATCGAAGTTTTTATTCTCCTCTTGCTTCGTTTCCTTGGAAGTAGTCTGACTACCAAATAGTTTCTTAAAGATATTCATTTTTCTATCCGTTTATTTCTGAAAGTTCAAGCCAGCGCATCTCTTTTTCTTCAAGTTCATCCTTGATGATGGGGAGGCGCTTGCTCTTTTCGGTTAGCTCGTCGATAGGGAGCGTACCGCTGCACAGCGCTTCTTCGATGCTTTTCTGTTCCTCTTCAAGTGCAGCGATTTCTTTCTCTAAACGCTCGAACTCGCATTTCTCTTTATATGTCTTCTTGCGGCGTTGTTCGCCAACAAACTCGCGTTTCTCTTTCTTCTCGGTGTCTGAAGTGTTGTTCTTATTGTCGGTAAGTTCCTTTGGTTTCAGCGACTCCCACTCGCGGAACTGAGTATAGTTGCCGGGGAAGTCCTTTATCTCGCCCTCGCCACGGAACACGAGCAAGTGGTCTACAATCTTATCCATGAAGAAGCGGTCGTGCGACACGATTATCACGCAGCCAGGAAAGTCCTGTAGATATTCTTCAAGCACCTCAAGCGTTTGTATGTCGAGGTCGTTGGTGGGTTCGTCGAGCACGAGGAAGTTGGGATTGCGCATCAATACGGTGCACAGATATAGTTTGCGTCGCTCGCCACCAGATAGCTTGTAAACATAATCGTATTGCTGTTCGGGCGTGAAGAGGAAGTGCTGCAAGAGCTGCGTCGCGGTGATGTGCTTGCCGCCGCCGTAGTCGATGTAGTCGGCGATGTCGGCTATCACATCTATGACACGTTGGTCGTCGCGGAACTTCATGCCGTCCTGTGAGAAGTAACCGAAGCGCACGGTGTCGCCCACGTCAAAGCGACCATTGTCGGGAGCTACTTCACCGAGCAACATCTTGATGAAGGTAGACTTGCCCGTACCGTTGTTGCCCACGATGCCCATCTTCTCGAAACGCTGAAAATTGTAGTAGAAGTCCTTCAGAATCACTTTCTCGTCGAACGCCTTCGATACGTACTGACACTCGAATATCTTAGAACCAATGTACACATTCTTCGATTTCAGACGCATCTGTCGTTCCTCAATACGCTGTTTCGCCTTGCTCTCAAGGTCGTAGAATGCCTCTTCACGGTAGCGCGCCTTGTGTCCGCGTGCTTGAGGCTGACGACGCATCCACTCCAGCTCGCGGCGGTAAAGGTTGTTAGCACGTTCAATCTCGGCGCGTGTTGCGTCGATGCGTTCTTGACGCTTCTCAATGTAGTACTGGAAGTTGCCACGATATGAATAAACAGTGTGGTTATCGAGTTCGAGTATGAGGTTGCATACGCGGTCGAGGAAGTAGCGGTCGTGTGTCACCATGAGCAGAGTCTTGTTGCCACGTTGCAGATACCCTTCAAGCCATTCTATCATCTCGAGGTCGAGGTGGTTGGTAGGCTCGTCAAGAATGAGCAGGTCGGGCTCGGTGATGAGCACGTTGGCGAGTGCGATGCGCTTCTGTTGTCCGCCACTCAGCTGACCCATAGGCTGTGTGAGGTCGGTGATGTGCAGCTGTGTCAGAATCTGCTTCGCTTTCAATATGCGGTCGGGGTCGCCCTGATGGTTAAAGCAAGCGTCGAGCACTGACTCCTCCGGGTCGAACTTAGGCTGTTGTTCGAGAAAGCCAACCTTTATGTCACGGCGGAAGATGATACTTCCGGAGTCGACACTCTCCTTGCCTGAGAGTAGAGAGAGTAGGGTTGACTTGCCCGTGCCATTCTTTGCAATCAGTCCGACGTGTTGTCCTTCGGCAATTGAGAACGAGATATTCTCGAACAGAACATGCGCACCGAACGCCTTTGATATGTTTTGAACGTCAAGTAATGGAGTCATTTATTCAGTTGCTTTAATTTCGTTCAATATGTTTCCAACGTAGTCGAGTACCTCGTCACGTCCCAATTTTTTCTCCGAACTTGTAATGAAGTAGGGGGGCAGTTCCTCCCATTGTTCCTTCAGCGAGTTCATCCACTTCGCTGCATTCTGCTTCGCACGCACAGGTCCGAGCTTGTCGGCCTTGGTGAATATAATGGAGAAGGGCACTGAACTCTCGCCGAGCCAGTTGATAAAATCGGTATCAATCTTCATCGGATCGTGGCGGATGTCGATGAGTACGAAGGTGTTTACCAGTTGTTGGCGCTGCAGTATATATGATGTAATCATTTGGTCGAGTTTTTTCTGCACGGTCTTGGAGCGCTTAGCGAAACCATAGCCCGGAAGGTCAACCAAGTACCAGTCGTTGTTGATGATGAAATGGTTGATGAGTAGGGTCTTACCTGGGGTAGCTGATGTCTTAGCGAGCCCCTTATGGTTGCACAGCATATTGATGAGACTCGATTTGCCTACATTCGAGCGTCCGATGAATGCAAACTCTGGCTTTGTGTCTTTCGGACACTGGCTTACGGTTGCAGACGACATCGTAAATTCTGATTTCTTTATATCCATATTGTATATGTTTCTTTTTATGAGTTGTGTTTTTATTATTCGTAGCGCATAGAGCGCGCAGGGTGAATGTGCGAAATGAGGAAACTCGGAGCTATGAGTACCACGATGGCTATGAACATAGTTGCAACGTTAAGGGCGACAATGAAGAGCCAGTTGATTTCTACGGGAACGGTATCAACGTAATAGGTAGCAGGGTCGAGCTTAACAAAACCTGTGAAGTGTTGTAGTATGACAAGTCCTAAACCCAATAAATTGCCCCAAAGCAATCCTTTACCTATGATGAATGCTGCAAACCAAAGGAAGGTATGGCGCACAGTTCTGTTGCGGGCTCCGAGCGCTTTGAGTATACCAATCATTGTTGTGCGTTCAAGAATGATGATGAGAAGTCCTGAAATCATTGTTACCACTGCCACGGCGGTCATAATTGCGAGAATTATCCACACATTAAGGTCAAGCAAGTCGAGCCACGAGAATATCTGAGGCGATAGTTCGCGTATTGTCTTTGATGAGTAGGTGGCACCATTGCTATCCATTGTGCGGTTCACTTTGCGCACAATTATGTCCTCCGTCTCATTGAGTTTGCTGAAATCAGCCACAGTGAGTTCGGCACCCGAAACTTGTCCTTCACTGAAATTGTTCAGTCTAACGGCTGTGTATAAATCGCAGAAACAGATTGCCTTATCGTATTGGCTGAGATTAGTCTGATAAACTCCAGTGATGGTGAACCGACGTACTCTCACTCCGTTTTGGTCGATGAAGTAGGCGAAGATGCGGTCGCCACACTTTGTCTGCAGCTTGTCAGCCATCGTCTTCGATATGAGTATCTTGTTGCTGCTCTTCTCGCTTGAGAACTGTGGTATGTAGCCTTCGACCATGTTGTTATGGATAAAGGTGGTGTCGAAGGCTTCGTCTACGCCTTTGAATGCAACCCCCAAAAAGTCGTTATCGGTCTTCAAGATGCCTTGCTTCAGAGCGAAGCGTTGCACATGACTCACGCCGTTAATGCCTTTAAGCACTTTTACTAATGAGTCGTTGATAATAATCGGTTGGTCTGTGGCTGACGATTGTAGCGCATAGAAGTTGGCAACCTGTATGTGACTACCAAAGCCAACTACCTTGTCGCGTATAGTATGTTTAAAGCCAAGCACCACGCACACGCTGATAATCATCACCGCCAATCCGATTGCTACGCCCATTGTGGCTATGCGGATAGCAGGCTTCGATACCTTTTGGCGGTCGCTTATTTGGTTTGAATATATGCGTCGAGCTACAAAAAGAGGAAAGTTCATTATCTTTTGTTTGGTAGTTAATAAAGAAGGAGCTAAGAAGTTGAGCCGTTGTTATAGCTTGTTGCATCTGCTGTAAAACCATTGGCTTAACTTCTTAGCTCCTCAATCTCTATATCCTAAAAGTATTGATATCTAAATATTATTGATATTTCGATAGTTTTAATCGTTGCTATCTACTCTGCCTGGGTATGCTTCCAGTGCTTTACGTAGCACGATGAGTGCTCGTTCAAGGTCGTCTTTCTTCAGTACGTAAGCGATGCGAACTTGATTGATACCAGCACCTGGTGTGGTGTAGAAACCAGCAGCAGGAGCCATCATAATGGTCTCACCTTCGTACTGGAACTCTTCAAGGCACCAACGGCAGAACTTCTCGCTATCGTCTACTGGCAACTTTGCAACTGTGTAGAAGGCTCCCATAGGAATTGGTGAGTAGACACCTGGTATGCGGTTTAGTCCGTCGATGAGACACTTACGGCGCTCCACGTACTCTTCGTAAACATCGCGGTAGTAGTCTTCGGGCGCATCAAGCGATGCGTCGGCTACAATCTGACCCAAGAGTGGAGGAGAAAGACGTGCTTGACACAACTTCATTACGGCTGCACGCACCTGCGAATTCTTTGTAATCAAGGCTCCGATGCGGATACCGCACTCGCTATAACGCTTCGACACAGAGTCGATGAGTATCACATTATCTTCGATACCTTCCAAGTGGCAGGCAGAGATGTAAGGTGAACCAGTGTAGATGTATTCGCGATAGACTTCATCTGAGAACAGATAGAGGTCGTATTTCTTCACCAAGTCGCGAATCTGATTCATCTCGCGACGTGTATAGAGATAGCCCGTAGGGTTGTTTGGGTTACAAATCAAGATGGCACGTGTGCGCTCGTTGATGAGTTCCTCAAACTTCTCCACCTTAGGCAACGAGAAGCCTTCTTCTATTGTTGTTGCGATAGTTCTAATCTTTGCTCCAGCCGAGATTGCAAAAGCCATATAGTTGGCGTAGGCTGGTTCCGGAATAATAATTTCATCGCCCGGATTTAGACACGACATGAATGCAAAGAGTACTGCCTCTGAACCACCTGCTGTAATGATGATGTCATCAGGCGATACATTAATATTAAAACGCTTATAATATCCGGTCAGTCTCTCGCGATATGAATAATAACCTTGTGACGGAGAGTATTCGAGCACACTGCGGTCGATGTGTTTCAATGCGTCAAGTCCTACTTCTGGAGTAGGAAGGTCGGGCTGTCCGATATTGAGGTGATAGACTTTCACACCACGTTTTTTGGCATCTACTGCCAAAGGCGCTAATTTGCGAATCGGCGATTCGGGCATTTCAAGTCCTCGTGTTGAAATTTCTGGCATTTGCGTTTATTTTATGTTATACTTTTTCTTACTGCTTAATGCAAAGTTACGACAAATAGGAGTAAGTGCAAAATTTTTAACCTAAAATTTCCAATATTAACCCAGCAAATGGTAAACTCCTCCTGCATATAGCTTGATAACACCTTTCAATTCGAGGCTGAATAATAGTGCAGAGATGTTGCCAATCGGCAATCCTGTTTGTACAGCGATGATATTCAGCTGCAAGTCGTTGTTACGTTGAAGAAGTTCGACAATACGTGTTTCTTCTGCGGTCAGTTCGGGGAACAGTTGGCGTTCGATACCTTTTGCTCGTGCTTCCTTCACTTGGTTGTCTTGTTCCCAACCCATTGCTTTAACAAAGTCCTCTGCGCAGGTGATGAGTGCTGCTTTATTGTCTCTAATCAGGTTGTTGCAGCCTTCGCTATATGTCGAGTTTACATTGCCCGGAAAGGTGAATACATCGCGAGCATAGCTTTGTGCAATGTCTGCAGTGATGAGGCTTCCGCCACGTGCCGCACTCTCCACTACAATAGTAGCATCTGCTATGCCTGCCACGATGCGGTTTCGCCTTACGAAATTCATCTTGTCTGGGTTCGTGTTTGTAAGAAATTCCGTCAGAAGTCCGCCATGCGAGAGCATATCTTTAGCTGTGTCTCTGTGGGCAGAGGGGTATAGCATATCCAGACCGTGAGCCAAAACGCCAATAGTGTCAAAACTATTTCTCAGAGCGTTTCGGTGAGCGCAGATGTCAACCCCATAGGCTAATCCGCTTACGATGAGCACATCAGGACACAACTCTTTTAGATCTTGGCAAAATTTTGTAAGGATGTCTTGGCCGTATGCTGTGCAATGACGTGTACCTACAATAGACACAATGCGACGTTGGTTGAGGTCAGCGTTGCCGCGATAGAAAAGCACAATAGGCGCATCATCGCAGTCGCGTAGACGTTCTGGATAATCGTCACATGCCATCGTCAATGGACGAATGGCATGTGCGTTATCAAATTCTAATTCAGCCTCTGCACGATGCAAGGCTTCGGAAACATCGCTTAGTGCATGAACTAATCTTGGAGAAGCATCGCTGATAACATCCTTAATGTTATTGCGATTCTCCATGATAGCTGTTGCCGAACCAAGCTTGCGATATAGTTGTAAGCATGTGGCAATGTTGAAATAGCTAATGCGGGTCAACGCTATAGCGTAGAGAGTTTCCTGTGAAAAAGACATTTTTATATCCTTATATTATTATGTGTGCAATAATATGGTTTATGATATTATTGCACGCAATATATAATCATGCATGTACTATTGCCATGCGTGCATCTCGCCGAGGAAGAAGAGTAGTGAGTAACCGAGCACCAAACCTATGATACCCATTGTCAAACCAATCTTCATCATCTCGTTCTGTTTTACTAAGCCTGTTGAGTGAGCAATGGCATTTGGAGGTGTAGATATAGGCAGTGTCATCGCTACCGATGCTGCTACAGCTATACCGATGAGTACAGTCGGTGTACCACCGATGCTCTCGAGTGAGTTACCCATACCCTTACATACAACAGCGAGGATAGGCACAAGGAGTGCTGCTGTTGCGGTGTTTGAGATGAAGTTTGAGAGAAGGTAGCAGATAATACCTGAAGCAAGCAGGATAACTACCGGCGACCATGAGCTGAACGGAATGCTCTTGATAACATTTTCTGCGAGACCCGACTCGTTGAGTGCAAGTCCGAGTGCGAAACCACCGGCTACCATCCAGATGACACTCCAGTTGATTTCTTCCAAGTCGCGTGCTTTGATGACACCCGTGAATGCGAACACAACGATTGGCACCATGGCTACCGTGTTTGCACCTACACCGGTCCAGCGGTCGCAGATCCACAACAATACAGTAACGATGAATGTTCCGGCAACTACCATTGTGCGCCAGTTGTGCTGCACTTCGCCTTCTATCTCAAGTTCGATGGTCTTCTTCTTGAACGGGAAGAACTTCTTCAGTAAGAACCAACCAATAAGAAGCAATATCACGGTGAGTGGAAGCATATACATCATCCATTCGCCGAAACCAATACCAAGGTTCAGACCTGTTGGTGAGTTCAAATATTTCAGTGCGATAGCGTTAGGAGGTGTGCCGATAGGAGTGCCCATACCACCGATGTTGGCAGCCACGGGGATAGAGAGTGTCAAAGCAACTCGTCCTTTACCTTCTGGGGGAAGAGCCTTGAATACGGGGGCAAGGAAAGTGAGCATCATCGCTGCTGTAGCGGTGTTGCTGACGAACATAGAGAATACACCAGTGATGAGGATGAAGCCGAGTAGTACGTTCTCGCTCTTATTGCCGAAAGGTTTGAGCAATGTACGTGCTAAGAGCACATCAAGTCCTGACTTCGTTGCTGCGATAGCAAGTATGAAACCACCGAGGAAGAGGATGATGATAGGGTCGGCGAATGTAGCCATTAGTGCGCTGTGGTCAAGCAGTTCTTCTTTTTCAATGCCTGATCGGAAGAAGTGGAACGCATTGTCTGATGTTGTGAAAAGCAGTAAGCCGATGAGCGACACGGATGTTGCCCAAGGCGAAATGGCTTCTGTCACCCACAGTATTGTTGCCAATGCGAACACGGCAATAATGCGTTGCTGGATAACGGTGAGACCTTCGATTCCGAAACTGCTTGTCGGCAGATTCCATAACACAATTGTTACAAGAACTGCTAAAGCAAAGAGTAGGGCGTTTTTCTTGCTAAAGTCTCCTTTAAGGAGATTTCTCTTTTCTGTTGCCATAAAGTTTTTTGTCGGTTAGGTTAATTTATTAAGTTATTAGTTATTTCGCAAAGTTAAGCAAAATAAATTCTCTACCAAAACTTTTCGAAAGTTTTTAATACAAAAAGCCGCTCCATATATGATGGAACGGCTTTTATAAATGTTCAAATTAGTCGTTATTGAATTTCTCACGCGCCTTTCTTAAAATCTCAGACACGCTTGCAACCTTCTTAGTCGATTTTTGCCATTGTTGCTTACGCTCTTCGTAGTCGCGTCGTTGGCGTTCAAGAAAATTGTCTGCCATTGGCGTGTTTATTTAAATTTGCTATAGATGACAGTGATGTTTATAGCTCCATTGCGATTGTTACTACCGCCGACCAGTTTTGTACTTGCAATTGACATATCGTGGGTTATGTTTGTCAGCTCACCCGATGTGTTTTTTGTAACAGTAACTGGTATTATCACCACCTTATTCCAATCTTCTTTTGAGCGATTTTCGCCCATATAGCGTACTAAGCTACCTATATTGTTGAAGGTGTACTGGTTCGTCGTGCTGCTATATGTAGCAAGGAACGATGTTTTATAGTTTGCCACCTGCTTGTTCTCGAAGAAGCTATACATCTCTGCCTTCGGAATCATCAGCAACGTAGTAGGTGTATTCAGTGCATAATCGCCATTTGCGATTGGATTGATACGTGTCAAACTGACCTTTGCGGTGTTGATTGTATCGTTTTCATGTCCTCGCAATATGTCGTCTACAGGGATCGTCATTTCGGTGAATATGCCTGCAGGCGATTTGATGTATGTGCATGTGTCCTCTTCGGCGAGTCGCTTAATAGCGGCTTTGTCGTTGATGATATTCGTTGTTTGCAACACTTCCTCTGTGCCGGGGAATGAAGCCGAAGAGATAATGACTGTATCTCGTTTGGTGCCGTCTGATTTTGTTGTGGTTGTCTTGTGTCTGAAGTAGACATTCAACTGGCTCAGATATATGTGCGCCATAGCTCCAAGTCCGCTTTTGGTCTTAAAGTAGAAGCCAGGTGTAACCTTATTTATAAAGGTGTAGGCATCCTTAAAGTCCTCTTTGTGGTCATAGAACTGATTGATAAGCTCTGTACCGAACGAATCGTTAAGCGGAATACATATTGACTTGATGTAGTCTGAACCATTACGTACAGATACGTCTACATTTAGGTCTGTAAGCGTGTAAACCTTATTGACAGCAGTGCTTTCGTCCACAAATCCCTCCTTCTTTGGGTCAAAGTTCGAATAGTAGACCTTTTCGGGGATGGGCGCAGACAATTCGTAAGCTGTCAATTTCATAGGTGCTAATGAGTCGCCATAGAATTCCTTATAGTAAAGGCGTATGTCGCAAGAGTCTGCTTTGATTTGTCCTTTGTTGGCTATCTTTACGCTATCCTTGTTCGGAAATTCAAATCCTTCGGGCATGTAGAACTGTGTCATAAAGTCGCTACTAAGGTATGCACCTGTTTCCGGATCACGCACCTTACCAATATAGCTGGTGTATGTTCTTGCCAAAACCGAGTCTGCAACAATTGAGCGTGTTTTTACTTCAAAGGTATCAGTAACTATATTCAAGTTGTCGCTACCATCAATGAGCGTACCACTGCCGATGTCGCCAGTGGTATCGTCACACGATGCGAATATTAAGGTGGCAAGCATGAGACTTGCCAAATATTTTAGCTTCATATTCAAAATTGATTAATTTGAATTCTCCACTCTACAGCTTCTCGTAGAAATCTCTGTAGGCTTCAGTATAGTTTTCTCCTGGATATTTTAATATTGGCAGACCCTTGCTCTCAGCATATGCCATCAATTCTGGATTGGCGTTTTCTTCTGCTTCAATTACGGCATCGCTATTATCTATCGCCAATTTGCAGAACTCCATAAAATCGAAGTCGTCCTTGTAGGCACCAAGACTGTCAACAGTGATGTTTTTGAACTCAAGGCAATTTTTGAAGTTGTCTCCGATGTTCTTAGACAAACCATCCTTGAATATTGATGTAACAATTTTGGTGTCGGTGAAGGTCGGTTCGTCGTTGTATGCAGCTTTGACGAAAAGTGGTACGATATATGACATCCAGCCCTGACAATGTATTATTTCTGACGACCATCTGAGCTTCTTTACAGTTTCCAGTACGCCACGTGCGAAGAAAATAGCTCTCTCGCCGTTGTCGTCGTATTCCTCACCATTCTCGTCAAGAGCCATCTTACGCTTCATAAAGTAGTCGTCGTTATCGATGAAATACACCTGAAGGCGTGTTTGTGGGATAGACGCAACCTTGATTATCAGCGGATGATCGGTGTCGTCGATGACAAGGTTCATTCCTGAAAGGCGGATTACCTCATGAAGTTGTCCTCTGCGCTCGTTGATATTTCCCCATTTGGGCATGAACGTGCGAATTTCAAAACCTTCTTCCTGCATTTTGGTTGGAAGGTCTCTTCCCATGATTGAGAGTGCTGTTTCGGGAACATACGGAGCAATCTCCTGATTGATAAAAAGTACTTTCTTTGCCATGCTTTGATATTTAATATGTGCGTAGTTTGCGTTACTTATGGTTTTGTTCGTCAAAGTGTACGCATAAGCACGAGTGCAAAGTTACAAAAAAAAACTCAGAAAACGCTTGTTTTCTTTGCCTTACCCCATTTATGAGCTTGTTTTTTTAATGTAATTCTTTCTTATTAAGAATTTATTGCACAATAAGTTGTGTTTTTAGGAAGAATGTGAGTGGGGTAGTTGTTGTGGTTGAAGCAGTATGATTATAAAACAATAAATCCCAAGAACTGGTGCTCTTGGGATTTATATGTGTCTTGTGACGGAATTTTCGTTGATTAAGCCTCAGCTGGAGCTTCCTCTGTAGCCTCTGCGTTAGCAGCAGCCTCTGCTTCTGCCTTTGCAGCAGCCTCTGCAGCCTTTTTCTCAGCTACCTTCTGAGCGATAGCCTCGTTGAGTTTCTTCTCTGCCTCGAGCTCCTTAGCAGCAGCCTCTGCCTTAGCCTTAGCCTCGTTCTCGCGTACGGTGTCCAAGCCCTTCTGCTTGTCTGCCTTCCATGCGTCGAACTTCTTCTGTGCTGTAGCCTCATCGAATGCGCCCTTCTTAACGCCACCGCGGAGGTGCTTCATAAGATAAACGCCCTCGCCCTTGAGGATGTTGTGAGCTGTTGCTGTTGGCTGTGCGCCTGTTTCTACCCAATAGAGTGCACGGTCGAAATCCAAATCTACAGTAGCAGGATTGGTGTTAGGGTTGTAAGTACCAATCTTCTCAGTAAATCTACCATCACGTGGTGCTCTTGCGTCAGCGATTACGATACGATAAAAAGCGTAGCTCTTACGACCGCCGCGCTGAAGTCTGATCTTTGTTGCCATTGTTTAAAATTTAATTTTAATTTGTGGTTTGAATTATGCTACTATCTCGTAATAGCGACTGCAAAGGTACTAAGTTTATTTTGAATGTCGAAATGTTTTTCTGCTTATTTTCGTTCTAAACAGCAGATAATAGCCTCTTTTACAAGAAAAAAGGATACATAGTCTCGCTTTTTGTGCGAAATGCTACATATCCTTTCTTCTTATGGTGTTACTTTTCGTTCTTTTCTACTTTGTTTCTATCTCTTCTTTCATATCGATAAACTGGCGTTTGTTGTCGTAGAATTCGTACTGCAGGAACGCAAGTTTCTGTGATGGAACGATATGTACGCCCAATCCGTATTTCATCTGCCACTTTCTCTTCAACGAGACGAGTCCCTTGTTGATGTAGGCAGCCACGTATGGGTGTACGTGAAGATAGAATGTCTTTATTCCAATCTTGTTGACAAGCCTGTCAATCTTACTTTCCAGTTGGTCGGTGAAAATAATGCTCGACTTAATCTTTCCCTTTCCGAAGCAGGTGGGGCATACCTCTTCCACATTCACATCCATAGCAGGACGGACACGTTGGCGCGTAATCTGCATTAGTCCGAACTTACTTAGGGGTAGAATATTGTGGCGAGCGCGGTCTTTCTGCATGTTTTTGCACATACGCTCGTAGAGCAGTTGGCGGTCTTCGGCGAGGTTCATGTCAATAAAGTCGACCACGATGATGCCGCCCATATCGCGCAGGCGCAGTTGGCGTGCCAACTCATCGGCTGCTCCGAGGTTTACGTCGAGAGCATTTGCTTCTTGACCGTTGTCCGAATGTGAGCGGTTGCCACTATTCACGTCTACAACGTGCAGTGCTTCTGTGTGTTCAATAATCAGGTAAGCACCATGTTTGTAGTTGACGGTTTTGCCGAAGCTGGATTTAATTTGCTTCGTGACGTTGAAATTGTCGAAGATGGGAACTGTTCCTGTGTATAACTTAACGATGTTTGCTTTCTCTGGGGCGATGAGTGAAACATAGTTTTTTACTTCATGGAAAACATTTTCGTCGTTGACGTATATGTTTTCGTAGGTTGGATTGAACAAATCTCTTAATAGGGCTACAGCTCTACCTGTCTCTTCGAAGATCAACTGTGGACGTTTTTGGGTTTTCTGCACCTTTATGAGTGCGTCCTCCCATCTTTTTGTCAGGACTTTGAGTTCTGCATCCAGCTCTGCTACGCGTTTACCCTCAGCTACCGTTCTCACAATAACACCGCAATTCTTTGGCTTGATGCTATTGATGAGTTGCTTTAGTCGTGCGCGCTCTTCTCCGCTTTTGATTTTTGTCGATACCGAAACTTTATCGCCGAAAGGCATGAGTACTAAGTAGCGTCCTGCGAAGCTAAGTTCGCCCGTGAGTCGTGGACCCTTTGTTGATATCGGTTCTTTCACGATCTGAACCAACACCTCTTGTCCTACTGTTAGTGTGCTCTGTACGCTTCCGTCCTTTCTGAGGTCGGGCTGCTTTGTAGCCTTGGCAAAAGGATAAAGTTTCTTTCTGTCACTTTGTACCTGCCTGAGGTACTTCTCGTAAGAATTGAATTGGTTGCCTAAATCAAGATAATGGAGAAAGGCATCACGTTCGTAGCCCACGTCAACAAAACTTGCGTTCAGTCCAGGCATGAGCTTCTTTACTTTTGCAACATAGATGTTTCCAACAGAGAATGAAACAGATCTTGGCTCAGTCTGATATTCCACGAGTCGCTTGTCTTCAAGCAACGCGATGGAGATTTCATTCTGTTGTACATCGATTACAACTTCGCTGGTCATTTCTCTTTTGTTTTTCTAATTTAGGAACTTTCTTTAAATAATGATATAAAAGCATGTGGGCGCATCAAAATTATTGCTGATGCAATGGGTTTTTGACGCGCCCCCATATCGGAACTGACCCTTATGGGCAGGCTTTCTTACTTGCTCTTATGTCTGTTCTTGCGTAATCTCTTTTTACGCTTGTGAGTAGCCATCTTGTGTCCCTTTTTTTTCTTTCCGTTTGGCATAGCTTTAAATTTTTATTGTTTAATATTAATATTAATGATGTATTCTCTTTTTGTTCAAATGAATGTTGGTCAATCCTTATTTCTCCATTGTGGCGTTCTTCATCTCCTCAATGAAGCACTTCGCCGGTTTGAAGCTTGGCTGGTCGTGTGCGCCGATTTTCATTGTTGTCTTCTTGAGTATGTTTCTCGCTGTTTTAGCGGCGCGATGCTTAACGATGAAACTTCCAAATCCACGCAGGTACACATTCTCTTTCTCTGTCAACAAACTGTTTTTGATATTTTCCATGAAGCTTTCTACGACTACTGATACGTCTTTTTTCTGTAATCCGGTGCTTTCTGCAATCTTGTTGATGATATCTGCTTTAGTCATTTGAATGTATTATATTATTATTTCTTTTGTTATTACCTTTTTCTAAGGACGTGCAAAGATACAAGTTTTTCGTGTTATACGAAAATTTCTTAGTAACTTTTTTGTGTTATATCATAATATTTGCCCTCCGAACTCATTAATTTTCACGTTGTTAAGCATCGGATGGTGGGCGTGGTAGGGCTAATTGTCGAAAACTACAACTTCGTTTCGGGCACAATGGCAAAGAATTCGGCATCTTCAGCTGTGCGGTTTTCTGCGCTGTGGGTGTGTCCGCATGGGCAGTAGTGAACCTCTCCGGCGTGCACAGTCTCTTCTGTTCCGTCGCATACGAAGGTGATTTCACCTTTTATTATATACATCACCTCGCAGTTGCCTTCGTGTGTGTGCATACCAATCGAGCTACCAGCTGTCAGTGTGTTACGCATTATCTTCACTTTACCATCGTCGGCAGCGTGCATGATAAGTGTGCCGTTGCCACCTTTGAAGTTCTCGACTACCTTTTCTTCTGTTTTTTCAAAATCGATAATCATATTGTACCTCCTTTTTTAGAATTATTATGCATGATGTTTTGCTTGCTTTTTCTTTATGAGCACGTTTAGCGAGCATATTATCGTTGCTACGACGAGTAGTCCCAATGCTATTTCTTCGGCTGATTTCACGGCTGTTGTTAGCTGCCATCCGGCTGCAATGCCGAGGAACAATCCTCCGTCGCTTGAGAGGAAATAGGTACTTTCGGCTGTAGAGCGTTGACAGTGGTCGCAGCTACCGAGCAGTTTGTAGAGTTGCTCTGACGAGCTGAGTGCTATGCCGAAGCCGAAGAGCATGGGCTTTAGGGTGCTGTCCAGAATGTCGTCGTGTGCGAACATTGTGAGAATAGCTATTATCGCCAATGTGTTTCCTACGGCAGAAGCGAAGCGTGCGTTCCTGATGGCTGGTATGTGTAGCGCACATGCAGCCAAGAAAAAGCCTACCATCACCGATGTGCAGAACTCTATCGTTAGGCGTGTGGTCATCACTATGCCGAGCGAGGCGGTGATAAGTGCTATCACAAGTGCTATTGTTGCGCCACGTGGCAGGAAGAAACGGTCGATAGAAACTAAATGCACACCTTCTTCTGGTGCACGGAATGGGAACTTTACGCACATCACGAGCACGGCTGAAGCGAGCGACATGACTGCTCCAACGATGTAGAACAGTGAGCCACGTAACTCTTCGCGCAATAGTAAGGCGAGTATCGGACCTATTATCACCGTTAGGCGTGCTATCCATATAGCCGTGTAGTTGGCATCGGTGCGATGACACGATTCTGTTTTGTCTATCAGGAGCGTACACGAGAGCACACGCTTGGCTGTGCCGAAAACAGCTCCGCTTGCGAAGCAGATTGCTAATAGTGTGTATTCTTCTATCTCGCGCACTATCGGTTGCTCTTGAAATTCAAAAGCAGAGAGTCCGAGAATTGTAGCACCGAGGCATATTGCCGATACAAGGAACACCTTGTTGCGTCGGTAGTTTTGTATTAACCAACTACCGAAAAAGCCTGATATACAAACTCCTATAATGAAAGTGACGATTGTGAAACTTGCCAAACAAATACTTGCGTGCTCCTCAGTTGTGAGGCGGAACGGTAGTAGCGGTATTGTCATGTAGCACGATATGCACAACAATAGCTCGGCTATTGTGAGCAGCGTGAATTCGCGGTTCCACAATCGGTTGTAAGTGGGTGTGTATTGAGTGTCCATGTCTTAGTATGACTCGTTCTCGTTAGGGAAGTCCGACGACTTTACGTCTGCTACATATTTGCCTACGGCGTCGGTTATGATAGAGTGAAGGTCAGCGTACTGGCGCAAGAACTTCGGCTTGAAACCTTTGTTCATGCCGAGCATATCGGCATATACAAGCACTTGTCCATCGCACTTATTGCCTGCTCCGATGCCAATAATCGGGCATTTTATGATTGCACTTACTTTCTCGGCAAGGTTTGCAGGTATCTTTTCAAGTACAATGCTGAAGCATCCTGCTGCCTCAAGTGCCTTCGCATCAGCGATGAGTTTCTCGGCTTCAGCTTCTTCCTTTGCGCGCAAACCGTAACCGCCAAACTGGTGAACGCTCTGCGGTGTCAGTCCGAGGTGTCCGCATACGGGGATGCCTGCAGCCACAATCTTGCTGACCATAGGGGCTATCTCTGCTCCGCCTTCGAGCTTTACACCGTCTACGCCCGCCTCTTTCATGATGCGTACTGCGTTGCGTATGCCGTCTTCTTCTGAAATCTGGTAGCTACCGAAGGGCATATCGCACACTACGAAGGCGTGTTCTGCGGCGCGAGCCACGGCGCGAGCGTGGAAAATCATCTCGTCAACGGTGATAGGGAGTGTTGTAGCGTTGCCGTGCATCACGTTCGATGCAGAGTCGCCTACAAGTATGGTGTCGATACCTGCTTGGTCGAGGAGGGATGCAGTGGTGTAATCGTAGGCTGTGAGCCATGAGATTTTCTCACCACATTTCTTCATTTCAAAAAACAGGGGTGCAGTTACTTTCTTCTTACTTGAGCTTAAATATTCTGCCATTTCTAAATGTTGTTGTATTTCAAATATCGGGCAAAATTACAACATTTTGTGTAAATGGCAAAACGAACACCGCTTTATCTGCACTTTTTGTACCATTCGTTAAGGTTTGCGCGTGGTATTCCGAGGCGCACCATAGCATCCAAATCCTCACGTGCCTCCTTCTTTCGGTTGGTCAGAAGACGTATGTTAGCGCGGTTTAGGCGGTAGTCGGTGTTTGTCGGTTGTAACTCTATGGCGCGCGAAAAATCATATTCTGCCGGTGTGTACATCTTACGTTCCAACTCTATTCCGCCGCGTGCGGCGTATGCCACAGCGTTGTTCGGGTGCTGCGCCACCAGCATGTTTATCTGGTTGAGTGCTTCTGTCGGTCGGTTGTCCTTCTGGTTGAGCAGCGCAAGCCCAAGCATAGCCTCAAAATGTCCGGGCACGATGCGCAGCAGGTTCTCGTAGTCGAGGCGTGCAAACTTGTATCTGCCCTGGCGTTCGTTCACGTATGCGCGGTAGAATAGGGCGGCAATGTTGCGCTCGTCGCATTTCAACACAAAGTCGTACTCCTCCTGGGCGTATCGCCATTGTTCGAGTTCGATGTTCCAAGCCGCCTTCTTCATGCGTAGCTCGAGCGAGTCGGGGTGGAACGCCAACACCTGCACCGCTGCCGAAAGACTGTCGCGCAGATTGGAGCGTGTCTGTGCGGTGGTGTTGTGTGCGATTGCAATACCCAGTATAAGTGTTATGATCAGTTTTCTCATATACATATATATAATAATGTGTGTATTATCGGTCTCCTGTTACAGCTCTTTTGGAGCGTTTGCGCCAAGGCTCCGGGAAACTTGTTGCGAAATTATACAGAATAATTCATGCGTGCAAGTTTTTTATACATTGTTGTTTTGTTGTGTAAAATAATTAAGTTTATTTGTCGTTTCTTCGGCTTTTTGCATCGTGCTCCGTCCGCCGCCCGATCGGATTCCGTCCGCCGTCCGGTCAGATTGCGTTCGCCGTCCGATCAGATTGCGTCCGCTGCACGATGACTTTTCTTGATGTTTTAGGGGAAAAACACTAAGCGTTTATAGGGTAAATCCTATGCTCTTATATGAAAAATCCCTTGCTTTTATGTTTTCTTTGGCGTAATTTTGCAACATCGAAAAACAATAGTTAATAACTTAACAGCTTACGATTATGAAAAGATACCCGTTGGCGGAATTAATTTAGCGCATAC
>NZ_JH379450.1:0-30282 GCF_000235885.1 Leyella stercorea DSM 18206
TGTTAAAAACACAACAATATTATATGAGCCCATATCGGCGTGGGCTCTGACGTTGTCTGTTCAACAATAATAGGCAATTGCTAGAGCCTCAGAGAGTGGAATGGATAACAGGACGATTCCACGCTTTTTTAGTGTCTGCGTATCAAGTCAAGTCTTTGATAAGATACCATCACGATATGGAAAAATATTGCGCCACATCAGATGTAAAATGCACAGTAGGAGATAATCAAACTCCTCCAAGCGCTGGACTTACCTCCAACGCCCTCCCCGAAGTTCGAAAGCCTATCAAATCTACGAACTTACAAACAGGGGTGTCCACCAATAATG
Organism: Leyella stercorea DSM 18206; assembly: GCF_000235885.1. Taxonomy (GTDB): domain Bacteria; phylum Bacteroidota; class Bacteroidia; order Bacteroidales; family Bacteroidaceae; genus Prevotella; species Prevotella stercorea. The sequence goes on from NZ_JH379450.1 coordinate 328, forward strand.
TCCAGTCGAAAACATCAGCAGACATAAATAAAGACACAAAAGACACACCCCATTGGTACGCTCTCCGTACCACATACGGCAGAGAAAAGAAAGCATACGACTATCTTCTGAGCAAAGGCGTAGAAGCATTTTACCCTATATTGAAAAGCGTCAAACTTGTTGACGGTAAGCGTATCATTATTGAAGAATCGCGCATTCCGAACATTTTCTTTGCGTATGGCACAGAAGAAGAATTAAAGACTTTTGTTTACGACAACGTAAACCTCCCTTACCTCCGCTTTTATTATCGACATACTCACGTTGGCAACAAGATTGTTAAGGTGCCTTTGGTCGTACCAGACAATCAGATGAACAGTCTAAAGATAATTTGTGCCGCTGATTCTGACGATATAATTGCTTCGACAGAAGAAGTGGAGAAATTCAAGACGGGTCAAAAGGTGCGGATTACTGAAGGCAAGTTCGCAGGCGTGACAGGCATAGTAGCCCGCTACCAAAGCCAGCAGCGTGTAGGCATTGTAATCGATGGACTCCTGACTGTGTGCACAGCGTATGTGCCGAGCGCGTTTATTGAGATAACAATATAAAACTATAGAACAATACTCTGTTAAAGAGAGACGAATGGATATTGCTCAACAAAGACCACCAGCCAATAGGCAAATAAGAAATAATAAAACTCCCTCGCAGTGTAACAAAGGGCTTGGTCGCCTGTCGAGACACTGCGAGGGGAGTTCTTTCGATAAAAGGTGAAATATTATAAAAATGAAAAAGAACATCTCTTACATTGTCTTGACTGCTATTATCATTGGCATAATAGTAGTCACTCAACCATGGAAGCTTGGCAGGACTCTTCATAATGAAGGTACTGATACCACAGCAGTTCAGTTGGAAAATTGTTTACCTGCTGAAGGAAACGAAAGTATTCGGATTGTGCCTGTTAAAACTTGTATCTACATGGAAAATTCTGGCAGCATGGATGGCTATGTTAATCTCAACTCGGAGTTTAAGGACGCTTTAGGCAAAATCATTGTAAAAAGCAACAACTGCTCCAGCTCGACTGACTTATTTTTTGTAAACGATGCTATCTATGATGTTCAGCAGACGGCTCTTAAAGGAGACATAAACAATTTCGTTTCACAACTTAATGCATCAAATATGAAAGTCGGAGCAACCGGATCGTCAAATATCAACAAAATCTTTAAAATGGTACTTGACAAAACGGTTAATGATACAGTATCTATTCTCTTTTCAGATTTTGTGTATTCCATTAAAGGAACGGATGTGTCAAGCCAAATCTCTAATGCTAAAAATGCAACTATGGGAGCTTTCATGGATGCAATAAAAAGGAATCCCGATTTCGCAACTATCATACTTCAATGTTCATCCCAGTTTCAAGGTAAATACTATGACAGGAATGACCACCCAATACCATTTGTAGGTACCCGTCCATATTATATCTTCATTATGGGGCCGTATGACAAATTAAAGTATCTCGACGAGAAGCTTGCGCTTAACAACTCAAACACAGGAATTCCTGGATTAACCAATAAATACCTTTTGTCCTCTAAAACTTGGACATTAGATGAGAATACAGTACAAGCACTAACTACCAGTTATACAAACAGTTTGTTGATTAAACCAGATAGAAATGGGTTCGACATTGACTTCTTCAAATTCGACCATTCCAATAGTAATTGGGACTTTGCTTATGCACTTGGATTATCCAATTTATTCGTGGATGGCTCATACCTTACCGACAAGAACAACTATGAAGTTGAGCCTGGAGATGTCTCGGTTATCAAAGCAGAATATACCAAAGACCCTGCTGCACTTAGCGAAGTGGCACAATTCAGTTCACCTTTGGTTCTTCAATTTAGCATGGAAAGAACTGTGAAGACTCCGAATATGAAGGTACGCTTAATAAACAAAATTCCTGCTTGGGTTTCTGCAGCTGACGTTGCGGATGACCAAGGTGCCGTACCCTCTCCTACACAAACATTTGCCATTGGTAGTCTAATCGCTGGTGTATATGAAGCATACCAATCACAAACATCTGGCAAACCTATTTTTGAATTTGAAGTAAAAATCAATAAATACAAATAAATCATGAAAGATCTTATCGCTAACATTTTCGAGCTTTGGGGTCAATGTTACTTTGGAGATTTTTCCAAGTACATGTACAAAGCTGATTTGTATGGAGAGGTAGCCCTATGGGTAATACTGGTTCCTCTCATTGTGTTTTTTATCTACTACAAACCATTAGACCACATTCGACTTGCTAAAACGTCTATTTGGACTGTAATCCTTATCGTGGTATCTATAATTACCGCCCTTGTTGCATATAACATAGCGGACACTGGGATTGGTGATTATCTTGTTCAACACAAGATAAAGAAAAACAATATCATACCAGTTGACTACTTCTGGTTCTCATTTATTGTTTTCTGCTATACAGCATTAATCTCATTTGTTCTTTCTCTACTTTTCAAACTCGGTGCTTCGAAATGTCGTCGCATTCCATTCTAATCCCATAAGATATGAGCAAAATATATGTATTTGGCATCGGTGGAACGGGAGCGAGAGTAATACGTTCCCTTACTATGCTCTTGGCTTCAGGAGTTAAACTCGGAGAGAACATCGACACTGTTATCCCCGTGATAATAGACCAAGACCGAAGTAATGGTGACTTGACAAGAACTATAGCACTGCTGAAAACCTATAAGTCACTTCATGATCAGCTAAAATTTGGCAGAAACTCAAAATCCGAGTTCTTCAAAACTAATATAGACGATTTGAACACAAGTTTCAGGATGCAGGTAGCTGATGTTGCGGATAAAGATTTTCAGTCGTATATCAAATATCTTAATCTTGACACTAGAAATAAGGCGCTTGTGAGCCTTCTCTTCTCAAAGAAAAATCTTGAAGCTCGCATGGATGTCGGTTTCAAGGGTAACCCGAATATGGGTAGTGTTGTGCTCAACAACTTCTCTACGGAAGCGGATAACGACCTGGGGTCTATCCTAGAATCTTTCCAATCTGGTGATAAGATTTTTATTATAAGTTCCATCTTCGGAGGAACAGGAGCCGCAGGATTCCCTTTGTTGTTGAAGACCTTGCGACAAGCACAAAGTTCTCAATTGCCCAGTGCTGCTCTGGTGGCTAACGCACCTATAGGAGCAATCACTGTACTTCCTTACTTCGGCGTTCAGCATGATGAAGACAGTGAAATCAACATGGATTCGTTCATGTCAAAAGCTAAAGCTGCACTCTCATACTATAGAGACAATCTTAATACGGATGTTCTTTATTACATCAGTGATAAGCTTTCCAAAAACTACGACAATCACGAAGGTGATAGTGCACAACGTAACAATGCTCATTTCGTTGAAATGGTGGCAGCATTGTCTATTATTGATTTCTGCAAGAACAATGTTCAACACGATGGTTCGAAATCGTTCAAGGAATTTGGATTTAATGAAGACAAGCCAGTCGTTTCAATTAGGACTCTTGCAGACTCTACTCGTGCGCTTGTAGGAAAGCCTTTAATCTCCATGTTTATCTTTGAGAAATTCTATAAGGAACATCTTAAAAATACATGGGAAAACGCTTGGGCTAAAGATTTCTCATATGCTGATGACGACAACGAGGGGAAAATGGATTCTACTGTCATGTCTCACGACTTCTTTGTTAAACTGACAAAGTTCCTAAAAGACTTCGATAACGAGTGGCTAAGAGAGATGGCTAACAATAGCCGTGCATTTAAGCCTTTCAACTTAGAGACCAGCGGAGAAAATATCTTCAACTCTATTGATGGATATGAGCCGAAAAAAACGGGTTTCTGGGGTAAACTTACGAGTAAGAACCTTGATGGATATGAAGCGATTGATAATGCAATAGCAGACATTTCTAATGACCTTCATAAAAAATTACCGATGTATGACTATTTTATGGATGTACATTGGCAAGCAATCAACAAAGTCCTCAAATCTAAATTCGGTATATAATTATGGCATACGTTCTTAGACCACATAAAGGAAACGACAACCTAGACGGTTGGGATGATTCCGTGAAATATGATAAAACAGCAATAAAGAGTATTGAAGACCCGAATGGAGGTGCCGCTAGTATCCCCATAACTTCTATTCCTTCTCCTTTTGCATCGATGGAGCTGGTTAGAAATGCGTTTGAATATTGTGCAGATAGGAACAACAGTGTCGACGGAACTTCCGTCTATCACAAACTTGTTTCTTTCGCTCTTGACATACTCGAAATTTTCTATAACTATGATAAGTACGCAAAAGATCTTGATATCATTCCATGGTACAAGAATGATTTAGATATGTTGCGTAATAGTTCTGACGATGATATAAAACGTTTGGGGGACACTCTTGCATTATATATGGATGAGGACTCTGATACGTTTCATTTTGACAAGATGGATGCAATTTACATGCTGAATTATAAGCATGGTGCAGAGCCCATCAATATTATAGGAGGTACGTCACCAACTTCACTGACCATTGCATCTACCAACAATCTTGATTTCGTCAGGATTTTCTTGGGCAACGACCATCGTGCATTAAGTAGCGATGAAGATACATTCTGTAGCCTAAGACACCGAGACCCAGACTTTATTAAGTTCGTTTGGACTATGTCCCTTCAGCCTAATTTCGCTGATATTTATCCAGAGGTAAACAAGTATATTCAGAGATGTTTCGAGAGACTGGATAACACTAGCCTGAAGAGTGAACTAAGAGATATTTCTGCTTCTGCGTACAACAATTACACTTCACTCACTTTTGATGCGCAGACAACAATTTATCTCGCTGGAGACATTGCCATGAAAGTTCGCCAAGGAGCTGACCTATCCAAGAGTGATTTCCGTATTCAACTAAGTAACGGAAAATCCTTGTCTGAAGAGGTTCCTCTTGTGCTTCCGTATAGTACGTATACGGAGCCGAACATGAAGTACGTTAGCGGAAACTGGAACAGTGATAATAAAGCACCCTTTATCGTTAAAGATACACGCGGAAATGTCGTACCATTAAACCAAAGGCTTTTGCCTTTTGATGGAACACAATATCCTTATCTTACGGTAGATGATATTTTCCAACCATCCATTATTGAAACTGTATATCCTATCTCTGGGAACTCTTTCTTTACAGCTAATTTTAAAGATTCGAACAAAGGCTACCTTTTGCCTCTTAAGCAGACTTTGTTTGAATATATGAGCCTTGAAGACCTCAGAGGGGTCACTAATGAGCCTTCACCGCGCCCCATCTTTGAAATCTCTAGCAAAAACGAAAATGTGGTGAAAGTCTCTCTTCGTATTCCTATTCAAAAGGGAAAGTACATCGCTTTTGAGCGAAATTACTTTAGAGGACAGGACCCTAACCCCGAGCAGAATAAAGGTTGCATCGTTGAATGCAAATTTAACCTTTACTTGTTCCCGTCATATCATATCGGGATAGATAGTCCACAGCGGATATATGTTGTTGACCAGGATAAAGGTGCCTTAACGCAAAACTATCGATATGAGATTTCTGCGTTCAAGGAGGACAACCAAACTAAGCTTCAATCGCATTTTGTCTCTCGCGCAGATAAGTCAAAGGGTGGATATACGTCATTCTACAATGCCTTGAATAAGGAATTTGACTATCTGAAGATTTCGAATGGCAGATATGAGAATGTTATCATCCCTCTTTATGAAGACAAGTCAGGTGGAACCAGAGCATTTGATTTCGCGGTTGACTTCGGTACGACCAACACACATATCGAATACTCTGAGAATGGAAACAATCCTAAGCCGTTGGAGATTAACGCAAGCAACCCATTCATTCTTAAGCTAAGTAATTATAGCTTCGACTCTGAGGAAGACAAAGATAAACTTTACGACAAGGCTGCGGAATTCTTGCTACAGACTGTTCCGCAAGAGTTCATTCCTGAAGCAATCGGGAAAGCTGAGGATTTCTCATTCCCGATGCGTACAAACCTCAGTAAGCTCAGGTCTGCAAAAACTGGACAGCGTGAACTAATCTCACTTGCTGATTATACAATCGCATTTGGATATGAGAAGACTGTTATACACACGCACAATGAAGTCCTGACCGACTTGAAGTGGAATAGGAACAACAACGATGCTGTAAAGGCTTATATTGAAGAGCTGCTTCTATTGATTAGGAGCACAGTCCTCATTGGCGGTGGTGACCTTGCAAAAACAACAATTAAGTGGTTCTATCCTGTTAGCATGTCACCTTATCTGAAGTCTCGGCTGGAAACGGCATGGAATACCATGTGCAAAGACCTTATATCTCCCAGTTGTACCATTATGCCGATTTCCGAGTCTATTGCTCCATACTACTATTATAAGGATGAACAAGGAGTTAACTCCAGCACTTGCTCTGTTGTTTCAGTTGATGTTGGTGGAGGAACTTCCGACTTCGTGACATATCAGAACAATACGCCAAAGTTCATATCTTCTGTGCGTTTCGCTGGCAATAATCTGTTTGGAGATTTCTACGGCATGAGTTCTTCTTTGAACGGTTTCTATAAGCAATATAAAGACCTCTTCAAGAAGAAAATCAATGAGTCATCTCAGAAGAGTGAGTTGGGACATATCCTTGAGGATATTCTAGCCAATAACAATTCCGCAGATTTGGTTTCCTTCCTCTTCTCTTTAGAGAATAATGCTGCACTAAAAAAGAAGGGCGAAAAGATTTCTCTTTCTTCAGAGTTGCAAGAGAACTATCAGATGAAAGTTGTTTTCCTATTGTTCTACACTGCTATTATATATTATATAGCACAGTTGCTGAACAAGAAAGGTATTCCTTCTCCTCGATATATCACATGCAGCGGTACTGCATCGAAGATATTTAATATCATAGGAGGAACTGACAATATTCAGAAGTTTACGAATTTGATATTCAATGAAGTTCAGAAGTCTGAAACGAAACTCATTCTAAAGCAAGATCCCAATCCAAAGGAAATCACCTGCAAGGGCGGTCTTAAAATGTCCCAAGAAGATATTGATGCCACTCCGTCAAAGGCATACTTCTTCGGAACATCAATTTTGGACGGCAAAGAAAGCATCTTGGCTGAAGAACTAGAAAACCTGCCTGCCGACATTGTCAATGAAGTCATTGAGAACTATAAAGAGTTCATCAAATTCTTCTTCAAGCTTAACGAGAAAATGTCCTTTGCTCAATACTTCGGTATTGAGGACAATGGTGCTTTCGCTAAATACGAGGAAGTTCTTATTGAAGATGCTGAACAGGATTTCGCAACTGTTCTTGGTGAACGCTTGAAAGATTTCCAACAGAAGGATTCTTTTGAAGACTCACTCTTCTTCTACCCATTGTCAGGTGGAATCTTTAGATTAGCTGCATTCATCTCATAACCCACTTCACTATTATGAAATTTACAAAATATATAATATCATTCGCATTCCTTGCTATTGGCATCGCCTCTTTTACAAGTTGTGATAAAATCAGTGGCATATTCGATAGGTCAACACCAACTGAAGAAACTACTGAAAGCAATTATTCCAACACTGATAGCGAAGAAGGTGCTACAGACTCTCTATCAAAAGCCAAAAAGGATTCTCTCGCACAAGTTAGGAAAGACTCTCTGGCTCGTGTCGAAGCGGCACAGCAAGCTAAAAAGATTGAGGAAAAATTGTCCTCTCAGTCTGATTCGATAAATGATCTAAACTCTAAAATCGCTGATTTAGAGGGAAAATCAGAGGAGCTGATGGATAAGTCTTCTGCCTATACCTTTATGGTGGTGGAATTCATCTTATTTTTGCTAATCATTTGGTATCTTTATAGAAAATTGAGTAGCCGAATAATGAAATTGAAGAGCATACTTCACAACGTGGAGAAGTCTGAAGGAGGAATTTCTGAGATTCAGGTAAACAGAATAATTCGGACATCAATTAATGATTTGGCAAAACAAATTAACATTAAAAACAAGTCACAAGATGACCGTATGGACGACATCGTTAAGAGACTAATAAAAATAGAAGACCCAAACGATGCTTATTCACAGTATGCGCAGACATCCTTCCAACAGCCAAAGACAGAAATTTCAAAGAATGAAGAGCCTAAAAAAAATGACACCTTCTATATGCCAAGAACAAGAACCGACCGGCAATTCGATGATAGCAAAAGGAAGTATGTAAAAAATGAAACTACTTATTTCAAGTTCGTGGTCAAGAAAGGGAACAAGGCCGAATTTACATTTGACCCACAAGAGAACAACATAGTTGGTGCATATGATGATAGAGAGAACTCGCTCGTTACCGTTTGTGACGTAGAAACAAAGAGTCAGACTCCTACAAGATACAATAACATCACGCCTGGTGAAGCTGAATTAAGAAACGGCATCTGGCATGTAACTAGAAAATTGAAATTGGAATATGTTTAGTACTTTAGAAACCATCGCAATAATAGGAATTATTATTGTTCAGTTGATTATCGCTGTCCATGCGTACTGGCAAATAGGCCAAATGAAGTCGTTCCTTCCTAAAGGAAGGACCTCTTTGCTGTTAAAAGAATATGAGATTCCTGCTAGTAAAATACTCGAGCTGAATCCATCAGACGTCGTAGATAAAATTACTTATACTCCTTCAAAAGTTGAAGAGGAAGTAATCGATAGTGATCCATTACAAGACACTCAACCTCGTGATGAGAAAGGTCGGTTCACTTCGAAACGAACTGGCTATTCTCCTATCCTTGGTGATGTTAATCTTGACGATGAAGGTCTCTTGCCCTATTAAAACTTTGCATTATATGGAAAATAAAATAAAAGTACACCTTATATCATTAGATAGTAGTGAAAGTAATCCACTTATAATTAAGGTTGTAGATACTATCAATTCATATCTCTTAAGGAACAAAGGAGCTGTTAGCGACTTTAACCTAATAAAAGATATTGTAGAAAGAAACTGTGATGCTGTAGATGAAGAAATAAACCAACAGCTTCCTGTTCCTATCTACCTCGGATTGATGGGAACTGTACTTGGTATAATACTTGGACTTTGGTCAATCAATTTTGATCCACAAAACTTTATGGCTTCTGTTACAGACTTGATAGAGTCTGTTAAATGGGCAATGGGCTGTAGTTTTATGGGGCTTTTGTTGACCACCATACTTTCTGCATGGTTCTACAGGGGTGCCAAAGCTGAACTGGAGGAACAGAAAAACGAGCTATATACGTTCATTCAGATTGAACTACTTCCGCAACTCTCACAGGATGTAAACTCCACCATCCTTACGATGCAGTCTCATCTGGAGAAGTTCAACGAGGGTTTCTCTGAGAATGTGAATAGTTTCGACGGTATCATGAACCGCATCTTGGAAGTGTTCGATAGCCAGGTTGAGCTTAATGAGCAGCTGAAGGATATGGACATTTCTCAGGTGGCCAGCTTAAACAAGAATACTCTTGTTGAACTTCGCAGGAGCATGACTGAGTTTGAGAAATTCAACCAATATCTCAATCTCATGAATAGCTTTGTTCAGAAGACTGCTCAGGTTACAGACTCCATTAACGACCAGTTAAGGAGAACCGATGACATCAAGAATGTTGTCGCTTCTATGGAAGAAAATATCGAGAACAACCGCCTGGTTATGGTGAAGCTGCAAGACTTCCTGCAGAAGGTCGAAGCACACAATGCCATAGTTACTGCTACCGCAGATCTTGATGACACACTTACTGATGCCATCAGTCAACTGAAAGTTCATGTGCAAGAGGAAATCAATGCTATCCAATCGCATACAGCGCAAGCTTCTCAGAATCTTGATGCGCTCATGCAGAACGAACGTGGCCAGTTGGATAAACTGAAGAACTTGGAGGACCTTGGTCAACTGAAACAGGTCGTTCAGTCCATGAACGCAATGAAGACAAGCTTTGACAACCAAAATAGTGCATTGTCAAAGCAGATAAGTGCTCTCACACAAGCGATTTCTGGAATGAAGAGCAATAATAAGATAACTGCTTCTATAGGTATGCCTCCTATCGCTCTTTGGATAGTGTCAGGCTTAGTTGGACTGGCTGCATTGCTTATCATTATAGGAAACTTCTCCTCTTGGTTTGCAGGAAATCCGACTCCTTCAGAGCCTATAGAAGAAAACTATACTGCAGTGGATACAATGGCTGTAGACACGGTAGAAGTAGTTGACTCTGTTGCCGTAAGGCCTTAACATCTTAGGTGATTATGTCAGATAAGAAAAAACAAAGTTTCTTTTGGGTCAGCTATTCTGACCTGATGACGAGCCTGTTTTTCATCATGCTCCTACTCTTCGTGTTGGCCTCAGGAGGTATGTACCTCGACAAGGAAGCTACAGAAGAGCAGCTAAGGAAGATTGAAGAAATACAGGAGGCCGTAAAACAACTGCCTACGCAGTATTTTGAGGAAGATAAGGAGAATCATCGTTGGACGCTGAAGAAAGAGTTTTCTCCTGCTTTCAAAGAGCGAGAAGCTAATATCTATGCCCTCAATGATACTGCGAAACTCGTAGAGGTTGGAAATTCGCTGATTGAGGTTATCAAGAAATTGAACTATCTCAAAGAAACCTCTAAATACAAGGATATGAATATCTCATACCTTGTCGTCATCGAAGGTATGGCTTCCCGAGATAAATACTATGACAATGACGGGCTTAGTTACCGCCGTGCACTTAGTTTGTATTATCTGTGGAAGAAAAACGGCATTTCCTTCGAACAATCTCAATGTGAAGTTCAGATTTCCGGTAGTGGCATTCGTGGGATTCGTCCATACAATACAGACTATTATAATGCAGTCAAACAGGGTGATCCGGATGCCGACAGTAAATTCAATCTTCTGGAAGAGAAAAAGAATCAGTGTATCATCATACAAATTATACCCAAAATAAGCAGTATCTAAATGAAACGGACATATATTTACATCCTACTAGCTGTCCTCATCTTGTCAAGCTGTCATAGGCGCAGAGAATACGAGGATAATGATACCACTTCGGAATACGTGGACAACGACAGGAGAAGTGACAACCAGGAATATCGTGAAGAAAGGAGCATCCGCAAAGGAACTAAGGTTTACATGGAACAAGCTGGCGGTGTTTATCTTGTCCCCATCACTGTGAATGGCCTTGACTTGAAATTTATCTTTGATACAGGCGCTTCAAGCATTTGCATTTCTGCTGCCGAAGCAGCTGTAATGGTTCGTCAAGGACAAATCACGGAAGACGACATACTTGGACAGCAGCAGTTCCAAGATGCTACTGGAGGTATCTCTGTCGGTACTATCATCCAGCTGAAGACCGTTGAGATTGGCGGTATCGTTCTTCACAACGTAGAAGCCAATGTGGTTGACAACATACAAGCTCCTTTGCTCCTTGGACAAACTGCACTCAGCAAATTTGGTAAAGTCACCATCGATTATAATAACAATACGATTGAATTCAATTAGAAAAATACCAAATTGAAAAAAGTAATATATATTAATGCCGTGACACTCAGTTTACCCTACTCAGTATGTGACATACATAAATCAAGTACGTGAAAAAATCTGCCAGATCTTCCAAAATTGCTGTACAGCGCTCATTATCAACATTATAAAGGCTGGAAGATATGGCTGAAAATGGATTATCTGCCAGCCTATATGCCAGCCTTAACGGACTATCTTCCATCCGGAACAGACTATCTTCCCGTGACTTGCTGGCGGATAAATGAAAAAAATATCGCTCAAGAATAAAAGCTTGAGCGATATTTTTTTGATGTATATATACTAACTAACATCGCAGAGATGCTTACCTATCTACCAGCCTACTGCCCTACCCTCTTCACAAGATAGCGCGTGCAGGTTTCGCACTTGCGGCGGCGCATGTCTGGCATGTTGGCGAGCTTGCGACCGAAGGCGATGAGGGTGTTGGCTTTTAGGGAGGAACCGACCTTCTGCTTAATGACGTCGAAGATTTCGGCGGTGGAGAGCCACTCAGCGGAAGGGTCGAGCGGGTCGTTGGCGACGGAGAAGCAGAGGCTGAAGTATTGGTCGGCGGGTTCCTGTATCTCGTAGCGTCGGTTCCAGAGCATTATCTGCTCGGTCTCTGCCTTGTCGAACCAGCTGCGACGACCGTTGCGCAGGAGCTGCAGTGCCTGGGCGAAGAGCTGACGGTGGTCGGGCACGCGACTGGTGTCGATGGGCGCGGTTAGCTCGATGCCGATGAAACGGCGATTGCCCGAGGGGTCGGCGAGGATGTCGGTCATGTTGCTGGTGGCGATGAAAGATGCTTTGCGAGGTAGTTCCTCGATGTGGGTGCCGAACGGGCGTTTCACTTTTACCGACGGCAGCTGAATGATGTTCTTCAGAAAGCCTTGCTGCACACGTGGCGAGATCTGGTTGAACTCGTCGAGGTTGATAAGCAGTTGCTGCGACATGGCGAGCATCACCTGGCGACGATCGGAAAGGGCAAGGCTGTCGGTGTAGCCCCACTTCAGAGCATCGGGCAGCAGGCGACGGCAGAACGTGCTTTTGTTGTAGCCTTGTGGCGAGATGAGCAGTGGTGCAACGCTGTTGCCGTAGAGTCGGGAGGATTGGTTTTGCCACTGGCTCACCATGGCGAGCAGCCACGTGGTGAACCACTCGCGCCATAGCGGTGTGTCGGTTGGCACGGTGAGGGCGAGGTCGCCGATGTGGTCGTGTCCGTCCCATACGCCTTCGCACTCGGCGAGGTAGTCGCCGACGGGGTCGTACTGGCGAACGTAGTCGGAGTCGATATAGTTGCGTATGTCGTTCTGACTCACCTCAATGCCTTCGCGCTGCACCTCAAGAATGATGCGTCGGCGCGTGCGCAAATCGAGTGGTTCGAAGCTGTCTACTGGACTGTCGACGGAGCGATACTCGGTGCAGTTCATAACGGTGTTGTAGCGAAAGGCGTAGTGCGTGGTGAGGAAGTCGATCATGCGGTCGATTGGGTTTAGTGCGGTTGTTTCGTTTTTCATGGTTATTGGTGTTTTGTGTTGTTGTTATAATTCTCACGCTGCGACAACGTTATTGCCACGCTGCGACAACTTTATTGCCACGCTACGGCAACATGGTTGTTGTGCTACGGCAACATGGTTATCGCAGAGCGAGAATAATGGGAAAAGGGTAAAAAAAACTACAGAAAGTCGACCTCTTCTGTCGAGTTATCAAATACTACGTTCGTGTAATCGTACTGTGCGAAGAGCTGCTTTATCCACTCTTGCTGCTCGGGCACGAGTTTAGACTTTCCATAATGATAGCGATAGTACATACTTGTTCCGCCGAAGTATTTCCTCATCAGTAGGCGCAAGTTTGAGGCATCGCGTAGTTTCACATCTTCAAACAGCTGCTTAAATCCTGATGCCAAGCGCACCATGCGCACTGGTTTGAAGTGGTCGCACGAACCGTCTGCTCGCAGGGCTGTGGGAAAAATCGCATTACCCTGCGTGCGTGAGGAGTCGAGTGCGACGGACGAGCGAAAGTGTATGCACTCGTTGCAGCGTTTGCAGTTGGAATTGAAGCAATAAGACCAGTTGTTTGGGATGTTGCTGCGCTTGATAGCAGCGTCGTTGATGTTTGTGTTTTCCATTGTACTTTGTTTTTTTAGTTTATAGTGTTTCTAAAATTGCTTGCAAAGGTATAATATTGCGCAAGCGTTGTCAAGTTTTTTCAGAAAAAAGTTTTTTCGAGACTGGAAGATAGAAGGTCTTGAATGGAAGAAAGGCTGGAAGATAACTCGTTTTTAAAGTTATCTTCCAGCCTTTAATATGCTGATAATGAACCGAATGTGGCAAAACTGGTAGATATGGAGGATTTTTTCGCGTATTGAGGTATAATGTAGGAGGCTACGGCATTCTTGCCGTAGTCAAAACCTATATTCTAGCTGCGTGGGTATGGCAGGATGCCATACCCTCCTACATAAGTTTCAAAACTCACAACTGAACAACTCAACACCTCAACACATCAACATCTCAACATCTCACCACCTCAACATCACTTAATCTTGTCGAAGCCCTCGCCGAAGACACCCTGGCAGAATGTCTGCGAAACGACGGCGTCGGGGTCGATTGCCTTGATTACGGCGAACACTTCCTGCGACTCGTACTTACGCGTGAGGACGATGAGCACATCTACATCGTTCTTGCTGTACCAGCCCTTACCCTCGATGAGTGTCACACCGCGACGCACGTCGGTGTTGATAGCGTCGGCAATCTCCTGATACTTCTTCGAGATGATGAGGAACTGCACCGTCTGGCGTGAGCCATTGATGACATAGTCGCAGACGATGGTGGCTACGAGCGTGAAGGCTACACCGTAGACGATGGTCTCGGTGCTGCGGAAGAGCAGGTAGGATGAGCAGATGATGGTGCAGTCGACGAACTGCATGGCGCGTCCGAAGCTCATGTTGAAGTACTTGTTGAGCAGCACGGTGATGATGTCGGTGCCACCGGTAGAGCCATTATGCGAGAAGACCAGACCCAAGCCTGCACCGCCCATCGCACCGCCAATGAGCACGTGCATGAACTTGTCCTCGCCTGCCGTGATGATTGGGTGAGCCTCGAAGAACGGCTGAAGCACACCGACGAAGAATAGCAGTATGCCCACGCCGGTTAAGGTGCGTATGATGAACTGTAGGTTCAGTGCCTTGAGGGCAATGAGCAGCAACGTACAGTTGATTACGGCAAGCGAAATCCATGTAGGAATCTCGGTTGCATAGAAAACAAGTGCTGCAATACCTGACGCACCACCCATAACGACTTTCTCGGGCAAGATGAACGCTGTGTAACCAACAGAATACGAAAGGATGCCGAGCATGATAAAAACAAGGTCCTTCATGTTACTCTTGGTGCGCGACTTCATCACCGTTGTTTTAGCTTCTCCCATAATTAGCAATTTTAAAAGAACAAAGCCATAGCCCCCAAGGGCGTATTGCCTACTTTTGGGCTATGGCTTTGAGCATTAGAGTATTTGATTTTAAAGTTTTATTTACACCTTATTACTTAGCGTAAGCTACCGAACGTGTCTCGCGGATGACTGTGATCTTCACCTGTCCCGGGTAAGTCATCTCGGTCTGAATCTTGTTGGCAATCTCGCCTGAGAGTTTCTCTGTCTCCTTGTCGTCCATCTTGTCGGCACCCACGATTACGCGGAGCTCACGACCAGCCTGGATGGCGTATGTCTTTGTTACGCCTGGGTAAGACATAGCGATTGCCTCAAGGTCGTTGAGACGCTTGATGTAAGCCTCTACAATCTCGCGGCGTGCGCCTGGGCGTGCGCCAGAGATAGCGTCGCAGACCTGAACGATCGGAGCGAGCAGCGTGTTCATCTCCATCTCGTCGTGGTGGGCACCGATAGCGTTGCAGATATCGGGCTTCTCCTTATACTTCTCTGCTATCTTAGCGCCATAGAGTGCGTGCGGCAGTTCGCTCTCCTCGTCTGGCACCTTACCGATATCGTGGAGCAAGCCAGCGCGCTTTGCCTTCTTCGGGTTCAAGCCGAGCTCGGCAGCCATAACAGCACAAAGGTTGGCTGTCTCGCGAGCGTGCTGCAAGAGGTTCTGACCGTAAGACGAACGATACTTCATCTTGCCGACGATGCGGATAAGCTCCGGATGCAAGCCGTGGATGCCGAGGTCGATGGCTGTGCGCTTACCAGTCTCGATTATCTCGTTGTCGAGCTGCTTCTTCACCTTTGCCACTACCTCCTCGATGCGTGCCGGGTGGATACGTCCGTCGGCTACGAGCTGATGGAGGGCAAGGCGACATACCTCGCGACGAACGGGATCGAACGCTGAGATGACGATTGCCTCTGGTGTGTCGTCTACCACGATTTCTACGCCGGTAGCTGCCTCAAGAGCGCGGATGTTGCGACCCTCGCGACCGATGATGCGACCCTTCACCTCGTCATTGTCGATGTGGAACACCGACACGGAGTTCTCGATAGCGGTCTCGGTTGCTACGCGCTGTATGGTCTGGATGACGATCTTCTTTGCCTGTGTGTTGGCGTTGAGCTTAGCCTCGTCCATAATCTCGTTGATGTACGATGCGGCATCGGTGCGAGCCTCGTCCTTAAGGCTCTCTACGAGGCGGTTCTTAGCTTCCTCTGCGCTAAGACCAGAGAGTTCTTCGAGTTTCTCGCGCTCCTTGGTCTGCATTTTGTCGAGTTCGTCCTGCTTGATGGCGAGGAGTTTCTTCTCGTTGTCGATGCGCTGCTGAGACTGCTCTACCTCCTGCTTGCGACGTCCGAGTTCTTCCTGACGCTGGTTGAGCGATATCTCGCGCTGCTTCAGGCGGTTCTCGCTCTGCTGTATCTTCTGGTTGCGCTGCTGCACTTCCTTCTCCAGCTCCGACTTCTTGTTGAGGAACTTCTCCTTCACTTCGAGGAGTTTCTTCTCCTTCACTACTTCTGCCTCCTTATTGGCGGCTTCTACCATTTCATTATATTTTCCTTTTATCACGTAACGGAAAATAGAATAGCCTACAACGCCACCTGCTATAAGTGCCACTAAGGCTGTAATGAATATCTCCATTTTTTAAGTTATTATTTGTTAGTTATTATTTGTTAATGTTTATTTGCAGTTTGCGATGGTAAAGATACAATCTCAAGACGCGACGCTACACACCTTATTATATATGGTGGGCAGTCCGCCCCTCAACATCTCAACACCTCAACCCCTCAACACCTCAACATCCCAGCACCTCTTCTATCTCCGAGGTGAGTTTTTTGATGATGTCGTCATACGGCTCGGTGTTGTTACGCGACTTCTCCATCTCGTAACGCAACGCTATCTCGATGAGTGCCATATAAAGGATTTCCTTGTCGTTCTTAGGACCTTTATATCGCTCGGCATAGGTGTTCATAGTCTTCGTTATCAGACTGGCGGCATCGCGGTAGAGCGGTTCGTCTTGCGGACGGATATTCACCGGCATGTCTGTGTCGTAGACGTGGAGCCTTATGCGTAGTTTCTCTGTTGATTGTTCAGCCATCGTGAAGTTGTTTTTAAGGCGCAAGAATGGTTATTCTTGTTTCTCGTTGACGAGCGTTATGCACTTATCAACATCGCGTATGAGTTTTGCAAGACGCTTCTGCGCCGACTGCATATCACCATCGGTGATCTCAACCATTCGTGCCAATTTTAGACTTTCGTAGTCGTTGCGCTGTTGCTGCAGCTGAGCCTCGAGCTTCGCAATACGTTCTTGCTGCTCTGCCACCTGACGACACAAGTCTTCGTTCTGCTTCGTTACACTCTGGTACTGCAGAATCATTTGCCTGACACGCGTCGCAAACTGGTTGATAGTTTTCGATTCAGCTTCCATATACAGCGTTTTGACTATTGGCGTATATTTACTACGCCACAAAATTATATTATTTTTACGAATATGGCAAAACTATTACGAGTTTTTTAATCTGACGAAACGTGTTTTACGCCAGAACATGCCACATTACTTCTTCTGCTCGTCGTCTGCGCCAGCCTTCGGCTCCTTCTTGGCAAGCATTACCACCTGGAACACAAAGTCGGTAATCCACTTCTGCGAGAAGCCCAAACGCTGATCGTACTGACGTATAGCCACAACTGCCTTCATCACGGCAGCATCGCTATAATCGTTCTTTGTGAAGATGTCAGCCACGGTTTTCTCGGTCATTTTGTAGATGGCGTTCTTAAAGAACGAGGGCAGGCGGAGCTTGAACTTCATAAGGTTGCCCATGAGCATCATGATGTCCTGCGTGAAGTTCTGGAACTGAATGAGATACACCTGCACATCCTGCAGCTTGCGGCAGTTCTTGCGGATACTTGCATCCACTTCCTTAAAGAAGTTGTCGTCAACGCCGTATATGTCGCGCAGCATCTTGCGACATGCGCTCTTCTCACCAACACCGAGTTTGTTATTCACTGTCGGAACGTGGAGCGTCGACTTGAACACACGCAGGTCGGGGAGCATTGCAAGGTTGGCAATACCTACGTTTGCAGCTATTGAGGCCTGGAAGTAAACACGCACAAGCTGCATGTAGTTTTCCATACCATTCGCTTTATCGTTATCAGCTTTCTTTCCGAATAGTTTTGAAAAAAATCCCATAAAATATTTAATTTGTTTATTACATCAAATCAGCACACGCGTCAGTTTTACATCCACGATGCCAACTTAAACTATATTATGCAAAATTACAAATAAATTACATAACCGCCAAGTAATGCCGACTTTTTTCTTATTTTACGAATTAAGGTTTCAAAAATCAGCAGATAAAAGCATATTTTCTGACTTATTATTATTAACTTTGTGCACTTTATATTTATATCAATAGAATATTGTTGAACAATTAAAGCATTTAACAAATATGAAAGGTATCGTTTTAGCCGGCGGTTCGGGCACACGCCTCTACCCCATCACCAAAGGTATTAGTAAGCAGCTCATACCTATCTTCGACAAACCGATGATATACTATCCTATCTCAGTGCTCATGCTCGCTGATATAAAGGAGATCCTGATCATATCCACCCCCACCGACCTGCCAGCCTTCAAGCGTTTGCTTGGCGACGGTAGCGACTTCGGTGTACACTTCGAATATGCAGAGCAGCCCTACCCGGGCGGTTTGGCGCAGGCGTTCATCATCGGCGAGGAGTTTATCGGCGACGACAGCGCGTGTCTCGTGTTAGGCGACAACATATTCTACGGTGCGGGCTTCACTAAACTGCTGCGCGAAAGCGTGCAGAACGTCGAACGCGACGGCAAGTCGACAGTATTCGGCTACTACGTGAACGACCCGGAGCGCTACGGTGTGGCTGAGTTTGACGCAGAGGGCAACTGCCTCAGCATCGAGGAGAAGCCAGAACATCCGAAGAGCAACTACGCCGTGGTGGGACTCTACTTCTACCCGAACAGCGTGGTAGAGATAGCCAAGAACATCAAGCCAAGCGCACGTGGCGAACTTGAGATAACCACCGTCAACCAGGAATACCTGAAACGCGGCGAGCTGAAAGTGCAGACACTGCAGCGCGGATTTGCATGGCTCGACACCGGTACACACGACTCGCTGTCGGAAGCAAGCACCTTCATCGAGGTGATTGAGAAACGCCAGGGACAGAAGGTGGCTTGTCTCGAAGAGATAGCATTCAAGAAGGGATGGATAACCAAGGAAAAGCTCGTAGAAGTGGCACAACCGATGGTGAAAAACGAATACGGCAAATACCTGCTGCGACTCGCTGAAGGCAAGTAACACCTAACACTAAGCGAAGCTCAAACAAATAAGCAAACGTAACAAACACGCTTTAGATACACAACGCAAAGAAAAGAAAATGGAAGAGAACATCAACCAAGGAACAAACAACGTACAACAAGAACTCGAGGAGAGCTCTTCATTCAACTTTAGAACCATCTTCACAGCACTGGTTCTGAATTGGCAATGGTTCGTACTCTCGATTATCATCTGTCTGAGCGCAGCTGCCATAAAGTTGCGCTACGCCACACCAATATACCAATCGTACGCAAAACTGCTCATCAAAGAAGATGAAGACAACGGACGACGTGGTAGCAGAAGCTATATTGCCAATTCGACAACACTCGGCATAATGAGCAACTCTACTGGCATCGATAACGAGATGGAGATACTGAAATCGTCGACACTCGCCTGCGAAGCCGTAACCGAGTTGAAACTCTACACCGTGTACACAATGGAAGGACGCATCAAAGACCACCTTCTGTACAAGAACCAACCCATCAACGTAGACCTTGACACTGCCCACATCGCAACATTGCAGATGCCTATCCAACTCACCATTGGCAAGGAGGGCGACAAGCTGCGTGTTGTGGGTTCGTACACCTATGTACCAGAGAACCCGGACAAACCATCGAAGTGGTACTCCATCGACCGCATATTCGAGAGTCTGCCGGCAACTATCAACACAAGTGTTGGCGCAATAACACTCTCCAGCAACTCCGGTATCCAGCTGCCTGCCAACCGTAAGGAGTTCGTGACCATCTATCCGCCGAAGATGGTTGCAGGCAAGTATAGCGGTTCGCTCGATGTCAGCCAGTTGTCGAAGAACACATCTATCGCAGGTCTCACCCTTACCGACGAGATACCACAACGTGCCAACGACTACCTCAGACAGCTTGTCTTCAGCTACAACAAACAGGCTAATGAGGACAAGAACGAGATAGCCATGCGTACAGAGCTGTTTATCAACTCGCGTCTGGAGAAGATAAACACCGAGCTGGGCGCAACAGAGGGCAATCTGGAGGCAACAAAGCGCCAGTATAAGATTGTAAGCCCGGAGGCGACTGGAGCCTTAGGCTACACGAACACCGACTCGTACACACAGAAGCTTGCCGATATGGACATGCAGATAGAGCTGCTCCGCAGCCTGCAGGAGTACATCAACGACCCAAGCAACAAGTATCAGACACTGCCGTCGAACGTGGGTCTGAGCGACGCAGCCGCCTCTACGCTCATCAACGACTATAACAAGATTGTGATGGAGCGCAACCGCTTGCTGCGCAGTGCCAACGAGAACAGCCCTACAATCACTCCGCTCACCGCACAGCTCGACGACCTCTCAGCAAGTATTCGCCGCGCAATGGCTCAGGTGCAGCGCAACGCAAAGATACAGCGCAACTCCATACTGCAAGAGTACAACCGCTATTCGAGCATGATCTACTCGACGCCCGAGCAGGAGCGCGTACTCACACAGATTGGACGTCAGCAGGAAGTGAAGTCGGGTCTGTACCTCATGCTTCTGCAGAAGCGCGAGGAGAACTCTATCTCGCTCGCCGCAACAGCCGACAAGGGTAAGCTCATCGACAACCCCGTATCTTTAGGAAAGATTAGTCCGAAGACATACATGGTTCTGCTCATTGCCTTAGTATTAGGCATTGCTATACCTGGCTGTATTCTGTTCCTCATCAACTTCTTCCGCTACAAGATAGAAGGACACGACGACGTGGCACGCCTCACCGAGCTGCCTATCATCGGCGACGTAGCCGTTGCCAGCGAGTCGGTAAAGACAAAGGCTGACATCGTGGTGCATGAGAACAAGAACAACGTCATGGAAGAGGTGTTCCGTTCGATACGCTCGAACATTCAGTTTATGCTGAAGGAAGACCAGAAGGTAATCATGTTCACCTCTACCACATCGGGCGAAGGAAAGACGTTCACGGCGGCGAACCTCGCAGTAAGCTTTGCGCTGCTGGGCAAGAAGGTGCTGGTCATGGGTCTTGACATCCGCAAGCCACGACTCACCACACTCTTCGAACTGAACAAGGAGAAGATAGGCATAACGAACCTGCTCGTGCACGAAAATCCGACACGCGAGGAGATACTGGAGAACATCACCAATTCGGGAGTCAACAAGTACCTGGACATCATGCCTGCAGGTCCTATCCCGCCAAACCCTGCAGAACTTGTGTCGCGAGAATCGCTCGACAAGGTGTTCGCAATACTGCGTAAGGAGTACGACTACATTATCGTGGACACGGCACCTGTGGGTCTCGTCACCGACACGGTGGTGATTGCACGCATAGCCGACCTTACGGTATATATGTGTCGTGCCGACTACACTCCGAAGTCGAGCTTCGAGCTGATCAACTCGCTGAGCAGTCAGAAGAAGTTGCCACAGATTTGCATCGTCATCAACGGCATCGATATGTCGAAGAAGAAGTATGGCTACTACTACGGCTACGGCAAGTATGGCAAGTACGGACGCTACGGCAGATACAGCGGTTACGGAAGCAAGTATGGTGGCTATGGCAGCAAGTATGGAGGCTATGGAAGTTACGGAAGTTATGGCAGCACATATACCTCTTATGGTGCTTACGGCAACTACAGCGATAGCAACTACGGCAACAAGAACGATGACTCTATAAAGCGTAAGTAAACAATGGTTATAGCAGTTGACTTCGACGGCACTATCGTGGAGCACAAATACCCTGCCATCGGCAGGGAGCTGCCCTTCGCCACGGAGACGTTGCGTATGCTGATACGCGACCGCCACAAGCTGATACTGTGGAGCGTGCGCGAGGGTGCGTTGCTGGACGAGGCAGTGGAATGGTGCAGGGAGCGGGGCGTGGAGTTCTACGCCGTGAACCGCGACTACCCGGAGGAGCGGAGGGAACACGAGACGTTCTCGCGCAAGCTGAAAGCCGACCTCTTCATCGACGACCGCAACATAG
Source organism: Leyella stercorea DSM 18206 (assembly GCF_000235885.1). Taxonomy (GTDB): domain Bacteria; phylum Bacteroidota; class Bacteroidia; order Bacteroidales; family Bacteroidaceae; genus Prevotella; species Prevotella stercorea. The sequence goes on from NZ_JH379450.1 coordinate 22,489, forward strand.
GGGGTCTGCCCGACTGGGGTACTATCTATCAGATGGTGAGAGAACGCAGCACGTGGGAGGAGGTGTTGGCTCAGCGCAACAGCAGCTTTGAACGGACGGAGGCCCCGAAACGCAAGAAGAAGTGGGGCTTCTTTTAGGTTGGGTGCACTCTGAACGAAGAACATTGAGGTTTGTCTATATAAGGACTTACAAACAAAAAGAAAGACCATGCCGGAATACCGACATGGTCTTTTTCGTTAAAACATCTGTTAGATTATATCATTACTACTACATTGTCTTTCTACTCCAGCACCAACACATGGCTTGTGCCGTCCTGCGGTGTGAAGACGTTCAGACCGATCTTCATCAGATAGTCTCCGCTGTACTGCTTGCCGTTGCACTCCAAGTCTGACTGCTTGCCTGGCATGAGGTTTGTCTCCTTCACGGTGTACATCTTTGCGGCATCAAGACCCTGCAGCTTCACGTTCTGCTGCGGCTCCTTATAGCGCGGATGCAGGTCGTAGGCGAAGAGCACCGCACGCTGCTTGTCCTTGCTCACGTAGTTGATAGCGCAGTGGCTGCCTTCGTACGGCGAAACAAGACGATACTGGTCGCCTTCGAGAATCATCGGCTTCATGCTGTTATAGTTCTTTACAGCCTGCTGCACAAACTTGTAGTCGTCGGCAGAGAGCGACTTGAGGTCGATGTCGAATCCCAACTTGCATGAGCTGCATACGTCGGTGCGGAACTTTACGGATGTGTTCTTGTTCCAGTTGGTGACGTGCGAGCCCATTGTCTTTGTGGGGAAGAACTTCGAGAGACTCCACTGGATGTAGATGCGCTCGTACGGGTCGGTGTCGTCAGAACACCAGAACTCTGTGAAGTATTTGAGCATCTCGTAATCCATACGTCCGCCACCGCCAGAGCAGAGCATCATCGGCAGATTAGGATACTTGTTGTGGATACGTGTGAGAACATTGTAAATGCCACGAACGTGGTCGATGTAGAAGTTGCCCTGATTCTGCTTGTGGTATGGCGAGTAGATATTGGTTATCACGCTGTTGCAGTCCCACTTGAAGTAAGCCACTTCCGGATTCTCGGTCATGATGCGGTCGACGATGCCGAACACATAATCCTGCACTTTAGGATTAGAGATGTCGAGCACGAGCTGGTTGCGATAGTAATATGTGTCGCGCTGCGGCTGTAAGATGACCCAATCAGGATGCTTCTCAAACAGTTCGCTCTTCGGGTTCACCATCTCCGGTTCAATCCATATACCGAACTTCACACCTGCTTTCTTTGCATCTCTAACGAGGCCCGGTATGCCCTCCGGCAACTTGCTCTTTGTAGCCTCCCAGTCGCCCAGTCCGGCGTGGTCGTCCTTGCGCGGATACTTATTGGCGAACCATCCGTCGTCGAGCAGGAACATATCCACACCAAGGTCCTTGGCATCCTTCATCAGTTCGGCAAGACTCTGCTGGTTGAAGTCGAAGCCTGTATTCTCCCAGTTGTTCAGGAGCGTGAGACGGTCGTCCATGCCCATGTTCACCTGATACTGACGAGCCCAGTCGTGCAAGTTGCGCGAAGCCTCGCCCATACCGTTGTCGCTCATCGCGAAGATGAACTCAGGAGTGGTGAACACTTCGCCTGCCTTCAGTTTATAGTCGGAAGCGTAAGGATTGATGGCAGGAATGACGCGCAGCGCGCCGACGTTGTCCACCTCAAAGGTGAAACGGAAGTTACCTGGCCATCCTATCGTTCCGAGCATCACCTTGCCCTCGTTCTCCTTAGCAGGCTCGTCAAAGCCCAACTCGAAGAAAGGCTCAGCATGCATAGCGGCGCGTGTGCCGAGCTTTGTGTCTATAATCTTTTTGCCCGTGCTCAACTGGGTTGTCTCGGGCTGACCTTCCTTAGCCCAGTCGCTGTGATAGTTAGTGAGATAATACTTTGAAGATTTGAAGTAGAGCATCGTTGAGCTATAGCGCCAGAGTGTGATGGCAGACTTCTCCTTGTGAGAGATCTCGCTCCATGCCTTTATCACATTCTCCTTCGGATAAGCCACATAGTGGAGTTTCACTGTCAGCGGATACACCTTGTCCTGAAGTGTGATGACAGTCTCAGTGCCGCCCTTCACAGCCTTCTGCTCCGACGACTTATAATAGAGATATGTAGTCATGTTGCCGTCGGCATGTGTAATGGCTACAGCCGGTTCGAAGTAGTCTTCAGCACCCGAAGTGGCATACACCTCATGACCGCGCTGGCACACAGCACCGTCAGAAGCTGCATAAACATCCCACTTAAGGTTCTCATAGTCGGCAGGATTCTGCAACTTGTCGCCGATATAGACCTGATAGAGTCGGCCTTTTGGCGACACTTTCATCACGAGGTCGGTCTTTTCGGTAGACACACGGATGATTTCTTGAGCGAATGTGATGGCAGAAGTCATGCACATTGCTGCGATTAGCATAATAGTTTTCTTCATTTTCGTATGGTTTTTTTATTAGAATTTAATGCTTGCGTTGAACTCTACGGTGAACGGGCGGAGATAGTTGCCGCTCATGTACTTGCCGGCATACTTGCCTGCCTCATCCTTTGTGATAAGCTCCGAACCGCTGATTGTGCCCTTGGCACCCTTCTCGTTGAAGATATTAATGACGCTGACACCGAGACTCAGATTCTTGTTCACATTCCAGTTGACACCACCGAATGTCTCCCAGTGCCGTTGAAGTAGAGTGCCTCCTGAAGGTTGGCGTATGTCTTGCCGAAGTAGCGGAAGCTGAGCCAAGCACTGAGGTTCTTCGTGATGTCGTATCTCGGATCAAGCTCAATGAGCACCTGCGGAATCTCTTTCACAATCTTGTTGTTGGCATTAACGCTCATAGTCTGACCGTCGCTGAACGTAACACTTGCATTGTAGTTCTTGTACACCGGCTTCTGATAGGTGAAGAGAGCGTGCATGTGGAAGTTCTTGAACGGGTTGATTTCGGCAGACGTTGTCCAACCCAATGTCTGGATGTTGTAGATGAGCAACACGGTCTTGCCCTCAGAGGTACCAGGCTTGGTGAGGTTCTGCTGGTCGATATTGTTCGACTTTGAGATGTATGTTACCATCGACGAGAGGTCGAGCCATGAGTTCTTGTAGAAGATACCACCGCGAACCAACGGAATGGTCACGCGCTTGTACTGCTCCTCCGTAGGACCGGTGCCGGCATATTCGCTGATGCGCGGGAAGCGTGTGGCGATGGTGGCGTCGGCAGTAAGACCGAACTTGTTTGTTACGTTGTATGTCATCTGCAATGTAGCAGCATAGTTGAGTTTGTTCTTCGTAACATTGGCTGGTGCGATGCTGTGCTCTGTGGCAACGATAGATCCGTCTGCGGCTGTAGAATACGTATTGAAGTTGCCGAGATGGAAGCCACGGAAGCGTGATGCAGAAATCTGGTCTGCCGACATGCGATAGTATTCGAGACGTCCGCCGTAGAACAGCTTGAACTTAGGAGTGATGCGCCATTCGTCGGTGAAATAGAGAGCGAGCTTGTTCTCCGAACCCTTTGTATATTCAGGACTCAACTCGTTGTAGCCGAAGGTTTCAGAGCGGTGTGCAGTCTGTGTCGGGTCGAGCGGATTGACGTACATCTGGCTCAGCGTACGAGGATAAGCCTCAACAGTGCCCGCCCACTGGAACGAAGACGAATAGTAGTTGAGGTGGTAGTACCACTCGTTCAAACCAATCATCAGCTTGTGGTTGTTCAGTTGCTTGCTCACCTCTGTGGTAAGGAGGGCGTTGCTCACCTTGCCGATGTGCAGCCAAGTGCGTCTGCCTTCGATAAGTCCGCTATAAGCCGAACCGTCAGAAAGCTGGTAGCCATCAGACTCAGCAACCTCAGAGATGGTGCTGCCGCCGTAGTCTACAAAGTTGGCGCGCGGAGCGTTCATATACTTTGCGTTCAACTTCCACAACCAGCCGTTGTCAAACTGATACTTGCTCACCAAAGCCACCTCATTGGCACGGTTGTCGTTGCCGTCTGTCATGTTCCAAGTGTCCATCTTGCCAGTCTTGGTGTTCAGGTATCTGAACGAACCCTGACGCTGCACGTATGAATCCATACCCGGGTCGAAACCTGCAAGTTTCTTTATGCTGCCGTCGCCGGCGTAGATGAACGGAGCGGCATTGGCGAAGTTGCCGGGGGTCTTGCTATTCGAATACTTATATAATAAAGAAATGTGACCTTTGCCGCCGTTCAGTATGCGCGTAAGGCCCAAATGGTAGATCTGCGTGCGGTCGGCATAGTCGGTGAAGCGCAGCTTGAAGCTTCCCGGGTCGAAGTTCTGATACATTCCGGCGGTGTAGAGCCAGTTGTTTCCGATTCCGCCAGAGAGGTTGAGGTCGAAGTTCTGCATACCGAAGTGGTTCGCCTTGTAATTGAGCTTGCCACTGAACTTCTTCTCGCCCAACTCGCTGAACGCCGAGACAGCATAAGCGATGTTGCCGGTCTTGATGGCACTCTCCGACGGAGTCATAAGGTCGGTGCCTTTCAGCGAAGCGTCGCTGCGCCAGTGGGCAGAGAGCTTATGCACGGACGACGAGTAAACGGCAGGCAGTCCGTTCTCGTATACTGTTACGTCTTCGCTCGGCAAGCCAATCTGAATCTCGCGCGGTTTGTTAGCGTCAGAAGCGTTGAGCATCACGTTGCGCTCTTCCTTCTTCTGCGAATCCGAATCGTTTGTTGAATTGTTGTCTGTATGCGTCTGTGCATACATGCCCGTAGAGGCAGAAGCCAAGAGGGCGAATGAGAATGTTTTAAGTTTTAGGTTCATATCCGTTGTGTGTATGTTTACGATTGCAAAGTTACAAGATATATCGGCTGATTGTATGTGTGCGTAAAATGAAAGTAGACATAAATTAAGGCATATAAACTTATAACTTATTATATATCAGAACGTTTAAAGATTTAGGCTTTTTTATCAAAGTAAATGGTTTTATCTTAATAATATTAGCTAAATTTGCAGCATTAAAACTAAAAACCCACTATTATGCGCATCTTTTTATACCTATTATTCATTTTTTTGCCACTGCAGACTACAGCCCAAACCAAGTTGGCTACAGCCAGTATCTCTGGCGAGCAAGACCTGCTGGGGCTTCTCGACAGTTATATCGACAAGCGCGAAATGTACTCGGAGCAGAAGGAAAAGAAGATTGACCAACTGAAACTAAAGTTGCGAACGGTGGAAGACATCCCGCAGCGACTCGCACTCCTGAACAGTATCTATCGAGAATACTATACATACCATTACGATTCGGCAATGGTATATGTGAACCGCGGCCTCGCTCTATCAGAGAGCGAGAACAACGCCTACTACACGACGCTCAACAAGATAAACCGTGCGGCGGTGTTGTCTACGGGTGGTTTCTACAGTCAGTCGGAGGAACTGCTTGATGATATAAAGAAGAGAGGTGTGCCTAAGCAGCTAAAACAATACTATTACTATACGCGCACGTGGCTGTACAACTATTGGGAAGCGTTCAGCAAGAAGTCGGAGTTCATGGACTATTACCATAAGAAGAAGTTCGAGAATCTGAAGCTCACGGTGGAAGCCACAAGCAGCAAGGATGTGGCTCTGCATGCCTATCTTAGCGGCGAAATTGCTTTCCTCACCAACCCCATGAGCAAGGCTCTGCTGCAATTCTACACAAAGGCTCTGCTGAACAGCCGGGTAGACAGCCGTGTGCATGCCTCGGCAGCATACTGCATAGCACGCTATTATCGCGAGTTGGGCGACATACAGCGATATGAAAAGTACATTATTGAAGCGGCTATCTCGGATATAACATGCCCTTTGAAGGAGAATCTTGCGCTGCAGGAGTTCTCGACATATCTGTATGAGAAGGACCCGAAGTATGCCGACCGTGCGGCACGCTACATCTACTGCTCTATGGAGGACGCCCGATTCTACAACAACCGACTGCGTATGCTCGAGATTTCGAGCATACTGCCTATCATTGCCACAGCCAATCAGGAGGCGTTGGCGCATAAGGAGCGCATCGTGAGAGGCGTGCTTGCGGTGGTTAGTTTTCTGTCGCTGATGTTGCTGGCAATGGCTATTTTCGGCTACAAGCAGAATAAATGGCTGGCGAGTAGCCGTAGAGAGGTGAAGACGCAGAACGGGCAGTTGAAGGAACTGAACGAACGCCTCATAGCGACGAACCATCGCCGCGAGACCTACATGCGTCTGTTCATGGACATCAGTGCGGTGTACATACGCAAACTGATGGAGTACCGTAAACTGGTGAGCAGGAAAATAAAGGCCAACCAAACGGCTGACCTTCTAAAAACTATCAATAGTTATAGGCTCGCGGAGGAGGAGGCGACAACGTTCTACACACGTTTCGACCGCGCCTTCACGGAGCTGTACCCCAGTTTCGTTGACGAACTGAACAGTCTGCTGCTTCCGGAAGGAAGGATTGCGCAGCCGTCTCCTAACACCCTGACGACGGAGGCGCGCATCTATGCGCTGATGCGCTTGGGTGTGAGGGAGAGCCAGGAGATAGCCACGCTGCTGTTCTACTCGACGCAGACGATATATAACTACAGGTCGGCGATGCGCACTCGGGCTGTTAACCGCGAGACGTTCGACGAGGATATAAACAGGCTGTGTCGTGTGGGGTGAGAAATCCTCTCCGGAACGGGAGGGGATTACTTCAGCAGGAAGTGCTCGGGGTGCTGGAAGCCGTTGAGGTAGTCGCGGGCAGCCATGCGTTTCTTGCCGGCGGGCTGCAGCTCCAGAATTTCGAGCCACTCGTCGGCGGTGGCGACGAAGAGGCGACGGTTTTCGGCTTTGAGTGTTCCGACTTCTACACCGACGGACGACTCGCCGGTCTTTGCTGTCTTATAGATCTTAAGCACTTGGGCGGGAGCCTGAGCATCGCGCGGGGTGAGCAGGCACCATGCGCCGGGCGCGGGCGAGAGTCCGCGAACGAAGTCGTAGATGCGCTTGGCTGTGAGCGAGAAGTCGATGGCGCAGGTTTCCTTGAATATCTTGGGGGCGGCGTGGTGGGCGTCGCTGTCCTGCTGCGGTTGCGAGGGGGCGTTGCCGTCGGTGGAGAGGACGAGGTCGACGGTGTCGGTGCAGAGCTGGGCGCCGAGCTGCATGAGTCCGTCGTAGACGTACTCTACGTCGGCATCGTCGGGGATGGGGAACTGGCGCTGGGCGATGATGCGACCGGTGTCGATGTCGTGGTCGAGGAAGAAGGTGGTGACTCCGGTGAGGGTCTCGCCGTTGATGACTGCCCAGTTGATTGGGGCTGCGCCACGATAGTCGGGGAGCAGGGCTGCATGGACGTTGAATGTGCCGAAGCGTGGCATTGCCCACACTACTTCGGGGAGCATGCGGAACGCGACAACGACCTGGAGGTCGGCATTGTAGCTGCGCAGCTGCTCGAGGAAGTGCTCGTCCTTCATCTTCAGGGGCTGCAGCACGGGCAGACCGTGGGCAAGGGCGTACTCCTTGACGGGTGAGGGGCGCAGCACTGATCCGTGGCGACCGACGGGTTTGTCGGGCTGCGTTACGACTGCCACTACGTTATAACCGTTCTCAACAAGTCGCTGGAGCGAGCCAACGGCAAACTCGGGTGTTCCCATGAACACTATGCGGAGGTTTTTCTTTTCCATTGTTTTTGGTTTTGTTTATTTTAAGCCGAACTAAGCCGGTATAGGGCGGCGGTTAAGCCGAACTAAGCCTTCTTGGGCCTTTTTAAGTCCTCCGCGACGGGGAGGGTTGGGAGGGGTGCGTGGTATGGGCAAGATGCCCATACCT
>NZ_JH379450.1:30292-40498 GCF_000235885.1 Leyella stercorea DSM 18206
CTACTTTTTACTCTTTTACCTTTTTACTTTTACAAAGTTACGGTTTTTTCGGCAAATATCGACTATGCTTATAATAAAGAGTAAGAAAAATTGTCTTTAAACTTACGGCATAACAGGAAAAAGCATTAACTTTGTACATCCGCAACGTTCGGCGCAGACATCTGCAACGTTCGGCGCAGACACACGCAACGTTCGGCGCAGACACGCGTACCGAACGGCGCGCACAATAGAAAGAATTATAACGATATATAAAAGGAAAAGAAAAACGACAATGACACAGAAAGAAGACATTCAGAATGCGGTGGACGTGATGCGTAAGGGCGGCGTGATACTCTATCCTACGGACACGGTATGGGGTATAGGTTGCGACGCGACGAACGCGGAGGCAGTGGCTAAGGTGTACAGGATAAAGCAGCGCGACGACTCGAAGGCTCTTATCTGTCTCGCCGACTCGGTAGACCGCGTGCAGCGCTATGTGCGCGACGTGCCGCCAGTGGCGTGGGACTTGATGGAGCTCGCGGAGAAGCCTACAACGGTGGTGCTCGACGGGGCTGTGAACCTCGCCCCGAACCTCATCGCGGAGGATGGCAGCATCGCTCTGCGCGTGACGAACGAGCCGTTCTCGAAGGAGCTTTGCTATCGCTTCCAGAAGGCTATCGTGAGCACAAGTGCGAACATAAGTGGCGAGCCGACGGCTCAGAACTACCGCGACATCGCACCGGAGATACTGGAAGCGGTGGACTATGTGTGCTGGACACGCCGTCAGGAGCACAAGCCGCACACGCCGAGCAGTATCATCAAACTGACTAAGGACGGACGGGTAACCATCATACGCAAGTAAATGGAAGAGACTGCGATTGACAAGAAAGGCGCAACGCTGGAAGAAAGGCTGTACGCTTGGCGCACGAAGCATCTTTCCGACCGTCAGGCGACTATCATCCTCGCCCTCTGCATCGGATTCTTTGCGTCGGTGGCTGCCTACGTGCTCCACTCGATAATTCACATCATACAGCATCTACTGACATCGAGGTTTCATGCTGACACGTTCAACTGGCTCTACCTGATGTTCCCGGTTGTGGGCATCTTCCTAACGTCGCTCTTCGTACGCTACGTGGTGAAGGACAACATATCGCATGGTATCACGCGAATACTCTACGCCATATCCTCGAAGCAGTCGCGACTGAAGGCGCACAACTGCTGGACGTCGGTGGTGGCATCGGCTATCACCATCGGCTTCGGCGGATCGGTGGGTGCCGAGGCTCCGATCGTGCTGACCGGTTCTGCCATAGGCTCGAACCTCGGCAGACTGTTCGGTATGGACAAGAAGAAGCTAATTCTGTTAGTGGGCTGCGGTGCTGCCGCTGCCATCGCCGGCATCTTTAAGGCTCCGATAGCCGGACTGGTGTTCACGCTTGAGGTGCTGATGGTAGACTTGAGCATGGCATCGCTGCTGCCTATACTCACGGCTGCGGTCACGGCAACGTGCTTCACGTATATATTCATGGGAAGCGCGTCGCTGTTCAGTTTTCATCTGGACAGCATGTGGGGCGTGGAGCGTGTGCCGGCGTGCATCATACTCGGTATCGCCTGCGGACTGGTGAGCATCTACTTCATACGCTCAATGTCGGTGTGCGAGGGCATGTTCGGCAAGTTGAAGCAACATCGCTGGGCTAAGTTGGCGTTGGGCGGTGTACTGCTCAGCTCGCTCATCTTCGTCTTCCCCGTGCTCTACGGCGAGGGATACTCGGCTATCAACGTACTGCTGAACGGCACGAGCGAAGCTGACTGGAACGAACTGCTGCACAACTCTATGTTCTCGGGCAACGGCAAGTGGCTCATACTGTTCATTGCGCTGGTCATACTGACAAAGACATTCGCCACGGCAGCCACAAACGGCGGTGGCGGTTGCGGTGGTACGTTCGCACCGTCGCTCTTCGTGGGAGCCTTCACGGGGTTCCTCTTCTCACGTCTGTGGAACATGTATCAGGTGGGCATATATATACCTGAGAAGAACTACACGCTGCTCGGCATGGCTGGCGTGATGGCTGGCGTGATGCACGCTCCACTTACGGGTATCTTCCTCATCGCCGAGATTACGAACGGCTACGACATGTTCATGCCACTGATGATTGTGAGCATCGTGTCGGTGATGACTATCAGCATCTTCGAGCCTCACAGCATCTACGCCATGCGTCTGGCACGCGAGGGTAAGTTGGTCACTCACCACACCGACCGCTCTGTACTGACGCTGATGACGATGGACAGCGTGATAGAACGCGACTTCACAGCCGTAACACCCGACATGCCTCTGGGCAAACTGGTGAACGCTATATCGAAGAGCCACACGTCGTTCATACCGGTGCTCGATAACGCAGGTTCGGTGCTTGGCGAGATTGACATCACGAAGATACGACACATCATGTTCCGCGCAGAACTCTACAACAAGCTCACCGTACAACAGTTGATGCTCCCCATCGCTGCGCAGGTTGGCGAGAGCGACTCAATGGAGGAGGTGATGCGCAAGTTCGACCTCAAAGGCACGCGCTACATGCCCGTGGTGAACGTATCAGGACATCTAACGGGATATATCTCGCGCTCAAGAGCGTATAGCATGTACAGAAAAATGGTAGCCGACTTCTCGGCGGAATAAAAGCTCTCAATTAATAATTAATACGCAATAAAGGGCAGGCTCTTTGTGGAGTCTGCCCTTTATTGCGTTTAGAACGGATAGCCGATTGCGAAATGAAGGCTCTGGCTATCCTTAAAGCGGTCGAAATTGTAGAAGCCGTTTCTATATGGCAGGTGTAGACCTATGCCCCAATCGAGACGTAGCACGAAGAAGTCGAGGTCGTAGCGGATGCCGACGCCCGTGCCGAGTGCCATCTCCTTAAGTATATTCTTCGGTTTGAACACAGCACCTGGACGGTCGCTGTCGCTGCGTAGTGTCCACACGTTGCCTGCATCGAGGAACAGTGCGCCATAGAGATTTCCGAAGAGACGTGGACGATACTCGAGGTTGGCTTGCAGCTTCATGTCGCCTGTCTGGTCGAGATACGAGAGGTAGGATGTCTTGGCATGATAGCGACCCGGACCAATGCTGCGCACGTTGAACGCACGGATGCTATTGGCACCACCTACGTAGAACTGCTCGCTGTAGGGCGCACTGATAGCGTTGCCGTATGCCCATACCACGCCCATATTGACGTGTCCGACGAGCTTACTATGTTCGGTCAGCTGCCACGTCTTGCTATAGTCGGTCTCCACCTTCAGGAACTGCGCATACGGGTTCTTGAACATTGTTTTCTCCTTATCAGTCCACTTCTCGCCGAACGCCATATAACCAAGCGAAAGAAGGTTGGCAGCCTCGCTCAGCGTCACCTGCCAGAAGATTGGGTTATGAAGTCGGGCTGGCGACTGGTACGAGAACGAGTAGCGCATCTTAGGCACAAACTGGTCGCTCATCGCCACAAGCAGATACGGACTCTTGTTCACCAGTTCGGTGAAAGCAGGTGTCATGTGCTTCATGTATTCGTACTGAATGATGAGTGGCGAGAACTGATGATGCACAAGCACTCGTGAGTGGGTCTTGTACGTCAGTTCGCCCGAGACGATATGGCGCTGGAAGAATCCCGAACGGTTAAGCACATCGAACGAACCCTTTATAAGCGTTGTCGGTGGGGCATAACGTATGTAGACGTGCTTTCCCTTTGCACGGCGCAAACGGCGCAAACGACGCGTGAGACTGTTCACAAACAGCAGTCGAGGCATCTCCACCGACACATCTGCACCATATTCGTATGAGTTGAACTTCGAACTTGATCCGTCGGCTTGGTGTCCTGTCTGCCACTCGTAGGAGCCTTTGAGGTTGACGGTAAGCTTCTCGCCACCACGGAAGGCGTTGCGCTTAACGAAACCAAGGTTCAGCCCGGGGCCCACACGTCCGGTTGTCTTACCTACGAGATTGCCTTCGAGATATACATCGTAGGGCTTGTCAAACACGCAGTTGAGCGTGATATCAAGCGTATCACACGTCTTGGAGGTGTCGCGCGGAGCGAACGAGAGGTCTACACGCGAGAAGAGGCCCTTCGCGGTGAGCGTATTGATGGTTTGCTGATAAGCATCGTAGCTGTACATTCTGCCAGGGCGTATTCGCATATCGCGCGTAATCACACTACGACGCATCGGTTCGCGCTTGCCATTATAGACGATGGTATAGTTGCGACGGTGAGTGGTGTCGCGCAGTTGCTCCAACGCCGACTGCTTGCGCATCTCGAGATTGACGTGACCGATGTACCACTTGCGTCCCACTTCGTCAGGAAGGCTGTCGGTGTAATGCAGACGCACGCTCACCTCGCCAGGTTCGGCAATGGTGTCGGCGAGGTATGTAGCATAGCTCGGCTGATAATAGAAGAAGCCCTTGTTGCGCAGGAGCGTAGAGATACGAGTGCGCTCGGCTTCGAGCACCGTCACATCGAACGGTGCGTCTTTCTTTACGAGCGATTTTGAAGCGTTCTCCTCAATTATCTTTTGCGCTTCTTCGGGGAAGTTGGTGTACGTGAGCGTGTCGATAGTGTAGAGGTCGCCGAAGTTGACGTTGTACTTCACCTTTGCCGTTCGCGAGCTGTCGGATGTCAGCACGTCGTAGTTGACGTATCCGCTGAAGTAGCCACGCGCTCGCAGCAGCTCCTTCACCACTTGTGAGTGTAGCGCAGGATTGACAGCACTAAGCAGCACTGGTGGCTTACCGAACGTTGTACGTATCCACTTGCCCAAACCGCCACGCGAATGCTGAAACGCATTGTATATCCACAAACGGTAAGGAGGCATACGGTGGTACGGACTATCGAAGAGTGCACCGTTAGGGGTAGTGGCGAGTGCCGCCTCCACTTCCTCCTGTGTAGAGTAGAAGTGGTCGCAAGCCACATAGTTCTCGTATTCGGTCTTGCGTAAGCCCGTGAACAGCTTGTCATCCTCGGGTACAGAACTTGTCGACGAGCAACCGACAAGCACCATTACACATATTATTATATATAACGTATTCTTCATATATCTTTACTTTTTAACACTGGTAGTGTCAGTATTCTGCACAGCCGTTGTATCCTTCTTCTGCTGCAACGAGGTTTTATTGCCGTTTTGCAGCATCATATAGTCGTTGTTGTCAATGCGCTTGAGACGGAATATATCCTTCAGGCTCTGCAACTTGCGACGCCAGATGAAACCGCCACCGAACTGACCGACGTAGCCCTCAAGCCAATCGTAAGTGGCACGGTCGTAGAAAAGCTTCAGATACTTATTCGACTTTGGCGAGAGACGATACTCTAATGCCACATTGTCAAAGAACGTGTCGTTCTGATTCTCTATCTCGGCACCACTCGACACCTTTCCACCAATCACGATGCGCAGACGGTTGTTGAGGAAGCGCTTCGAGAACTTGAACGAGTAGTCGGTGTGCACCGCACCAGAGCCAAGCTGCGTGTTGTCCATGCCGAACGATAGGTCGAGCGTACGCAGTGCGCTGCCCGAGATGGCACTGATCTGAGAGCTGAGGAACGAGCTGAGCGCACTGTTCACATTGAACGAGCCCATACTGTTGTCGGAGAGATACATACCAGTGGTGAGCATCGTCACGGCGAGCTTGCCACGGTTCTCTACCGACTGCGTCATCAGCTCGTTGTGTATCTCTTGGTCGTCGGGGGCATCGATGGTGAACTGCAAGCCCATATCGTTGAGTGTCTTCGTTATCTCTACGCCACACTCAAACGTCACGCTACGGCCTACGCCAGCCTCATTGGTGACGGTGGTCTTGTTCTCCTCCGTCGCCGTGATGTTCAGACGCGGATTCATGGCATCGCCCATAAACTCAACGTAGCTACCATCCTTTATCGTGAAAGTCTTCAGTGGGATAACGGGCAACGAATACTTCATCTCACCCTGTCCTATCGTGTAGCGACCGTAGAGTCTGAGTCCGTCCACTTCGGTGTATTTCATGCGCAGCTCGCCTCCGCCTACAATGTCCACATAGTTCGACTTTGTAGCGTTCAAGGCGCAGAGCACGTGCGCACCCTCGTCGATGCTAACCGTGAGGTCCAACGTCAAGCCGCTCAGCGGTGGACGCTCCACCTTCACGTCATCAGGATTTTTGAAGTTGACAAACTTCACAAGTCCGTCGAGTTGGTTGTCGGTGGTGAGCGGAGAGTCGCGCAGTATGTATGTGATGTCCGACGAACCGAGCACGTCAAGACGACCACGGAAGCGCAAGGCATCAAGCGGACCATCGGCAAGACCGAGGAAGTTGACATACGCCTTGCCGAAGGCTTCTGAGCGTGCCTTCTCCTTCGAGTCGATGAGCAGGTAGTTGTTTGCACGCATACGCATATACATCGTCATGTTCGACATATTGCTGAAGTCGACATTGCCGTAGAGCGTCAGTGGATTACCATTGCGTGCGAAGAGTTGGAAGTTCTCAAACTTCATCTTGCTGTCGGTTATCGTCACTGGGTCTTCGCACAAGCGCATCTTCACGCCGTAAGGCTCGCTCGCTATATACGCCGACTCGAACATCAGCTCGCCATCTACGTCGAGGCGGTCGAGTTGTCCGTCCACTTTTACACGTCCGACGGCATATCCACCAAAATTGAGTAGGCGGTCGGGGATGAAGCCGTTGAGCATCAACAATGGTGTGCGCTGCAACTCAATGTCGGCATTAAGATGACCGAAACCACTTGTGATGTACGTACCGCTTAGCGTGCACACCTCCTGGTCGTCTATCGATAGCGTGCCGTCAACACAATGCTCATTACCTTCGTCGCGTGGCATGTAGATAAACTCGCTCGCCACATTACCAATCTTACAACCATCGTAAGACAAATTGTCAACACGCACAAATGATGACACCGACATATCGCTTTCGCTATTGATGTAGTGGAAGTCGCCATTCATCACACCCGACACGTTCGGTGCATACGGTATAACGGATAGCACTTTAGCAAGGTCGAAGCGAGTGAGTCCGATAGTGAGGTCTTGCAAGGCTTCGGTGCTATCGTTGCTAAACACCTTCACACCCATACCGTCATCAGCCAGCAACCTCATATCAGCCGAAATGCGGTCGTCGTCGGCAAAGAACACGTAGTTGCCCTTGTTCACCTTAAACTTCTTGTAGCCAAACACGGGGTCGATACCGCCGAGCGACACTCGTATACCGTTCTGCTCCATGTCGGCTTTCACACCAAGAGCCACACCAAGACGGTTGCGATCGTCGTAGATGCGTGTGCCGAAGAAGAGCGACTGTTGATAGAATGCGCCACGGAAAAGGGCGTTGAACACGTATTGCTTGTTGTAGCGGTTGTTGCGTATCTGTCCATCGAAGAGCGTCTTCGTCGAGTCGGAACTGATGTTGACGCGTATTGTATCGAGTTGTATGCCTGCAGTCACGAGCGAGTCGATGCGCACATTACCATTGATGCCATGCACGGGCGACGTGTTCATATTAATGTAAGCATCGCGGAACTCGTAGCCGAAACGTCGAGCAGTGCGCGAGAGGATGTTCTCCTTGCCGGCATTGAAGTAGACAGAAAGGTCGGGCAGGCGTTCGCGCAGACGCAGCTGGTCGATGTATCGTTCATTGCGCTGCTTCTCAGCCTCTATGTTCACCTCATTAAAGTTGTCGAGTATGTGCTCCACTGAACCAGCACCATCAACACGCAACACGAAGTCGCCACACGCCACATTGGCATGTGTTGAGTCGCTACGTGTGAATATGTCTATCAGAATGTTTTCAGGTCGATATGTAGCAGCCGAGTCGCGCAGCACGATATTGCCGACAACGCCCTGCATACTGTGCGTCGCCTTCAAATCCGACTTCACGTCCAAATGTGCTGTCATCGACGTTTTGAGTGGTCGCTCGGTGAGACCGAGCTTGTAGAAGTCGGCGTAGAGCAGATTGCATATTACGTTGGCATCTATGCGACGATTGTCGAGGAGCGTACGCAGATCGATGATACCATTCAGAATAGGTGTGCGACTATCGAGCAGTGCCCTTCCCACACCGTTGTGCACCTCTGCCTTTAGGTTTATGTTCGAGAGGTCATAATCGGTGTATTTGAAGTTGTTCACCTTCACACGTGCATCGAGATGTGTCTTTGACGAAAGAAAATCGAAGCCTGCACCATCAGCCACGAGCTCACCGCTGAACGGATGCAACCCCATACCCGGCATGAAGTTCTGAAGTGGCAATGCGTGTGCTTCCATATTGGCACGATAAGCCAACGAACGCATATTGAACGCGCCCCTACCGCGTAGCGAACCACCGCCTTGAGTAGCAACGAAATCGGTAGCGTACTGCGGTCCGTTCACTCGGCAATTGCCTTTGAACGTTATGCCATTGGGTATGCACACTGACGAATTAGCATTCAAGCCCATCATAGGCAGCAGGAAGCTGATGTTGTCGGCACGTGCGTCGAGGTTTATGTTGGCTGTAAGGTGGTCTACGTCGGTTAGATTGCCAGCCTTGCCTTCGGCTTTTATGTTGAACGCCGTTGGCAGTTTGGCAGACACCTCACGAATGTTGAGGTTCTGCATATTGCCGTTGATGTCGGCATGAAGGGAGAGCGGTTGCTCTGGCAGACGCAGGATAAACTGCAGAGGCATCATACCGAGCACTTGCAGTATGTCCGACTTACCTACGGAAGCATCAAGATACAGACGCATCACACCGGGGTTGGTGTCGGCAAAGGTAGAGAAGTCCATATCGGCACTCGCTTTAAGCCACGACACGGGCGTGGTAAGGCGGAAGTCGGGCAGCGAGATGTGTGCCGTGTCAAGGCTCACATGTCCCTTAGCACTGGTCACACTTATGCCGCTCTGCTCACGAAAGGCGCAACGGTTGAGTGCAAGCTGAAGCTGAGTACCTTCTTGTGCAAAACGCAACGAGTCGATGCGCAACGACACACCTTTAAGCTCGATGTGGTTGACATCAAGCCCCTTCTGTCGCAGGGCGAAGTTGTTGTCGTATGTCACAAAGCCGTCACGCCAATCGAACGTGCCAACCTTGTAAACGCCCGTACCAAGATTGATGTCGCCATTTGCAGCACTGACATCAGCGAGTCCGACACCGATAGCAAGGGTGTCGCCGGGCATGTGTATCTTGACGGCTGAACACTTCACCGACAAGTGGGTGAAGGCTATCTGCCAGTTGTTTTCGGTTTCGGTTGTGTCTTCTGGCACAGTGTCGCTGAGCGCAATATCGAGGTTGGCGTCGGTGAGAAGCACGGGTCCAAGGTCTACGGTCTCCTTAGTAAGTGCCACCTTACTCGGTTCTACCTTCAAACGCCCTACTCCACCTTTCACTCGTGCTGAGGGCACGAGTTGCGCTGTATTGATATTCACGTGGCGGAAATCTAAGTCGGTAACTTCCACATTGCCTGCAAATAGCGGCATGAGTTTCACACCTACAATCAGTTCGTCGGCAGCAGCGATTGTATCAATATTATTATGCAGCGAGTCGTTAGGCTGCGTAGCAAGAAGCCCTTGCACGCTTAGGTCGAGTGGAAAGCTAAGGCGCACACGCTCCACCGACACACTCATGCCGGTAGACTCTGAAGCATAAGCAGCAGCCTTCTTTACCACCCAGTTTTGCACGGGCGGTATGTAGAGCAGCACAGCCAACAGCACGAGGAGCACTATCGGCGTGGCAAGAACGGCTGCCGCAACCTTTAAACTTCGTTTATATATAGGCTTCATCTTCGTTCTATTTTATATTGCAGTTCGTAATGTTCGAGGTATTTAGGAGGAGGGTGTGTCAAAACTATAGAATTGTGATGAATGGCTAACTGTAGGAGACTACGGCATTCTTGCCGTAGTCATTGCAAACAGTTGTATTTCAGTTACTAATGGCTACGGCAGGAATGCCGTAGCCTCCTACGATTAGAACCGTTTGCTATTCAATTTGCCAAATATTTTAGTTTTGACACACCCTCTACGCAGACTTCTGATTAAGCAGACTTTTAGGAAGGGGAAAAGGGTAAGCCTTCTTAAGGCGTTTAAGCCGAACCAGACCTCTTGGAGGGTGGCGTTTAAGCCGAACTAAGCCTCTTGGAAGGTGGCGCTTAAGCCGAACTAAGCCTCTTTATGCCTTCTAAGCCCTCCACGACGGGGAGGGTTTGGAGGGGCTCTTTTATTCTTTTACTTTTTTACTCTTTTACTTTTTTA
>NZ_JH379450.1:40508-45309 GCF_000235885.1 Leyella stercorea DSM 18206
TTTTACTCTTTTACTTTTTTACTTTTAAAAGTTGCCAAAGTCTGTCTGCCGGCACTTCTGCCTCAACGCAAATTGGTTCTTTCGATACGGGGTGCACAAACTCTATGCGGCGTGAGTGGAGCGAGATGCTTCCGTCAGGGTTGCTGCGTGGTGCTCCATACTTCAGGTCGCCCTTTATTGGGCATCCCATGTGCGCCAGTTGGCAGCGTATCTGGTGATGTCTACCCGTGAGCAGCGTAACCTCAAGCAGCATATAGTTGTCCGACACGGAGTGCACCTTATACTTCAGAACTGCCTTCTTCGCTCCAGGCACCTCCTTGGCGTGGGCGTAGCTTTTGTTTTGGCGTTCGTTGCGTGTGAGCCAGTCGGTTAGCGTTCCCTCTGGGGCAATATCACTGCGCTTCGTTATAGCCCAATACGTTTTGTGGACATCGCCCGTGCGGAACATATCGTTCAGCCGCGAGAGTGCTTTAGAGGTCTTGGCGAAGACAACAAGTCCGCTCACGGGGCGGTCAAGACGATGCACAACACCGAGGAACACGTTGCCAGGTTTGTTGTACTTCTCTTTGATATACTCCTTCACGATGTCGCTGAGCGGTTTATCGCCGGTTTTGTCGCCTTGAACGATTTCGCCGCTACACTTGTTGACTATGATTATGTGGTTGTCTTCGTAGACTACTTTCATTGTTTGCCAGTTAATAAAAACACAAAGAGGGTGTATCAAAATAGAAGTTATGGAAGTTGGGGCTCCCGATAATTTCAGTTTTGAAACACCCTCATTATCGTAAAAAATCTGCTTGTAGACAGAATTACATGTTCATGCCACCATCTACCTGAATAACCTGTCCGCTTACGTATGAAGACATATCAGAAGCGAGGAATACGCATACGTTTGCGATGTCTTCTGTCTGACCTCCGCGACGCAATGGAATCTTCTTCATCCAGTCCTTGCGTACGTCCTCTGGAAGCTGTGCTGTCATTGGTGTCTCGATGAAACCAGGAGCGATAGCGTTAGCACGCACGCCCTTCGGACCAAGCTCCTGAGCGATTGACTTTGCCAAGCCAATCATACCTGCCTTAGAAGCCGAGTAGTTGCACTGGCCAGCATTGCCATGAACGCCTACTACTGACGACATATTGATGATTGAACCGCTACGCTGACGAAGCATGATCGGCGCACAAGCGTGGATGAAGTTGAACGCTGACTTGAGGTTTATGTTGAGCACTGCGTCCCACTGAGCCTCAGACATACGGAGCATCAATCCGTCCTTTGTGATACCAGCGTTGTTCACCAACACGTCGATAGAACCGAAGTCGGCATGTATCTGCTTTACAACTTTCTCTGTCTCCTCAAAATCGGCAGCATTGCCTGCGTATGCACGACAAGTAACGCCCAATGCCTCAATCTCCTTACGTGTAGCCTCAAGTCCGGCAGCCATGTCGTCGTTGAGCACGAGGTCGGTGAATGCGATGTTTGCGCCTTCAGAGGCGAACTTCATAGCGACAGCCTTTCCGATGCCGCGGGCTGCTCCCGTGACGAGGGCAGTCTTACCTGTTAATAATCCCATTTCTTAAATTATTAAATATATAAACGTTTCTAATTGTTCAATTTCTTTCCGAGCGCACCATACACCACCTTTGCCACGAGCGGCTTGCTGGCTTCCTCGGTGAGTCCGTGACCGATGCGTCCGTAGATGAACGGCACCTCAAGACCCTTTATACAATAGTGGGTGATATCAGCTACGAGGTTTACGTCGTCGATATCAAACTCGCCATCCGCCTTGCCCTCCTGATAAACCTTACGAAAGAGATCTATCTCATAGTCGTCAAACTTTTTGCGCACCTTCTCCACCATCCAAATATTGCGGAAGAACTCGGCACGCAGATTGCCATTGCGCACTACCGTCTCTCTAATCATAATCAGATGGGTGTAGATAAGCTCTATCACCTTGTCCAACGGACGCATCTTCATAGCAGCCACCTCGTCGAGTTTGTCGCTCAAGCGCTCCAATTCCGACTCTATCACAGCCGAATACACCTCCTCCTTGCTATTGAAATAGGTGTACAACGTGCGACGACCTTTGCCCGATGCCACGGCGATGTCGTTCATCGTGGTGTTCGCTACGCCGTTCTTTGCAAACAGCTGTCGCGCAATATCTATGAGTTTCTGACGTGTCTTGGATATTGACATATTGAGATTACCCCTTTCCTGTTTATTTTAAACGAATAAGCAGAGCGTTGCAGCACTCTTTAATGGACGAGAGTTGCATTTGCACACACCCTCTAACAATGTGCAAAAGTACTGCAATATTTTCAAAAAAGCAAATAAATGGGCGTTAATATGCTCACTTATACCGCATTTCTTCATTTATATCCACATCCGCGTCGGTCGATGCAGACATCCGCGTCGGTCGGTGCAGACATCCGCGCCGGTCGATGCAGACATACGCGTCGGTCGATGCAGACCGCCCAAAACCTACAACAACACTATTGTACGTCAGACTTAAAATAAAAGAAGTTATACTTTGAAGGTTTAAAAGATTTTCATATCTTTGCATAAGAAAGGCTGCATCTCGGCAATTCAAGCAAACTTGATTGCACTCGATTTGCACTTTCTTTGCATAAAAACAACTAAAACCTATATCATAATATGACGCTAAACAAACACACCACCATACTCAGTATGGCTTTCGCCGCAATCATGTCGTTTGGCACTATGCAAACCGACGCACAATCGCTCTCGCCGTCAACCAAATGGCAGTGGAATAAGGGTAAAATCGTGATTGAGTCGCCCGAACGACCTGCCGGACAGAAGGACGTGCTACAGTTAGCTCTGCCGAAGATGAAGACTGTACGTGTGGGCTTCGTCGGTCTGGGTATGCGCGGACCAAGTGCTGTGGCTGACTTCGCACTCATCCCTGGTGTAGAGATTGTTGCACTGTGCGACTATGAACACGACCGTGCCGAGCGACAGAACGCAACACTACGCAAACACGGACTGCCTCCAGCTGCTGTATATTCGGGCGAAAAGGGATACGAGGACTTATGCAGACGCAACGATATCGACCTCGTGTACATCGCTACCGACTGGGACCACCACGCCATTGTAGCAAAGTGCGCTCTCGAAAACGGTAAGAATGTGGCTGACGAGGTGCCGTCGGCTATGAACTTGGAAGAATGTTGGGAACTGGTAAATCTCGCCGAGCAGAAACAGCTCAACTGCATGATTCTTGAAAACTGCTGCTACGACTGGTTCGAAATGCGAACGCTGAACATGGCGCAACATGGTGTATTCGGTGAGATAATACGTGCACAAGGAGCATACATCCACAATCTCGACGAGTTCTGGGACTATTATTGGAAAAATCCGAACGGTTCCGACCCCGAACAATTAGGATGGCGACTAAAATACAATCGCGAAAATCGTGGCGACATATACGCTACGCATGGCTTAGGACCAGTAGCGCAGGCACTCGACATTCATCGTGGCGACCGCATGGCACTACTCGTGGCAATGGATACGAAGAGCGTACACGGAAAGGAGTTGGTGGAGGCGAAAACGGGTAAGCCGTGCAACGACTTCCGCAACGGCGACCACACAACAACACTTATCCGCACCGCAAATCAAAAGGTTATAGAGCTGCAACACGACGTGATGAACCCTCAACCCTACAATCGACTCTATCAGCTAACTGGCTCACGTGGCTTCGCCAACAAATACCCCATCGAAGGATACGCTTTGGACAGCAAGCAGCTCACTGCAAGCGGTGTGCAACCACAGGTGGACAACCTCTCTACACATAGCTTCATGCCAGAAGCCGAAAGAAAAGCACTCGAAGAGAAGTACGAACACCCAATTCTGAAGAAGTTCGGTAAACTGGCAAAAGAGGTTGGAGGACATGGCGGCATGGACTTCATTATGACTGCACGTCTCGTCTACTGCCTGCAAAACGGACTGCCGCTCGACATGGACGTGTACGACCTGGCTGAGTGGTGCGCCATCGCCGAACTCAGCGCATTGTCAATGGACAACGACTGCGCTCCAGTCACCTTCCCCGACTTCACTCGCGGACTATGGAACAAGTACCAAGGCTACCGCCACGCTTATGCTTCGCCTGAGGAAGAGGCAGCAGCAGAAGCTATCGCCCAAGCCTTCACAAAGGCATCTAAAGAAGCAACAGCTAAGTTGAAGCTATGGCAGCTCTACGACAATGTGCAGAATGCCAAGAGCGATGCAATGAAGCAGAAGGCACAAACAGCCCTCAACAAAGCTATAGCCAAGGCAAGAGCAATCGTAGCCAAACAACTGTAACACCCCTCAACACCCCTCCCCCCTTTTTACCCGAATAACAATACTTAATCCATCGCCTGCTATATGATAACTTTTCCCGAAAGTTTTTGGATTTTATTCGTGATAATAATCTTCTGCCTTATAATAAAGGAGGCGAAGAATGGGGGCTCACATTCATTAAATCCAGAAAAAGCTAAACAAGAACTCGAAGACGCCAAGGAATCACTTGCGTTTACAAGGCATAAATCATGGCTTATACGTGTTGCCGACCGCGAATCGCGACGTATGGAGAAGCGCCTTGAATATCTGTACCGTCTACGCAAAAAGGCTGTAAAACGCTTTGGCGAGGAGTCTGAACAAGTAGTACGTATAGACAAATGGTTAATGGAGGTGCGGCGATACATGCTTGAATTTTCAAGAGTATCGACATATGCTGACAAATTAGGGACTGGGATTTGAATGTATCTCGAATATTTTTCGTATATTTGCGGTATAACCAATTAAATCGTC
>NZ_JH379450.1:45319-65544 GCF_000235885.1 Leyella stercorea DSM 18206
TATAACCAATTAAATCGTCTGCAATATGTTAGCAATACTTATTTTCAGCTGGATAGTATCAGTTCTTTTTGTAGTCTTTGCCGAAAGAAATAACGGCTATTCTTCATCGTTGAGTCACGATGAAAAAATAAAAAGAATTAGAGAAAAAAGACGCAGAGTAGAACAAGAAACGGCTGAAATTGATGCAAAATGGAGGGAATATAAACTTAAAAGGAAAGAGTTTAATCAATTTTTAAAAGATCTTCATAAAAGCAAACAGCAATAATGTATTTTTTCAGGTCTTATATAAGTGCTACTTTCGGTTCACAAACCAAAAGTAGCATTTTTTATGGCAACACTATGGCTGATGCATCGCCGCCGATAATGCACCATGGCATATACTAAAATGTTTTTGGCTCCAGACTTTGCAGTCTCAAATATTTTGCGTATATTTGCGGTATAACCAATTAAATCGTCTGCAATATGTTAGGAATACTTATTTTCAGCTGGATAGTATCAGTCCTTCTTGTACTTTTAGCCGAAAGAAATAACGGCTATTCTTCATCGTTGAGTCACGATGAAAAAATAAAAAGAATGAGAGAAAAAAGACGCAAATTAGAACAAGAAATGGCTGCCAGGGCTGCAAAGCGAAAAGAAGAACACCGTATATGGATGGAGCTTATGGGCTTTGCAAAAGAAGAAAAAAAAAAGAAACTGATAAAGACAAACTATAATATCGTATTTTTCAGGTCTTATATAAACAACATCCTTATTATGAAAAGGTTAGAAATGAAAGAATTGAGAGCAAAGATAAAGTCTCTTGCTGAGCGTAACCGTTTAGCAACAACCGACGAAGAGCGTGCTACCGTAGCTGCAGAGATGAACACTCTAAGGAGTGAGAACGAACAGGCTTTCACCGAAGCTTTGGAAGCTCTTATTAAAACTACAGCAGATGACGTGCAGGAGCTGCACTGCAGAAACATTAAAAACAACTAACAAAGCGTCCGAGCTACCGTCCGAGTCTCCGTAACGCCCATAAACGATTAATGGTCGAAGTCCCTTTGTATAAAGGAATTTCGACCATTTGTAGTTGCGGAGGCAGGACTCGAACATGCGACCTCCAGGTTATGAGCCTGGCGAGCTACCAACTGCTCCACTCCGCGATATTAACCACGCATTCAGATTAGCAATAGAAGCATTTCTGAATTGCGAGTGCAAAGGTATGACTTTTTAGCGAGACTGCCAAATGTTTTCGTAATTATTTTTCAAATCATAGCAAAAAACATACTTTTAGCATCTTATCAGCCCCCAAAATCGTCTGTTTTTGACTCTTTTCCATTAAAGTTCGAGAAGTTTGTTGTAGCGCAGAGCATTCAGCTGACGCAACAATTCGAGTCGTTCTTCGGTGAGTCGACCGGTTTTCAAAAGCCTTTTATTATACTTCCACCAGTTGAGTAGTCCGCGGTTTTCTACCTTTTTCTTATCGGGCAGTTGATGATTTGCTTCAAGGTAACAGCGAAGTGCTTTATAGTGACTCAACCATTTTTCTTCGTTCTTAGTTCGCATAGCAATCTGATTTATGAGGTGTAAAAGTACAAAAACATTACAACATCGCAAAACAATTATATAAAATAATGTGGATATGGGTTATTTCGAGTAACTTTGCACCACCGATGCAGCCTAAAAAAGTAAAAGAGTAAAAAGGTAAAAAGTAGGAGGTATGGGCATCTTGCCCATACCACGCAGCCTATATAAAAGTAAAAAAGGAAAAGGAACAATAAACAAAATAATGACAGAACAATTTAAAGACAAGCCATATAACGACTACGGTCAGTGGATACGCCAGCAGTTTCCGTTCCGTGTACAGAAGATTTCCGTTGACGCAGGG
Organism: Leyella stercorea DSM 18206; assembly: GCF_000235885.1. Classification (GTDB taxonomy): domain Bacteria; phylum Bacteroidota; class Bacteroidia; order Bacteroidales; family Bacteroidaceae; genus Prevotella; species Prevotella stercorea. The sequence goes on from NZ_JH379450.1 coordinate 47,187, forward strand.
TTCTCCTGCCCAAACAGAGACGGCACCTTATCACACGGTGGGTGCATCTTCTGCGACAACCGCACGTTCAACCCGTCCTACTGCCAACCGTCGAAACCGATAGCGCAGCAGATGGAAGAGGGCAAGGAGTTCTTCCGTCGCAAGTATCCCGACATGAAATACCTTGCCTACTTTCAGGCTTACAGCAACACCTATGCCCCACTCGACGTGCTGAAACAGCGCTACGAGGAGGCGTTGGCTGTGGACGACGTAGTGGGACTGGTCATCGGCACACGCCCCGACTGCATTAGCGACGAGCTGCTCGACTATCTAGAAGAGCTAAACCGCCGCACGTTCCTCATCGTGGAGTACGGCATCGAGTCGGTGAACGACGACACGCTGCGCCACATCAACCGCGGTCACGACTTCGAGTGTAGCCGACGAGCAATAGAACTAACGCACGACCGTGGCATTCTCACCGGTGGACACATAATACTCGGACTGCCCGGCGAAGACCGCGATGAGAACATACGCCAAGCTTCGATAGTGTCGCAGCTGAAGCTCGACATTCTGAAGATACACCAGTTGCAAATCATCCGTGGCACGCAGCTCGCCGACGAATACACGCAAAAACCTTTCAAGCTCTTCACGCCCGACGAGTATATCGACACCTGCATTGCTTACCTCGAGCGTCTGCGCAGCGACATCATCGTGGAGCGCTTCGTCAGCCAGTCGCCTGCCGACATGCTCATTGCTCCGAAATGGGGCATAAAGAACCATGAGTTCACCAACCGACTTGTGAACAGAATGAAGGAACTCGACACGTGGCAAGGAGCTTTTAAAAGTAAAAGAGTAAAAGAGTAAAAAGGTATTGTCAACACCTCAACATCTCAACATCTCAACATCTCAACACCACACCATCTCACCACAACAACACCACACCATCATGCCACTACACATAGCCATTATCGGAGGTGGCGCAGCCGGCTTCTTTGCAGCAATAGAAGCGAAGCGCAACTATCCCGACACCGACATCACCATCTTCGAGAAGAACCAGAAGATGCTCGCCAAAGTAGCCATCACGGGTGGCGGTCGCTGCAACCTGACCAACTCCTTCGAGCAGATCAGCGACCCTAAGCACGCCTATCCGCGTGGCGACAAACTCATGAAACGTCTCTTCAAACGCTTCGACCACCACGCTGCCTACGCATGGTTCGAGCGCGAAGGCGTGCCACTCACCACGCAGGAAGACGAGTGCGTCTTCCCCGTGTCGCAGGATGCAATGAGCGTTGTCAACTGTCTCACCACGCTTGCCTCGCGTCTCGGCGTAAAGCAGCTGGGCGGTTACCAGCTGAAGGACATCAGCCGAAACGCCGACGGCACATTCCACCTCACGTTCGCCGGTGGCAAAGAAGCCGACTTCGACCGCGTTGCCATCGCCACGGGCGGTGCTACGAAGGGCGAAGGACTCGACGTGTTCGCACGCTTAGACCATGATATAGCTACGCCCGTGCCATCGCTCTTCACGTTCAACATAGCCGACCGCAGTTTCCTTACGCTCATGGGCACCGTGGTAGAAGACGCCATCGCGTCACTGCCCGGCACGAAGTTCCGCGCTGAGGGTCCGCTGCTCGTCACCCACTGGGGCATGAGCGGACCGGCTGCGCTGAAGCTCTCTGCTCATGCCGCACGCTATATGCAGGAGCACAACTACCAGGCGGACGTGGCAATCAACTGGACGGGCGAGAGTAGACGCAACGTGACGGAGGAGGAGATAGCCTCCATCGCCACACGCAACCCACAGAAGCAGCTTGCCACGATACGCCCGTTTGACTTGCCATCGCGCCTGTGGCTCTACCTGCTGCAGAAGACGCAGAACGCCCCCACACGCAAGTGGGGCGAATTGGGCAAGAAGAACCTCAACCGCATCGTGGAAACACTCACCAACGACATATACCGCATCACGGGCAAGGGCCGCTTCCGCGACGAGTTCGTGACATGTGGCGGTGTCTCGCTCTCGTCAATAGATATGCACACGCTGCAGAGCAAGCACTGCCCAGGACTCTTCTTCGCCGGCGAGGTGATCGATGTCGATGCCATCACCGGAGGTTTCAATCTGCAAGCAGCATGGACTATGGGCTATGTAGTAGGCCAGCACATCGGCGAACAATGAAAAAAGCGGACTCAAATATTTGCCGTTACACATAAAATCAGTATATTTGCAAAATTAATAAACCAATAATTTTTACACATGAGATCAATTCTTTCAACACTCGCATTCGCTGTCATCACACTGACAGCCTGCGCGCAATCAATTCCTGGTACGGAGTATAGCATTAAAGGCACCTGCCAAGCAGGTGTTAGTAAGGTATATGTAATGGACGTAAACGGCAATCGCCCGACCGCAATCGACAGTGCCACCGTCGAAGACGGCAAGTTCGCGCTGAAGGGTTCGGCTGAGAAGGACGCACTGCTCGGACTCACCGTTACTAAGAAAGAGTACTGCGCATTCTTCAACGACGGCACACCTATCGTTGCCGACCTCGAGAAGAAAACGCTCACCGGCTCGGAGCAGAACACCAAGCTCAACGCCTACGACCGCGAGATAGACGCCCTCGGCAGTGAGGCGCAGGCTCTCTACGCCCAGTTTACAAAGGCTCAGCAGAGCGGCATGAGCGAGGCAGAGCTGCAGAAGCTCGCTAACGAGCTCGGTCCGAAGCTTAACGACATCTCGGAAAGCGTATCGCTCCGTTCGCTCGAAATCATCAAGGAGAACAAGGACAACCTCATCCCCGTGGCTTTCGTCAACAACGTGATGTACTACGTGGAGTTCCCGGTTTTGCAGGAGATACTCAACGAGAAGTACGCCTACGCCAAGCACCCTGCGCTTGCTCCTGCACGCCAGTATCTGGCTATGCTTGTCAAGAAGGCAGGCATCATCGGCAAGCCGTTCACCGACCTCACCGAGAACGATGTCAACGGCAATCCGCACAAGCTCTCGGAGTACTGCGGTAAGGGCAACTACGTGCTCATCGACTTCTGGGCTTCGTGGTGCGGACCATGCCGTGCGGAGATGCCTCACGTGAAGGCTGCTTACGACAAGTACAAGTCGAAGGGCTTCAACGTGGTCGGTCTGTCGTTCGACAACAAGCTCGAGAACTGGAAGAAGGCCATCGCCGAGATGCAGCTCGACTGGGTTCACCTCTCCGACCTTAAAGGCTGGCAGAGCGTAGCCGGTCAGGTGTACGGCATACGCTCGATACCGGCAAGCTACCTTGTCGACCCTACTGGCAAGATTATCGCAGCCGACCTCAGAGGCGAGCAGCTGGAGGCTAAGCTGAGAGAGATTTACGGAGAGTAGTTATCAACAGAACACCCCTCACACTCAATAGGTTTTTATGGATAACAGCAAACAGGCTACTCTTGAGCTGGGCACAAAGCCCGTGGGCAAGCTGCTGATGCAGTACGCGCTGCCCGCCATCGCTGCCATGACGGCGGCGTCGCTCTACAACATGACAGACAGTATATTCATCGGACAAGGCTGCGGTGCACTCGCCATCAGCGGCCTTGCCGTTACATTCCCCTTGCAGAACCTCGCGGCGGCGTTTGGTGCCGGTGTGGGCGTAGGTGCTTCTACGTGCATATCGGTGAAGTTGGGACAGAAAGACTACACCACCGCCGAGCGTGTGTTCGGTAATGCCTTCACGCTGAACGTCATCATCGGCGTTGCGTTCAGCATCATATCGCTTCTCTTCCTCAACCCTATCCTGCGCTTCTTCGGCGCAAGCGATGCCACCCTACCCTACGCACGCGAGTATATGGTCATCACGCTCGCCGGCAACGCCATCTCGCACATGTTCTTCGGCATGAATGCCATACTGCGTGCCGCGTCGAAGCCGCGCTCGGCCATGATGGCATCGATAATGACGGTGGTGCTCAACGCCATACTCTCGCCCATCTTCATCTGGCCGCTGCACATGGGCATATGCGGAGCGGCTCTCGCCACAATCATTGCGCAGGCTGCGGTGTTGTGCTGGCAGCTGAGGATATTCAGCAATCCGCAGTGCATCGTCCACTTCAAGCGCGGCATCTACCGCCCCGTGTCGCACATAATCAAGAACATCATAGCCATCGGCATCTCGCCGTTCGCCATGAACGCCTGCTCGTGCATCGTCATCATCTTCATCAACAAGGCACTCACTTTCCACGGTGGCGACCTCGCAGTGGGCGCGTTCGGCATAACGAACAAGATTGCGTTCATCTTCATAATGATAAACATGGGCATGAATCAGGGCATGTTCCCAATCGCAGGCTACAACTACGGCGCACGCAACTACGACCGTCTGCTGCGCGTACTGAAGTACACCATGACGGGCGCGGTGCTCATCACCACCGTCGGCTGGGCTATTGCACAGACCATGTCCTACGAGTGCGCACGCCTGTTCACCTCCGACGAGACACTCATCCGCATCTCGGAGCGTGCCATAACCATCACCATGCTCACCTTCCCATTAGTGGGCGCACAGATGGCAAGCACTGGCTTCTTCCAGAGTATCGGCAAGGCTAAGATAAGCATGTTGCTCTCGCTCTCGCGCCAGCTCCTGTTCTTCCTGCCGGCATTGCTCGTACTGCCCAACTTCTACCAAACCGACGGTGTGTGGCTCGCGCAGCCCATCAGCGATGTCATCTCGTTCGTTGTGGCAATAGTGCTGCTCACGAAGTACGTGAAGAAGTTCAAGGCGGCGCAAGCTGAGGGGGCAGCAGTATAACCGACAGCTACATTAACAAACTAAAGCAAAGAGACATGAACAACGATAAACTTATAATCAGCGTAGGTCGCCAGCTTGGCAGTGGCGGCAGAACGATAGCAAAGATGCTGGCAGAGGAGTTCGGCTGCACGTTCTACGACCGCGAAGTGCTTGAGCTGGCTGCCAAGGAGAGCGGCTTCAGTCCCGAGTTCTTCGAGAAGAACGACGAGCGCAAGGGCTTCCTCGACCAGATATTCCACATGCACGTGCCGTTCATCTCCGACTCGTCGTTCTACGACAACGGACTCTCGCAGGAGAGTCTGTTCCGCATACAGAGCGATGCCATACGCAAGGCAGCCGACGAGTCATCGTGCGTCTTCGTAGGTCGCTGTGCCGACTATGTGCTGCGCGACAAGCCGAACATGGTGACGGTGTTCATCACAGCCGACCTCGACGAGCGCGTCAGCAACATCTGCAAGCGACGCAACTGCTCGGCTGAGGAGGCACGCAAGCTAATCAGCGACAAGGAGAGCACACGCTCCTCCTACTACAACTACTACACGGGCAAGACGTGGGGCGACAGCGCAAGCTACGACCTCTGCATCAATGCGTCGCGCCTCGGACCCGAAGGCACAAAGGAGTTCATAGCCGACTTTATAAGAAGGAGAATGAAACGATGAAAAAGATAGGCATAATCAGCGACACCCACTCCTACTGGGACGACCGCTACTTGAAACACTTCGAGCCATGCGACGAGATATGGCACTGTGGCGACATCTGCTCGACGGTGCTCGCGGAGCGCTTGGCTGAGTTTCGTCCGCTGCGTGCCGTCTGCGGCAACTGCGATGGCGGCGACCTGCGCCTCATGTTCCCCGAGGTGCTGCGATTCAAGTGTGAGGAGGTGGAGGTACTGATGAAACACATCGGTGGCTACCCAGGCAAGTACGACCCGAGCATACGCCGACAGATAATGGAGCGACCGCCGAAGCTCTTCATCAGCGGACACTCGCACATACTGAAGATAAAGAACGACCCACTGCTCGGACTGCTGCATATCAACCCCGGAGCAGCCGGGCTGCAGGGATGGCAGACGGAGCGCACCCTCGTCCGACTCACCATCGACGGAGCAACAATGAAGGATTGCGAAGTGATCACGTTAGGTACGCCAGGCAGGCACAGCGCGATGTAATATATTATAAGGTATATATACCGCAAATCGCCCACAAGCTCGATTGAGCTTGTGGGCGATTTTTTTCAGGGGGTGCACTTGTCTCAAGTGCACCAATTAACATAATTGTACATTCTATCTTGTTGGTGCAGTTCTTGCTCTGGCAAGCGACAAAGCCGAGCGGAGACAACTGCACCCCTGTAATTAGCTAACCTTGTTCAGCTTCTTGATGATAGAGAAGATGAATACTGCAGAGAGCAAGCAGATACCGGCGAGAACGCCCCAGATAGTAACAAGGCTGAGGTTCTGACCCCACATGATGCCTGGGAGCATTACGAGCTGATTGCCGATAGCAGTAGCACCGAACCACAGACCCATCATCAGACCTGCATACTTCGGAGGAGCCACCTTCGTTACGAACGAGATACCGATCGGCGAGAGCAGAAGCTCGGCAAAGGTGAGGATGAGGTATGTAGAGATGAGGAGGTTAGCACTTACGCGAGTGCCCTCAGTAGCAGGGTCGCCTTGTGTGAGCGGCAACTCAAGACCCATAGAGCCTACAGCCATCCATACGAAGCCGAGAGCAGCTACAAGCATACCCAAACCAATCTTCTCAGGCGATGTCGGTTCCTTGCCAATCTTGTTGAGCCAAGAGAATATAGCCACACTCACTGGTGTCAACGCCACCACGTAGCACGGGTTGAACTGCTGGAAGATAGGAGCCTTAACGTCTACTGTACCCTCAAGAGCATTGTAAGCATAGAAGAGGTATGAGATAGCAGCAACGATAACGCCGAGCGAAATGAGCTTGCCCTTGAAGGTCTTGCTCTGAGCGAGTCCGAAGCTTGCGTAAACTACGAAGATGCAAGCCACGAGGTTGCGCACGTCGAACGCCATTGACTGCAGACCCTCAGAGGTCTTCTGCGTATAGTCGCGAGCAAAGAGTGTCAGGGTAGCACCGTTTTGGTGGAACGCCATCCAGAAGAAGATAACCACAGCAAACACAAGGCACAAGCAAACGATGCGCTCCTTTGTCTCTGCAGGAGAAAGCTCGTTGAAATCCTTACGCTCTAAAGAGTCGTCGTCCTTCTTCTTTGTTTCAGAAGCAAGCACGTGCTTGTAGGTGAAACCAAAGATATAATATATAGCGATACTAACGATGAGCGATGCACATGCTACGGCGAAAGCGAAGTGGTAAGAATCTTCTACCGACACACCGAGGCTTGTCTGTGCCCAATCCATTATCTTGATAGCTGCTGTAGGAGCGAACATCGCACCGATGTTGATAGCCATGTAGAAGAGCGAGAAACCAGAGTCGCGGTTCTGCGCATACTTCGGCTCGTCGTACAGACGACCTACCATCACCTGCAGGTTGCCTTTGAACAGACCCGTACCGAAAGCTATCAGGACGAGCGCAAGGCCCATTGCTCCTGCTGCCACCATGTCCTTGCCAAGCGGAAGCGAGAGCACGAGGTAACCGATGAACATGATGAAGATACCACTTGTCACCATTTTGCCGAAACCGAACTTGTCGGCTGCGATACCGCCAATGATAGGAAGGAAGTAGACCATCATCAGGAAAGTTGAGTAAATTGTACTTGCTGTTCCGGTAGCATAACCGAAGTTAGCCTGCAAGTAGAGTAAGAACACAGCAAGCATGGTGTAGTAGCCGAAACGCTCACCAGTGTTTGCCAAGGCTAATGCCCACAGACCTTTTGGTTGATTTTCAAACATAAATTGTATTGTTTTTATTGATTAAGTTATTATTCCGTAGTTATAAAATCACAACTTACAAATTTAAGAAGAATAATTCTATTTGCCAAATGTATGTCATCTTTTCGTAACAAAATATAGCAATTATATAGTTGTGGGGGCTTTATCGGGGCGTGGTGGTAGGCTTTTGGACGATGTATTGCTGCAGTTGTGCATCGGACGGCGAACGGAATCCAATCGGACGGCGGACGGAATCTGATCGGACGGCGAACGGAATCTGATCGGACGGCGAACGGAATCCGATTGGACGGCGAACGCGAACGGTGCCAAAAGTCAAGAAATCACAACAAATAAGGATTGCAAGTACGAAACTTTCTTAATAACTTTGCAGAGTAAAACGGAAACACTTGCTTAGGGGGTGCAGTTGTCTCAACTGCACCAACAAAGTAGAATGCACAATTATATTAATTGGTGCAGTTGTCTCCGCTCGGCTTCGCCGCTTGCCAAAGCAAGAACTGCACCAACTATGTAGAATGCACAATTATATTAATTGGTGCAGTTGAGACAACTGCACCCCCTACACTGCCCCCTGCACTGCACATTATAAAGACAGAACAATATGAACAAACGAAAACTCATACAACATCACAAATGGTTCGGACTGCTCATCAGCTTCTTCCTGCTGATGTTCTGCATCTCGGGCATACTGCTCAACCACCGCGAGCTTATCAGCGACATCAACGTGTCGCGCACGCTGCTGCCCTCGCGCTACGAGTATCGCCAGTGGAACGGCGGACTGATGCGCGGCACGCTGCCGTTTGACTCACACATATTAATATATGGTGCGTCGGGCATGTTCCTTGCCGACTCCACTGCCACGCAGATTGCCGACTTCAACGACGGACTGCCTACGGGTGCCGACTACCGACAGATACGCAACGTGACGACCGTGGGCAGCGGAGCCTCAACACACATGTTCGCCGTGTCGCCGTTCGCGCTCTACCGCTTCGGTATGCACGGCAAATGGCACACCGTACAGCTGCCGCTTGTCGACCAGGACGAGCGACTGACCGATATCGCTTCGCACGGTGACACGCTTGTGGTGCTGAGCCGCTCGCACGCATACGTAGCCGTGCCGCCCTACAATCAGTTCGACTGCGTAGCCCTGCCTGCCCCGCCCGACTATAAAGACCGCGCGACGGCGTTCCGCACGATATGGCTGCTGCATAGCGGCGAGCTGTTCGGCTTCGCCGGCAAACTCGTTGTCGACGCAATAGCCGTTGTGCTTATCGTGCTGATACTGACGGGCATCGCCTTCTTCTGCCTGCGCACCACGAAGCACCGCTGGCAGAGCAAGGGGCGCACGATGAAGCACACGCTACGCTGGCACGACCTCGTGGGGCGCAAGACGATAGTCGCCACGCTGTTCATCTGCATCACGGGTTGGTGTCTGCGCCCGCCGGTGATGGTGGTGCTCGCACTGACGAAGGTGCCTACCCTACCGCTCACTACGCTGAAGAGCCAGAATGCGTGGCACGACAAGCTGCGCCTTTTGCGCTACGATGCCGTGATGGGCGACTGGCTTCTGTCAACGTCTGAGGGCTTCTACTCATTGGGCAGCGACATCAACGCTCCACGTCCACAGCACATAGCAAGTGCTCCTCCGCAGAACGTGATGGGACTGAACGTGTGGCAGCAGCGCGAGGACGGCATGTGGCTATGCGGTTCGTTCAGCGGTATGCACGTATGGAACCGCCGCACGGGCAGCTCTGTCGACTACTTCACGGGCAAGCCGTCGCCGAAGAAGCAGGGCGCACCGTTCGGCAACAAGGCGATAGCTGGCTACAGTGCCGACTTCCGCAGTGCTGTTGAGCATAGTGGCACGAACGGTGAGGGCACAAAAAAATCAGTCACGGAGGTTGTGACTGATTACTATGAAGGTACTACGAAGATAGCACAACCCGAACGGCTGCGCCACTTGCCTATGTCGCTTTGGAACGTGGCACTCGAGGTGCACACCTGCCGCATCTACATGCACAACACCGCCACCTATGTGTTTATATTCTTCTTCGGCATTGCTGCCGTGTGGTGTTTGTGGACGGGACTGAAGTTAAAGAGGTAACTAAAGGGGGTGCACTTGTCTCAAGTGCACCAACCTATTAGAATGCACCAACCTAATAGAATGCACCGATAAAACGTTGGTGCACTTGAGACAAGTGCACCCCCTATGAGAATGTACCGAGGCGTGCCCCCTAATTTAGATCAAAGAGCCACGTGAGCTTCACGACGATGTTCGAGTGGTTGGAGCGTGCGAAGTAGTCGCGCTTCGAGTCGCCGTAGATATTGCCCAAGCCGTAATAGTAGCGGCCTTCGAGCAGCAGATGACCAGCACGCGGTATGCTCCACTCCACACCTAAGCCAGCAGCGATGCCGTAGTCGAACTTGTTCTCCACCGCCATCGTGTCCTGCGCACACGTCTGATTGGCGCGATCGGTGGTGTTGCGGTCAGCCAAGGCGAAGTTGGTCTTTGTCGACTCGCCAAGCATATAGCCAAACTGCGGTCCGGCTTGGAAGAAGAACTGCAAGCCCTTGCGCTCCTTACCCCATGCCAAGTGGGCGAACACCGGCAACTGTATGTAGTTGATGTCGCGCTGATAAGCCTCAGCCACACCCGTCACGGGGTTGATGACCGGCTGGTCTTTAACGTCGAGGATGCTCTCCTTCCATCCGATGCGAGCATAGTTGAGCTCGGCATACACGGAACAATATGTCTTGAAGTACTTCTCGCAAGTGTACCTAAAGGAGAGTCCGGCGGTGAAGCCAGGGTGCTGCACCTGCGTAACCTTAGGCACGAAGCCCACGCTACTCATCACGTAGCCACCGTTGACACCGAGGGCGAAGTCGTTACGATGGTCGCCCACCTGCGCACTAACGCCTGTCGCCACAAGCAACAGCAACGCGAGGAACGCCTGTCTTAATATCTTTACTTTGAACATTTATCCTTATTGGGTTTTTCTGTGTATTCTCTACAAGCCGCCTAAAGGCTGCGTTTAAGCCGTTTGAAGGCTGCGTTTAAGCCGAACTAAGCCTCTCTAAGCCTTTCTAAGTCTTTTTAAACCTCCTAAACCGAGGAAGGCGCAGCCAAGCCATCCCCGACGGGGAGGGTTGGGAGGGGCTTTTTTACTTTTAATACGAGATGGTCTCTATGGTGCGATTCGGCTTATAGTGCAACAGTATGAAGCTGTTGTTCTGCATACCGCCATTGCTGACACGCTTGAACTTCAGCGGAGTCTGCAACGGAGTGTATGTGTTCTGCTGCTGTGTGCCTTCAAACTTCGCGCCATACTTGTTGATGCCACGAATGAAGAACTGCGCCTGGTCATAGCCGGTGAGGGCGAAGCGTGGGAGAGCCTGACGCATGTCCGACTTGAACCACTGGCGGTAGCTGCGCTCCAAGTTGGCGGTGGCAGGAGCGTACTCGTTGTAGACGTATGCTGTGGGGATGTACGCCTCGTACTTATAGTAATAGTCCTGATATACACGCTTATACATCAACCACTCGTTGTAGCCGAAGAGTGCTATCCGAACATTCGGGAACGTGGCACGCAGAACGTTCAGCTTAGCCAATGTGGAGTTGAGCTGCGGCGAGCGACCAGTGTTTAGTATCACAACATTCTGCTTCACCGCGCTGAACGCCTTGGCGAACATTTCCGGCGACGATTTGAGGTTGGTGATGTTATAGCTCAAGCCTGCTGCCTCCAAGCGCTTGCGCAGCTCGGAGGTGAAGATACCCTTGTCGCTCGTCGAGTCGTTGCAGTCGACGAACACGGGGTGAGCATCCTTGAAGCGGTTCATAAACGCATTCGCTGAAAGTTCCGCGGTGAGCACCTTGCTCTGATACACCTGGAAGATATGGTCGTTGGTTTCCACGTCGCCACCGTTGATAGAGAACGGAATGACGAGGCGTATGCCGTGCTTGCGACAGAAGTCGGCTATCGGCTTAACCTGCTTGGTGTAAAGCGGACCGAAGATGAGGTCGCAGTTCTTGGCATTGGCATCGGCAAGCACGGGGCTAACATCCGCATCCTTGTACAAGTTCCATGCAAAGATGTTGGTGTTGATGCCCTGACTACGCAGACTATCGCACGCCATGAGCACACCACGATAGTACTCGGTCATGCGCTGTCCGTCGCCATCCACGTTGTGCAGCGGCAACATCACACCTACGTTCACGGTGTTAGCAACACGCTGACGCGTGGCGGTTGACGCAGGAGCAGTGGTGGTAGCGGCACGCTGCACTTGCTTAGAGAACGGTATAAGCAGCTGTTCGCCTTTCTTCAGTACATAGTCGGACTTCTGCATGTCGGGGTTTGCCTGCATAAGCTCTTCGATAGTGATGTTATATTTATGGGCAATGCCGTATATTGTGTCTTTCTTCTTCACCTTATACAAGTCCTGCCACTTAGCGGTCTGCGCCACTACTGACGATGCCAGCAACCAGGCGCACAACAAGAAGAGAATTCTGATACTACGTCTCATTTCTATATTCTGTTTAATTAACATTGCAAAAGTACACAAAATATATTGTTTGCAAAAATCTTTGTTCATAAATAACGTTATAAATAAGTCGCAGCGTTTTGCTGTGTGCGAGATAATAAGTAACTTTGCATTACGAGTTGACGAGCGACAAGTTGACGAGTAGACAAGTAAACAAGTATACAATGAAATACATCAGGACACTATTATTGTTGATTCTCTGCACTACGCTACAGGCTTACGCCGACGAAGTGCCGACCATCGACCCACAAGCCACATTCACAACCGACGAAGGCGAAGAGACAGGCACAAGCTATTCGGGGTCGGCTCCGCTCACGGTGGTGTTCCACGCCAACGCGGAGAACATCGGTGCGTACACGCCCCACTACGAGTGGCGCTTCACCAAAGAGGGTGCAACGCAGCCCTACCTCGTGCGCTACGAGGAGGAGACGGAGTACACCTTCACCGAGGCTGGCTCGCACCGCATCGTGCTCTATGCTACATTCATCAACGGCACCGACACCGTGGCATACACCAAGGACTACTGGCAGGATGCACAGCCGATAACGATACAAATCTCGGAGAGCAAACTCGAGATGCCGAACGCCTTCTCGCCCAACGGCGACGGCATCAACGACGTGTATCGCGCCAAGAGCAACTACCAGAGCATCGTGGAGTTCGACGCCTACATCTTCAACCGCTGGGGACAGAAACTGTACGAGTGGCACGACCCTGCCGGAGGATGGGACGGCAAGTTCAACGGCAAGGATGTGAAGCAGGGTGTCTACTTCGTGCTTGTGAAAGCGAAGGGTGCCGACGGCAGAAAGTACACCATCAAGAAGGACGTAAACCTACTGCGCGGATATACAGAAACCAGCGGAGTTAATCCAACGGAATAGTAGTTATGGGAGAAAAGATAAACATTTGGGGCGCACGCGTCCACAACCTGAAGAACATAGACGTGGAGATACCACGCGACTCGCTCACGGTGATAACCGGACTGAGCGGTTCGGGCAAGTCGTCGCTTGCCTTCGACACTATTTATGCCGAAGGCCAACGCCGATATATCGACACGTTCTCGGCATACGCACGCAACTTCCTCGGCGGAATGGAGCGGCCCGATGTGGACAAGATAACAGGCTTAAGTCCGGTTATCTCCATCGAACAGAAGACAACCAACAAGAACCCGCGTTCTACCGTGGGCACCACAACCGAGATATACGACTATCTGCGTCTGCTCTACGCTCGCGCCGGAACGGCTTACAGCTACGTCACGGGCGAGAAGATGGTGAAGTACACGGAGGAGCGCATCGTCGACATGATCAACTCCGACTATGCCGGCAAGCGCATTTACATACTCGCCGTGCTCATCAGACAGCGCAAGGGTCACTACCGCGAACTCTTCGAGACGCTGCGACGCAAGGGCTACCTGTACGTGCGCATCGACGGAGAGATAACTGAGATAAAGAGCTGTATGAAGACCGACCGCTACAAGAACCACAACATTGAGGTGGTGATAGACAAGATGCAGATGCGCGAGGGTTTCGACGACCGCCTGCGCAAGACTGTGGCTACGGCTATGCGCGAGGGCGACGGACTGATTATGATTCTCGACAAGGACACGGGCGTGGCAAAGAACTTCTCAAAGCGACTGATGTGCCCAACGTCGGGCATATCCTACCGCGACCCTGCACCGAATATGTTCTCGTTCAACTCGCCCGAAGGTGCTTGCCATAAGTGCAAGGGACTGGGCTACGTCAACGAGATCGACATGAAGAAGGTAATCCCCGACGACTCGCTGTCGATATACGAGGGTGCTATCGTGCCGCTCGGCAAGTACAAGAACCAGATGATATTCTGGCAGATAGGTGCTATTCTTGAAGCGGCAGAGTGCACGCTGAAGACACCAGTGAGCGAGATTCCAGAGGACACGCTAAACGAAGTGCTCTACGGTTCGCTCGAAACGATACGCATCAGCAAGGACGTTGTGCACACGTCGAGCGACTACTTCTGTACGTTCGACGGTGTGATGAAGTATCTGCGCACCGTGATGGAGAACGACGACTCGCAGTCGGGACAGAAATGGGCGGAGCAGTTCCTCGCCGTAACGGAGTGTCCGGAGTGTCACGGCGCACGCCTCAATCGCGAAGCTCTGTCGTATCGCATCTGGGACAAGAACATAGCGGAGCTGTCTGGCATGGACATATTGCAACTTAAGCAATGGCTTGATGAGGCGGAGTCGCACCTTGACAGCCGTCAGACTGCCATCGCAACGGAGATACTGAAAGAGATAAAGACGCGCATCAACTTCCTGCTCGACGTAGGTCTCGACTATCTGTCGCTATCGCGCCAGTCGGCAACGCTGTCGGGTGGCGAGAGCCAGCGCATACGTCTTGCCACGCAGATTGGCTCGCAGCTCGTCAACGTGCTCTACATCCTCGACGAGCCGAGCATCGGACTGCATCAGCGCGACAACGACCGACTCATCCACTCGCTGAAGGAGCTGCGCGACATGGGCAACACCGTGGTGGTGGTGGAGCACGACCGCGACATGATGCTCAACGCCGACTACATCGTGGACATAGGTCCGAAGGCGGGCATCCGTGGTGGCGAGGTGGTGTTCCAGGGTACGCCCGAGCAGATGCTGAAGGAGCACACCATAACAGCCGACTATCTCAACGGACTGCGCAAGATCGAAATACCCGAACACCGACGCGAAGGCAACGGCAAGAGCATCGTGATACGTGGCGCGAAGGGCAACAACCTGAAGAACGTGGATGTAGAGTTTCCGCTGGGCAAGCTCATCGTAGTGACGGGCGTGAGCGGTTCGGGTAAGTCGACACTCATCAACGAGACTCTGCAGCCGATTCTCTCGCAGCACTTCTACCGATCGCTGAAGAAGCCGATGCCCTACGATAGCATCGAAGGAATAGAGAACATTGACAAGGTGGTGAACGTAGACCAGTCGCCAATCGGTCGCACACCGCGCTCCAACCCGGCTACATATACTGGCGTGTTCAACGACATACGCGCCATGTTCGTCAATCTGCCCGAGGCGAAGATACGTGGCTACAAGCCCGGACGCTTCTCGTTCAACGTGAAGGGCGGACGCTGCGAGACGTGTAAGGGCGGTGGCTACCGCACCATAGAGATGAACTTCCTGCCGGATGTGCTCGTGCCATGCGAGGTGTGTCACGGCAAACGCTACAACCGCGAAACGCTTGAGGTGCGCTACAAGGGCAAGAGTATCGCCGACGTACTCGATATGACATTCAACCAGGCGGTGGAGTTCTTCGAGAACGTGCCGAACATTCTGCAGAAGATAAAGACCGTGAAGGAGGTAGGATTAGGCTACATCAAGCTGGGTCAGCCTTCGACAACGCTATCGGGTGGCGAGTGCCAGCGTGTGAAGCTGGCTACCGAACTGAGCAAACGCGACACAGGAAAGACACTGTACATTCTCGACGAGCCGACAACGGGTCTGCACTTCGAGGATATAAAGATACTGATGGAGGTATTGCAGAAGTTGGTTGACCGTGGCAATACGGTGATAATCATCGAGCATAACCTCGACGTGATAAAGCTCGCCGACTACATCATCGACATGGGCCCCGAAGGCGGACGCGGTGGAGGACAACTGCTGGCAAAGGGAACGCCGGAGGAAGTGGCGGAGTGCAAAGAGAGCTACACGGCGAAGTTCCTTAAGCAAGAATTAGAATAACACATATTTAGGAGGGTATGGCAGGATGCCATACCCTCCTAAAGAAGCAATCAGCGTGGGTATGGCAGGATGCCATACCCTCCTATAATTAGAAGTATATGAAAATAGAACTCTGCAATCTTGAGAAACACTTCGGCATGAACACTGCCGTAGACATTAAAAGTTTCACTATCAACAATGGTGATATCCTCGGTCTGGTCGGCAACAACGGTGCCGGCAAGACAACGTTGTTCCGCCTTATGCTCGACCTTCTGAAGGCGGACGAAGGTACAGTGACAATGCAACCTGCTACGGAAGGCACCCCGAAGGCAATCAACCCAGCACTGAGCGAGGACTGGAAAGCATATACCGGTGCGTACATCGACGACGGTTTCCTCATCGACTTCCTCACCGCAGAGGAGTACTTCGACTTCATCGGACGTGTATCGGGCATGACGAAGGAGCAGATAGCTGAACGCCTGACCAGCTTCGAGCCACTTATGAACGGCGAGATACTCAACCAAAAGAAGTACATACGCGACTTCTCTGCCGGCAACAGACATAAGGTGGGCATCATTGCCGCACTGCTGAACCGCCCCGAACTGGTTATTCTCGACGAGCCGTTCAACTTCCTCGACCCCAGAAGCCAGAACATGCTGAAGAAGGTGCTGCTCGACTACAACAAGGAGACGGGAGCTACGGTGATTGTGTCGAGCCACAACCTGCAACACACCACCGAGATATCTACACGCATCGCACTGCTTGAGCACGGTGTGATAATAAAAGACCTCGACAACCGCGACGCGGAAGCCATGAACGAGCTGGAGGACTACTTCAAGGTATAACCCGACTAAATTCTATCAATCGGTGTGCCATGCGCCGAGTCGTACATTCGTTGGCAATAACGCCACACACAGAGCAGTGCAGCTATGAGCAGATACATCGCGAATAGCTGCACTGCGCTTATATACACGCCTTCGACACTTGCACCTGGCAGCTTGGCAATGAGCGAAAGTAGGCTGTTCATTCCACTCGCCAACCACCCCACCGCTGCCGCCAGCCACTGCCAGGCGACATCAGTCAACGTACCAAGGGCACACAACGGCGACAACACGAAGAGTAGTATGCTTACATATATAATTAAGGTGGTGAGCGGAACAGCCACGATGTTAGCAAGAATAAAATATAACGGCACATTGCCGAAGTAGTACATCACCAATGGGAGCACGAACGTCTGCGCTGCAAGCGACACGAACACGAGCGACACGAGCTTGCCCACCACTCCCCGTCGCGAATAGCGCACATAGAAACGATTGTTTCTAACCATTGCGTGCCCAATCACAATGCCCAACACCGCAAGGAACGACATCTGAAAACCCACATCCCACAGCATCGCCGGACTCGCCACGAGGATTATCGTGGCGGCAGCCGCAAGGCTGTTCAGCGTGAGGTATTCGCGCGAGAGATAGGTCATCGAAGCATAAAGCGTGAACATGGCAGCCGAGCGTACTATACCTGGCGACATGCCGACCATAAGGGCGAAGAGCCATATCAAGGTTATTGTAGAAACGAGTCCGACAACGGTATTACGCAAACGCCCAAGAAGCAGTGCGAGCATGGCGTAGATTATGCCGAGATGCAGACCCGAGAGTGCCAGCACGTGCGACACGCCGGCTTTTGAATACGACTCACGCAGTTGGGTGGTGAGCGCAGTCTTGTCGCCGAGGGTCATAGCCGCAATTGTGGCATACGCATCCTCGGAGACAGAGCTACCACGCAATCGTCGCAGCAGCCTTTGGCGCAACGATTGCAGCGACAAACCCAATCTGCCGAGCCAGGTCATCCCCCGAACACTTACTTCTGCACGCTTCCAAGCGTCGGAAGCGATGAACGTTCGGGCAACAATATTGCGCACCATGCGCTGCCTACGCCAACTGAAACCGCCACGCTGAACGCGTGCGTCATCGTCGAAGTGGCTGAACACGGACTGCGCGGTGATGCCATCGCCAACAGTAAGCGACAACGCAGCGGTGTCGGTATGGCTTTTCTGGAAGTAGGCGTTCACCTTATGCCCAGCCAGCCTGCCCCGAACAATGGCAAGCTCACACTTGAACGAACGCTTTTTCTCTATCGGTTGCGCCACGACAACCGCTTCATACGCTTCTTCTTCGCCCGAAAAGGCATACCTTTGCTGACGCTCTCCATAGGCTATGCGCCACGCTCCACCCGCCACTATAATGCCAAACAAAATGAGGGTTTGCACTATAGCATGGCGATTGAGCAGATACAACAAAAGGACAACAGCAAGCAAACCGATGAACAACCACTGCCATAGCACAAGTGGCACACAGGCTGCCGTCGCATCGCCTACATATATGCCTGCAATGAGGCACATGGCGACGCGCAAACAAGGATATAATTGTAACTTGCCGTTTGTTTTCATTCGTCGTTAGTAGTAAAAAATCCATCCGCGTCGGTCGACGCGGACATCTGCGTCGGTCGATACGGACATCT
>NZ_JH379450.1:65670-103552 GCF_000235885.1 Leyella stercorea DSM 18206
TCGATGCGGACATCTGCGTCGGTCGATGCGGATCAGCAAAGTGCCACATCACTTGCACGTAGAGCTCGGGCACACAGCCTTGAACTCACACTTCTCACAATGCGCTTTCCTACTCGTGCAGATGTATCTGCCGTGCAGGAGCAGCCAATGGTGAGCCTTCGCAAGATCGTCAGCAGGTATGTGCTTCACAAGATGCTGCTCCACCTTCAGTGGCGTGTCAGCCGTGCGCGGCACGAGTCCGAGACGGTGGCTCACACGGAACACGTGCGTGTCAACGGGCATTGCAGCCTCGCCGAACGCCACTGCCAGCATCACGTTAGCCGTCTTACGACCTACGCCTGGCAAGCGCAACAGACTGTCGAAGTCGTGCGGCACTTCACCCCCGTACTCGTTCTGTATCATGCGGGCGAGTTCTACGAGGTGGCGCGCCTTCGCATTGGGATAGCTCACACTCTTCACGTATTCGTACACCTCAAACTCGTCGGCTTCTGCCATAGAGCGTGCGTCGGGATAGTGGGCGAAGAGTTCAGGGGTCACCTGATTGACACGCTTGTCGGTGCATTGCGCACTGAGCACAACGGCAACGAGCAGCTGAAACACGCTGCCGAACTCCAGTTCGGTCGTCACCTCCGGATGGATGCCGCGGAAGTAGTCGAGCACATATTTATATAGTTCGCTTTTCTTCATCTGTAGTTGGTTCTATTTCGGGTTGTTTCTGTAATCATTAAGGGTATAACGCACAAATTTATAAATTTTATGGATAAGCGGCAAGAAAAGGCGAAAGAATTGTATAGAAACAAAAAAAACGGATTTATCTGTTTGCGAAGCTGCAAACAGATAAATCCGTTTTTAATATACTATCCACCCAGCAATAAGTTCCTGATACAGGATTGCCCGGTTGGCTTCCTAACACAAGATTGCTCGGTTGGTGCAGCGGAGACCGCTGCACCCCCTTAGGGTGGCTGCGTGGGTATGGCAAGGATGCCATACCCTCCTATTTTAATACTCGCCCCAAGCCTTGATACCGATATCCTCAAGCTTAGTAGTGCAGAACGCATAGATGAATGCGCTTGCGAGGCGTGCGTTCGTAATCAGAGGCACGTTGAGGTCGATAGCGGCACGGCGAATCTTGTAGCCGTTGGTAAGCTCTGAGCTTGTAAGGTTCTTCGGAATGTTCACAACCATGTCGATAGTGTGGTTGTGCAGCAAGTCGAGAGCCTTAGGCTCATCGCCCTCCTCAGACGGCCAGAGCACGTGAGTGTTCTGGATGCCATTCTCGGTGAGGAACTTGCTTGTACCACCCGTTGCATAGAGGTTGTAGCCGTGGTCGATGAGCATCTTAGCAGCGTCGAGCATAGCAACCTTCTGCTTAGCACCACCGGTAGAGAGGAGGATGTTCTTCTTCGGGATGCGATGACCCACAGAGAGCATACTCTTCAGAAGAGCGGTATTGGTGTCGTCGCCCAAGCAGCCTACCTCGCCAGTAGAGCTCATATCTACGCCGAGCACTGGGTCTGCCTTCTGCAGACGGTTGAACGAGAACTGCGAAGCCTTGATACCAACATAGTCGAGGTCGAAGAGATTCTTGCTCGGCTTCTCAACCGGCAAGCCAAGCATAACGCGTGTGGCAAGCTCGATGAGGTTGATCTTGAGCACCTTGCTCACGAACGGGAACGAACGCGAAGCGCGGAGGTTGCACTCGATAACGAGGATATCGTTGTCGCGAGCCATGAACTGGATGTTGAACGGACCGTTGATGTGTAGCTCCTTAGCAATCTGACGGCCTACACGCTTACAGCGGCGCACGGTCTCGACATAGAGCTTCTGCGGTGGGAACTGGATGGTAGCGTCGCCAGAGTGAACGCCGGCGAACTCGATGTGCTCAGAGATGGCGTAAGCGATAACCTCACCGTTCTTTGCTACAGCGTCCATCTCGATTTCCTTAGCGTGCTCGATGAACTTGCTCACCACAACCGGGTGGTCTTCGCTCACGTTAGCCGCAAGCTGGAGGAAGCGCTTCAGCTCGTCCTCGTTAGAGCATACGTTCATGGCAGCACCAGAGAGTACGTACGACGGACGGACGAGTACTGGGAAGCCGACACGCTCGATGAAGCGGTCGATGTCCTCCATGCTTGTGAGGGCGCTCCACTCAGGCTGGTTGATGCCGTTGTTGGTAAGCATCTGCGAGAACTTAGCACGGTCTTCGGCATTGTCGATGTCCTGAGCCTTTGTACCGAGGATAGGCACGTGCTGCTCGTCAAGGAGCACAGCGAGGTTGTTAGGAATCTGACCGCCGGTAGAAACGATTACGCCGTTAGGCTGCTCCAGGTCGATGATATCCATAACGCGCTCGAAGGTAAGCTCGTCGAAGTAGAGACGGTCGCACATATCGTAGTCGGTAGACACGGTCTCGGGGTTATAGTTAATCATAACCGAGCGGTAGCCCTCCTTGCGGATAGTGTTCAGAGCCTGAACGCCACACCAGTCGAACTCTACAGAAGAGCCGATGCGATAAGCACCCGAACCGAGCACGATGATAGAACGCTTGTCGTTCTCGAAGGTGATGTCGCTCTTCACGCCAGCGTATGTAACGTACAGATAGTTGGTCTGTGCTGGATACTCGGCAGCCAGGGTGTCAATCTGCTTAACAACCGGCAGGATGCCGTAGTTCTTACGACGGTTGCGCACGACGAGCGATGCCTTGCGCATCGACTTGAGCTCGTCCTCAAGACCAACGGCACGCGCAATCTGGAAGTCGGTGAAACCATACACCTTAGCGGTGCGCAGGAGTTCCTTGTCGAGAGTGTTGATGTTGCACTTCTTCATAGCCTCATCGATGTCGATGATGTGCTGGAGTTTCTCGAGGAACCACTTGTCGATCTTTGTAAGTTCGTGGATCTGGTCGACGGTGTAGCCCTTATGCATAGCCTTAGAGATGACGAACACGCGCTTGTCGGTCGGCTCGCGCAGAGCTGCGTCGATATCGTCAATCTCAAGTTCCTTATTCTCTACAAAGCCGTG
This sequence comes from Leyella stercorea DSM 18206, assembly GCF_000235885.1. Taxonomy (GTDB): domain Bacteria; phylum Bacteroidota; class Bacteroidia; order Bacteroidales; family Bacteroidaceae; genus Prevotella; species Prevotella stercorea. Next base: position 68,692 of record NZ_JH379450.1, read on the forward strand.
CATACCCTGACCAATCATGCGCAGACCCTTCTGGATAGCCTCCTCGAAGTTGCGACCGATAGCCATCACCTCGCCTACCGACTTCATTGAAGAGCCGAGCTCCTTGTCTACACCGCGGAACTTAGAGAGGTCCCAACGCGGGATTTTGCAGACAACGTAGTCGAGTGCAGGCTCGAAGAATGCAGATGTAGTCTTTGTTACTGAGTTCTTCAACTCAAACAAGCCGTAGCCCATACCGAGCTTAGCCGCAACGAAGGCGAGCGGATAGCCCGTAGCCTTAGAAGCGAGAGCAGAAGAACGGCTCAGACGAGCGTTCACCTCGATTACGCGGTAGTCTTCCGACTGCGGGTCGAAGGCATACTGCACGTTACACTCGCCCACGATGCCGATGTGGCGGATAATCTTGATAGCGAGAGCACGCAGCTTGTGATATTCAGAGTTGGTGAGGGTCTGCGACGGAGCGATAACAATTGACTCGCCTGTGTGGATGCCGAGTGGGTCGAAGTTCTCCATGTTGCAGACTGTGATACAGTTGTCGTAGCGGTCGCGCACCACCTCGTACTCTATCTCCTTCCAGCCCTTGAGACTCTTCTCGACGAGCACCTGCGGAGAGAACGAGAATGCCTTCTCAGCAATTTTCACGAGTTCTTCCTCGTTGTCAGCAAAGCCTGAGCCGAGTCCGCCGAGAGCGTAAGCAGCACGGATGATGACCGGGTAACCGAGTTCGGCAGCCGCCTTGCGTGCCTGCTCCATGTTCTCGCAAGCCTCGCTCTTGATAGTCTTTACGCCGATCTCGTCGAGCTTCTCAACGAAGAGCTCACGGTCTTCGGTGTCGATGATAGCCTGCACCGGTGTACCGAGCACACGCACGTTGTACTTGTCGAGGATGCCATTGCGGTAGAGTTCAACACCGCAGTTGAGCGCGGTCTGTCCGCCGAACGAGAGGAGGATGCCGTCAGGACGCTCCTTCTTGATTACTTCCTCTACGAAGTAAGGCTGTACGGGAAGGAAATATATCTGGTCGGCAACGCCTTCCGATGTCTGCACTGTTGCGATGTTCGGGTTGATGAGCACTGTCTCTATGCCCTCTTCGCGCAGAGCCTTAAGCGCCTGCGAACCAGAGTAGTCGAACTCGCCCGCTTCGCCAATCTTCAAGGCACCCGAACCGAGCAATAACACTTTCTTTATATTTTCGTCTTTCATTTATTCTAATGTTTAATGATTAATGTTTAATGTTTAATCAGGCTACGCCCGACAACACAAAACTTAAACATTTGGATTTTCACTTTTTGTTCTTCACTCTTCAGTTAGTTCATAGCCTCTACGAACTTGTCGAACATAAACTCTGTATCAACCGGACCAGAGCAAGCCTCCGGGTGGAACTGGCTTGAGAACCAAGGCTTCGACTTGTGACGAATGCCCTCGTTCGATCCGTCGTTCATATTCACGAAGAGCTCTTCCCAATCGGCACCGAGCGTCTTAGCGTCTACTGCGTAGCCATGGTTTTGCGATGTTACGAAGCACTTCTCTGTGCCTACCATGCGCACCGGCTGGTTGTGTGAGCGGTGACCGTACTTTAGCTTGTAGATATGTGCGCCTGCAGCCTTAGCGAGGAGCTGGTTGCCCATGCAGATACCGCAGATAGGCTTGTCGGAGAGGCTCATCTGCTTCTGGATAATCTTCACTGCAGCCTCGCACATGTCGGGGTCGCCAGGACCGTTGGCAAGGAACAATCCATCGAACTCCATGTCGGTATAGTCGTAGTTCCAAGGCACACGAATCACCTCGCAACCGCGGTTGATGAGGCAGCGGATGATGTTAGCCTTCACGCCGCAGTCGACGAGCACCACCTTCTTCTTAGCACCCTCGTTGTAGCGGATAATCTCCTTGCAGCTCACCTTATCCACGAAATTAACTCCAGCATACTCGGCTGTCGGCACGTTCTCGGGCTCGTCGTCGAAGATAATCTTACCCATCATAACGCCGTGCTCGCGCAGCACCTTAGTAAGTTCGCGCGTGTCGATGCCGGTGATGCCCGGTACATGCTCACGTTTGAGCCACTCGGCAAGACTCTCTACGGCATTCCAATGGCAGTACTGCTCGCTGTAGTCAGCCACGATGATAGCCGAAGCGTAGATTTTGTCACTCTCCATGAATGTAGGCAGTCCGTTCTCCTCAGTGGTGAACGGTGGCACACCATAGTTACCAACCAACGGATAGGTCAGAGTCATTAGCTGTCCGGCGTACGAAGGGTCGGTGAGCGACTCCGGGTAGCCCATCATAGCAGTGTTGAAAACTACCTCGCCTGCCACCGGTGCTTCATAACCGAACGACTTTCCGTGGAACTTGGTTCCGTCTTCCAATACTAAAGTTACATTTCTCATATTTATATATCTTCTCGAATTAATTTTTATTCGTTGTTAGTTTTATCGCGCACAGACGCCCTGGAAACGCAAAAGTCGATCCTCTGTGTTCACTTTTGCCCTTTCAGGGCGTGTTTGTTCATGGTCGTTTCGGAGTTCATCCTCTTCTTTATAACCACAAAACGTGTATTCTACTTGTGTTCGTCATAACGCCAAGGCTCAACTTCGATGTATGTATGCGAAGCCTTGTCCTACTTCTGTCGGTCGATGAAGTTGACGAACGCCTGGTTGCAGAGTTTTGTTCCGCCTGGCGTTGGATACTTGCCTGTGAAGTACCAGTCGCCGTGGTGGTCGGGGATGGCTTCATGCAGTCCGTCTATCGACTGGAACACGAGTTCGACCGGTGTCTTCAGACCTTCCGGTCGGAGCATATCTACCACTTTTCGGTTTATCTCCTCCGCTGTGAAGGGTTTGTATATGTCGCGCACGCAGTTGCGCATCATACTTTTGGGTTTGAGCAGTTCGAGCTTGCACGCCTCGTAGACGCGCTGTAGCAGGTCGTTCATACCACGCTCGCGTATCAGTTCGATGGTGGCACGGAACACGCAGAACTCCTCCAGACGCGGCATGTCGATGCCGTAATAGTCGGGGTAGCGTATCTGCGGAGCCGACGACACGACGACAATCTTCTTCGGGTGCAGGCGGTCGAGGATGCGCAGGATGCTCTCCTTGAGCGTCGTTCCGCGCACGATAGAGTCGTCTATCACCACGAGGTTGTCTACGCCAGGCTCTATGCATCCGTATGTTATGTCGTAGACGTGCGATGCGAGGTCGTTGCGCGAGTTGCCTTCGGTGATGAAGGTGCGCAGCTTTATGTCCTTTATCGCCACCTTTTCGGAGCGCACGTATGTGTCGAGAATAGCGTGCAGTTCCTCGTCGGTCGGTTCGTGGTCGAGCTGTTGTATCTGCTGCACCTTCTGTCGGTTGAGACATTTCTTGAAGCCCGAGAGCAATCCGTAGTAAGCCACCTCAGCTGTGTTCGGTATGAACGAGAACACGGTGTGGTTGATGTCGCCATCTACGGCATTGAGCACCTGCGGCACGAGCAGTTCGCCGAGGCGTTTGCGCTCGCGATAGATGTCGCGGTCGGAACCGCGACTGAAGTATATGCGTTCGAACGAGCAAGCCGAGTCGCCGCGCTGTTCGAGTATGCGCTCCATGCGCATCTCTCCGCTGCGGTTCACGAGCAGCGCATTGCCGGGCTGCAGCTCTTTGATATCGTCGCATTCGAGGTCGAACGTCGTTTGCAGCACCGGGCGTTCGGATGCTACGGCTACGAACTCATCGTTCTGGTAGTAGAACGCCGGTCGTATTCCCCACGGGTCGCGCATAGAGAACATCTCGCCCGACCCAGTGAGTCCGCACATCACGTAGCCACCGTCGAAGTTGGGCATTGTGGTGCGCAACACGTTCGCCATATCCATATGGTTGTCGATATAGCTGGTTATGTCCATGCCTTCGAGCCCGAGCTTCTTCGCATCAACAAAATTGCGTTCGGCTTCGCGGTCGAGGCGGTGGCCCATCAGTTCGAGCAGAGTGTAACCGTCGCTATAGATGCGTGGGAACATGCCCTGTGCGAGCATCTGCTGGAATATCTCGTCGATATTGGTCATATTGAAGTTGCCGCAGATGCAGAGGTTCTTAGCCTGCCAGTTGTTGCGGCGCAGGAAAGGGTGCACGTATGCGAGTCCTTTCTTTCCGGTCGTGGAGTAGCGCAGGTGTCCCATGTAGAGCTGTCCGGCGAAGGGCAGATGGTTCTTTGCAAACTCAGCATCGGCGAGCAGTTCGGGCGAGAGTCGGGCGTACTCTTTCTGCACGCGTCCGAATATCTCGGTAATGGCATCCTTGCCTTCGGCACGCTCACGGAACATGTATTCTGTTCCGGGCATTCCGTCGAATTTTACACATGCCATTCCGGCACCTTCCTGTCCGCGGTTGTGCTGTTTCTCCATCATCAGATAGAGCTTGTTGAGCGCAAACATCCAAGTGCCGTACTTCTCCTGATAGTATTCGAGCGGCTTGAGCAATCGTATCATTGCCACACCGCATTCATGTTTCAACGGTTCCACGATACTTCTATTATGTCTTTAAATGTGTTTCGATTGAAGATTATTACTGTATAGGTAAAAATTAAGCGCCAAGACAAATAGCCCGACGCTTATCATATGCTTAACAGCACTAATTTCTAACAATATTAACTACCAATGAAGCCACAGACGTCAAGATACCAACAAACGTGAACCACAACGTCGTAGACTGACCAATAGCCGAGTTCTTTGCCTTGGTACTATTGGGCTCCACATAGATATAATCATTCTGCTGCACATAGTAGTACGGCGAATTGATAATATTGGCATCATTAAGGTTGATACGATGAAACTCTTTCTGACCATCAGCTCTCTCGCGTATAAGAATAACATTATCACGACGACCATAGATGGTAAGATCGCCTGCCTGGGCAAGAGCCTCAAGCACACTCATCTTCTCCGTTGTCACGGGCACCACTTTGGGCGATGTCACCTCACCGGCAACCGTCACACGATAGCTTGACATTGCAACAGTGACAACCGGATTCTCCGAATCGGCAAGATACGGCTTCACTTTGCTCTTTATGAGTTCCTCACACTCGTTCTTGGTGAGTCCTGCCACATGAAGAGTTCCAACAACCGGGAATTCTATATTGCCGTCATTATTTACAAGATACGGAATGAGCGAACCGGTCGAGCCTCCCAGCTTGCCGTCAGCACTCAACGTGCTGCCCATTGCGAGGTTGAAAGGCTTTGAAGTAGCCGGATCTGAAGTGACGACAGTGATTGTCAGTTGATCCTTAGGCATAATACGAGCATCGTACAAACCCTTTGAAGCAGCAAGGCTTATAGAGTCTATATTCTTGAAGTAAGCTACTTTCTGTGCCGACTTGCAACTGCCCATAAGCAAGATTATTGCAATCAAGGCCGGGAAAAAGAAGAGATTCTTCATAACAATTATTCTGTCTATGTTTAAATATCGTCTGCAAAAATACTACTTATTTCTGATACTGACAAGTTTTTTACAGACTCATTTATCATATTTTAGAAACTAAATGCACTGCTTTGGCGAAAGACAGCGAACGCCACCCACACAGACCGCGGACGCCACCCACACAGATTGCGAACGCCATCCGATCAGATTGCGTCCGCCGTCCGATCAGATTGCGAACGGCAAGCGACGACCAAAGTAGACGTTCTATTTGACAAGAGTTGATGCGCTAAACGCATTAAGTACATAAAAAACATAGCGCAAGCGGGTATATTGTCACAAAAATTAATTAATTTTGTCGGGTAATAGCATACCACTGATTATAGCGATGTAGGCGAGAGCTCGCATCGGCTTAGTCAATAATGTGTCATAAGCCTTTTCAAATATGAACAACAAGCAAGTAAGCCCACGACTCAACAAGGTGTTATTGATCTACACCGGTGGCACAATCGGTATGGGACACAACCCCGACACGGGAGCCCTCGAACCGCTGAACTTCGACCATCTACTGTCTAACTTCCCCGAATTTGCACTCCTGCCGACGGAGGTAGACACATATCAGTTCACACCACCCATCGACTCCTCAGACATGAGTCTGCGCCGATGGGCTCAGCTTGTGCGCATCATCACCGACAATTATGAAGCCTACGATGGTTTTGTTGTGCTGCATGGCACCGACACTATGGCTTACACGGCATCGGCTCTGTCGTTCATGCTCGAGAACCTCACTAAGCCGGTCATCCTCACTGGCTCTCAGCTGCCTATCGGACAGTTGCGCACGGACGGCAAGGAGAACCTGCTGACGAGCATTGAGTTGGCAGCGGCATTCGGCGAGGATGGTCGACCGATGGTGCCAGAGGTGTGCATATACTTCAGCGGCAGACTGCTGCGTGGCAACCGTAGCACGAAGGAGAGTGCCGACGGCTTCAATGCCTTCAACTCTTTCAACTATCCGCACCTGTGCGAAGCTGGTGTCGAGTTTCAGTTCAACCCACACTACATCTTAAAGCCCGACTATTCAAAACCGATGATACCACACATGTCCATGGACCCGAACGTAGTGGTATTCTCGCTTTTCCCCGGCATTCAAGAGAACGTGGTGCGCCACATGTTTGAAGCACCCGAGCTGCGCGGCATAGTGATGAGAAGCTTCGGCAGCGGCAACGCTCCACAGAAACCATGGCTCATGCGACTGCTTAAGGACGCTACACAGCGCGGCGTGACGGTGGTGAATATCAGCCAGTGCGTAGCAGGCTTCGTGAAGATGGGACGCTACGACACGGGCTTCCAGCTACAAGACGCAGGCGTGGTGAGCGGTGGCGACAGCACCGTGGAGAGTGCCATCACCAAACTAATGTTCCTGCAGGCGCACTACAAGGACGTGCGCGCTATACGCAGCCTCATGGGGCGTAGCATCTGCGGCGAGATAACGAAATAAGCGATTAAGCATTTTTACACATTATATATATAACATATTCAGCTTAAAGTGGTAACTTTGTTGTTCTAATACGGACTTATACAAAGAAGAAACATTCAAATCGAAACAAATGAAACGAACAAACATTAAAGCCTTGGCGATAATGCTTATCGCCACTATCGTCTCTATCACAGCCTCTGCACAAATTCCGGAGGGCTACTACGACGCACTGAAAGGCAAGAAGGGTGCGGAACTGAAGACCGCCGTGCACAACATCATAAAAGAGGCTCGTGTGTTGAGCTACGGCAAGGGCATTGCAGCCACATGGTGGGGCTTCTACCTCACCGACAACGACAACGGATACGTCATCGACCGCTACTCGCCCAACAAAGTGGAGTTCGGCGCGTGGGGCGAATCGTGCCGCTCGATGAACATCGAGCACTCGTTCCCGAAGAGTTGGTGGGGCGGTGAGCAACGCCAGGCTTACAAAGACCTCTACAACCTCATGCCGAGCGACGCTAAGGCGAACTCCACAAAGAGCAACTACGGCATGGGCGTGGTGACAAAGGCGACGTACGACAACGGCGTGATAAAAGTTGGCTCAGGCAATAGTGGCACAAAGTTGTGGCAACCCTACCCAGAGTGGCAGGGCGACTTCGCTCGTGCATACCTCTACATGGCTACGTGCTATCAGGACTACAAGTGGGTGAAGGAGGGTCTGAAATCGCTCGAAACGGGCGACTATCCTACGCTGCAGAAGTGGGCTTCCGACCTCTACATCAAGTGGGCGAAGGAAGACCCCGTGAGCGACCTGGAGGCTAAGCGCAACAACATTGTGTACAGCATCCAGGGCAACCGCAACCCGTTCATCGACTTTCCTAACCTCATGGAGTATATCTGGGGCGACAGCATCAACTACGAGTTCGACCCTGCCAAGACCGTAACAACAAAGGTGGAGATGGGCGACGAAAGCAGGATGTGTATATATCTGGCAAACTTCAAGACATCTGATGGCGGATGCACCATCGAAACTCCGCTCTATCCGAAAGAGGGCGTAGAGGTATGGGAACTCACAAAATCATACGGTTGGAAAGGCACGGGTGCCATAAAGGAAGGAACAAACACATACGCAACGAAATTTGCAGCAGAGAGCTCGGTTGTCACACCCGAGATTGACCTCAGCGAATATAAGTCGGCAACCATGACATTCAGCCACGCCGTGAACTACGCGAAGATACCGAGCGAGAAACTCAGCGTGGAGGTGCGCTGCGGGGGCAAGACGACAAAGCTCGAAGGCTTCGCATGGCCCGAAGGCAAAGATTGGACCTTTATTAACTCGGGCGACATAGACCTCAGCACTTGGGCTGGCAAGAAGATTAACATCGTGTTCCACTACACAAGCACCACAAGCGAGGCTCCAACATGGCAGGTGCGCGATATGGCTATAATCGGTGTGAAGGGTCAGCCAACCACAGCTATCGGCAACGTAACAGCGGGCACGCAGGGCAAATTCAACCCTACCCTGCCCTACACCGTGTACGACCTCAGCGGCAGAGTGGTTGCGGGCGATGCACAGCACGGCGTGTTCATCGTGAAGCAGGGTAATAACACATTTAAAGTGATGCGCTAATGATAAACGTAGCACACCTTGTACAACTAAAGGCGTTCGCACGCCAAGATGCCTTGCTGCTCGCATTGTTGTGGGCAGCAAGCTTCGCATGTATAATGATGCTAAACGCCGGACTCATCGGCAACATCTTAGCATTGGCTACGCCGTTCCTCGTAGGCAAGCGTCTTGCTGCATTCCGCACGCAGGCTCTCTACGGCGTGATCTCGTTCCGCCGCGCTTACGCCTACTCGCTCTACGTGTTCATCTACGCTTCGCTGGTGTTCGCACTGGTGCAGTACGCTTACTTCCAGTTCTTGGACAATGGTGCGTTTGCCGAGCTCATCACTACAACGATGAAGCAAGTAGCACCCGTCTACGAACAGAACGGCGTATCGAAAGAAGAGATCAAGAGCAGCATGGACCTCATAACGATGATCACACCCGTACAATGGGCGTTCATGTTTATGATGCAAAACCTCGCCATCGGTGCGATTATTAGTCTGCCGATTGCGCTTATCGGGAAAAGAAACAGATATTAAATCTCAACACCTCATCTCAACATAACAACATCTCAACACAATATGGATATAACAGTAGTAGTTCCTCTGTTCAACGAGGAGGAGTCGCTCCCCGAACTCTACGCGTGGATTGAACGCGTGATGAAGGCAAACAACTTCACATACGAAGTAATCTTCGTAAACGATGGATCCACCGACAACTCATGGAACGTCATCGAAAGCCTCTCGCAGAAGTCACCAGCAGTGAAAGGCATCAAATTCCGTCGCAATTACGGCAAGAGTCCAGCACTCTTCTGCGGCTTCAAAGAGGCTGAGGGCGACGTAGTAATCACTATGGATGCCGATCTGCAGGACTCGCCCGACGAGATACCGGGACTCTATCACATGATTATGGACGAGGGCTACGACCTCGTGAGCGGATACAAGCAGAACCGCAAGCAGGGCGATCCGCTCTCGAAGACTATACCTACAAAACTCTTCAATGCTACGGCACGCAAGGTGAGCGGCATACACAATCTGCACGACTTCAACTGCGGACTGAAGGCTTACCGCAAGGACGTAGTGAAGAACATCGAAGTGTACGGCGAGATGCACCGCTACATACCATACCTGGCTAAGAACGCGGGCTTCGACAAGATCGGAGAAAAGCCGGTACACCATCAGGCACGCAAGTTCGGCAAGTCGAAGTTTATGGGTTGGAACCGTTTCTTCAACGGCTATCTTGACCTCATCACGCTGTGGTTTCTTTCGAGCTTCGGCAGAAAACCGATGCACGTGTTCGGATTCCTCGGCACGCTGATGTTCTTCATCGGCTTCCTCTCGGTGGTTGCGTTGGGCGTAGACAAGCTATGGTGCTTAGCGCATGGCATCCCACAGCGACTCATCACCGACTCGCCCTACTTCTTCATTGCGCTCACCGTGATGATGATCGGCACACAGTTTTTCCTCGCAGGCTTCATCGGCGACCTCGTTAGTCGCTCGTCGCAGAACCGCAACGACTATCAGATAGAGAAGACACTGCGCTGCGAGAAATAAAACAAACTCATAAACAACAAATGCGAACATCAACTATATCAACAGCCATAGCAATGGTGGCACTGTTCATGCTGGCTGCGTGCTCGTCGATAGACTGTCCGCTGAACAACCGCGTGTACGCCACGTTCCGACTCGACGGCGACATAACAAAGATGGAAGACACGCTGACCGTAGCCGTGCCACGCTCTATAGACTACAAGGACAACGACACTGTCATCATCAACCGACTCGCCGACTTCGACAGCATCGCACTGCCGATGAGCTATCAGCGCACAACGGACGTGTATGTCTTCACGATAAAGCAGAAGGATAGCGAAATGAGAACAACGGATACAGTGTGGGTAGAGAAGGAGAACAACCCACACTTCGAGTCGGTCGACTGCAATCCGCAGTTCTTCCACACCATCACGGACGTGAAGTTCACCACTGAGGCGATAGAAAACATAACGATAAATTATAATAAGGTAACATATAATGACGGTAAAGCGCACTTCCTCATTCGTTTCAAGGGTCATAGCAATTAGTCTGCTGCTGATTGCAGTGACGACTGTATCGGCTCAGAGCAGGAAAGAAGCCATTGCGGAGAAATCAGCGAAGGCGGAGAAAGACTCGGTGGCGTTCTTCCGAGGTGTGGCGGTGTCGGCTGACGTGGTGGGACTGACGCAACTGGCGTTCAGCGACTACGGACAGTACGAGGCTGCGCTGCGCATCAACCTCAAGGATCGCTACTTCCCAGTGTTCGAGTTAGGTTACGGCACAGCCGACGCTGACAACCCTACAACAAACCTCAGATACAAGACATCGGCCCCCTACTGGCGTGTGGGCGTGGACTTCAATATAGCCAAGAACAAGCACGACGCTTATCGTGTATATGCAGGCGCACGCTACGCCATGACTTACTACAAGTTCGACGTGTCGGGCAACGGATTGAAAGACCCCGTATGGGGCGACGATATCACATACAACGTGAAGGGCATGAAAGCCAACTATCATTGGATGGAGGCAGTGTTCGGTGTCGATGCAAAGATTGCAGGTCCGTTCCGATTGGGTTGGTCGGTGCGCTACCGCAGACGCATAGCACACAACGACGGCGAGATTGGCAACACTTGGTATGTTCCGGGCTACGGAAAACAAGGCAGAAGCCGTTTGGGTGGCACGTTCAACATCATCTTTGAGATATAATTATGACAAACAAAAGACTTCTATGGCGCTTGCCATTCCTCCTGTTCCTCATTATCGGAACAGTATATATAGTGCGCCAGCAGCGCAGTATGCCTTATCAGCACGATAAGGGACAGATATTCGGTACGTTCTATCACATCACTTATCAGAACGACTCATCAATACAGAACGACATTCTCGCCGAACTGCAGAAGGTAGACGACGCTTTGTCGATGTTCAACAAGGAATCAATCATCTCGCACATCAACCGCGGAGAGGACGTGGAGACGAACGAGATGTTCGAGAGCGTGTTCAACCTGGCAGAGAGCATCTCTGACAAGACCGACGGAGCATTCGACATCACCGTGGCTCCGCTCGTGAACGCATGGGGCTTCGGCTTCAAGACGGGCAACCCACCGACAAAGCACATGGTCGACTCGCTGCGTGCCATCGTGGGATATAACAAGGTGAAGCTCGTGAACCACCGCATACAGAAGACCGACCCACGCGTGATGCTCGACTGTAGTGCTATCGCCAAGGGCTACGGCTGCGACGTGGTAGCGCGTCTGCTTGAGAAGCGCGGCATAAAGAACTATATGGTGGAGATTGGCGGCGAGGTGGTTACGCACGGCATCAGCGAGAAGCGTCTGCCATGGAAGATTGGCGTGACGAAGCCGTCGGACGACTCACTGAACGTGAACAACGAGCTGCAGACCGTACTTAACGTGAAGGATCGCGCTATGGCTACCAGCGGCAACTACCGCAACTTCTACTATCGTGGTGGCAAGAAGTACGCTCACACCATCGACCCTGCTACGGGCTACCCCGTGCAGCACAGTATCCTCTCCGCAACAGTGCTCGCAAAACGCTGCGCGGAAGCCGATGCCTATGCTACCGCATTCATGGTGATGGGTATGGAGAAAGCACAGAAAGTGCTCGCAGAGCACCCCGAACTGATGGCATATCTCATATATAGCGACGACGAAGGCAAGTTGCAAGTATGGTATTCGCCATCTATGGAGGACAAGATTCTGAAGTAAATGCTCAACCTCTACGACAAGCTTCGCGAGATACCATTGTTCCAGGGTCTCACAAGCGACAACCTCATGCAGATTATCGGTCAGACGAAGTTCAGCTTCAAGAAGTTCGGCAAGAACGAAATAATCAAGAAGGAGGGAGAGAAATGCAACAACATCGCCATTCTATTGAGTGGCGATGTGAAGGTTGTGGCTCATGCCGACGACCACAGCTACTCGATAGAAGAACACATCAAGGCTCCCTGCATCCTACAAATAGAGCACTTCATGGGACTCTCGCCACACTACACACGCACGTTCACATCTGTAGACGAAAGCGACACTGTGGAGATATGCCAGAGCGACCTTATGCACATCTCCGACGAGTTTATCATCTTCCGCATCAATATGCTTAACATCGTGTCAGCAATGGCGCAGAAAGCAGAGCGTAAGCTTTGGCATCCAATGCCTACTGAGCTACGGGCACGCATCGCCACGTTCCTTAAACTACGCTGCCTCTCGCCTATCGGTCCTAAAGTGATACGTATAAAGATGACTCGCCTGGCGCAGGAACTCGGCACAAGTCGTCTCAATGTGTCGGAGGCACTCAACGCTATGCAAGCCGACGGAGTGCTACACTTCAGCAGAGGAATAATCAGTGTGCCGCAGGTAGAAAAACTCAGATAACTTGCTGCCGATTTTGTCACGTATTTGATATTAGCATGAAACAATGCAAAAGAGAGAAATACAAAATACATAAAAGCAAAAATGCTCCACTGCATCACGCAGTAGAGCATTTAAACCTTTATAACCAATATTTATTGTACAAGAACCTTAATATCTTTCTAATTCTATAGGTTCGGAATTGCTAATTGCTAAGCCTTCTTTGGCTCAGTTTCCTTAGCCTCCTCCTTCACTTCAGCAGACTTAGGCTTCTTTGCAGCAGGCTTCTTTGCTTTAGGAGCAGTCTCTGCCTTCGGAGCTTTTGTCTTCTCAAGCTTAGCGCGGAGCTTCTCCTCAGCAGCCTCAATCTTCTCAATCTTGGTCTGCAGACGAGTAATCTCCTTGTTCTTCATCTCAATCTCCTCGTCCTGATTCTTGATGGTGGTGAGGAGCGAAGCAAGTTCGTCGTTGTCAACAGACTCAGGATAGAGCGAATTAACGCGAGCGATGAAGTCGCCGAGGATGTTCATATAGTTGGTGAATGCGTCGAACGGCGATGCATAGATGCCACGGTCGATGCCTACCTGCGACGGCTTTGTAGTCATCTGACGGAAGTTGTTAGAAGCCTGCAGGTAGTCCCAGTCCTGATTGATACGTGGGTCGTCGGCGATGCGCACGCGGTCGGCTACGCTATAGAGCTTGTTGAACGCCTCGCGTTGCATCGGGTTGCCGAGCCAAGAGCTCACGTCGCGCTCCTCATCAGTCCAAGAGAGTGTGTCGGGCACATCGAGTGCGCCTACGCTTGGCATTGTGTCGCAGATCTCGCTCGGTGTAGAGAATGTAAGGCCGCGCTGCTTAGCACATTCGGGCAGAGCCTTAAGGAAGTCGAGGATGTTGCTCGACAACGGCTGAGCCACACCGAGAGCAGAAAGCTCCATGAAGATATTCACAACGTGCTCCTCGCCGGGGAAGTTGGCAATACGGTCAACGTAGTTGTCAGCGAAGAGTGGATAGCCCTCCCAGTCGACATTGCTAAAGCGCAGAGAGATGTCGTCACTGAGGTTCACGTCGCGCAACAAGAGCTTGAGGTTAGGAGCGAGCGCACAGTTGTAAACATAGTGCGGCGACTTCCAACCGAGGACATGGCGTGCGCCTTCTGTGAGCATACCTTTGAAGCCCATCTGTGCTGCCTGAGCACCGATGTCATCGCTGTAGATGAGCGAAGAGTTGCGAAGTACCTTAGGCTCTTTGCCGAAGTACTCCTTCATCTTCTGACACTGGCGTTTCACTTCCTTAGCGAAGCTCTCTTCGTTGGCGAGCGAAGCAAGACCATGTGAGTAAGGCTCTGCGAGGAACTCTACGCAACCTGTCTGGTTGAGTTCCTGAAGCTTCTCAAGCACCTGCGGAGCGTGGATTTCCAACTGCTCCATGCCCACGCCTGAGAGTGAGAAAGCAACCTTGAAGAAGCCAGGGTGTTCCTTCAGCATTTCGCCCAAAGCCTCAAGAGCTGGCATATACGAGCGGTTAGCCACATCAGTGATGAGACGCTCGTCCTCATAGTCGTCATAGTAATAGTGATCGGTGCCGATATCAAAGAAACGATAGCGCTTCAGCTGTATGTTCTGATGTATCTCGAAATATAAACAAATCGTTTTCATTATTGTTTGCTTTTAAGATTATTGTATTGTGATTTACTCGTTGTGTATATGCCTTTGGCTTAGATGTCGCCAGCGAGGACGCGCTCGTAGAGGTTCTTTATGCGTGCGCCCACCTTTTCCCATGTAATCTGGTCGACCTCTCGCTTGCCTTCCTCTTTGAGGTAGGTGAAGAGCGACTCGTTGCTACATATTGAGTAGATAGCGTCGGCAAGTGCGTGGATATCCCAGTAGTCAACCTTTATACAGTTGTCGAGGATTTCGGCACAACCCGACTGTTTAGAGATGATTGTCGGCGTGCCGCACTGCATTGCTTCAAGCGGCGAGATACCGAACGGTTCAGAAACTGACGGCATGACGTAAACGTCCGAATCCTTCAGACACTCGTACACTTGCTTTCCACGCATGAAGCCCGGAAAGTGGAAACGGTCGGCGATGCCACGCTCGGCAGCGAGATAAATCATTGCGTCCATCATATCGCCGCTGCCTGCCATGCAGAAGCGCACATTGCGTGTACGCTGCAGCACCATATTGGCAGCCTCAACGAAGTACTCTGGACC
Organism: Leyella stercorea DSM 18206; assembly: GCF_000235885.1. Lineage (GTDB taxonomy): Bacteria > Bacteroidota > Bacteroidia > Bacteroidales > Bacteroidaceae > Prevotella > Prevotella stercorea. Next base: position 83,767 of record NZ_JH379450.1, read on the forward strand.
TTTCTGCATTGTGATACGTCCGAGGAAGGTTACGACCTTCTCCTTACCTGTATGGTCTGGGCGTGGGATGTCCTGCAACTCCTGACGCAGTGGGTAAACGGCGTTGTGCATTGTGAAGCACTTGCGCGGATCCTGATGATATTGATGGATAACGGTCTGACGTGTGAGTTCCGACACGCACATGATGCAGTCGGCGTTGTCCATGCCGTCCTTCTCGATGGCGTAAACCGTGGGGTTCACCTTACCGCGTGAGCGGTCGAAGTCGGTAGCGTGAACGTGTATGCAGAGCGGTTTGCCGCTTACGTGCTTAGCGTTGATGCCGGCTGGATAGGTGAGCCAGTCGTGAGCATGAATGATGTCGAACTCCTCCGTGCGAGCCACTACGCCTGCTATGATTGAGTAGTTGTTAATCTCCTCGTGCAGGTTAGACGGGTAACCGCCGGCGAACTCCATGCAGCCAAGGTCGTTGACGTGCATATAGTTGAAGTCGGCATAGATATGGTCGCGCAGACGATAGTAATAATCTGGATCCATGATGTTGCCAACACGTTCCTTGACGTAGTCGTAGTTGACATCGCGCCAAGCGATAGGCACGCAGTTCATAGCCACAATACGGCAGGCACTGCGATCCTCGTCGCCGAACGGATGCGGCAGACAGAGCACTGTCTCGACATCGCCCTGAGCGTGCAGACCCTGAGAAATTCCGAAGTTAGCGGTAGCGAGTCCACCAAATACGTGAGGAGGATACTCCCATCCGAACATTAATACTTTCATATATACTTATCCTCCTATTTTAATATTTATATTTTTCCAAGAGTTCGAGCGTGCGCAGTATCTCTGCCACGTTGATAGCGAACGAGATAGCACCACGTCCGTGGAATGGTGGGTTGCCGTCGAAGAGTTCGGGGATGGTGCCGAGGCAGTGGCTCGTCATCTCGTCTTCGTAGCCCACCATCTGACGCTCGATGAACGAGAGGCGTGTGCGCTTGTATATCTTCAGACATGCCTCCATATAGAAGCCGCCGAGCCAAGGCCACGCTGTGCCCTGATGGTAAGCGTAGTCGCGCTGTGTCTGCGGACCGACGTACATCGGGTTGTAGCCACCGCTCTTCGGCGAGAGCGAGCGCAAGCCCTTCGGTGTGAGGAGTTCGCGTGTGCATACGTCGAGTACTGCTTTCTGCTGTGCTGGTGTGAGTGGCGAGTAGTCGAGTGCTACGGCGAATATCATGTTCGGACGAACGCTCCAGTCGGGGTTATCCTTCGGCTCTACATAATCGAAGAGGTAGCCGTATTCGTTGACGAAGGTTTCAACGAACGACTTACCGCAGAGTGTTGCATACCGCTCGAAGTCGGCTGCCTCTGTTGCATCGCCATAGTCGGCTGCCATAGAAGCGCAGAACTTCAGCGCGTTGTACCACAGAGCGTTGAACTCTACGATGTAGCCTGTGCGCGGTACGACGGGGTGTCCGCCTGCTGTAGAGTTCATCCATGTCACTGCCTTGTCCTTGCCTTCCGAGTAAAGGAGTCCGTTCTCACAGAGCTTGAGGTTCGGGTGGCGGTTGTCTATAATATAATGTAAGATGTCATAGAGCAGCTTACCATACTTGCGGTTGCATTTCTCTCGACCAGCGTGCTTAGCATACTGCTGCACTGCCCATACGCACCAAAGCAGTACGTCAGGTTGGTCTATCTCATAAATCTTTGCTGTGAGTGGCTTGCCTGCCATAAACTCGTAGAGTCCGCGCATGGCTGTTTCCATTACGAGTTCGAAGTAGTCTTCCTCCTCGATTGAGAGCGTGAGACCGGGCAGGGCAATGAACGTATCGCGTGCACGACACTTGAACCAAGGATAGCCGGCGAGGATGTAACGCTCGTCCTTCTTTGTGCGGTTGTGGAACTGGTGTGCGGCATTCACAAGACAGTGGAAGAAGTTGTCGCGTGGTGAACGCTCGTCCACTTCATCCTGGAAGAGTTTCTTCAGACCGGTTGTCTTGCAAGCTGATGTAGATGCCGAGAACACGATGCTCTCGCCCTTCTTGATATCCATCTCGAAGTAGCCTGGTACGTAGAGATCCTCGTTAGAAGCGTAGCCACGCTCCTGCTCCTTCGGATATTCTACACCGCGATACCAATCGGGCTGGAAGACGAATTCCACCTTCTTACTGAACTGCATGTAAAGCTCGGGGTAGCCTGCGTACATACGGGTCTTGATGCCGTTTGTTACTTCGGTGTACTCGCGTGAAGCCACTGAATTCTCGTGCGTAAACTGGCGCACGCTACGGAAAGCAAGGAACGGACGGAAACGGAGTGTCGTTGCAGAATGTGCATCAACAAGGGTGTAACGAATAAGGATGCGGTCTTCGTAGTGCTGGAACACCACTTCTTTCTTCAGGACAACGCCACCTACGCGGTAGAGTGTTGTCGGCACTTTGTCACAATCGAACTCGCGTATATATTTGTGACCTTTCGGACTGTAGTTGTTGCCCTGATACTTGTGCAAACCAAGGTTGAACTCAGCACCATGCTGTATAACCGTGGGGTCGAGTGACGAAAGGAGCACGTGGTTCTCGTCGTCAAGTTCCGGTACGGGTACGACGAGCAAGCCGTGATATTTGCGCGTATTACAATCGACAATGGTAGAGCAAGAGTATGCTCCCGAACGATTTGTACGCAACAACTCACGTGGCACCGACTCTTCGAGGTTTGTCATCAGAGCTTTTTCGAATCTCAAATAACTCATAGATTTATGATTAAGGTTCATTATTAGTTAGCTATAATAAGTGTAGTAGTCTTTCAAAAAAGGCATTGCTACCTTACGAAACCAAAGGTAGTAAAAATATGTTTATGCACAAAATAAAACATTAACTATTTAAAAAAAACCTCACATTTTGCCCTATTGTCAGCAAAATGTGAGGATTTAACTGTGAAAACGTTTGTATTTACTCGGGTATTAAGAAGTTGATAACCTCCTGCTCCACACTCACGGTGAATGGTCCGACGGGGGTTTTCATTAGTCTGCCGTCGATACCCACGAGTGCTTTATGTGCCTCGACCACTTCCACCTTGCGTGTGCGGAACGGATGAACGCTGCGATGATTGAGGAACTTTCCGCGCACGAAGAGGTAGAAACCTTCAATGAGCTGCGTCATGCCGGGGTGATAAACCACGCTCACATCGAGTAGTCCGTTGTACGGCACGGCGTTCGGTGTCTGTCCGTATCCGGGGGCGTTGCCTATGCATACGGTCATCACGTTGCGCTTCACGGTGTCGGAGTTTATCTTCAAGTGCATCTTGTACTCCAGACGCTGGAATATCATGAGTATGAACGAGAAAATGAATGAGAGTGTACGCGAACCGAAGTAATGGCGTGTCTGTCGGCGCAGGTTCATTATTGCGGCAATGAGTCCGATATTGATACAGTTGAGGAAATAGCGACGACATGCCTCACCATGCTTGTTGGTATAGCGTATGCAGCCAAGGTCTATCTTGCGCACACGACGCTGTTTGAGCCACTTGATTGTCTGCTCGTAGTCGCTCTCGCGAAATCCCCAGAAGTGGGCGAAGTCGTTCATCAGTCCGTTGGGTATCACGCCGAGTGCTATATTGTCGCGTATGCGTTTCTCGGTGAGCATCAGACAGTTGACTGCATCGTTAAGAGCCGAGTCGCCACCCACGATGACAATTGTCTTGTAGCCGTTATTGATCATCATCTTCACCAAACGCTCCACACTTGCCGAGTTTTCGCTCTGCAAGTAGTCGTACTCGATGCCGTTTGCCTTCAGGCATCGCTCAATCTTCTCCCAGCGTTTGCCGGAGTTGAATGTCTCATGTTTCGGGCAGTAGAGTATGCCCCAACGGTCGTCGTTAATCATATCGTTTGTAATTTTAATATCTGCTCCACCTTCTGCTCCATCGGCAGCGTTGCATCAATCCAATGTATGGTGTATCCGCGACGTTCCATTCCGCGGAACCACGTCATCTGTCGCTTCGCAAACTGATGTATGGCTATCTCTAATTGTCGGAACATCTCCTCGTAAGAGAGTCTGCCCACGACATATTCTGTGATATATTTATACTCTAAACCATAATATATAAGGTCTTCGGGGTCGATGCCCTCGTCTATCAGCGCACGTATCTCGTCAGCCATGCCTTCGTCGAGACGTGCTTTGAGGCGACGCGTTATCTTCTCGCGGCGTAGGTCGCGGTCGATGTTTATGCCCACGATGAGCGAGTCGACTGGCGGCAACTGCCGTTCGGGTGTAGGGTTTTCCAGATTGTATGTCTCTATCTCGATGGCGCGAATAGCACGCTGCGCTGTATCTACATCGGTATGGTTGTGCATCGTCGAACCACTCTTGTGCTTCAGCTCTAAGAGCATCGCTGTCAGTTCCGCAAGCGATTTGTCGGCAAGTGCTTCGCGCAACGCCTGGTTCTGCGGCACTGGTGAGAGTTGATAACCGCTCAACACGGCTTCAATGTATAGCCCCGTGCCTCCGCAGAGTATCGGCTGCTTGCCACGTCTACGGATATCAGCGTAGGCTTCATGGAAGTCCTGCTGATACTGGAAGAGGTTGTATTTCGTGCCAGGCTCAGCTATGTCGATAAGATGATATGGTATCGGTGTGCCGTCTACCACGTAGTCGGCAAGGTCCTTACCCGTACCTATATCCATGCGGCGGTACACCTGGCGCGAGTCGGCACTGATTATCTCGCCCTCAGTGCGCAACGCGAGTGCTGCTGCCACAACGGTCTTTCCGCTTGCCGTAGGACCCAATATCGTTATCATCGTTTGTTTCATGCTGGCAAAGTTACAAAAAGTTTCTGATACCGCTAAAAAAAGAAATAGAAGAAATGGAGTTAGGAACCCATAAATGAGGTTTCTGGAGGGGTATTGATACAAAAAGCCTGGCATTTTACAATGCCAGGCTTATATATGTTGTCGTAAATCGAGTCAACGAATTATTTCAACTCAGCGAGGTACTTGATAGTACGAACCATCTGAGAAGTATAAGAGTTCTCATTGTCGTACCAAGAAACTACCTGTACCTGATATGTATCCTCGTCGATCTTGCTAACCATTGTCTGAGTAGCATCGAAGAGTGAACCGAAACGCATACCGATGATATCAGAAGAAACGATCTGCTCATCGTTGTAACCGAAGCTCTCGTTAGAAGCAGCCTTCATAGCAGCGTTGATACCCTCTACAGTTACGTCCTTACCCTTAACAACAGCAACGAGGATAGTTGTAGAACCTGTTGGAGTTGGAACACGCTGTGCAGAACCGATCAACTTACCATTCAACTCAGGGATAACCAAACCGATAGCCTTAGCAGCACCAGTAGAGTTAGGAACGATGTTCTGAGCACCTGCACGTGAACGACGGAGGTCGCCCTTGCGCTGAGGACCGTCAAGAATCATCTGGTCACCTGTATAAGCGTGGATAGTAGACATGATACCTGACTGGATAGCTGCATACTTGTTCAAAGCGTAAGCCATAGGAGCCAAGCAGTTAGTTGTACAAGAAGCTGCAGAAATAACTGTGTCGGCTGGAGTCAAAGTCTTGTGGTTTGTGTTGTAAACGATAGTTGGGAGATCGTTACCAGCAGGAGCAGAGATAACAACCTTCTTAGCACCTGCTGCGATGTGAGCAGAAGCCTTCTCCTTTGATGTGTAGAAACCTGTGCACTCGAGTACTACGTCAACACCAAGCTCGCCCCAAGGAAGCTCAGCAGCGTTTGGCTTAGCATAGATAGTGATTTCCTTACCATCAACGATGATAGAGTTGTCTGTTGCCTCTACAGTGTGCTTGCCCTCACCGAACTTGCCAGCGAAGCCACCCTGAGCTGTATCATACTTAAGAAGGTGAGCCAACATTTTTGGAGATGTAAGGTCGTTGATAGCAACCACCTCATAACCCTCTGCCTCAAACATCTGACGGAAAGCCAGACGACCGATACGGCCGAAGCCGTTAATAGCAACTTTTGTCATTTTTTAATATTTTAATTAATGGTTGAAAATAAATCTTACTTTCAAGCTCCACTGTACTTGCCAATGAACTGAAACATTCAAAAAGCAATACTTTTGAGCATTTTTTTCTTTATCGAGCGCAAAGTTAATAATTATTTTCTAATTTTGCAGCCAATAGAGGTATTAAATTATTTAAAAAATCGCTATATAATTTCACTGGGCTATATACATTATATATAATAAGCGCAGTTTGCTATATACACTTTGCAAAATAAGATAGTTAGAAACAAGAAACATACAATCGGACATTAGGAATTAAACAATTAACAAACAGAAACTATGGGAAAAATACTAAATGAGTTCAAGGCATTCGCCGTAAAGGGTAATGCGGTTGATATGGCTGTAGGTGTGATTATCGGCGGTGCATTCGGAAAAATTGTTACTTCTATCGTTAATGATATCATCATGCCTCCTATCGGATGGCTCATCGGTGGTGTCAACTTCAGCGACTTGAAGTTTGAGCTGCCTGCAGTAGATCTCGGAATGGAAACGATGAAACCTGCTACCATCAATTACGGTGCATTCATACAAACCATCATCGACTTCACCATTATCGCCTTCTGCGTGTTCCTCCTCGTGAAGGGCATAAACAAACTGGCAAACCTAAAGAAGAAGGAAGAGGATATTAAGCCAGAACCCACACCTGAAGAGCCGAAACCAACCAAGGAAGAGTTGCTTCTCACAGAGATTCGCGACTTATTAAAAGAAAAGAGATAAACCAACGTACCAAAGATAAAAAAACGCACTGACAAACAATACGTTACAACACGCATCGCTTATCTTAAAAGCATAAAAGAACGCTGACAAGACATTACTTGCCAGCGTTCTTTTTGTTTATATATATAGAAGAGTTTGTGTTGGTCAAATCTAAGTTTGACTCTATTGTTGTCGATGCAAAATTAATCATAAATTACGCAATACACAACCCCACTTTTGTCGATATGGGCACAAACGTCTTCAATTATAGCATAAGTGTACGAAAATAGTGATTAAACTGCTTAAAAACAATTATTCAGTGAGTACTATTTTTACTACTTAGTGAGCATAACCTTGCGTGTCACGGTCTCACCCGCCACAACAGCCTTCACCACATATATGCCTGCAGGTACGCCGTTGAGCGAAACGGTGTCGCCATTTGCCTTTGCCACTACAGCTCCAGCAGCCGACACGAGTTCCACCGACTCTACGTTCTCGCCAGTCACGGTGAGTTCGTTCTCACCCTGGCGCATTTCGATACGTCCTACAGTGTTCTCGTTGATGCCAGCAACTGCGATGAGGAACTTGGTCACGCCACCTTTCACGCTCTTCGACTTCACTGTATAGTAAACGTCAACGCGGATGGTGTGCTGCTGCTTGTCATCAGTTCCGAAGTCGTGAGTGAATGTTGTCTCAGCCACTTTCTCCGTATTCTTCTTCGCATTGTCGATATAGACATCGTAACCATCGATAGGCAGTACTTTAGGCTGCGCAGTCTCGAGTACAAGACCAATCATCCAGTTGGCAGAGACACCAGTAGATGTGATCGAACTCCACGACTCGCCATCAAGCGTATAGATATCCGAGTAGCCTTCCATCGGCGCATTTTTATCCAAAGCGATAGCAGGCTTGTCCGGCGTAACATCGTAGCAGTCGACAGCCAAGCGATAAGAAGCTCCGTTCTCTACCACGATAGGTGCTGAAAGTTCCACTTCGTTCCACTTACCCACAGTGTAGTCCTCCACTGCTGTCTCGTTGATTATCTCGTCATCCTTATACACGTATATGGTGTATGTTGCATCTGTAAGCGGATAGAAACGCGCCTTCTTCATCACGTAGCCTGTGCGCCCACGGAATGTCTTCGACGGATATACCGCGCCAACCATCAAGCCGTAGTTGTTGTCGGCTGGTGCGGTGACGCTCTGGCTTGATGGCGAACCTGAGCAATACTGCACTTTAACGACATCGCGGTCGAGCGGCTGCTGCCATGTAGCCTTTACAGCCGAAGCCGAAACGGGAGCTACTTCCACTCCACTTACAGCCTGAAGCTGACTGTCGTCGGGTGTCACGTCGAGCTGAACGATGGTCTGCTCCGACTCAACGCTGTTTGCATATACAGCACTCACACCAAGCGCATGTGAACCCTTCTCCACCGAAGCAACGGTGAATGTCTTCGCGTCAGACGAACCGACCTTCTTGCCGTCTACATATATATTATAGCTTGCCACGTTGTCTTTCGTGAGGTCGGCACCCACCGGTGCTACAGTAGCATCAATAGCCCATGAAGCGGCATAGAGGACATTTTCTGCCTCCATGATGTCGCCAATCGATTCAAAGTCGTCATCGGTAGTAACGCGCAGCAGGTCAGACTTACCCCTCACTGCATGAACATTGTCGAGAGCCGAGATGCGCTTCGATGCTGTTGTCACAGCCACCTCTACAGATACGAGCAGATCGTTTGCTGGCACGTCCTGCGGTGTTGTGAGCGTAACGACATTGCGCTCGCCATAGTTCAGCTGCTGCGTCACGGGCTGTGTGTAGAACTTCTGAAGCTTGCCAGCTGCGTCACGGGTGTAGAGATTAATCTTCCAGCCACCCTGAGCCTCCATCGGATAGAAGCCTACGGAGGTGAGCTTCTGTCCCTTGTATGCACTAAGTGTTACTGCATCAAAAGCAATGGCTGTCTCGTAGCTGAGGTTAGCGTACGACAGCCCAAAGGTCTCAAGCTGTGCATCGTCTGGAGCGAAGTAGGTGAGCTGTCCGAAGTTGGTAGCTGGGTTGTTCCACTCCAAGAAAACAGAATTGTAGCCGTGCTGCTGCGCAAAGAAGCCTGTCGGCTTAGAGACTTTCTGTGCTTGCACGGTAACGGTAGCTGTCTCGCTGTCAGCCGACTCAACATCGCCGTACACTGCCGTAACCTGATACTTGTGTTCGCCTACCGGCACACCAGCATCTACAAATCCTTCTGCCGTAACAATGTCGTTGCTTACTTTGTCTCCGTCACGATACACCTTATAGCCAGTAATACCTGTAGCTGCAACGTTCGGCTTCCATGTAATCTTCACAGAGTTGAGTCCAGACATCTGCTGTGCCTTCACGCTTACTGGAGGCATAGCCGAGAAGAGCGGACTGCCGAACTTCACAATCATCGACTGCGACGAAATAGCGTAGTTGCCGTCCGAATCCTTGTTATCGTTGTAGAAGAGGAAGCCCATGATATGGTCGTTTACCGACACAGATGTGGCGCGTGTCACGTTGTAAAGGGTTTCGCCGTCCGAATCCTTCGGCGAGTCTGGATTGACGAAAACATGATAGTCGGCGAGGTTCACACCTTTCTCCTTCAGATACTTGTATGCGAATGTGCCTTTTCCGTTTTGGTATATATAACCCAAATTGTTGTCCTCACACATTACAGTGCCATGGTTGCTAATGTCAAAGAAGTCGAGGTCATCCTTAGTACCTGCCGGAAGTATTGCCGTCTTCCTGCCCGTCTCCATGTCGTAGATTGCCCATGCTCCGTGTATCTTGTCTGCTCCGCCTGCCTCTTCGTCGGTCTGCCAACCGCCGAAGTAAAGCAATTTTTTGCCATCGGGCGAGAACTTCTTGCCCACGCAGAACGGCGACTGCTGGTCGGAGAGTGTTGTGAAGTTGCCGTCGGGTCCCCAGAAACAAGCCTGGCGGTTCTTGTTCATAATCCATCCGGTCACGTATTGTCCGTCAGGCGATATAGCGTAAGGCATTGCTATTTTCTTGTTATCTTTCAACTGGCGGAATATCTTACCGTCCTTCCACACATAACCCGAGTAGTTGCTGCCTACAGCCACGTTACCAGTGATATAATGTCCGTCGGGCGATATGCCAGCTGCGCCACTGCTGTTTACTGCGTCGGACGGCATCTCAAGGCGATTCCAGCGGTCGTTGCTCCAATAGCCGGCGAGCTGTATCGACGCTCCGTTCTTCTTGAAGCTATTGTCGGTGTACACACCTACTACGATACCATCGTTAGAAACGCCATACGCTTGCGATGGCGACGAGGGGTTGAGCAGATCAATCTCACCGCTCTCAAGGTTCCAACGGAAGCCGTATGCTTCATTGCTGGCATCGTAGTACATGCCACAAGCCCACTTACCATTAGGTGAGGCTGACATAATGTTATAGTCGGAGGGTGTGACCATCACGAATGGTGCGGTCTGCGCGAACGCTGCGCCACTGAAGAGTAGCGATGCAAGTAATGCTTTTGTTTTCATTTATTGTTTATTATGGTTATATTCATAGTGAAGGGAGCGCACCAAGTTTAGAGGCGCGCTCCCTTTGGTTTCAAAATATGAGTTTTTATCTCTTCACATTGTACTTGTAGAGGTTCTGCTTGCCTCCCTTCTCTATACATATTATATATATAGAAGCAGGAAGCTGTGCGAGGTTTACGCTACGTACGTTCTGCTTAGCATACACCTTTGCGCCAGCAGCTGAGTAAACGGACACGTTTGCAGCCTCGCTGAGCTGAACAAGATCATGTGCGAAGGTAGCCTTCACTGCACCGTCTACAGACACAGCGTCCACTCCGTCAGGGACCTCAATATCTGTAATCTTCACGGTGATGGAGTTAGAGTAAGCCTTGCCGTATTTATAGCTTGTGATAACATAAAGCTCTACCTCATCGTCCATAATCTGCACCTTTGCAGTATTCACTGTCGGATCCTTTGTCTCTACGTCTGCCAAGCCTTTACCTACGAAAGCCAGGCTATTCTTTACGAAACCAAGTTCTTCAAGATTTTCCGGGTTCTTCCATTCAAGGTTGGCGTAGTATTCAACCCTCTGACTCACAATAGAACCAATTCTCTTCACTTCACCACTTACAAACTTAAGATCAGTAACGGCAGGAAGTTCCTTTGCGAGAGCCACATTCACGTCCATCGGTGTTGTGCTGTAGTAGCCCACCCACTCTGAGTCGGCAGTAGGATTTGCTATCTCGCCGTTTGTTAAAGCGAACAACGGCTGAACGAAATAGGTGTACGTGCTATTCTTCAGTTCCTTGTCCTGATATGTGCACTGCTTGGTTGCAGGGTTCATAACGTCAGCAAGTTCGAGAGTATCGAGAGCCACACAGTCGCGATAGACAACAAACTTGCAACCGTGTACGAGTCCTGCCTGCGGAGTGGTAAACTGAAGGTTAATGGTATTATTGAGTGTCTTGTCGGGTGTTGCCGAGAGCAGCATCATTGATGTAGCGTCCTTCAATCCGCTGAAGTTGCGATAAGTATTCCGCACGGTAAGACCCCATTTGTTCCATTGCTCCTTAGTGGCATTATAAGAGTATTCGCTGACATCCATAAGGTTCATATTTCCACCCACCGGCACATACTCGGTCTTCGTATCTGGTATTTCAGTACCTTTACTATCGTAGCGATACTTCATATGAAGCGTGAGCACGCCGTCGGTGTATGTCCATACCTCGCGCTGCTTTGGCTTCTTCACTTCACCCGACACGGTGTACTGATATTCTTCTATCTTATTGCCGTCGGCATCGTATTTCAGGTCGGCTTCAAACTCATAGTACTTTCCGGTAGAAGAATAATGAGTAGCTCTACCCTCTTCGTAACTATAGGTTATCTCCTGTGCAAGTTTCTTTGTCTGCTTGCTGTAAGATGTAACCTTAGCCAACGTACCGTCATCGTTGTATGTGTACTTGTTGATGCGCATTGATGTGGTGTCGGTAGCCAGTCTGCCCTGAGCATCGTAGGTATAGCTCTCGCAGTTGTATGTCTTATGGAAAGCGAAATCGCCGTCATCATAGTCGCCCCACTGATACGAGTCCTTGTTTGTCATCTTGCCATCAGCATCAAAGACAGACTTAATGATGTTGGTCAACGAGAACTCGTCAGAATAGCCTTCGTCGGTATATTTACGACCAAAGGTTGAACTGCCTACCAGCTTGTTGTCGGTGTTGTAGTAATAATACTCGCGCTTCGAGTCAAGATCTTCGGGCACATCACCCATCTGACTACCAAGCGTAACCGACTTTACCAAGAAGCGATTCTGGGTTTCTACGTTCTGTGCAAAAGACTGTGTTGACGAGCCAAGCATCATCGCCAAGGCTGCAACCGAATAAAGTAAACGTCTTTCCATAATACTGTGTTTTTATTGATTATTAATTATTTCGTTGACAAGTTGACGAATTGATATGTCCACTTGTCTACTACGTGCAAAGATTGTGCAAACCGAATGCAGAACATCAAGCTTGCTTGAATGTTATGCTGAGGTGCAGCCTATCTTATTGCAAAGATAATATTAATTTTTCAAAGCCAAGACTATTTATATCTATTTTCTACGAAATTGTTGCGTATATTTGAAAAAAACCGTACATTTGCAAGCAATAAGTGGTACGACACCTATAATATAATACTTTTACCACCCACTTTTTAAAAATAACGTAACTAACAAATAAATAATAAACAAAAATATATAACATGAGAAAAATCTTACTCAGTATCGCTTCCCTACTGATTTTCGCAGGAAGCATCAACGCCACAAACATTGGCTACTCGAAAGACGACATTGATAAATTGAACACATTCCGCCTCGGCAGCAGCCATAAGCAGGGCCAAGCAATACGCTTCAGCCACGCCAAGTTGCAAGCTCTTAAGGGCAAGACAATCGACTTTGCAGAGTTTGTAGTAGGCAGCAAGAATACGACAGACAACAAAATAAACGTATTCCTCGCCACCACACTCACAGGCACACCGATTGCCGAGGGTACACTGGAGGTAAAGAGATCACTCACAAAGGTAAAATGGACACTCGACAAGCCATACACTATCACTGGCGAAGAGGAGTGTCTGTACATCGGCTACACAGCTGAAATTGGCACAACATACAACCTTCTCATATCGGACAAATCGTACGACATCGAGGGCTGCAACTTTGCATACAACAATGGCACATGGGTTGACACCTACGGCATGGACCGTGGTAGCGCGCTCATCTTCGTTAATGCGGAGAATGCGGACGACTACACCGACGTAATCGTAGGTCGCAGCAAATTTGACGGATATTATAAAGCTGGCGAAGAATGTAAACTCACGCCATGCTTCGTCAACACAGGCACAACCACAATCAACAGTTTCGATGCCATCATTGATGTTGATGGCAAGACAACCACAAAACACTTCGCCGACCTCAACATCGAGCCGAAGGAGGGCTACAGCTTCGACCTCACAGACTTAGACACAAGCAAAGAGGGCAAGCGAGACATCAACGTCACTATAGCCAACGTGAACGGAGCTAACAAGGAGGGTGACACTTCCGACAACAGCCTTACTGCGTCACTTTTCTTCTATCCGAAGAACATGGAGCGTTCACTGCTGCTCGAATCATTCACAAGTCAGACCTGTTCACAATGCTTTAGAGGTCATCTGAATATCGCAGATGCCATCAAGACTTCAAAACAAGACATCATTGAAGTAGCCCACCACAGTGGCTACGACCCCGACATATTCACGATGCAAGAAGACATTAATTACCTGTTCTTCTACCCAGGAAGTGGAGGTACGTTCGCTCCTGCAGCTATGGTAAACCGCCACACTTACGCCAATATTAGTTCATCACCAATCGTACAAGCGACATCTACAAACAATGTTCTCTCTACAATCTATAATGCAGCGACAACAAAGCCGTACGTCTCGTTCAACCTCGAAACAAAATTGAACGAGAGCACACGCGAGCTGAAAGTTAAGGTGCAGATACTGGCACACACCGATGCGCCTTCAAAGCAGTCTGTATTCAACCTCTTCCTCGTGCAGGACGGCATAATTGCATCACAAACAAATGCTGGAGAAAACTATACTCACAACCACACATTCCGCGGAACGGTGACAGGCAATGCATGGGGTATGCGCGTGAATGACGTGAAGGCTGGACAGATGTTCACATGGGAGAAGACCATCACTATACCCAAGCAGATTCACTCAAGCTATTATACCGACGAGACTAAGAACAACATCAAGGCTGTGCTTGAGGACATGAGTGTAGTAGCCTATATGGGTTCGTTCGACCAGAACGACAACACCAAGCATACTATCTACAACTGCTGCAAGGCACGTCTCGGCGAATCGTACAAGCAGGGTGGTTTCAATGTAACTACAGCCATCAACGAGCCCGAAGCAGAGCAGACTCTGAACATCTTCGTAAATAATGGCAAGGTGTGCGTAGAGGGCGACTACAGCCGTCTGTCAGTATATAACCTCGCAGGTGCGCAGGTGGAGAACGCCGCTCTTGCCAAGGGTGTGTACATCGTAAAGGTTGTAGCTGGTAGCAAGCAGACCACAAAGAAGATACTGGTTAGATAGACCGTATTACACATAATAAAACAAGGTGTATCATGCGCAAGCCATACATATATATAATAGGTGCATCTATGTTGCTCGCGCCCACCTCCATGTGGGCGCAAGCATCCTTGTCGCCACGTACTGCCGTAGCACTTTCAAACACAAACGAGCAGAAGGCGCACCACTCAAAGCTCAAAGCCCAGAACTCAAATCTCAAGACTCTATACGTAACCATCGACCCTGCACGCACATCGTGGCAGGCACTGGGGCTGACACCGGTTGCTCTGCACGCCAACACCGCAACGGTGCGCCTCTCAATCGACGCGCTTCAGCAGTTGGCTAAGCAGGAGGGTGTAGAGTACATACAGCTGACATCGGGCGCAAGCCAAATGCTCAACCTCGCACGCCAGGAGGCTGGCACCGACCAGATACTCAAGGGCACCTCGCTGCCGCAGGCTTACACCGGCGAGGGCGTAGTGGTGGGCGTGGTTGATGCCGGCTTCGACTACATGCACGCTGCGTTCCGTCGTCCAGACGACGGACAGTTGCGCATAAAACGTGTTTGGGAGCAAGGCACCCAAACGCTCGACGGTGCTACTGCACCAACGAAGTACGGCTACGGCATCGAACTGAACACACCAGAGCTGATTGAGAAGGCGCAGGGCGACAGCGACACCAACTCGCACGGCACGCACGTGGCAGCCATTGCTGCCGGCAGCGACGCATACAAGGAGGGGGCTTACGTGGGCAACGCGCCCGATGCGGACATCGTGCTCGTGGCACTCGACCTCAACGAGAGCACCAACGCCGACATCAGCAACGCCGTGCAGTACATCTTCGACTATGCCGACGAGGTGGGCAAGCCGTGCGTCGTGAACCTCAGTTTGGGCAATCAGGACGGACCGCACGACGGCACTTCGACGTTCGACACCATGACCGATGCCATGCAGGGACCTGGCCGTCTCATCGTGGGTGCAGCCGGCAACCACCGCACCGACGCGTTCCACATCGACCATACATTCGCCTCTACAGCTGACGCTCCGCTGCGCACATTCGCGAAATACAAAGTTGCGCCGTCCAACTCTGTCTCGGGCGGCACAATAGAGATATGGGGCGAGAAGGGCACCGACTTCACCGTAGACATCGCAGCCTTCAGCACGGTAAACAAGAAGGATGCAGTATCGACTACGGTCTACCCTGCCGAGGGACTGACGGAGACATCGTTCGGCAAGTACGCCACGGGTACATGGAAGGTGGCATCGGAGGTTAGTCCGCTCAACAGCAAACCGCACGTGGTGCTCACATCCGCACTCACCGGCATCCGCAACAACTACGCCATAGCACTCACCATCACGCCGAAGACTGCGGGCAGAGTGAACATCTGGTCGGACAACACGTACCTCGCACTGGAGTCGCGCGACATGGAGGGTTTCTCGGCTCCCGACGCCGCTTCGTCTACGCTCTGCGAGATTGGCGGAACGGGCAAGCGCATCCTCACCGTCGGCTCGTACACCACGCGCAACGAGTACACCACGAACAGCGGACAACAGGCTACGCTGCAGGAAACCATAGGCGACCTCAGCTCGTTCTCGAGCTACGGACCAACAGTCGACGGACGCATGAAGCCGAACATCACTGCGCCTGGTTGCTTCATAATCTCGGCGGTATCGAACAACGACGCATCTGGCAATCTGATGTACGCTGAGTACAACGAGAACTTCGGTCGCTACAACCAATATGGCTACATGCAGGGCACATCGATGGCATCGCCGTTCGTGGCAGGCATCGTGGCTACATGGCTGCAGGCTTATCCGCAACTCACGCCCGAACAGCTGCACGAGATTGTGCAGGCTACGGCTCGCAAGGACAACTTTACCACTACGGCACCCGACAGCAACTGGGGATACGGCAAGATTAATGCGCTCGACGGACTGCGCCAGTGCATCGAGAAGCAGACGGCGGGATGCGAGCGTATTGACATGCCGTTCGACGGTACGGTACGCATCACCGACGGCAACATCCTCTTGGGCTTCGCACGCAATACGAAGGCTACGCTGAGCCTCACAAGCATGACTGGCAGCATGGTCTTCACCAAAGAGCTCGGCAACCGCTGTGCCGGCGAGACACTATCCATCCCTATGCCGCAGTTGGCTAAGGGCGTGTATCTGCTCAGCGTAAAGACTACTTCTGCTACGAAGACCTTCAAGTTTGTCTTGCAATAATCGCATACATTGTCTACATAAAAGTGTAGAATAGTTCTACAACTGTTCCACACTTTTCTACATTTTATCAAACCATGCCAACGCACCTAAACAAACAGTAACAACTGATATTCAACCACTTACGCAAAACCACACTTTTTCTGGCACACCGATTGCATTTTATTTAGTGAACGACGCAACGAACAACAGTTCGAAGCAGAGTTCCACAGATAAACGCAATATTAACAATTTAAAATTTAAAGCATATGAAGAAGTTAGTTTTTGTAGCTCTCGCAGCTTTCGTAACAGTATCAGTAAGCAACGTATTTGCAGGTAGCTCTAAGGCAGAGCTTGGTTTGGGAATGCCGGTCGACACAACCGTTGTGGAGACTCCCGACACTCCGGTGGTAGACGACCAGCAGACAGAAGCAATGTTCTCTGACTCTACCGACTCTGTCGACCCTGCCGCACAGCTCTTCTCAAGCGTAGTGCTCTCTGACTCTACCGACACTGATACAACAGGTACAGAGGCACCGGCTGTAGTGTAAAGAAGAGAAGAGAAGGTAATGATTTCAGACATAAAACAACACTAAATCCTTTTTTAGCCTGCATCGTTCTTGTGCGAACAAGAATGGTGCAGGCTTTTTTCGTAAAATAAAATAAGAGATTTTGCGTTATAATATATAAGAATAAGATATTACAGCACATATATGTTCAGCACCAGAATAAAAATACTTGTAGGATACGCCTTGCTCGCCGTCGTGTTGGTGTCAGCCACATGGATGGTTTACGACAACACACGTTCGTTGTCTGCCGTCAACGAGGCATCGGAGCGGCTGATGGCTCGCCGCGACATTGTCGACTCGCTCGTGTTCACGATGCTCGAGACCGCCAATGCCGAACGCTCTGTGCTGCTCGGCGATGCCGGCAAGTGGCAGCGCTTCGACGAGGCTCTTAACAGTTCGGCTGCCAACGCCATGAGGTTGCGCCCACTGCTTATGGACACGCTGAAGCAGCAACGACTCGACTCACTCATTACGCTGCTAAAGGCGAAACGCGAAAACACGCTGCTCGTTATGAAGGAACTGAACAACGACTGCCGCGATATCTACTACAACAACAAGTTAGAGGCACTGCATAGCGGACGCGACTCTATAGTTATCAGTCCGCAGACGAAGGAACGCCACGAACAACACGAGACGGTGTATGAGGTAGTGAAGACGAAGCGTGGCTTCTTCCGACGCTTAGGCGATGCCTTCCGCAAGCAGCACACCGACACCGTGAGCACCACCCGACTGACGCATCAGCCGTCTACCGCCACCATCAACCACCGTCTGAACATTGCCGACTCTGTAGCTAACGTACTCGCGGAGATACACAGCGAGCAACAACGCGCAAGCGACAGGAAGCAGAATGCCATCAGTTCGCGCAACAGACAGTTGCAGCGAGTAAGTATTCAGCTGACGAAGCGCACATGGCTACTGATTGAGGATATACAGAGCGATGAGCACAACGCACTGCAGCGTGTTGTGGGCAAAGCGATGAGTTCGCGGCGTGCAATGATTGTGAGGATAGCGGTGTTGGGTCTGCTTGCCATCCTCTCGGCAGCGATACTCGTGGTGTACATCCTGCGCGACATAAAGCGCGAACGCCGCGACCGCCAGCGCATCATCGAGGCGAAAGCGGAAACGGAGCGCATCATGCAGCAGCGTGAGCGGCTGCTGCTCACCATAACGCATGACATTAAGGCTCCGGCTGCGTCTATAGCCGGCTTCATCGACTTGCTCAGCGAATATGTCGACCAACCGAAGGCGGTGGGATATCTGCAGAACATATCGGGCTCGGCGAAACATCTGCTGCAATTAGTGTCGGCACTGCTCGAC
Organism: Leyella stercorea DSM 18206; assembly: GCF_000235885.1. Lineage (GTDB taxonomy): Bacteria > Bacteroidota > Bacteroidia > Bacteroidales > Bacteroidaceae > Prevotella > Prevotella stercorea. The sequence continues at coordinate 102,178 of NZ_JH379450.1, forward strand.
TATCACAAGCTGGAGAGCGGCAAAGCGGAACGCCACGAGGTGAGCTTCGCACCGGCTGTGCTCATCAGCGAGTGTGTGGCGCAGATGCAGCCGCAGGCTATGGAAAAGAAGCTGAAGTTGGCAACTGATGTGCTGGTGACGGAGTCGATGCTCTGCCGATCGGACGCATTCCGAATCAAACAGATTGTGAATAACCTTGTGGGCAACGCCATCAAATACACCGACAAGGGCGAGGTACGTGTCGGCGTGAACATCGCAAACCGACAACTCAGCATAAGCGTGAAGGACACGGGCTGCGGCATGACACCCAGCGAACTGCAAACGGTGTTCAACGCTTTCACACGTCTGCCTGGCGCACAAGGCAAGGAGGGCGTGGGACTCGGACTGACCATCACGCGCGAGATTGTGACGCTGCTCGGAGGCGAAATAAACGTGCAGTCGGCAAAGGGTAAGGGGTCGACATTCACCGTGAGTCTGCCCGTGAAGATTGTCACCAATCAGGGGGTGCACTTGTCTCCGCTCGGCTTCAGCCGCTTGCCAGAGCAAGAAGTGCACCAACAAAGCAACAAGTGCACCAACAAAGCAACAAGTGCACCCACTAAAGGCAAATCTCAACACCTCAACACCTCAACATCTCAACCCACGATCTCCGTGGTGATAGTAGACGACGACCGCCTGCAGGGTCAGCTCCTCACGGAGATGCTGCAACGCATCGAGGGCATCAGCTTCAACACCACCACGACCATACACGCCAGCGAGGCAATAGCCATTGCCACGAAGTCGGCTCCCAACATCGTGTTCACCGACATAGAGATGCCGGAGATGAACGGCAGCGAGATTATGCGACGCATACGCAATAACGCCGAGGTTCAGCAACGATCATGCACTACGAAGTTCGTGGCGATGACAGCGCACGAGCAGAGCATCATGCCACAGCTACGCAGCGACGGCTTCGATGCCTGTCTGTTCAAGCCGTTCTCGGTGCAGACACTCGCCGCCACAATCTGCCAACTCACGGGCGTAGCAGTAAGAGTATCCGAGAATTCAAAACTCAAAACCGCAGGCGAAGCCGAGAATAATTCAAAACTCAAAACCGCAGGCGAAGCCGAGAATAATTCAAAACTCAAAATTCAAAACTCAAAACTCCGAACCGCCCTCCTCCCCTTCACCGATGGTGACCCTGAAGCAGAGCGACAAATCATAGGCGACATACGCAAGTCGATAGAGGAATATTTAGAGATGATTGGCGACGGTTCAGACCCGGAGCGCATTGCGAAAGCGGTACACAAAGCGATGCCACTGCTCGAAATGCTCGAACCAGGCAAGAACGAATGGCTCGCGCCCCTCCAGGGGGTGCACTTGTCTCAAGTGCACC
>NZ_JH379450.1:103679-124686 GCF_000235885.1 Leyella stercorea DSM 18206
GTGCACTTGTCTCAAGTGCACCAACAAAGCAAACAAGCACACCAACAAAGTAAACACGACAGCTTGGTTGGTGCACTTGAGACAAGTGCACCCCCTAACGACCAAGAACGCGAAAGATTGACAAAACAACTGATAGAGAAACTCAAGAAAATACTATGCAACATATACTGATTGTAGAAGACGACATTGCGTTCGGCACAATGCTACAGACATGGCTGCGCCGAAAGGGATTTGAAGTAGAGAAAGCGACATCGGTAGGTGCTGCCGTGAAACTGCTGACTGAAACCTTCGGCAAAGAGGTAGACCTTGTACTCTCCGATCTCCGTCTGCCCGACCACGACGGGCTTCGACTGCTCGCATGGATGCACGAACATGACATCAATGCGCCGTTTATCGTGATGACAAATTATGCGGAGGTGCAGAACGCAGTGCTCGCCATGAAGTCGGGTGCTGCCGACTATATCGCAAAGCCCGTACAGCCAGACATCCTGCTGCAGAAGATTAAGGATGCGATGGAGCAGAACGCTCAGCAAGCCTCCTCCACAATTCAAAACTCTACAACTCAAAATGCGCCAACGGCGCATAATTCAAAATTCAAAACTCAAAATTCTTGCTCTGGCAAGCGTCTCTACGAGCCGAGCGCAAAACTCACTGCTCCCCGCCACATAGAGGGAAAGAGCGAAGCCTCGCGCCAGCTATATAGCTACGTGGAGTTGGTGGCTCCCACACCTATGTCGGTGCTCATCCTCGGTGCATCGGGAACGGGTAAGGAGTACGTGGCTCACCGTATTCACGACCTCAGCGCACGCGCCGACAAACCTTTCTTCGCACTCGACTGTGGGGCGATACCACGCGACGTGGCTGCATCGGAGTTTTTCGGACACAAGAAGGGAGCCTTCACAGGTGCCGATACCGATAAACGGGGAGCCTTCGAGATGGCTAACGGCGGAACGCTATTCCTTGACGAGGTGGGCAACTTGAGCTACGAAGTGCAGGTGCAACTGCTGCGTGCGCTGCAGGAGCGTCGCATCCGCCCCGTTGGCGGAACGCAGGAGATACCTATCGACATACGACTGGTGTGCGCCACGAACGAGAACCTTGAGGAGGCAGTGGGCGAAGGACGGTTCCGCGAAGACCTCTACCACCGCATCAACGAGTTCACCATCTACATGCCAAAACTTTCGGAGCGTGGCAGCGACCTCTTCCTCTTCGCCGACCTCTTCATACGCCATGCCAATGAGGAATTAAACCGAACGGTGGAGGGCTTCGACTCTGCCGCAGCAGAACTGCTCGCCTCGCACTCATGGCCCGGCAATCTGCGCGAGCTGAACAACGTGGTGAAGCGTGCGGTGCTGCTAACACGCGGCAACAAGATAACCACCGTCGAACTGACGCAGGCAATGGGACAGATACGCACCGACAACGTCCTGCAACTGCACGACGAAGACACGGAACGTCAATGCATCATTACCGCTCTGCAACAGACCAACGGCAACAAGGCAAAGGCTGCACGCATATTAGGCGTAGACCGCAAGACGATATATAACAAAATAGAGAAGTTGGGGATTTAAAGATATGACAGAGTAAAATGTTATTAAAAAAATCTGCCATATCTATCAGCGCAACCGTAATTCTCAGATTACAAGCACAATAAAGGCTGACAGATTTGCCTTTTAAGAGCTAAATCTGTCAGCCTATCTATCAGGAACAATTTATTCCTACTCTATCAAGAACGGTTTACTCCCACTCAATTGTTGATGGTGGCTTCGACGAGATATCGTAGCATACGCGGTTCACACCACGCACCTTATTAATAATCTCGTTAGACACCTTAGCCATGAAGTCGTAAGGCAGGTGAGCCCAGTCGGCAGTCATAGCGTCGGTAGAGGTTACGGCACGGAGAGCAACGGGGTGCTCGTATGTGCGCTCGTCGCCCATTACGCCTACAGAGCGTACTGTAGAGAGGAGCACTGTGCCTGCCTGCCAAATCTGGTCGTAGAGCGATACCTCAATCTCGCCGTCGTGCATGTCGGCAGGAACACCGGCAGCAAGCACGCAACGTGCGTCCTCGCCAGAGAGTTTTGTCTTGTACTCGCGCAGACCGCGGATATAAATATCGTCGGCATCCTGGAGGATGCGTACCTTCTCGGGAGTGATGTCGCCAAGGATGCGCACAGCCAAGCCTGGACCTGGGAACGGATGGCGTGTGATGAGATGCTCGGGCATACCCATTGAGCGACCTACACGGCGAACCTCGTCCTTGAAGAGCCACTGCAACGGCTCGCAGAGCTTGAGGTTCATTTCCTTAGGCAGACCACCTACGTTGTGGTGGCTCTTGATTACCTTGCCCGTGATGTTGAGCGACTCGATGCGGTCGGGGTAGATAGTGCCCTGTGCGAGCCACTTTGCACCTGTCTGCTTCTTAGCCTCAGCGTTGAACACCTCAACGAAGTCGCGACCGATAATCTTGCGCTTCTGCTCGGGGTCGGTAACGCCAGCAAGGTCAGAGAAGAACTTCTCGCTTGCGTCTACGCCGATAACGTTCAAGCCCAAGCACTTGTAGTCTTCCATAACGTCGCGGAACTCGTTCTTGCGGAGCATACCATGGTCGACGAAGATACATGTGAGGTTGCTGCCGATAGCCTTGTTGAGGAGCACGGCTGCTACGCTTGAGTCGACACCGCCCGAGAGTCCGAGGATTACCTTGTCGTCACCGAGCTGCGCCTTAAGCTCAGCTACTGTTGTCTCTACGAACGAGTCTGCGCTCCAGTCCTGACGGCTTCCGCAGATGTCTACCACGAAGTTCTTCAGGAGCTGTGTGCCCTGCAGCGAGTGGAACACCTCTGGGTGAAACTGCACTGCCCATACCGGCTGCTTTGTAGAAGCGTAAGCTGCATACTTAACGTTGGCTGTAGAGGCGATGCACTTAAAGTCTTCGGGGATAGCGGTGATGGTGTCGCCGTGGCTCATCCACACCTGCGAGTTCTCAACGAATCCCTTGAACAAGGGGTTATCAGCGTCGAAGTGCTCGAGGTTGGCACGTCCGTACTCGCGAGAGTCGGCTGCCTCCACCTTGCCGCCGCCAGCATAAGAGATGTACTGTGCGCCGTAGCAGATGCCAAGCACTGGGATGCGTCCTACGAACTGGCTAAGGTCTACCTTGAACGCCTCCTTGTCGTGAACCGAGAATGGACTTCCGCTGAGGATGACACCGATGACAGAGGGGTCGTCCTTCGGGAACTTGTTGTAGGGCATAATCTCGCAGAAGGTATCAAGCTCGCGCACACGACGGCCGATGAGCTGCGTGGTCTGCGAACCGAAATCGAGAATAATTATCTTCTGTTGCATTACTTTGGTTGGTTTTATTGTTTGTATTTGATGTTTCTTATTCTTCTCATGGCGGCGTTTAAGCCGAGGGGAGGCGGCGTTTAAGCCGAACTAAGCCGCTTTAAGCCTTCCTAAGCCCTTGGGGGATAGGCCGAGCTAAGCCTTGAGTATCCTCAAGCCCTCCCCGACGGGGAGGGTTGGGAGGGGCTTTTTACTTTTACCAGGAACTCCTCTGCTTGCGCCAGCGTGTCGAGCTTGCCGATGTCCATCAGTTGCAGGTCGTCCTTTGCGAAGCCTTCGATGCGGTGCGTGGCGCAAGTCTGCAGATAGAAGTCGATGATGCTGAAGCGGTCGGGGAACTGATTCATTAAAGGAATCATTCGTGGCGAGAGGGCGTGTATGCCAGCGAAGGCATACATACGGCACGCCTTAAGGTCGAGGTCGGGGTACGGACTCTTCACTTCGCCCGTGGCGATATTGGTCCAACCGACAAGGCGCATCATGTCGTCGAAGAGCAGATAGCGTTGCGTCTTACGCTGACTAACGAGGAGCAAGGCATCGGGAACATCTGCCGCTGCTCCTACTAAAGCATCGGGAGCATCCGCCGTTACATTTGCCAAACCGTCAGTCTTGAGCAGTCCACCGGCACGCTGATAGAAGCGGCGCAGGTCTACATTGCTCAGGATGTCCACATTATGTATTAGTATCGGGGCATCGGGAGCGAAGAGTGGCGCGGCATGTTTTATGCCACCGCCCGTTTCGAGCAGTCCGGCAGATTCGTCGGAGATGCGTATGTCGAGCCCGAAGTTGTCGTTTTCTTTAAGATAGTCGATTATCTGCTGCGCAAAGTGGTGTACGTTGACAACAATGCGGTCAACGCCTGCCACCGATAGATTATGTATTACACGCTTCAGGAGCGGCTCACCACCAACGCTCACCAACGCCTTTGGCATAGTGTCGGTGAGCGGTTTAAGGCGTGTGCCCAATCCTGCCGCGAATATCATTGCTTGCATCATAGATGTCGTTATAAATATGTTGCCTACAAAATTACTCAAAATCCGTCAAACAGCAAAAGGAATGTAGCATAAATCTACAGAAGTGTCTGCTCTATGCCTTGCTCTCTGTGACAGATATGCACCTCTATTCCGAACTTCTCGTGCAGATGTTCCGCGAGGTGCTGCGCCGAGTAGACACTGCGATGTTGTCCGCCGGTGCAGCCGAAGGAGAACATAAGGTCGGTGAAGCCACGGTCGATGTATCGCTGCACATGTGCATCGGCGAGTTTGTAGACACTATCGAGGAAGGTGAGTATCTCGCCGTCGTCCTCGAGGAAGCGTATCACAGGCTCGTCGAGTCCGGTGAGTTTCTTGTACGGTTCATAGCGTCCGGGGTTGTGCGTCGAACGGCAGTCGAACACATATCCGCCGCCATTGCCCGACTCGTCGGCTGGTATGCCCTTGCGGAACGAGAAACTGAACACGCGGACGCGCAGCGGACCCTTGCCGTCGTACTTGGAGAACGTAGCAGGTCCGTCCTGAGGATGCGCCTCGTAGACATTCTTGTCGGTGGTCTTGTACCCATCGGCACGCGATACTGCCGGCTCTTCGATGTGAGCGTAGCGTGGCATCTCGGTGAGTCGGCGCAGCATGTCCATCATGTACGGATAAGGGAACACCTGCTCACCTAATTTCAGCAGCGCACGCAGGTTGTCCATAGCCGGCGGTATGGAGTCGAGGAAGTGCTTCTTGCGCTCAAAATAGCCGCGGAAGCCGTATGCGCCGAGCACCTGCAGCGTGCGGAAGAGCACGAAAAGGCTCAAGCGGTTGACGAAGTGGCGCAGCGAGGGCACCTCGGTGTACTGCTTCAAAGCGTCGTAGTATTCGGCTACGAGCTCGCGGCGCAGCTTGTCGCTATAGCGTGCCGATGCCTGCCAGAGGAACGAGGCGAGGTCATAGTAGTACGGACCGCGCCGACCGCCCTGGAAGTCGATGAACTGCGGATTGCCGTCGGCATCGAGCATCACGTTGCGAGCCTGGAAGTCGCGGTAGAGGAACGAGTCGATATTCTCCGACGTAAGATCCTTGGCGAAAAGGCGGAAGTTTGCCTCGAGCTTCAGTTCGTGGAAGTCGAGCCCAGAAGGCTTCAGGAAGCAATACTTGAAGTAGTTGAGGTCGAAGAGCACGCTGTCCTCGTCGAACTCGGGCTGCGGATAGCAGTTCTGCCAGTCGAGTCCGCGTGCTCCGCGTATCTGTATGTTCGGCAATTGGCGTATTGTGGCTTTCAGCAACTGCTTCTCGCGCTGGTTGTATCTGCCGCCTGCCTCGCGACCGCCACGTATTGCGTCGAAGAGCGATGTAGATCCGAGGTCGGTCTGCAAGTAGCGCAGTCCGTCGTCGCTCTGTGCGAGTATGTGCGGCACTGGCAACTGGCGCTGCTCGAAGTGCTCGGCAAGGTAAATGAAGGCGTGGTTCTCGTCGCGACTTGTGCCTACGACACCGACAACGGTCGTGCCGTCCTCAGCCGTGAAACGGTAATACTGACGGTTGCTGCCGGCACCGGCGAGCTGCTCGGTGCTGACGGGTTCTGCCCCACTCCATTCTGTATATAGTTTAATGAGTTTCTCCATCTTCTTGTTCTTCTTGCTTCTTTTTTCCGTAATATTGCTCGTCCTTCTTCTTTACCCAAGCGGTGAGTAGCGCATCGAGGGCGTAGAGCAGCAGAGCCACGCCAATGGTCATCGACCACGAGCGTGAGAGTATGTATGTGCCCACTACGATAATGATGCAGCAGACTATTATCTTTGGTTCAAATGAACGTTTCATTTTCTTTGTTCAATGCTAAGTTATGGTGATACGCATCGGTCGACGCAGACATCCGCATCGGTCGGCGCAGACATACGCATCGGTCGACGCAGACATACGCATCGGTCGACGCAGACATCCGCATCGGTCGGCGCGAGTCAGAATAGTAATACTTACAACCCTAAACGGTAAGCCACACTGAACGTGAAGACACTGTTCTTCGACGATTTGAAGCCGTCAATGTCCTGGAACTGCGTAAGTCCGATGTTGTAGCGTGCGTCGATGATTACGTTAGAGAACTCATAGCTCACTCCGACGGGAATAGCGAAGTTTACTTTTGTAAGCGTTGAGTTCAGGTCGTACTTCACGTGTTCGGGTTTCTCGTACTTCACGTCGTCTTTCGTCATCGTGTACTGCTGCTCGGTGTACTTCATATTGCCCGAGATTGGGAAGCCTATCTGCACACCGGCTTTAACGGCGAAGCCCGTACCGAGGTAGGCGTTGAGCATCAGGGGCACGTTGATGTAATGGAGCTGCGTGCTCCAGTCGCTGTAGCCAGTGCCTTTGTACACGCCTTCCGTCACCTGCACCTTGTAGCCGTTGTTGCCGTACTTGGCGCCTTGCTGCACGTACTGCGCACCGATAGTGGCAGAGAGGTTTGGCATGAACTGCCAGTCGATGTCGACACCTGCCATCAGGCCTGCCTTGTAGCGTGCCGAGTAAGTCATGTTGTCGCCGACTCCACCGGCTATATACATCTTGTCGCCGGGCAGATTGGCGAGCGCCACGCCCACACGGGGCAGCACGGATACGGTGCCGACCTTCGGTTGCGCCATTACCGGCAGTACGCCTGCGGCAAGACCCAACAATATGGTTCTTTTCTTCATTTCTTTCCTGTTCGTTTACGTTTTCACTTCTGAATAATAAACGCCGAATAGCCGCTATTATTGTGTTCCGTTGCACTGTTTTGCTGAGCAGCCGTCAGCCCACCACGTTTAAACTTTCATCAGCCCACCACGAGCGAGAAGCGCAGTCCTAACGCAGAGGCTATCTGCAGGAACGTAGACATCTGCATGTCGCTGTTGCCTCGCTCTATGGTAGATATGTACTCGCGCTTCTTGCCTATCTTGTCGGCAAGTTGCTGCTGCGTAAGCTTCTGGCGCTTGCGCTCTTCTTTCAGCAACTCGGCATAGTACCACGCCTTGGCACGCGCCTCGAAAGCATCGCGCGAAGGTGTGCCGGGTGCGCCGTATTCCTTCTCCAATATTTCATCTGCGGTGTGAAGTCGTGCCAACTTCTCTTCATTAATCTTTATCATAATCAATCCTCCAACTCTTTAATTATCCTATCTGCCTTACCTATCTCTTTTTTATAGTCTTTTGTGCTCTTTTTCAAGAATCCCGTTACAAACAACAAACGAGTGCATTCTACAAAACTCTCTTTGTCAATAGTAAATATAACCGAACGATACTCGTTTGAACCAAACGACACACGTGCCTCATAATAAGGAGTTCCGACAAGTTTCTTCACGAACTTCTCATTCACCACCTTCTGAGTTTCAATTATGTTCACTATATACGAATACTTTTCTCTCAATTTGGCATCGAGAGACCAGTAGTAATCCATGAATTCGTCAGTATATATGACTTTTCGTATCTTTTCTATTCCCATGCCGCAAATGTAATAAATTAATTCCACACAAGCAAGCATTTGACACGAAAAAAGGTGTCCCATGACTTCACAGTCTTGGAACACCCGTCGTTGTATATATTTCGATACAAGAAATTAGTCTTTGTTGCTGCGCTTGCGGCTGAGATGGTCGAGGATGATCTTGCGCATACGCATACTCTTCGGAGTTACCTCCACAAGTTCATCGCCCTTGATATACTCGAGGCACTCCTCAAGACTCATCACCACCTTCGGTATCACACGCGCCTTCTCGTCAGAACCGCTGGCACGAACGTTGGTGAGCTGCTTTGCCTTCGTAACGTTGATTACGAGGTCGTTGTCGTGAACGTGCTCGCCCACTACCTGACCTGCGTACACTTCCTCACCCGGATCGATGAAGAACTTGCCGCGGTCTTGCAGCTTGTCGATAGAGTAAGCGTAGGCAGTACCTGTCTCAAGCGCAATCATCGAACCGTTAAGACGGCGTGTAATTTCGCCCTTGTACGGCTGATACTCCTTGAAGCGGTGAGCCATGATTGCCTCGCCCTGGCTTGCTGTGAGCACGTTGGTACGCAGACCGATAATGCCGCGCGACGGTATGTCGAACTCGATATCTACACGGTCGCCGAGGGTCTGCATTGATGTCATCTCACCCTTGCGGCGTGTCACCATATCAATCATCTTGCTCGAGAACTCCTCAGGCACGTTGATTGTCAGTTCCTCGATAGGCTCGCACTTCACGCCGTCAATCTCCTTATAGATTACCTGCGGCTGACCTACCTGAAGCTCGTAGCCCTCGCGACGCATTGTCTCGATGAGCACAGAGAGGTGGAGCACACCGCGTCCGCTTACGATCCACTTATCCGTGGTGTCCTCGAACGGACGCACACGCAACGCAAGGTTCTTCTCAAGCTCCTTCTGCAAGCGGTCGTTGATGTGGCGTGATGTTACGAACTTGCCTTCCTTACCGAAGAACGGCGAGTCGTTGATGGTGAAGAGCATACTCATGGTAGGCTCGTCGATAGCGATAGGAGGCAGCGGCTCGGGGTTCTCGAAGTCGCAGATGGTGTCACCAATCTCAAAGCGCTCCAAGCCTACAATGGCGCAGATGTCGCCAGAGTGAACCTCGTCTACCTTCTTCTGTCCCATTCCCTCGAACACATGTATTTCCTTGATGCGTGTCTTCTCCTGAGTGCCGTCGCGGTGAGAGATGGTTATGTTCATGCCCTCTTTGAGCGTACCGCGGTGAACGCGTCCTACGGCGATACGTCCTGTGTAGCTCGAGTAGTCGAGCGAGGTGATAAGCATCTGCGGAGTGCCCTCAAGCACCTTCGGCGCAGGTATCACCTCTACAATCTTGTCGAGCAGATAGTCGATATTGTCTGTCGGGGCGTTGTAGTCCTCAGCCATCCAGCCGTTCTTTGCCGAACCGTAAACGACGGGGAAGTCGAGCTGGTCTTCGGTAGCGTTGAGTGAGAACATGAGATCGAACACCATTTCGTACACCTCCTCAGGGCGGCAGTTGGGCTTGTCAACCTTGTTCACAACAACGATCGGCTTCAGACCGATCTGAAGCGCCTTCTGCAGCACGAAGCGTGTCTGCGGCATAGGACCTTCGAATGCGTCAACGAGCAGAATACAACCGTCTGCCATGTTGAGCACGCGCTCTACCTCGCCACCGAAATCGGAGTGACCCGGGGTGTCAATAATATTGATTTTTGTGCCTTTCCAGTTGATTGAAACGTTCTTGGAAAGGATGGTTATTCCTCGTTCGCGTTCCAGGTCGTTGGAATCCAATACCTGGCCACTGTTATCCTGGCCGTCACGGAACAGTTTGCCCGCCAACATCATCTTGTCGACAAGCGTGGTCTTTCCATGGTCGACATGGGCGATAATCGCAATGTTTCTAATATCTTGCATTTTATATACCTTAAAAAACTTCTGCAAAGTTACTACTTTTTTTTCAGACAAATGTATAAGCAGCGGCGTTTTTGAACTATTAACGCAAATAGTTCGGAACCAAACGACTAAAAAAACAAGCACCGCCACAGATGCAACAAAAAAATCCCGTGCATTCGGTCGAATACACGGGATCTGTTTCTTTGTGCGAATTACTTACGGAGGCCGAGAGCCTTGATGATTGCACGGTAGCGATTGATGTCGCGGTCGTACAGATAGTTAAGCAATGCGCGGCGCTTTCCTACCAGCTGTGTCAAAGAACGTGCGGTAGTATAATCTTTACGGTTATTCTTAAGATGTTCCGTCAAATGGGAAATACGGTATGAGAACAATGCTATCTGGCTCTCAGCTGAACCAGTATCAGTGTTAGACTTTCCGTACTGTCCAAAGATCTCTTGTTTTTTTGCCTGATCTAAATACATAGACTTTTAAAAATTAAATTGTTATTTGTGCAAAATGCGGGTGCAAAGGTACGACTTTTTATTGGAAGTCAGACCATTTGCACTCGCATTTAGTATAAATGTTAACTATTTTTTACAAATTACTTCACTACGACCTTCTTACCATTCTGGATGTAGAGTCCCTGCTTAACGTCCTTCAGACTGTTACCTACGTACTTGCCGTTGATGGTGTAGACGCGGTTGTTAGTCTTAACGCCATTCACAACAACTGAGTCAACGCCTGCTGCAGGGTCGCCTACATAGACTGTGTTAGACACGTTCGACTCGCCGTTTGCATAAACTACGATTACGTTGTACTTGTGGTTGCCTGCGCCGTAGCCGTTATCATCGGTGTACTTTTCGTCAGTCCAAGTGGTTGTCTTGCCGTCGAGTTTCTTCACGAGAACACCGTCACGGTAAACATTGTAACCCATTACGCGCAAACCGCCAGCACGATATGTTACGTCGTCAACACAGAGACGGTCGGGTTCATAGTTGTAAGATGTCAGCGAACCTGTGCTGGTGTGCACGATAGCGAAATACTTGGCACCCTCAGGAAGGGCGATATCATACTTTGTCCACTTGTAAACAGCCTCATAAGAGTCCTTATTGATCTTAATGAACGAGTTGGCGTTGGTGTCGTCCTCCGAGTAGTAGATGTCGAATGTCTCTGGACCAGAGTTCGGATACTGCTCACCGCGGTTTACCTCGTCGCCAGGAGCGTTCACCCAGAACGATATTGTCTGCTCCTCGCCGGAAAGCTCCGGTGTGATGAGCCAGTTGTTGGTCGGTGTGCCGGTATCGATTGTTGTACCAGTAGACATCATCGACTGCTTGCCTGAATGAGGCGCGAAGATGTCTGCAAACATCTGCCAGTTGCTGCCTGTGATGCCACTCACCTGCCATGGGTTGAACACGATGTAAGCCTGTGCTACGCCTGAGTTCGGGTGCTGAATACCACCGAATGTGTAAACCGTACCCTTGTCACCGTCGTAGAGGGTCCAGTCGCCAACGCGTGCTATTGACCATGGGGTGTACGACTCGAAGTCGTCTGTTACCTTGACACCATCTACATCCATTGCCGACCATGTGAGCACACCCTTATCGGTAGCAGCGAGGTCGCTGATAGCTGGGAGCGGAGATGACACTACTTCAACAGTATAGTCGATTGACTTATTGTTATCCTGGAACATATCTGCAGCCCACTCTACTTCGCCTCTCACGGTGAATTTACCGACATGGAGCTTCGGTGTATATGCAAACTCGTATGTAGCTACTGCGTTAGGCTCAAGGTCCTCACCTTCTTCAGTTTCAAACTTCTTTCCGTCGATAAAGAGGTGTACCTTGTAACCGCTTGCTTTTGCTGTACCGAGGTTCGTAACCTTCACATTCAGCTGAGCAGCCTTACCACTCTGCACGTGTGCAGGTGCATCAATATCGGCAGCGAGGTTGTTTGCGATAGCATCGTAGATTTTGATGTTATCAATCATTATGCTGGTTGACAAGCCCTCGGCGTAGAAATAAGGACGGATGTAACCGTTCTTAACACCGACAGTAGACACCGACTTAAGATCCATAGCTACAGAGCGCCAACCCATTTTGCCACTAAGCGTGCTATAATCTACAGTTCCAACCTCTACCATTTCCTGACCATTGCGGTTCACCTTTACGGTTATCTTGCCGTCGGTGCCTGGATATGCATAGTACCAGAACACAATCTGCGGATTACCCGCATTGGCGATGTCTACCTTCGGACCCTGAATACAAGCCAAAGTGCTGCCTGTTGACGGATTGAAAACGAGCGAACCTGCGTCCTCATCCTGCGCATCCTCCGAAAGACCGAACTTGCCCGCACAGTTGGCGTCAATCACCCACGGCCCCTTCTGAAGACTCTTGTTAGCGAACGATTCGTAGTAAGGTACCTCGTGTGCCTGACCGATAAGGAATGCCTCGCGTCCATAGTCGCTGACTACGGCTGTGTCTGATGTCGGGCTGTCTACGTAGGTCAGAAGTGCATACTGCACAGCACTCTGAGCGCCGTCGTAGTTAACTTTTTCTACAACACACTTTGTCTCAGGTAAACCCATTTCTACTTCTCTCAGATAACCATACTCAAGAGTGTATACGCAGTATTCTGCAGTCTTCGGATCTACATAACCGCCGTGCATACCTACTTCAGAAACCGGATCCCATGTGATAGCTGCTGTACCATCAAGGTTGTCGTGTATCTTTATATTCTGCGGAGGAAGCGGACGGTCGTAACCTACGTATGCTTTCTTTGCAACCTCGTCGCTACGCAAGTCGTTAGCTGTAGAGATAACGCTATATGTATGCTCACCAGTAAGTACCTCTTCGTCTTGCCATACGACCTTTTCACCAGGTTTCGGCGAATCGAAGTTCTTCACAACGACATAGTCGCGATAGAGCTGTACACGGGTTAGACTTGAGAGCGGATTGCCAGCATAGTCAGTAGAAGGTATTGTGAACGACACCTTAGCCGACACCGCTCCCTTAGCACCAACCTCTACATTGAGGTCGTTTACAGCTGCAGGGCGCACTGCCAAGGCAGCCTGAGCAAATACTTTCACAGGAAGGAGCAGGAGATAAGCGCGCTGGTTGCTGGTGCAATGGAATGCTACGCGATACTTGCCGGTTGTAGGAGCAATGAACTCGCCTTCAACTGGTGTGGCACCACCTCCGCCGTATGTAGCCGAAATGGTATAGTCGCCTACGACCTTGTATGTTGTGGGGTCGTCGCCTGTGCCGATAGCCACAGCCAACTTCTGCGAACCACCCATAGCCTTGAAGCCACCGGTCTCAACCTTATATGTCTTGCCTGCCTCGAATGCCAAGTACGGGCTGACGAGCCAGTCGTCGGCATCCTGCTTCTGCGCTGTGCCGATATAACTGATGAAGCTGCCGGGCACGTCATTACTGAATCCCCAAGTGATACCGTCGTTGTTCTTGTCCTCAACAGTCCACTCTTTATTAACTAATACTTTCTGATCGTTCCACAGACATGAATACGGAACATCGTACGGTCCGCCAGTTGACGGAGTCTGTGCCTTCACTGTCGACGGAGCCAGCGTGGTAGCTGCCAACAATGCCGAGAATAATACTTGAAACGTTTTTCTCATAGTCGTATTGTTTTTAGTTATTTATACAATCAATCAACTCTCTCTAATTAACACCTTGTTTTATAGGAGGGGGATTGTTATAGAATAAACTATCCCCCTCTAATTACGATATAGCTTGTCAGGATTTCTACTTGTTAACGTACTTCTTGCCGTCGCGTATCACGATACCCTTTGTATCAGGAGCTACGCGCTGTCCGCTGAGGTTGTATGTTTTGCCGTCGCGAGCCACGTTCACTGTTACGCCGTTGATGCCGGCTGTAGCGTCGCCCTGCAGAACCTCGATAGGATATGTCGACTTGCAGGTCTTGCTCTGCACGTGGAGTTCGCACTTACGACCGCTTACGCCTTCTGGCAGTGGGTCGCATACCACCTTGAGCACTGTGATGTCGTATTCAGCCCATGTCTTTGTGTCGGGAGTGATTGACTTCACCCAGTCGGCATCGCAAGTTACGGTGTAGTTAGGCTCGTTGTTGGCATCGAACCAGCTCTGGTTTGTCTTGATAGCCGGACCTGCGAACACCAAATCGCCAGGAATGAGCGTTGTTCCGCTTGTGCCGTCGTCGCTCATCTTCACAACGCCGTAGTTCTCCTCACGTCCGTTGAATACATAGTACATCGGGTTGCAGTAGTCGTACCACGCCGAGAATGAAACCTTCAGCGCAACGTCCTTGTAGAGGCTGAAGAACGCAGGACTGCCATCCTTCTTCCAAATACCTACGGCTGAGTCGAAGTCATTATAATAATAAGGTAACTCGCTAATCTCAAAACCGCAGTCGATGCCTTCATTGTCGAGTCCGTCGATTACTACATAGAACGGCTGATCGATAACGAAGCGTTCTGCCTTGCCTTCAGCGTTCTTCTTTGTGAATACGAGTGTGAAGGCGTTGTAGCTTGTATTATCATCGTAAGGAATGCTGCCTACGTCAATAGTTTCAGGCTCAGTAGCTGTGAGTTCATAGAGTATCTTTTCGCCAGGAATGCGTTTGCCGTCCTGCTCCATCACGTCGTGAATCTGCAAACGCAGTTGCTTACCCTTAGCTATTGGATAATAGCCCTTAGAGATAACCGGAATGAAGATATCTTCTACAACCAGCGGAGCCATCGGTTTGTCGAAATACTGATAAACGCTGGTAGCTGTGTACTTAGCATCGCCCTGCGTGAATGTACCCGAACCGTATACATACTTGTTGTCCATACCGCCGAAGAACACTTCGCTGAGTTGGTCCATTGTGTAAGAAAGCGGAGCCACGCGACGATTGTCTTGGTCAATGCCTGAATACAAGCGCGGATAATAGTACATCAAAGCCAATGATTCGTGCTTGCCAGGGTCGCCCGCATTGCCGAAGTAAGGATTCTCAGAAGCAAGCAGGAACGAGTCGGTATTGCAAACAAGTGTCGGGAGAGCATCGCGACCGTCAAACAAGCTCTTCATCGTGAAGTCGCCGTTTGCGCCAATATTATAATAATAATCTGTTTTGCTTGAGCAATCGTTAACAGTTACATCGCCATAATAGTCGAATGTGTTCTGATGCCAAACATAGGCATCTGTGCCCTGTTTCTTGAACTTTACGTCGTAAGCACCCGGAACATACATATACACAGTTCCCCAAATCTGACCTTTCTTGTCAGAAGCCTGGAACAAAGCACCCTCAGGACGCAAGTAATAGTTGGACTTCTTCTCTGCACGCAACTTTGAAGGCTGAGCCTGTGCGTCAAGTGTAGGCACGAGGTGCTTGCCGAACTGACGTGCACTAAACGGAACGCCCTCAACAAATGGTTGTGCGTTGGCAGCTGTTGTAGCCATAACAAGAGCCGCAGTCAAAAGTATAGATTTCTTCATACTCAATTATTTAGATTATTAATATATGCGAAGAATATTTTGCAAATATACAGATTATGAAGTTTTTCGCCAAACAAAAGTTATTTTATTTTTTAATTTATTTACGAATTAACGCTTTCCATCTTCGAACGCCATACATAACAAAACGTGAAACTTACGCCTACACATCTATAAAAAGACGCCACCGAAGGCGCAACAACAGAGGCTGCGCCTTCGGTGGCGTACAAGCTGCAAAGACGGTATGTAGACCTTGTTTCCGTCCCTGCATATCTCTTCAACTCTCAACCGAGAGTATTTCGCTAAGCGGTTTCATCACGAACTCGCGCTCCTGCATGTGCGGATGCGGCAGCGTGAGGTCGTCAGAGTCAAGATGTACGTCGTCGTACATCAGTATATCTATGTCGATAGGGCGGTCGTGATACAGCCCGTTCACCGACTTCTGTGTTCTGCCCAACTCACGTTCTATCTGCTTTGTAGCCAGTAGCAATTGCTCTGGCGACAACGTAGTGAGCAGACGCACACACATATTCAGAAACTTATTGGTCGATTCAAATCCCCAAGGCTCTGTCTCGATGAACGACGACTGGCGGTCGACGCTGCCTGCACGTTCGTTGAGCAAGCCGATGGCGCGACGCATCGTAGCTTTGCGGTCGCCGAGATTGGAGCCGAGAGAGAGGTACACGGTGTGCATACTCTGCGCTTAATCGTTTACGATGAGCAATGCGTCGCCGTAAGAACCAAACTTGAAGCCGTGCTTAACGGCGAGGTTGTACGCCTCCATCACGAGGTCATAGCCGCCGAAGGCGCAGGTCTCCATGAGGAGTGTCGAGTACGGATGATAGAAGTTAGAGATCATCGAGTCGGCGAGTCCGAAGTCATACGGCGGGAAGATGAACTTATTGGTCCAGCCATCATACTCCTTCAGCATACCGTCGGTGCCAACGGCTGTCTCCGTAGCCTTCACCACGCTTGTACCCACAGCACACACATGGTGTCCGGCACGCTTTGTGTCGTTCACCAACTTGCAGCAGTCGGCATCGACGCGCATCTGCTCCGAGTCCATCTTGTGCTTTGTGAGGTCCTCCACCTCTATGTCGTGGAAGTTGCCCAATCCGCAGTGGAGCGTAATGTATGCGAAGTTGATGCCACGTATCTCCATGCGCTTCATCAGCTCACGCGAGAAGTGCAAGCCGGTAGCAGGAGCCGTGACCGCACCCTCGTGTTTAGCAAAGATGCACTGGAAGTCGTCGAAGTCGTCCTCTGTGCTGCGCTTGTCGGGGCGGCGGTCTACGATGTAGCGTGGCAGCGGAGCCTCGCCCAGACCGTAGAGCTCGCGCTTGAACTCGTCGTGCGGACAGTCGTAGAGGAAGCGTAGTGTGCGTCCGCGACTGGTTGTGTTGTCGATTACCTCAGCCACCATTGTGCCCGAATCGTCGAAGAACAGCTTGTTGCCGATACGTATCTTGCGAGCCGGTTCTACGAGCACGTCCCACAGACGCATTTCTTCGTTGAGTTCACGCAGCAGGAACACCTCTATCTTGGCGTCGGTCTTCTCCTTTGTGCCATAGAGGCGCGCCGGGAACACCTTTGTATCGTTGAAGACGAATGTGTCGTGCTCGCCGAAGTAGTCGAGCACGTTGCGGAAGTCGAGGTATTCGCCCTCGATAGGGTTGCCTTTGTCATCTTTCTTGTACATCTCGATGGTCTGCGACTTCTTGTGCAACACCATCAGTCGGCACTCGTCGCGACGTGTGATGCGGAAGGTTTCCTTCTCGCCGTTGTCGTTTTCAAACTCGCGATAAATGCTATGCGGATAAAGAGCGATCAGCTCTTCGGGTAGTTTAAACTTAAACTGTGATAACTTCATAGTAGTTGTTTATTTATTCATCTTCAATGGTTTCTATTGTCTGATTGGCAAGCCACTCCTCAAAGCCGTCAAGCTCGATGCAGTTCTCCACGCGCTGCTCGCCGGAGCGTGTACGGCAGAGTGCTGTGAGGTAGCCGCCCGAGTCGAGTGCGCGACCGATGTCGCGTGCCAAGGCGCGTATGTATGTACCCTTGCCACAGACCACACGTACAGACATCTGCATTGTTTCGGGGTCGAACGCCGTGAGTTCTATCTCGTCGATGTGTATCTGCTTCGGCTGTAGCTCCACGTCCTTACCCTTTCGGCGCAGGTCGTAGGAGCGTTGTCCGCTCACCTTGCACGCCGAGAATGTCGGTGGCACCTGCTCTATATCGCCCACAAACTGCTTCAATACGTCTTCGATGCGCTCGCGTGTGATGCCGTCTGTGGGGTAAGTGGCGTTCACCGGATGCTCCATGTCGTAGCTGGGCGTGGTGGCTCCGAGCTGAATGGTGGCTGTGTATTCCTTGCCGTGCATCTGGAACTCCTCTATGCGCTTCGTGAACTTGCCGGTGCAGAGCACGAGCACGCCAGTGGCAAGAGGGTCGAGTGTTCCGGCATGGCCTATCTTTAGTTTCTTCACCCCGAGGCGTACGCAGATGCGCTTGCGCACTATTGCCAAGGCACAGAAGCTGGTCATGCCAAGGGGTTTGTTTATGGCGATGACTTCGCCTTTGGTGAAATTCATTGTCTTCTTCTTTTATAGTAATGAGCAAGCTATCGTAACGGCTCCTGCTATTGCGCAGTAGACACCGAACCACACGAGTTTGCCTCGCTTCACGATGTTTATCATCCACTTGCAGGCGATGCATCCGCTTACGAAGGCTGCCACGAAGCCCACGATGAGGGGCAGTGTCTCTATATCGCCGAACGCTTCTTCGCCCTTAACCGCCTTGAGCACGTCGAGGAGTGCCTCGCCGAGGATGGGCGGGATGACCATGAGGAACGAGAACGGTGCGAGTTTCTCCTTCTTATTGCCGAGCAAGATGCCGGTGGCAATGGTGGAACCAGAGCGTGAGAGACCGGGCAGCACGGCTGCTGCCTGCGCCAAGCCGATGATGAAGGCATCCTTCATCGAGATATTCTCGCGCTGACGTGGCTTAGCGAAGTAGGAGAAGGTGAGCAACGCTGCTGTCAGGAGCAGGCAACAGCCCACGATGAGCAGCCCCGAACCGAATATCGCCTCCACATAGTCCTTAAAGAACACGCCTACGATGCCTACCGGTATCATCGAGACAACGATGTTGAGGAAGTACTTCGTCTCGGCGTTCATCTCGAACTTGAAGAGTCCTTTCAGTATCCAGTCGATTTCCTTCCACAGTATCACGAGCGTACTGAGCACGGTCGCTACGTGCACCATGACGGTGAACGTGAGGTTATCCTCGCCCTGCACGCCGAAGAGTGCCGAGCCGATTGCGAGGTGTCCACTACTACTTACGGGCAAATATTCTGTGAGTCCTTGAATGATGCCAAGGACTAAGGCTTGTAACCAATCCATTTGTTCAATTATTAATTTTTTATTATTAATTATTAATTTGAGGGTGATTTCTGGGGGTGCAGTTGTCTCTCAGGGGGTGCAGTTGTCTCAACTGCACCAACATAGCGGCAGGTGCATTCTGTTGGTGCCTTCAAATTTATTGGTGCAGTTGAGACAACTGCCCCCCTGAAAGCACCCCCTGAAAGCACCCCCTGAAGAGTTATTCGTCTTTTGGCTTCTTGATTATCGCATAGATAATAGAGATGAAGCCGAGGAAGCACACTGCAGGTGCTACCTTCACGCGACGCACACTAAAGATGTCGTTATCGAAAACATGCTCGTCGCTTCCGCCACCGCTCATGAGTATAAAACCGAGGATGACAATCAACATTCCGACTACCATCAGAATGAAGTTAATCTTGCCAAATGCGTAATTTCTTTTATCCACTTTGTTTATATTTTAAGTTGAATGAATTTATTATGTTTAAATAGTGCCTGTATATGTACAAGTAGCATCTGTATGTGTATAGATAAGTAATGTCACCACCTCAACATCTCAACACCACAACATATCTCAACATCTCACCATCTCAACATCATATCTTATACAAATCGCCTGCTTTCATGCGCAGGAACTTGTTCACCGATATTATCGAACAGATAGCTGTGATGAAGATGCCGAACACCACCACCGTACCGGCAGTGATAGCGAGCACCTCCCATGTGATGAGGTCGAGCACCTGCGGCTCGTACATAAACAGTGCGTACACTCCGCCTCCCAACACGCAGCAGGCGATGAGCGCAGCGAGCAAGCCGAGCAACACATAGTGGCGCACGAACGGCGCACGGATGAAGCCCCACGATGCACCTACGAGCTTCATCGTGTGTATGGAGAAGCGACGGGCGTAGATGCTTAGACGCACGGTGTTGTTGATAAGCGAGAACGACACTATCGTGAGCAACACGGCGAGTGCCAAGAGCACGATGCTTATCTTCGCTATATTGGCATTGACACTGTCGATGAGGTCCTTCTGATACTTCACCTCGCTCACCTTCGGATAGGCTTTCAGCTCCTTAGAGATAAACTTCAGCGAGTCGCTGTTAGCATAGTCGGACGTTAGAGTAACCTCCACCGACGAGAGGAAAGGGTTTGCCTCGGCAAACTCACGTGGGTCGGTTCCCAATTCTTTTATTCCTTCGCGCAAAGCCTGCTCCTTACTGATGTACTGGAGCGTGTGGATGTAGGGGCGAGCCTTTAGCTTGGTGCAGAACTGCTGCGCCTCGCCAGAGGTCATATCGTCCTGAAGCATCATCGTAACCACGATGTTCTGCTTCACGTAGGCAGAAAGATTACGGGCGGTGCACACTGCGAACACCACCAAACCTAACAGAACAAGCACCATTGCGGTGCTAATACACAACGTTACCGCCTGCAATCCGTGACGACTGCGGGTCTTCTTATTTTTCTTTCTCATTCCGAAAAGGCTATATTATACCAAATTTCCTGCAAAATAACAAAAAAATATCCGTTCAAAAGAGGGATTAACGTCAATTAACACCATACGTACATCATAAACAAAACAATCTGTCTACCTTTGATGTGAACAAAAAGCACACATCATGGCAACAATTCTCTATCCTTCGCCAATCGTCGGACCGATACACAGCCGACGTCTTGGCATATCGCTCGGCGTGAACGTCAACCCGAGCGACGGAAAGATTTGTACGTTCGACTGCATCTACTGCGAGGTAGGCTACAACTGTACGCGCCGCCCTACCCTGCCTCGTCCTTCACGCGAGCTTGTTGCGGAGCGTCTGGAGGCGAAACTGAAGGAGATGCACACGGCAGGTGCGAAACTCGACGTGATCACTTTCTCGGGCAATGGTGAGCCGACCACGCATCCCGACTTCCTCCATATCATCGAGGATACGATACGTCTGCGCAATGCTTATTACCCCGAGGCTAAGGTGTCGGTGCTCACCAACTCCACGCTGGCGCACCGCCCCGACGTGCACCGCGCCCTACTGCTCGCAGACAACAACATCATGAAGCTCGACACGGTCGACCCTGCATATATAAATAAGGTGGACCGCCCTACGCAACCATCGTACAACGTTGAGAATATCGTCAAGGAGATGGCATCGTTCAATGGGCACTGCATAGTGCAAACCATATTCATGCACGGCACCGACGACAACGGCGAGAGCGTAGACAACACCTCCGACGGCTTCATATCTACATGGCTTCAAACTCTGCATCGCATCCGACCAAGCGCAGTGATGATATACACCATCGACCGCGAAACGCCCTGCCCAACACTAAGCAAGGCTACGCACGAGGAACTCGACGACATTCGCGACCGCGTAATAGCCGAAGGTTTTCCTTGCAGTGTCGGTTATTAACATCCGCATCGGTCGATGCAGACATCCGCAACGGTCGACGCAGACATCC
>NZ_JH379450.1:124696-134630 GCF_000235885.1 Leyella stercorea DSM 18206
GACATCCGCAACGGTCGACGCAGACATCCGCAACGACCGACGCTGATGCTCGTAACGGTCGACGCGGATGCTTTTCTCACCACCTCAACATTCCACCACCTCAACATCAAATCTCACCACCTCACCATCTCAACACCTCACCACCTCACCATCTATAAACAACAACGGCAAGGTTGGCATCCCGTCGACCTTGCCGCTTTCATTGAAATAACAACACTAATATATAAAAGGTATGAAATATATGTGTGGTGTTTTGATGTTACAAATATTCTGAACCAGCCCTGAAGCCGTAGAGACTTACAGTTTGCTGATGATGCCCAGCTTAGTGCTCTCAAGGAACTTTACGATAGCCGTTATCTCCTTGCCAGCAGGCACCTGCTCCTTCACCTGGTTGATTGCGTCGAACACGCTTGTCTGTCCGTGGAACACAAGGCGGTAAGCGTTAGCGATATGGTTGATTACCTTCTCGTTTGTGCCCGACGACTTCAGCAGCGACTCGTTCACACCGGCGTAGCGCACGGGATTGTCAGTAGCCACGATGAACGGAGGCACATCCTTCGAGATGCGCACACCGCCCGTCACCATCGACGCACCACCGATGCGCACATTCGAGTTGACAATGACACCAGAAGAGAAGATCACGGCACTGTGAACCTCACAGTCGCCTGCCACCTTCGTACCGTAGCCGAACGTAACGTAGTCGTCCACCTTCGTGTCGTGCGAGATGTGCACACCCTCCATGAAGAAGTTGCGGTTGCCGATGCGTGTCTCACCGTCGGTGTATGTGGCGCGGTTCACAACCACGTTCTCGCGGAAGATGTTCTCGTCGCCGATGACGAGGCGTGTAGCCTCACCCTTATGGTTGAAGTCCTGCGGCTCTGCACCGAGCACTGTGTTCTGATAAACCTTGTTGCCACGACCCATTACGGTGCCGCGCATGATGCTCACGTAAGGATAGATTATGCAGTCGTCGCCAATCACTACGTCGTCCTCGATGTAGGCGAACGGATAGATTGTAACGTTCTTGCCAATCTTAGCACCCGGAGCTATATATGCTTTTTCACTAATCATAATTCTTAAATTTTGAGTTGTGAGTTTTGAGTTTTGAATAATTCAACACTCAACATTCAACATTCAACATTCTTAATATCTTCCTCCACCAAGCGCATAGTAGAGGTTAACCACAGCCTGCATCTTGTTGAAGTCGTCCTGCACCTTTGAGAGCTCTGCATTGAGCAGGCTCTGCTGCGCGGTGATCACTTCCAGGTATGTAGCCGAGCCGTCGTTGAAGAGCATCTGGTTGTACTCCACGTTCTTCTTCAGACTCTCCACCTGCTTAGCCTCCAGTGCGCTCTTCTCTGCCGATGAGTTGTAGAGCACGAGGGCGTTGCTCACCTCAGAGCCGGCTGAGAGCACTGCGTTCTGCCATGTGTTGAAAGCCTGCTCCTGCTTTGACTTAGCCACCTTCAAGCCAGCCACGAGCTGACCGTGAGCGAAGATAGGCTGCACGAGCGAGCCTACTGCCGAGAGCAGCCACTTGCCTGGGTTCACGATGCCCATACCGCCAGAGTTGGTGAAGGCACCCGTTGCCGAGATTGTGATGCTTGGGTAGAAGCGTGAGCGAGCGGTGTTCACGTCGTAGAAGCACTGCGCGAGCGACATCTCAGCGTAGTGTACGTCAGGACGGTTGGCGAGCAGCTGCAAGCCGATGCCGGTAGAGAACTCCGTAGGCAGCGACTGCTCTTCGAGCGAGCCGCGCTGTATGGTCTGCGCCTGCTGACCGAGCAGCAGCGAGAGCGAGTTCTCCGTCTCGCGTATCATACGCTTTATCTCTGTGCCCTGAGCCTGAACCGAGTAGAAGTTCGACTCTGCACTCTGCACTGATGTCTCGCGCACACGTCCGAAGTCCTTCTGCAGCTTCATAATGCGCAGCGTCTCCTCTGTGAGCTTTGTCATATTCTCTACCACCTGCAGCTGCTTGTCGAGCATGAGCAGTGTGTAGTACATGTTGGCAATGTTCGAGATGACCTTTGTCTGCACTACGAGCTGATAGTCCTTCGTGGCAAGCAGTGCCATCTGTGCCGAACGCTTCTGGTTGAGAAGGTTGCCGAAGAGGTCGATGTTCCACGACGCTGTGATAGGCAGCGAGTAGGTCTTCGTAGCGGGGTTGCCATCCCACGAAGCGATGGTGCCTTGCGGCGAGAAGGTGAAGCCGGGCACGAAGGCGAGCTTAGCCACCATGAGCTGGTCCTCCACCATCTTCACGTTGAGCGCGGCGTTGAGCATGTTGGTGTTGTTCTGCAAGCCAAGCTCGATGAGCGACTGCAGCTGTGGGTCGGTGAACACGGTGCGCCAAGCGAGATTGCCGAAGCTTGTTGTGTCGCTTACTGCGAGTGTGTCGCTGTTGCTCTGCACGTCGCGCACGAGGCCCGTGGTGTTCACCTCCGGACGCTCGTACTTATTATATATTCCGCAGCTGGTCATCAGCAATGCGCCAGCGGCGAGAAGCATTAACTTTTTCATGTTCATCTGTCTTATTTTGAAGTCTTTTCAATCTGATCCTGCAGCGCACCTGCCACGTACGGGTTGGTGTACTGGCGTATCTCGGTGTCTACATCTGCTGTGTCGTTCTCGAACTCGATAGGCTTAATCTTCTCCTGCAGTGTCTGGAAGATGAAGAACAACGCCGGCACTACCATAATCTGGCAGAGCATACCGATGAGCATACCGCCTACGGCTGCCGCACCGAGTGTCATGTTACCGTTGTAGCCTACGCCCCACGGCATGAGCAACGGCAACAGGCCGATAATCATAGCCAACGAGGTCATAAGGATAGGACGCAGACGGGCTGAAGCGCCGAGCACTGCCGACCAAGAGATAGCCATACCTGTCAGGCGGCGTTCGAGGGCGAACTGCACGATAAGGATGGCGTTCTTGGCGAGAAGACCCATAAGCATGATGAGCGCAATCTGCATGTAGATGTCGTTGTTCTTACCAAACATGTTGGTGAAGAGGAAGGCTCCTGCCAAACCGAACGGGATGGAGAGGATTACGGACAACGGCAGAACATACGACTCATACTGTGCCGAGAGGATGAGGTAAACGAAGGTCAAGCAGAGCACGAACACGATAGCTGTAGAGTTTGACGACTCCTGCTCGGTACGTGTCAAGCCCGAGAACTCGTAGGTGTAGCCTGCTGGCAGCGAGGTCTTAGCCACCTCTGCCATAGCGTTGATAGCGTCGCCCGTTGAGTAGCCCTCAGCTGCTGATGCGTTCACGTTGATTGAGGTGAAGAGGTTGAAGCGGTCAATCTCCTGCGGACCATACACACGACTGAGGTTCACGTACTCCTTGATAGGAGCCATCTCGCCTGCCGAGGTGCGCACGTAGATATTGTCCAGACTCTTCAGGTCTGCACGATTCTGCGGTGCCGACTGGATATATACACGGTAGAGTTTACCGTAGGCGTTGAAGTTCGAAGCGTACATACCGCCGTAGTAGCCCTGCATTGTGGTGAGCACTGTCGATGGGTCGATGCCGCTCTGCTTACACTTAGCCACGTCAACATCAATCTTGTACTGTGGGTACTTGGTGTTGTACGAGGTCATGGCGTTCGAAATCTCTGGACGCTTGTTGAGCTCAGCTATATACTTCTGTGTGATGTCGAAGAACTTGTTCACATCGCCACCCGTGCGGTCCTGCATTGAGAAGGTCATACCGTTGGTTGCAGAGAAGCCCTGCACCATAGGCGGCTGGAAGGCGAGGATCTGCGCACCCTTGATGGCTGCGGTCTGCTTGTATATCATACCGAGCACCATTGTAGAGCCGAGGTTGTGTACGCCGATGTACTTCAGCGGTCCTTCCATCTTCTGACGCTCCTCGAAGCTCTTCAGCTTGACAATGAATGTACCCTGGTTAGAGCCCTGACCAGCGATGAAGTTGTAGCCCGTGATACGCATACGGCTGGCGATAGCCGGGTTGGTAGCGAGCATACGGTCTACCTGATCCATCACCTCGTTGGTCTTCTTCATAGAGGTGCCCGGAGGTGTTGACACTGTACAGAACACTGTGCCGGTATCTTCGTCAGGCACGAGGCCTGTCTTTGTCGTACCCATGAGCACAGCCATAGCAGCGATAGCCACCACTACTGTGCCGATAGCGATGAACGGACGCTCTACGAGGCGGCGCACACCCTTGGTGTACTTCTCCTGCACCTTGCCGTAAGCGGCGTTGAACGATGCGTGGAAGCGGTCTACCATCGACATCTTGCGCTCCTTGCCTTCCTCGTCCTTCGGCTTCAGCAGGATGGCGCAGAGAGCCGGCGAAAGGGTCAAGGCGTTAAGTGCCGAGATGATGATAGAGATAGCCATGGTGATACCGAACTCGCGGTAGAACGCACCTGACGTACCACCCATAAACGACACTGGGATGAACACCGAAGCCATAACGAGGGTGATTGAGATAATGGCACCCGAAATCTCGTTCATGGCGTCGATTGACGCGAGCTTAGCCGACTTGTAGCCGAGGTCGAGCTTGGCATGTACTGCCTCGACGACCACAATGGCATCGTCGACCACAATGGCGATGGCAAGCACGAGGGCGGCAAGCGTAAGCAGGTTGAGCGAGAAGCCGAACGCGTAGAGGAAGAAGAATGTACCGATCAACGACACGGGTACCGCAATCAACGGGATGAGCGTAGAGCGAGTGTCCTGCAAGAAGATGTACACCACGATGAACACGAGGATGAACGCCTCGCAGAGTGTCTTGATAAGGTCTTCGATTGAGGCGAAGAGGAACTCTGTCACGTCCTGCATGATGTCGAAGTGGATGCCTGGAGGCATTGCTGCTTCCTGCTCCTTGAGGAGCTTCTTGATGTTTGTGGCAATCTCGGTAGCGTTAG
The DNA here is from genome assembly GCF_000235885.1 of Leyella stercorea DSM 18206. Taxonomy (GTDB): domain Bacteria; phylum Bacteroidota; class Bacteroidia; order Bacteroidales; family Bacteroidaceae; genus Prevotella; species Prevotella stercorea. Next base: position 129,597 of record NZ_JH379450.1, read on the forward strand.
AGCCGGCGGTCTGTGTCACCATCATTGTTACTGACGGCTTGCCGTTGTTCTTCGACTCTACGGTGTATGACAGCGCACCCATCTCTACGCGGGCTACGTCCTTAACGCGGATGGTCTGTCCGTCCTTTGTCGACTTGATAATCATGTCGCCGAACTCCTCCGGTGTCTGCAGACGACCTCTGTAGCGGAAGGTGTACTGGTACTGGTTGTCAGACTGCTCGCCCACCGAACCCGGCGCAGCCTCAATGTTCTGCTGTGCAAGTACGCCGGTGAGGTCGGTCGGAATCAAGCCGTAGCTCTTCATCTTCACAGGGTCGATCCAGAGGCGCATGGTGTAGTCTTTCTGCGAGAAGCACTGGCACTCGCCCACACCGTTCACACGCTTGATAGCCGGAACGACGTTGATGTTGGCATAGTTGGTGAGGAACTCGTCGTCGTAGCGGTCGTCGTCGGCTGTAAGACCGAAGAGGATAACGGTTGACGACTGGCGCTTCATCACCGTCACACCAGCCTTGGTTACCTCGGCTGGCAGCAACGCTGATGCCTGCGACACGCGGTTCTGCACGTTGACCTGACACATGTCAGGGTCCATACCCTGCTTGAAGAATACGGTGATTGAAGCCGAACCGTCGTTGGTGGCAGAAGATGTCATGTAGGTCATGCCCTCCACACCGTTGATCGACTCCTCAAGTGGTGCGAGCACCGAGTTGAGCACGGTCTGTGAGTTGGCACCGGTGTAGGCTGCACGCACCATGATGGTAGGCGGCGCCATGTTCGGGTACTGCTCGATAGGCAGCGACACCAAACCTAACACACCCAGGATGACCACCAGGATAGAAATCACGGTGGAGAGTACCGGGCGTAGGATAAATCTATCTAATTTCATTTGTTTAAAATTTAGGAGTTAGGAAGTTAAGAATACTGGAGTTAAGCCATATGTCAAGCTTCTTAATATGTGCTATTGGCTTAACTTCTGAGCTCTTAACTTCTGAATTCTTTATTTTCCGAATGCCTTCTTCAGCTTACCAAGGTCGCCCTGAGCCTCGCCGAGTTCCTCTGTCTTCTTCAGCTTCTCAGCATACTGAGCCTCTGTGAGCGGTTTGATGTCCATACCGTCCTGCAGCGAAGACACGCCGTTCACAACGAAGCGGTCGCCTACGCTAAGACCAGAGGTGATGATATAGTTCTTGCCATCGTTCTGCGGGTTTACGGTCACCGGTGTGTACTTCACCTTGTTGTCCTTGCCTACTACGTAAACGAAGTACTTGTCCTGCACCTGAACCACAGCATCCTGCGGGATGATAACAGCCGAAGAGGCTATGTGAGGCACAACGATAGAGCCTGACGCACCGCTCTTGAGCACGTGCTCAGGGTTGGGGAAGTCGGCACGCATAGACACTGTACCGGTTGTCGGGTCGATAACGCCGCTCACGGCTGCCACCTTGCCCGGGTGCTCGTAGATAGAGCCGTCGGCGAGCTGCAGCTTCACAGCCGGATAGTTCTCAACGGCAGCGTGTACGCCGCCCTGTGTCTTGCTCATCTCCAGGAGGTCTTTCTCTGTCATAGAGAAGTAAACCTGCATTGTAGAGTTGTTAGACACGGTTGTGAGGGGCTGCTGCGACGATGCGCTTACGAGAGCACCTACGCGGTAAGGCAGGTCGCCTACAACGCCGTTAGATGGAGAGGTCACGAAGCAGAAGTTGAGGTTCTGCTTAGCCGATACGTATGCTGCCTCTGCCTGAGCGAGCTGGGCTGCTGCGCTCTCCATTGCGTTCTTTGTCGACTGCAACTCGTACGAACCGATAACGTTGTTCTTGAAGAGTTTCTGCGAGTTGTTGTATGTGAGGGTTGCGGTGTTGAGCTGTGCCTTAGCGGCGTTCACTGATGCCTTTGCCTGACGTACAGCTGCGGCGTATGTCACGTTGTCGATGACGAACAGCAGCTGACCAGCCTTAACCGACTGGCCTTCCTTCACGCAAAGCTTGGTGATGAAGCCAGACACTTTCGGGCGAATCTCCACGTCCTGCACACCCTTGATAGATGCCGGATAGGTGGTCTGCAAGTTTGCATCCTGACCCTGAACTGTGCGCACAGCGTATTCGTTGTCGCCGAAGTTAGGCTTTCCGCCACTCTTTCCGCCACCACATGAGGCGAGCACTGCAGCTAAGGCTGCAACCAATAAAATCTTTGTTTTTTTCATACCTATTTCTAATAAATATTTTTACCTTATTAATATATATACGTACTTTACTATTTGCTTTTGACAGGGGGTGCACCCCTGAAAACTAAACCGCTCGTTTAAGTTTTCTGTGTGCAAAGTTACTAAATATGTAAATAAGTTGTAACGACAACACGCGTACATTTAACAACTTTTATTTCTCGTTACGCGTTATTCAATATATTAGTTTCTATTTTGACCAATACTGCAGTCGCACTTTACCAATGCAAAAGTGCCACTTCGTCAATGCGAAAGTGGCACTTCATCGGTGCTAAACTACTGCGTAAGTCCCATGTCTTCGGCTTTCTTCATCAGCAGCTGCATGAGTGGCTCACGCTCGTTAGCCACACGGTTGTCAAGCACAGCGTCCTTCAGATACTGCTTCAGCTCACCCACCTGCCTGCATGGCGGCAAGTTGAACATCTGCATTATCTCGTTGCCGTCGATGACGGGTTGCAACAGACGCTTGTAGTCGCGCTCCTTTAGGTCGGTGAGCTTCTCGCGCACCATGCGGAAGTTCTCGAGGAAGCGTTTCTTGCGCACCTCGTTCTTGCTCGTGATGTCAGCCTCGCAGAGCATCATCAGGTCGTCGATATCGTCGCCCGCGTCGTTGAGCAGACGGCGCACAGCCGAGTCGGTCACCTCCTCATCGGCTATCACGATGGGGCGCATGTGCAGGTCTACCATCTTCTCCACGTACTTCATCTTGGCATCCATCGGCAGCTTCATGCGTCGGAAGATGCCCGGAATCATCTTCGCTCCCAAGTAGTTGTGGTTATGGAACGTCCAGCCGATGGCGGGCTCCCAACGCTTCGAGCGCGTCTTGCCGATGTCGTGGAACAGAGCCGCCCAACGCAGCCAGAGGTTATCGCTGCGCTTCGCCACGTTGTCCACCACCTCCAGTGTGTGGTAGAAGTTGTTCTTGTGCGCCTTGCCGTTGCGTGTCTCCACCACGTCGAGCGCAGCCAGCTCGGGTATGATGAGCTGCAGCAGTCCGCAACGCTGCAGCTCCACGAAGCCGCGCGAGGGCTGCTGGGTCTTCATTATCTTGTTCAGCTCGTCGGCGATGCGCTCTCCGCTCACTATCTTTATGCGCTCGGCGTTGCGTCCGAGCGCGTCGAATGTCTCCTCGTCGATGAAGAACTTCAGCTGAGCCGAGAAGCGCACGCAGCGCATCATGCGCAGCGGGTCGTCGGAGAAGGTGATATCGGGGTCGAGCGGTGTGCGTATTATGCCGTCCTCGAGGTCGTAGATGCCGTCGAAGGGGTCGACCAGTTCGCCGAAGCGCGCCTTGTTCAGGCATACCGCCATGGCGTTGATGGTGAAGTCGCGGCGGTTCTGGTCGTCTTCGAGCGTGCCGTCCTCAACCACGGGCTTGCGCGAACCGCGGTCGTAGCTCTCGCGGCGTGCGCCCACGAACTCCACTTCGGTGTCGTAGAACTTTATCTGCGCCGTGCCGAAGTTGCGGTAGACGGCGAGATGGGCGCGCCAGCGTCCGGTCTTCTCGTTCTTGCCAAGTGCCTTCTGCAACTCCTTTGCCACCTCGATGCCACTGCCCACGACCACCACATCGATGTCGTTCGTCGGACGTTCGAGGAAGATGTCGCGCACGTAGCCGCCCACGAGGTAGCACTCTACGCCCATCGCGTCTGCCACTTCGCCTATCTTATGAAATATCTTCTTGTCGAGAATCTGTGCCAATTCGGCATCTGTGTATAGCTTCATACGTATAAAATCCTGATTATTACATGCAAATCAAGTGCAAAGTTACGGTTTTTTACAGAATTTAAGGTGTATTGACGGAAAATTTGTACCTTTGCGTTCAATTTAGGATAGCACTAAATTTCTTATTAATAATATTATTGTATAAAATCAAAAGACAATGAAAATCAAAAAGACAGCCTCTACACTGTTCCTCATTGCCATGCTCTGCCTCGGTGCAACAAAGGCAAAGGCACAGGTTAACGCACAGTTGTTCTACGATTTCGGTAGCGACCGCGAGTTTGTAACGCTTACGCTTGAGATGTTCAAGCAGGACAAGTGGGGTAACACCTACTTCTTCATCGACCACGACTTCAACTACGACCAGCACGTGAAGGGTCCGAACCTCGCTCCTGGCGGCACCTACTTCGAGATTGCACGCTGCCTCAACTTCTGGCAGAAGTCTGCCATCAAGAACCTCTCGCTCCACGTAGAGTACAACGGTGGTATCACACGCTCCTACCCTATCAACAACGCTTGGCTCGTAGGTCTCGACTACTTCGTCCACTCGGACGACTTCAAGAACACGCTCAACCTCAAGGCACTCTACAAGAACATTCAGAAGAAGGACTCTGACCTGCCTATGCAGTTCACCATAGCGTGGGCGTTGAACGACATCTTCGGTGTGAAGGGCTTGAAGTTCGACGGCTTCGCCGACTTCTGGTGGGAGAACCACGCGGTCGACTACACAGCCGACGGCATGTGCGAAATGAGAAGCACCGTGTTCATCACCGAGCCGCAGCTCTGGTACAACGTTGGTCAGCACTTCGGTTGCAACAACCTCAGCCTCGGCACAGAGATCGAACTCTCTAACAACTTCGGCTCTACCGGCGGATTTAAGTGCCGCCCCTGCTTGGGTATGAAGTGGGACTTCTAAAGGGAAGCCCCTCCCAACCCTCCCCGTCGGGGAGGGCTCGAGAATACACAAGGCTTAAAGAGGCCTAAAAAGGCTTAGTTCGGTTAAGCTTTAGCTACGGCTTAAAGAGGCCTAAAAAGGCTTAGAACGGCTTAAGCTCAAAACCCCAAGGCTTAAAGAGGCCTAAAAAGGCTTAGTT
>NZ_JH379450.1:134640-158472 GCF_000235885.1 Leyella stercorea DSM 18206
GGCTTAAAGAGGCCTAAAAAGGCTTAGTTCGGCTTATAAAAATCAAAAACATGCTTTCAAAACTTTTCGGCTTCGACCCGTCGAAGCACAACATCAAGACTGAGGTGATGGCTGGCATCACCACCTTCCTCACCATGGCGTACATCCTTGCCGTCAACCCGAGCATCTTCAGCAACCTCGCTGACAAGGGCATGGACACCAACGCGGTGTTCACCGCAACGGCACTCGCAGCCATCATCGGCACACTCGCCATGGCTATCTACGCCAAGAAGCCCTTCGGACTGGCACCGGGCATGGGCTTGAACGCCTTCTTCGTGTTCACCGTCTGCCTCACCATGGGCTACACATGGCAGTTCGCGCTCACCGCGATACTCATCGAGGGCTTCATCTTCGTCGTACTAACGCTGACAAAGGTGCGCACACTCATCGTCGACGCCATACCGGCTTCGGTGAAGCGTGCCATAGGTGCCGGCATCGGACTCTTCATCGCCTTCATCGGACTGAAGAACGCCGGCATCATCGTCGAGAGTTCTGCCACCTTCGTCACCATCGGCACCATGACCGAAGGAACAGCACTGCTCGGCGTGATTGGCATCGTGCTCACCTCGGTGCTCGTCATCAAGAACGTGCCGGGCTCGCTGCTCATCGGCATCCTCGCCACAGCACTCATCGGCATACCGATGGGCGTAACCAACTTCTCGGGCGTGGTGGACACACCGCCGTCGGTGGCTCCGCTGTTCTGCCAGTTCGAGTTCCACAACATCTTCACGCTCGACATGCTCGTGGTGGTGTTCACCTTCCTCTTCATCGACATGTTCGACACTATGGGCACGCTCGTGGGCGTTTGCACCAAGGCGGGCATGATGCAGAAAGACGGACGCATACCAGGTCTGAACAAGGCGTTCATGGCTGATGCCGTAGCCACAATGGCTGGCGCGTGCCTCGGCGCAAGCACCACTACTACCTACGTGGAGAGTGCGGCAGGCGTAGCGCAGGGCGGACGCAGCGGTCTCACGGCGTTCTCTACGGCTGTGTGCTTCGCCGTGGCTATGTTCTTCGCTCCGCTGTTCCTCTCCATACCGGCTGCAGCAACCACTCCGGTGCTCGTCATCGTGGGTCTGTTCATGCTCACACCTGTGAAGGACATCGACCTCGACGACTATGCCGAGTCGATACCGGCGTTCATCACCATCGTGATGATGCCGCTCACGTACAGCATCTCCGACGGCATCCTCTGCGGTGTCATCTCGTACGTGCTTATCAACATGCTCTGCATGAACTGGAAGAAGCTCAACCCCACGCTCTATGTGCTGGCTGCGCTGTTCATTATGAAGTACATCTTCATCTAACTCGGGGATGTGTCAAAACAAATACGCAACAAAAAAAGCGAGGCTTTCGAGCCTCGCTTTTTTTATTGATGTATTTATGTTTATTGTCGTTTGCTCAATCGGCGAACTGTTTAGATATCGTCTGGGTCGTCAGCCCAGCTATCGAAGTAGACTCTTGATGCCGAGTATGCACCTCCCCAGGAGTCGCCCGAGCTTACTGACTCACTACCTAATGTACCTGAGACACTCGTTCCGTCCTCTTCTATTCCGTAGGAGCCAGCCATGATTGTTGTGCAACTCATTTCAACAACGTTTATTTTAGGGGCAGTATAGATTTTCTTAGTCATGATTTTATTGTATTAGGTGTATTTTATTTTGTATTAGGTGTATTTTATTGTATCAGGCAGAAACTACTTCACCAGCACTTTCTTGCCATTCTGTACATACACGCCGTGCAGACCTTCGAAGCTTGTACCCACGAACTGGCCCTGCAGGTTATAGATGCGGTTGTCGGTAGGCTGCTCAACAACAGTGGTAAGCTCGTCGATAGCGGTTGTTGCGCCGTCGATGTTAGCACGCAGAGCTGCGAAGTTGGTGCCTTGCGGAACGATGAAGAACGCACGCAAGCCCTTCATCTTTGCGGTTGTAGTTCCTAATGGCTTATAGAACTTGTTACCGTCGCCGAGGAAGAGGTTTGTTCCATCGGTAGTGAGGTCGGTCTTCACACTGTATATGCCCTGCATAAAGTAGCCGTTGGCACCTACCTGCTTAGCTGCTGTCGCCTCGATATTCACGCCTGTGAACGAAGGATTTACCACCTCCTTAGTAGGCTTCACGATGTAAGGCTTGCCAGCCTCGATGCTGGTAGAATGAGCGAAGTTCATCACTGTGCCCTCCATAGAACCAAAGGTGCACACCTGAGTGCCCTCACCAAACTTCTCCTTTATTACGTCAGCCGAAATTGTGAACGGCACACAGAACGTATTCCAATATTCCGGGCTCAGTGTGCGCTCAAGCTGCACGTCAACATTGTTCTGAGAGTTGAATGACACCGTAGCTGTCTCACGCAAGATGTTGTCAGAATAAGTTTGCGCAGGAGCATAGTCATTAGAAGCCAACTGTATTGTGTATGTACCACTACAAGCTTCGTTGTTAGCACCAATCTTTATATTCTTTTGCGAGAGGAGTTTTGACAAACAAGTAGCATTGTGTTTTGACAATGTGTTGCCTAAGTACAGACCATCTTTTGTGTATCTAAACACCAATGGGTTGGTATAAGGTTGAGGGTCTGTATTAGAATTATCACCTTCGAGAACATAACCCTGTATTTTTGTTGCACTCTGATTATAGAAAACAGATCGTCCAGTATTTAAAGTCCAACCAAGCTCATCGTCAGCACCAGTAACACAAAGTATCATACGAGGATGCGTCGTCTCAGCATCGGCAGCATATACTCCATTAAGGTCAACTGTAACAATGAGCTGCTGTGTATTCCAATCGATAGGTGTTGTAACCTCCCATGGAGTATTCTTAGTTGCCTTCCAAGTGGTCTGACCGTTATAAGTAAGGTTTGTAGAAGTACCTGTTGGAATTGTTGTGGATGTTATGACAGCATTATTATTGGCAATCTCTACCTCCGTAAATAGCCAAAGACTACCTAAGTCATTATTACCACCATCCGTCCAGTTACCAATAGTATGATTAGTGTTCTGATCACCGCCAGCATAGAAGTTCAAATAATTATTAGCAGCATTGCCAGCAGCATTGTAAGGCTGTATCTGCACACCGTTTACACCGCCTTTTGCGGCATTAGTGATGTAGAACTCGCTGCGCTCGCTTTTCTCACCATTAGAAACGAAGTCCTTACCTACCGTATAAGTAGCACTCGTAGTGTACTTAAGCCACTTTTTAGCACTATAGTTATATATGTAATAAGCGTTTGCCTTACCGCTAACTTCATAAAAAGCAAACTGTGCATAGTCAGAAGCTGCGAGTGTACGATACAGGTTACTATTAACATAATCACCATTTGCATTACGCATCGTGAATACGTGTTCTGGTGTCGTCTCGTTTGTTGAGGTAACGATTCCTGAAGGCGCGGTCTTGCTCACCACTTTCACCGACTTATATGTACCATGCATTCTGCCGCTTCCCTCCTGACTTGCAAAAGTCAAGTTCGAGTTATTAAGCAGTTCGGTGAGGAAGGTAGCTGTGAGTGTGGTTGAATTACCATTAACAGTAAGACCATTTTCGTTATCAATCTCGATTGTGATGTTGGTCTTGTCGTAAGAAGAACCCAAAGTTATATCCGGCTTAAGGTTGTTTTTACCAGTAAATTTATTACCACGCAATTTCAGTTGTGTACCATTACAATAGACATGTACAACAGGTGTAGGAGATTCCCATCCAACATCAGACGTAGTCTGCGGACAAAGATCAAAAACATTGTCCGGATTCTCATTACCTCCCGATGGTGCCGTCGTACAATTAGTGACATCAACGATAATCTGCAACTTCTGCGTTGTCCAATCAATGGTAAAATCGGAATAAAATTTGCTTCCGTTTGGGCTATAATTTATAATAGGGAGTGTTTGGGGTTGTCCGTTTCGAGCTAAAGTTTTACCCCCCCCCGATAAAAAATAGCAATGCAAAGATTGCAATGATTTTGTTTAAGCTAAAGGTTTTCATATTTAAGCTATTAAATTGTTATATATTTTTAGTTATTTATACGTAGTTTGTACTATTGTTTAGGTATGTCTGAGTACGAGCGACAAAATTAAGCAATTATTTTTTATGCACAAAAGAAAAACAAAACAAAATGTTTCTGCACCTTATTTTTAACATTACAGCATCCGCATCGGTCGACGCAGACATCCGCATCGGTCGGCGCAGACGTCCGCATCGGTCGGCGCAGACGCTAAATGTAACGCTTCGGCTTTTCTTTAATAATGTTCGCATGTCTAAATATTAATTAAATAAGGTGGCGGTTACGTCGCCAATACGCAGAATTGTTGTACTTTTGCCGAGCAATGAAGAAATTAACACTCATAACACTTATCGCCTTGACGCTCGCTTCGTGCGCCAAGACCGACGACGAGCAGGCACGCGAGATGCTCACACGCATACATACGCTCTACGAGAGTGGCAACTACCGCGCCACGCTCGACTCTATCACACTGCTGCGCGACCGCTACCCTGCTGCCATAGAGGTGCGCAAGGAGGCACTCGTGGTGTGGCAGAACGCATCGCTGAAGATGGCGCAGGCGGACGTGGCAGCCACCGACGTGCTGCTGCAACAGACGATAGCGCAGCTGGACACCACGACCAACCGCTACCAACGCAACATGCTCGGCGTGAAGCGCGACTCGCTGCAGGCGCGATACGACGCCATGTGCGGTGTGGTGAAGATGATCAGGATGCGACAGAAGAACGAACAGAACAAAACGGAGAAGTAAGCGCAGAAGCAGTAAAAATACGACTACGTTTGCTCAATTCATAAGTTTTTTGTATTTTTGTGCCGATTTATGGATACTACAAAGACAGAAGAACAGTTTAAGAGAGTGATGGACGAGTGTCGCACGCTCTTTGCGAAGAAGCTCCATGACTATGGGGCTTCGTGGCGTATATTGCGCCCGTCGTCGCTCACCGACCAGCTTTTCATAAAGGCAAAGCGCATACGCTCGCTCGAGACAACGGGCACTTCGCTCGTTGGCGAAGGCATACGCCCGGAGTTCATAGCACTCATCAACTATGGCATCATCGGACTGATACAGATAGAGAAGGGCTTCGTAGACACCGTAGACATAACGCCCGACGAGGCTCTCGCGCTCTACGACGTGCACGCCAAGGAGTGCCTGGAGCTGATGCTGCGCAAGAACCACGACTACAACGAGGCGTGGCGCGACATGCGCATCAGCAGCTACACCGACTTCATACTGACAAAGATACAACGCATAAAGGAGATTGAGGGCTTGGACGGCAAGACACTCGTGTCGGAAGGCATCGACTCCAACTATATGGACATCATCAACTATGCGTGCTTCGGAGCGATAAAGATGGCGGAGTAATGCAGAAGCTAAGGATTACAGCCGTAAACGTCTGCCGGTTCGTGCTCGCTGCCACGTTCATCTTCTCGGGATACGTGAAGGCTATCGACCCGTTAGGCACGCTCTACAAGCTGAAAGACTACGCCGCAGCGATGTCGCTGAACGGGTTGCTGCCCGACTGGATGCTCGTCGGCGTAGCGATAGCTTTGGGTGCACTGGAGTTTGCGTTGGGCGTGTTCATGCTGTTCGCCGTGCGCCGACACGTCGTATCGCGCATCACGCTCGCCTTTATGGCAGCGATGACGGTGCTCACGCTGTGGATATTCGTAGCCGACCCTGTGAAAGACTGCGGCTGCTTCGGCGACGCGCTGAAGCTGACCAACGGCGAGACGCTGCTGAAGAACATAGTGCTCGCAGCGTGTGCCGCACTCGTGGCATGGCGACCGGTGGACATGGCGCGCTTCATATCGCGCTCCAACCAGTGGATAGTGCGCTACTACACCGTGGCGTACATCGTCATAACAAGCGTCTACTGTCTATATACGCTGCCCATCTTCGACTTCCGACCCTACCACGTGGGCATGAACATAAAGCAGGGCATGGAGATACCGGAGGGCGCAGAGCAGCCGGAGTTCGAAAGCACGTTCCTGCTGAGAAAGAACGGCGAGACGCGCGAGTTCACGCTCGACAACTATCCCGACTCGACATGGGAGTACGTAGACACCCGAACGGTGCAGACAAAGAAGGGATACGAGCCACCGATACACGACTTCGCGCTGACCTCATGCGACACGGGCGAGGACATCACCGAGCAGGTGCTCACGAAGAAGGGCTACACCTTCCTGCTCGTATCGCCCCGACTGGCAGTGGCTGACGACAGCAACTTCGGCGACATCGACCAGATATACGAATACGCGGAGGAGAACGGTGCCGACTTCTACTGCGTGACGGCATCAGCCAACGACGAGATAGAACGCTGGCGCGACCTCACGGGAGCCGAATACCAGTTCTGCAACGCCGACGAGACAACGCTGAAGACAATGATACGCAGCAACCCGGGGCTGATGCTGCTGAAGGACGGCACGATAATAGACAAGTGGAGCCACAACGCGCTGCCACAAACCGACGACCTCACAGCCCCACTGCAGCAGCTCACAATAGGCAAAGCGCAGAACGACAGCACCACAGAGCGTCTGCTCATCGTGCTGCTCACGTTCTTCCTGCCACTCTCGGCACTCACCTTAGCCGACCGACTGTGGGCTTGGTCGAAATGGATTAGAAACAAACAAAGCAATAACAGAATATTTAATCTTTTTAAAACAGAAAAGAAAATGAGAAAGAAAATTGTAGCAGGTAACTGGAAAATGAACATGAACCTGCAGGATGGCGTTGCTCTCGCAAAGGAAATCAACGAGGCACTTGTAGCTGACAAACCTAACTGTGAGGTTATCATCTGCACTCCGTTTATCCACTTGGCTTCTGTAGCTGGCGTACTCGACTCTACAGTAGTAGGCCTCGGCGCTGAGAACTGCGCAGACAAGGCTAAGGGTGCTTACACCGGTGAGGTTTCAGCAGAGATGGTAAAGAGCACAGGTGCTCAGTACGTTATCCTCGGCCACTCAGAGCGTCGCCAGTACTACGGCGAGACAGCCGAGATTCTGAAGGAGAAGGTAGACTTGGCACTTGCTAACGGCTTGAAGATTCTCTTCTGCTGCGGCGAGACTCTCGAGGAGCGCGAGGCAGAGAAGCAGAACGAGGTTGTAAAGGCAGAGCTCGAGGGCTCAGTATTCCACCTCGACGCAGAGGCTTGGAAGAACATCGTTATCGCTTACGAGCCAATCTGGGCTATCGGTACAGGCAAGACCGCTACATCTGACCAGGCTGAGGAGATGCTCGCTTACATCCGCTCTACAGTAGCTGAGAAGTACGGCGCAGAGGCTGCTGAGGAGACATCTATCCTCTACGGCGGTAGCTGCAAGGCAAGCAACGCTCCTGAACTCTTCTCTAAGCCGAACATCGACGGTGGCTTGATCGGTGGCGCTTCGCTGAAGTGCGCTGACTTCAAGGGCATCATCGACGCTTGGAAGAAGTAACACACCGAGGGGGTGCCAACCCACCCCCTCACTTGTAAACTCGTCAACCAACAAAGCTATGAAACGTCTTTTTATTCTCTCATGTCTCATCGTCTGCATCACTGCCATCGCACACGCACAGACCTACACCCAACACCTGCAAGAGAAGACAGCAGGCAAGGGAAGCGTGATTGTGACACAGAGCGAGGAAATAGACAAGCTGGTGAACACAGCTAACGTAAACCCTAAACAGCAGGAGGCAGCAAACAAACCTACGCAGCCCACAGTAAAGACAAACAAGCATCAAGAGCACGAGGGTGCAACCCACAACCACACACCGCGACACGAAGCCACTACGCAGCACAGCAGTGACACTGAGGCAACCGCTACGGAGCCAGAAGTGGACACAAGCAAGAAGGTGATGCGCCGTGCGTACAAGACGAACGGCTACCGAGTGCAGGTGTTCGCCGGTGGCAACTCACGCAACGACAAGATAAAGGCACAGCGGGCTGGCAACGCGGTGAAGGCTGCGTTCCCAAGTCAACCGATATACGTACACTTCTACTCGCCTCGCTGGCTATGCCGCATGGGCAACTACCGCACATACGAGGAGGCAAGCGCCATATTGGAGCAGGTGAAGAAGTTGGGATATAAGCAGGCGTGCATCGTGCGCGGAAAAATCTCAGTTGCATATTAGAAATTCAAAATTCAAAACTCAAAATGGATACTCCAGAATTCAGAGAGGGCTTGGACGACCTTGCCTCACACTATAAAAGCATTATCAATCTGCTGGGCGAAGACACAGAACGCGAAGGACTACAGAAGACACCGATGCGCGTGGCAAAGGCGATGCAGGTGCTCACACGCGGCTACTCGCAAGACCCACAGAAGGTGCTCACCGACGCACTCTTCAAAGAAGACTACAGCCAGATGGTGGTGGTGAAGGACATAGACGTGTTCTCGCTCTGCGAACACCACATGCTGCCGTTCTACGGCAAGGCACACGTGGCGTACATACCGAACGGCTACATCACCGGACTGAGCAAGATAGCACGCGTGGTGGATATCTTCTCGCATCGCCTGCAGGTGCAGGAGCGACTCACGCAGCAGATACGCGAGTGCATCGAGCAAACGCTGCACCCACTCGGCGTGATGGTTGTGATAGAGGCAAAGCACATGTGTATGCAGATGCGCGGTGTGGAGAAGCAAAGCTCTATAACCATGACGAGCGACTTCTCGGGAGCATTCGAGCAGGCGAAGACGCGCCAGGAGTTTATGAATCTCATCAACTCCGACTCGCACAAGTTCTGAAGCCCCACCCAACCCTCCCCGTCGGGGAGGGCTTAGAAGGCATAGTTCGGCTTAGTTAGGCTTAAAACCCTCGGCTTAGAAAGGCTTAAAGAGGCTTAGTTAGGCTTAAAAACATTCGACAAAACAATTAAAATTCAAAGAAATGAAAACCACAAAAAGCTTCATTTTATCTGTTGTGGCATTGTTCGTTGCAACATTCGCACTCTCATCATGCTTAAATGATGACAACGACTACAAGGTGCCCACAAAGGAAGAACAGGCAAGCTATCAAAAATTGATGGCAGGTACATACGGTTCAGTGGTACGCTTCTACTACCAGAACTATAACAAAGCTGTGAAGTACGACTCAATCAAGCACTACAGCTGGAACGTGACCGCCGACTCAACCATCACCATGCGCGACTTCCCCGTATGCAAACTCGACTCGGCTATCTTCATTCCGAAGAACGACAACAGCACAAGAGCACAAGAGCTTGCTGCGCTGCGCACAGCAATACATGAGTCGCAGAACACCGTGGAGAAGTTCACCTCCAAATACTTCGTGCCAAACACAAGCTACCAACATCAATATGGCTATAAATTTGCGGTGTACCCGAAGACAATCAAGCAGAGCTTCGTCTACAATGGCAAGGCGCACGACGTGTACTTCATCTTCGACCTCGCAGGCTACATCGGCACTTATGCTTCAAACAGCTTTGTCGACAAGATATTCGAGTATAACATGGTGCTCTCGGGCATCTGCGTAGACGAATACAAGGAGAGCAACCTCATCTCAGACATATACTTCCGCCAGGTTCTGATGACCTGCACAACAAAATAAAGACGAACTATATGAAGTTCATTTCATGGAACGTAAACGGACTCCGCGCTTGCGTGCAGAAAGACTTTGAAGAGTCTTTCCGCACGCTTGACGCGGATTTTTTCTGCCTGCAGGAAACAAAGATGCAGGCAGGACAACTCGACTTGCAGTTTGAGGGTTACACATCCTACTGGAACTATGCCGAGAAGAAAGGCTACTCGGGCACGGCTATCTACACGCGACACACACCGCTCAGCGTGACGTACGGCATCGGCATTGATGAGCACGACCATGAGGGCAGAGTGATAACGCTTGAGATGGAGGACTTCTATCTCGTGACGTGCTACACACCGAACTCGCAGGACGGACTTCGCCGTCTCGACTACCGCATGAAGTGGGAGGACGACTTCCTGCAGTACATCAAGGGTCTGGACGCAAAGAAGCCGGTGATAGTGTGCGGCGACCTGAACGTGGCGCACGAGGAGATTGATCTGAAGAACCCGAAGACGAACCGCAAGAATGCGGGCTTCACCGACGAGGAGTGTGCGAAGATGACCGCTTTCCTCGGCGAAGGCTTCATCGACACCTTCCGCACGCTGCACCCCGACGACCCTACCTACTCGTGGTGGTCGTACCGCTTCAAGGCGCGCGAGAAGAACGCGGGTTGGCGCATCGACTACTTCATCACGTCCGAACGCCTGCGCGAGCGCATCACCAGTGCCGCCATACACAACGAGGTGTTCGGCAGCGATCACTGCCCGGTGGAACTTATATTGGATTGAAAATACTTAGCTATATGCCGCATGAATGGTGTCGTGAACACGTCATGCGGCATATTGCGATAATCGTATCGACGTATGCACTGCGATATGTACAGACGAGAACGCGCTCGCGAGAGGGCTACGTAGAACTTGCGTGCATCCTCAGCCAGGAGGCGCGGGTTGTTGCGACTGTAGAAGTTGGGCATACGTCCGTCGACAGCGTCGAAGATGATGACGTTGTCGAACTCCAAACCCTTCGCCTTGTGTATTGTCGTGACGAAGATGCGCTCGTCGATGCTACTGCTTCCGCAGAGGTCGGCTTCCTTCAGCGTACTTATCTCCATGGCGTGGTTGGAGAGTTGCTCGTAGAGCGACGGCTCCGCTGCGCTATCAATCATATCCTTAGAGAGATAAGCCGTGACGTAGCGCAAGCCGCTAATCGGCTGTATCATGTTGTCGGCAAGGAGCGCGTCGTAGAAGCGTTGCAACTCGGCAACCAACGCCACCCTATTCTCCATAGCCGCCGCATCCGTCGCATTCTTATCCTCGGCATACGCCGCCTTAGGGGGTGCACTTGTCTCAAGTGCACCAACAAAGCAAGAGGTAACCTCATCTCTTACATACATACGCTCGCAAGCCGAACGATATATCTCGCCGTAATTGCGGCGCAATATATCGACACGCTGACGCACACGGGCATCGCTGAGGAACGTGCGCTGCTCCTCTACCCTTTCCTTTGCTTGTTTGTAGCAATGCACGACGACGCTGCGCGTTGCGTTCACGTCGTCATCGGCAAGGTGCGAGTTCGTACCCTCCAAGCCGAGCACCGTGAGCAGCGACTTCAGCTTGTGCTCGCGCAGCTCGGGATGCAGCAGTCGTACAAGGCGAAGCGAGTCGAGATAGTCGGCGTGCGACTCGTGCAGGTCGCACTCGGGTGCGTAGCGGCGCAGGTTATGGTCGAGGATGTGCCAGTCGTAGTCGGCATTGTGTCCGAGCAGGCGGCATCCGTCGGCATACTCCATGAACATACGTAGTGCAGCGTGGTGCGAGAGCAGCGTGTGATGCTTGCGCTCCTCGATGATGGGGTTGACAATGTCGCCAAGCATGGCTGGTATCTCGCGGTCGGTTTCTACGTACACGCAAAACTCGGAGCCGGGCACGACCACGCCGTTGCGCATCTTCACGGCAGCAATCTGAAGGATATCATCCTCAAAGACATTCAATCCGGTGGTCTCGGTGTCGAACACAACGATGGTCTGCTCCTCGTAACTGCGCACAAAACGCTGCAAGTAGGTGGCGACGACGTTTTGCCCGTCAGCCTCGTCTGCGGCAGAGCGCAGCAGGTCGGACGGCAGGATGGCACGGTCGAACAGAGTACGCACGAAGTTGCGGGCTGCGGCATTGCTCTCGTACACGCCCACACCCTTCACAAGGCGTGCCCACGCAAGGAAGTTGAACTCGTTGTTGAGCACAGCGAGATGCGCAAGCAGCAGCTTCAGTTCGGGCGAAGAAAAGAGGTCGGAACCCGACACCTTGAAGTGTCCGATGCCACGGCGTGTGAGTTCGTCACTGATATCCTCTGCGTCGCGGTTGGCATTGACGATGAGCGCGGTGGTCGACTCGGGGAACATTGTGCGGAGACGGTCGACAAACTGCACGCAGTCGCGCACCTCGTGCTCGTAGGTCTCGCTGTAGAGCAATGCCAACTCGTTGCCGAGCAGTGGGACGTGCAACTGCAGTCCGGCATCGGGCAGCAGCGCAGGGTCGATATGCAGCTCTTCGGCTGCGAAGGTGTTGAAGATGTCGAGCAGATACTTCGGCGAGCGATGGTTCACCGAGAGGTGATGCAGTTGGCAAGCCGACTGCTGCTTGAGTGCGGTAAGCGTGTCGAGCTTTGCGCCCATGAACGAGAAGATGGCTTGCTGCTCGTCGCCGAGGAACATCACCGTGCGGTAGGCACGTGCGGTGAGGAGCTTTATGATAGCTAACTGCAGCTGGTTGAGATCCTGCACCTCGTCCACCTGCACCCACGTGTAGCGTTTGTACTCGGTCTGTGCTGCGTCGGCGTTCAGCGCATCATAGGTGAAGAGCAGCAGGTCGTGGAAGTCGAGCAGGTTGTTCTGCTTCTTGTACTGATGATACTGTTGCGCCAGCTGCATCTTGCGCAGTAGGCGGTGGATTATCTGATAGTCGCCATAGTCGGCGGTGTCGGCAGTGGTCAGGTCGCGATATGTCTCCACATTATTATATATGTCGACCATAGCCGCCGCGTCGAACGCGCAGCCACGCACGCTGCAGATGCGCTGCATCGCCTTCACGTCGTCGGCATTGATGCAGTCGGTGTTGGTGCGCAACGCTTTCGGATGCCCCATAGCAATCTGGTGCATCATGCTCTCAAGGTGGAATATCACGGAGTACTCGCGTCGGCGCTTGAAGTCGCCAAGCACCGAATATTCGTCCTCGCCCATGTATCGCGCAAGGATAGAGATGGCATCGTCCTCATCAATGACGCTCGACTCGGCTGCTATAAGCCCGTTTCCAAACAGAAACTTCGAGCAGAAGCGGTGGACATTGCCCACGAACACGTCGCCGACACTACTGTCAGCAATGTTCGCATTGATGCGCTCGAGCATTCCGCGCGCTGCACGGTTGGTGAACGTGAGGCACAACATATCGGCATACGCCACCCCCTCAACATCGTGGGCACGGCGTATGCGCTCTGTCAGTATCTGCGTCTTGCCACAACCAGGCGATGCAAGCACAAGATGAAATCCACCCTGCGCCTCTATCACCTCGCGCTGGCAAGCGTCGGGAGTAAAGTTCTGGTTAAGAAAAGACTGCATGTTCCACTTCATTCTTCAAAAAAGATGACACATAGCCAACACTCTGAAAATAAAAACCTGTG
This sequence comes from Leyella stercorea DSM 18206, assembly GCF_000235885.1. Classification (GTDB taxonomy): domain Bacteria; phylum Bacteroidota; class Bacteroidia; order Bacteroidales; family Bacteroidaceae; genus Prevotella; species Prevotella stercorea. The sequence goes on from NZ_JH379450.1 coordinate 147,863, forward strand.
GCTGTGTCCTGCAATCGTTCAAAGGTCTCGGAGGTATAAAGCACATCAAGAGCCTCGGACGGAGTGTAACCATACGTGGACATCAGCCAATCAGCCAATTCCACAGTCAGTTCGTCCTTCATTATCTTGATCTGTTCCGGATTTAATCGTGTCATAAAGCTTTGAGTTTTTGAAGGGCTTTTCAACCCTCATATTAGAACCGTGATACAACTTCATTGCAATTTTCCTCCGTTAAGTCTACAAACCTCAGACACCGCATCTACAGAATCTTCGAACGAAAAAGTATGCAATATGCCATAATGATTGTAGAAATAATCCAATCCTTTGAAACGCTTCAGATAGTTGTACGCTTGCTTGGGCATAATGCCAAACTTGGCAGCAAACTCGCTGACAAGGGCTATAGTGTACCCAACTGTATTATGGTCTTCCTTTGACATATCTATCCAAATTTAAACTTATTAGGTATATTGCAAAGATACATAGCATTTTCCTATCCTCAAAATAATATTTATAAAAACAATCTATATAAATACAAATTGAAACCTTTATAGAATAAAAAATCCGATAAAAATAGATGTACCTCTATTTTTATCGGACAATACTATAAAACAATCTGACTTCTACTCAAACTCCACGCTACCGAAGAAGTCGGGGCGATGGAAGTCGGGTTTCGGAAGGTCGATGGGGAAGAACGAGAGGAAGTGAGGGTGAGGCAGTTTGTCGCCGCACTTGTACACATTGCCCTTCACCTTCAAGCCGTCGAACGACGGGAGCGAGTGCTGATAGTAAGCCTCTACGGGCACAGCAAGGCAGAGCTGCCATGTGCGTTCGCCGGCGATGTCGTCGAAAGGAGTGCGTCCCATTGAAGACCAGCGATCAATCTTGTCGAGCACTGCCTGCGGAGCACGCTCGCGTCCCTCGCGCTTAGCACCAAAGCCAATGAGCAAGGTGCCTGCTGCGTTGCACTCGAGGTTGTAGTAGGTGCCGTCGGCTACGGGCGAGAGGAAGAGCTCGCAACATGAGTCTTCCCAAACGTTGCCATCGTCGTGCGGAGCAACTGCGCGCACACATTCCTCGGTGACGCGGCAGTTGATGAGCAGCTGCTTGCCGTTGTGAGCCATGCGTACCTCCATCGTAGGACGGTAAGGGAAAGTCTCTGCCCAGCAGTGGTTGCCCACAGCCACGAAACCAATGTTAGCATCATCGAGCACGCGGCAGATGTCTGCTGCGCTGACAGAAGTAGCTGAGAGTTTCTTTATTTCTAATGTATTTGCCATAATTTTAAAAGTAAAGAAGTAAAAAAGTAAAAAAGTAAAAAGAACTTTCTTTAGTTTCAAAACATAGAAGTTTTTGAACAAAGATGAAAAGTAAAAAGAAAAAGAGTAACAGAGTAAGAAGCACTTTTTACTTTTTTACTTTTTTACTCTTTTACTCTTTTACTTTTAAAATTCCTTTTTTACTTTTTAAAGGTTGTTCTTCTCGATATCCTTGAAGTAGCGGTATGTGCTAACCTTGAGCTCGTCTGTAGCAGCCTCGTCAGCTACGATGATGCCGTGCTGGTGGAGCTGAAGAACAGAGATAGTCCACATCTGTGTAACCGGACCCTCAACAGCTGCCTGAAGCGCGCGTGTCTTGTTGTGACCGTTTACAAGGATCATCACCTCGCGAGCTGACATCACTGTGCCAACGCCTACTGTGAGGGCTGTTGTCGGCACCTTGTTAACGTCGTTGTCGAAGAAACGAGAGTTGGCTACGATAGTGTCAGTTGTAAGAGTCTTCTGACGTGTGCGTGATGTGAGTGAAGAACCCGGCTCGTTGAATGCGATGTGACCGTCAGGACCGATACCACCGATGAAGAGATCGATGCCGCCTGCTTCCTCAATCATCTGCTCGTAGTGAGCGCACTCTGCCTCGAGGTCCTCTGCGTTGCCGTTGAGGATGTGGATGTTCTCCTTCGGGCAGTCAACGTGGTCGAAGAAGTTCTTAGCCATGAATGAGTGGTAGCTCTCCGGGTGCGACTCAGGCAGACCTACATACTCGTCCATATTGAAAGTAAGGACGTTCTTGAATGAAACACGACCCTCCTTGCAAGCCTCAGCCAATGCGCGGTACATACCGATTGGTGAAGAACCTGTAGGTAAACCGAGAACGAACTTGTGATCGGGTGTCGGGTTGAACTTGTTGATACGCTCAATAACATGCTCAGCTGCCCACTTTGAGAGCTGGTCGTAGTCCTTTTCAATGATTAATCTCATAGCGATAATTATTTAGTTGATTAAATTTTCAAGTTTAATAAGGGGGCATGTGTGTGCTGTTGTTAATTACAACTGCGCGTACTGATTATTGTTTATAAAACGTGCCCCGACATCTCATCGGGGCACGTCTGTGTTTGTTTGTAGTAGTAGTTGTAACTAAATAAGCAGTTATAAGTTAGTTGAAAATCGGTTTCTTCTAACATATTACGATGCAAAGTTACGCATTTAATTTATAACCCCCAAGTGAATGAGGCAAAAATGCCGATTTACATCAAGAATTTAAATGTTTGTTACAACTACACGTATGTCTCAAGGAACTTGACATTGCCCTCAACCTTCAGTGTCTCGGTTGTAGCCGGAACGAGGATGCTCTCGCCGGCACGCAGCGTTGTGACGTTGCCCTCGTTGTCGGTGATGGTGCCTTCGCCCTTCAAGCCGATGAGGATAACGAAGCTGTCGAGCTCAGAGTAGTCGATAGTCATCGGCTCGTCGAGATCGTAAACGGCTGTGTTGAAGTAAGGACACTGCACGAGCGATACGCCCTGGTTCTTCTCCGGCGTGTACTCTGTGCGGTAGTTGCTCTCAACGTTGTAGTTGATGCACTCTGCAGCCTGCTTTGTGTGCAGCTCGCGGTAGTTGCCGTCCTTGTCCTTGCGCTTGAAGTCGTAGATGCGGTATGTCACGTCGGATGTCTGCTGTATCTCTGCGAGGAAGCAGCCGGTGCCGATGGCGTGGATGCGACCTGCGGGGAGGAAGAAGCAGTCGCCTTCCTTAACGTCGTAGCGTGAGATAGCGTCGCAGATGGTGTCGTTCTCCACCATCTCTGCGTACTGGGTGGGAGTGATTTGCTGCTTCAGACCGCAGAGCAGTGTAGCATCAGCATCCGACGGGAGCAGATACCACATCTCGGTCTTGCCGCGCTCCTTGCCTTGACGCTTTGCAAGCTCGTCGGTAGGATGCACCTGTATAGAGAGGTCCTGGCGTGCGTCAATGAACTTGATGAGCAACGGGAACTCGTCGCCGAAACGCTGATAGTTAGCCTCGCCTACGAGCTTGCCTTTCAGCTCGTGTACGAGTTCGTTGAGCTTCTTGCCTGCGTACTCGCCGTTGGCAACTACTGTCTCGTTGCCTGGCACGCCAGAGATTTCCCAACTTTCGCCTACGTTTTCCTGCTGCACGTCGAGGTGCTTGAACGGAATAATCTTCTCACCACCCCAGATGGTTGACTTAAGGAGTGCATTGAACTTTAATGGTTCCATAGTGTATTTGTTTCTGTTGTTTTGTTGTATTATAAGTGTTCTATTTAATCGTCCTCGCCGAACAACGGGTCCTCAGGCATAACCATAACCGGCTTCTGCTCGAACTCCTTCTGCAAGTTCTCGGGTACGTACTTCTTGTCGACTACAAGACGGAACATGTACTCGTTGAACCAGCGGTTAGACATGATGAGGCAGCCCTGTGCGCCGTTGTTCGGACCCCAGCTGTTCTCCACCTTCCACTTCAACGGATTGCCGTCCTTGTCGAGGTCTACGGCTACGAGGGTCATGGCGTGGGTCGATCCGCTGTCGAATGTAGCGATGCGGTCAGCCTTGTTCATCGGGAATGTTGTAGAGAAGAGCGAAGCGTAGTCGAAGTTCTCGGTGTCGAGATAGCCAAGCTCGCGGTCGAACTGCTTGCCAACATCGTAAGACGAGTACATCTTCTTGCCATCCTTAAGCGAAGCGATGGCGAGCTTTGCTATGTCCTCCATCGGCAGGTTGAGATACTTCCAGTTGGTGCCGTCGTACACGTGGCGGTCGTACTCCACCTCGTATGTCTTGTGATACGGACGGCGCGGGTCGTTCATAACCATGATGAATGTGCCAGCGAGCTTGTGACCTACTGTCTCGTTATAGAACTCAAGCGGAGTGTAGCGACGCGGTTCGCCCACAGGCTCGCCACAACGGTTGCGGAACTGGTATGTGAACTCCTTCACTGGCTCGCCCAATGCCATGGCAAGCATACGATAAACGGTTGAGAGCATCTCTGTCTTGCGTGCGTCGATAGCCTGCGCTTTCTTGCCGTCAGCCACCATCTTGCGAAGCTCCAAGCCGTACTCGCGGAGCTTTGAGGAGATGAGCGACGAAATCTTGGATGTGTTCTCAGCAGAGAAGGTCTCCGGCTGCACCGACTTAGGCACGAGTCCGTATTTCGGAGCAAGGTCGGCTGCGCCACAGAATGTGCCGCCATCGTTAAGCGGGTTCTTGAAGAAGAACTGTACACGAACATCGTCCATAGGTTTCTTGGCGTTGTCGATGACACCCTGCAGCATGAGGTTCGCTTTCTCCAACTGGTCGTAGAAGAAGAGATAGTCGTGAGAGAACTCCACCGAAAGCGAGTCGGCGTGGTGGCGTGCGAAGTCGGCACGGAACACGTTGAAGCTCGAGAACATCCAGCAACGTCCCGAACTCTTCTGGTCGTGGATAGACTGTTTTGTGGTTTCTACGCTAAAGTGTGTGTCGAACGTATTGCGGTTTGAGAAGTTCTTTGCGAGGTTGTCAATACGGTTGGAAGCCACGGCGTTGAACAGAGCCTTGTTCGTAGCGGTTGAACCCTGCGATTTCTCAATCTGCTGAAGCATCGAGGCTGAGATGCCGCCCTGCTTCTGTGCGCCTGCGGTTGTGGCAAGCGCGAGGCATAAGCCTAAAGCTAATGTCGTTTTCTTCATTTTATGTATTTGTTGTTAATGTTATTATATGGTGAGGGGGTGAGGGGGTGAGATGGTGAGGGGGTGAGGTGTTGAGATTAGTTGGTGATGTTGTAGCATCCGACGTATTGTCGAGGAACTTTTCGAGGTCGCTGACGATGCGACGGTATTGCTCCGATGCCACATAGCCCACGTTGCGGCGCAGACTATACTCCACGCTGCCAACGCTCGACGTGTAGCACGAGAGTTCGTTGCGTTGCTGCGTAGCGTGTACGCTCTGCCTGCTTATGTCGCGCTCGCGTTCGCGCACCAGCGTGTTGCACACCTTCTTCATCAGTGGCACAATCACCTTGTCGAAGAGGTGATGACCTTGTATATATAGGTAAGTTTCGGAAGGTACGATGCCAAGCTCGCGCAAAGACTCCTTCACCTTCAGATAGCTCTCCTTAGCACCTGGGTGTTGGCTTTGCAGCGTCTTCACCTTGTGAGCCACACGGCGACGCAACTGCGCTATCGCAGCCGAGGCGTTCTCGGGCGACAGACTGCCCATCTCTATCGACCGGACGAAGTCGGAGATGGTGAACCGACGTTCTGCAGCGTTGCGGTATGACCACACGTTCCACACGAAGAGCGGGAAGATGGTTGTGGAGAAGTCGGCAAGGAACGCTTCGAAGTCGAACTTCTGCGCATCGTTGAGCGTGACGGCTACGCACACGTTGTGCAGCGACGGGGCGTAGCACTGCATGTTTTCTATAGCGTAAGCGTAGGAGTGGAATATGTAGGGGTTTTCGAGTATCGTCTTCGACGAGAACGTTGCGCCCTGCGCCACATAGTCGTAGTCGGCATCAACGCACGCTATCATGTTCTTGCCCACTCCGCCCGTAGCTATCATGCTCATTATCGCAGCCTTCTTGCCTCGCTCCAGGTGCTCAAGACGCGAAGGCAGCAGCACCTCAAAATAGCGTTCCTCGTTCTCAAAGCGTGTGAGAACGGAGCGCCAAAAGAATATGTCATCGTAGCTCTCCACATAAGCCACGATGCGTCGGCGTGCCTTCTTCGAGTTCAGACGGTTTGCCGCTCCTATGTATTGCGATGTTATGCAATCTGTAAGACGCTTGCCCATTTTCAATCTGTTATATCCGACACTTCTGTCACGCAATCAGCCCAGCCGTTCATTATCACCGCCGGCGAATGGGTGGTGAGAATAATCTGCACGTTGGGGTTGAGCGTGAGGATCAGGTCGATGAGACGTTGCTGCCAGTCGATGTGCAGGCTCACCTCCGGTTCGTCCATGAACAGCACGTATGGCTGCTGATCTTCCACGAGCACGGTGAGCAGTATGACGAGCATCTGCTTCTCGCCACTCGATAGCTGGTAGGGCGTTAGCGTCTCGCCAATCTGCGAGAAGCGTATCTCGTTCTCCGTGCGCACTATCTTCTTGCCGGTCTGCGAGAAGAGATCGTCGATGAGGTTCTGGAACGTGGTCTTCGGTGCGGAAATCTGCTGCGCCTGAAGTGCTGCGTCAGCCTCGCCGCTCTGCAGGCTGGCGATGATACGGTTGCCTATGTTCACCTGATAGTCGAGATACTTGCGCTGCAGGAAGAACAGCTGCAGATCGAGCTCGGTGGTGAGGTCGCTCAGCGCGGTGTTCAACTTGCCCACAGCGTCGAGGTTCAGCAGCGGACGGTCGAACGAGCGGATGACATCGTAGCGTATCCAGCGTGCATCTTCCGGCTCAACGGTGAGGCGAACGCCTTTGAGCATGTGGCTCGGAAACTCGCCACCTGCCGACAATCCTCTAATCACCTTATTTAATATAGTACTCTTACCGACACCATTGATGCCGCTGAGGATATTCACTTTACGGTCAAGATTCCACACGATGTGACGCTTACCGCTCCACAACGAGTCGATTTCTATCTGCTTTATGTATTCGGAATATTTCATAGAGTTAGCTTTTTGTCTATACTTATCTACACTTAAGTATTCTTCAGACAAAGATATAAAAAAAAATCTACACCGCTAACATTTATTCAACAATTAACATTACAAGTTGCCACATCATGTAAATATATTCATTTTAAACTATGATATTTGCTTGTTTATTATTGTTAAATAAGCAAATATAACACCAAGAAGATGCAAAAGTATGAATTATTTGCCGTATATTTGCACCCTAATATAATAACAACAACAAGGTATCTATTATTGAACATTATGAATTTATACAAGTTTGACAGTGTCGCCATTAGTCCGAGCGACGTTATATCCCTCCACAAACAAGAAACATGGGAACTCACCTATGTAGTGCACGGCAGGGGAACACGCACTCTTGGCGACGAAACAAGTGAATTTAGCGATGGCGACCTTGCTTTTATTCCGCCGCACATCCCCCATTGCTGGACATACGACAACCATTATACCGACGAATGCGGCAGAATAGAATATGCCACATTGTCGTTCAAGACTGAGTTTATCGACCGCTGTGCGAGTGCTTTCCCCGAGATTACGGAACGCTTAGAACAGCTCAAATCAGTTTCTTCTGTCATCACATTCAGCGGCAAGACGCTTGAAGAGATGACCGAGATGATGCTTCGTATGCGTACAAAGAAGATGTCGGAGTTGCTGCCATACATCTTCCGCATCATCTTGCTGCTCTCTAAGCACGAGAGCGATGGTATAGTAATCGGTCGTTTCGCCGAAACCGACCGCACGTCCGACCGCATCAATAAGGTGAAGGAGTTCTCGCTGGAGAACTACGCAAGCTCTATCACCATCGACATGATAGCCAACCACGTGGGCATGAACCGCTCGTCGTTCTGCACCTTCTTCAAGAAGGCTACGGGACAGACCTACATCACCTATCTCAACAAGCTGCGTGTCGACCGCGCGTGCTCTCTGCTGCGCGATGGTAAGCTCAGCATCACCGATGTCTGCTACATGGTGGGATTCAACGACGTGCCTTACTTCAACCGATGCTTTAAGAACAACCGTGGCATGTCGCCGAAGGAGTATGCCGACGGAGTGATCACACAGCGCCAGGTGATCAAATCAAGAAAGAAAAAAGACTAACAACAAAATAAAGCTAACAATCAAAAAAACTCATGACTACTCTAACCATTATGATTATTGTGGCGTTCGTGCTCGGCTATGCGTGTATAGCTACCGAAAGCCTGTTGAAAGTGAATAAGGCAGCCATTGCGTTGCTGATGTTTGTTGCGTGCTGGACGCTCTATATGTTCGACCCGATGCAGTATCTCACCGCTATACACGGGTACACTGGCGACCTTAGCGGTATGGCAGCAGCAGTGACTTCTATCATTCAGGAGCACTTGGGCGACACCTCTACAACGCTGTTCTTCCTCATGGGAGCTATGACTATCGTAGAGATTGTAGACCAGAACGGTGGATTCAACTGGGTACGCAAGGTGATGAAGACCAACTCTAAGCGCACGCTTCTGTGGCGCATTGCGTTCCTTACCTTCATCCTTTCAGCCATACTCGACAACCTCACAACGAGTATTGTGATGATCATGATTTTGCGCAAACTCGTCACCGAGCGCAACGACCGACTCATCTACGCCTCGCTCGTCATCATAGCAGCCAACTCGGGTGGCGCGTTCTCGCCTATCGGCGACGTAACGACCATCATGCTTTGGAACAAGGGGCTAATCACAGCGGTTGGAGTAATCAGCGAGATACTCGTACCGTCGCTTGTGTCAATGATTATCCCGGCGTTCATCCTGCAGTATCAGCTGAAGGGCGAACTCCACATGCCGGAGATAAAGGAGGGTGCTGACGCTTCTGTTGGCGACTTCACCGAGCGTCAGCGTAAGGCTGTGTTCTGGATTGGTGTAGGCGGTTTGATGTTCGTGCCGGTGTTCAAGAGTATCACACACTTGCCTCCGTTCGTAGGTATTCTGCTCGTGTTGGGCGTGCTGTGGACAACCACAGAGTTGTTCTACCGCCACTTGCACCGCGGACACGATGACGAGGGCACACAGAAGCGCGTTACCAACTTGCTCTCGCGCGTAGATATGTCTACCATTCTGTTCTTCCTCGGCATCCTCATGGCTGTTTCGTGCCTCTCTGAGGTGGGCGTGCTCACCGCTTTAGGCGACGGTCTGAACACCTTCTTCAACGGCAACCACTACCTCGTGACGGGCATCATCGGCGTGCTCTCGAGCATCGTCGACAACGTTCCGCTCGTTGCCGGTTGCATGGGTATGTATCCGGTTGCTCCTACGGGCGACATGGCTGTCGACGGCATCTTCTGGCAGCTGCTCGCCTACTGTGCCGGTGTGGGTGGTTCGATGCTCATCATCGGTTCGGCTGCTGGCGTGGTAGTAATGGGCTTGGAGAAGATCACCTTCGGATGGTACATGAAGCGCATCACATGGATAGCATTCGTGGGCTACATCGCAGGTATCATAAGCTACTATTTCATACGCACATTCGTATTCTAAACGCCCCTAACTTTATAAAATCAATGTATAAATAAGGGTTCATTGGAAATAAAGAAACTAATAAACAACTCATTAAAGGTAAGTCTGTCGATAATGCTCGGCGGACTTATCCTTTACTGGATGTACCGCGATTTCGACTTCAAGACCGTGGCTGACACGCTTATGCACGGCATGAACTGGACTTGGATGTTGCTATCGTTCCCGTTCGGCATACTTGCACAGATGTTCCGCGGATGGCGCTGGCACCTCACTCTCGAACCTATCGGTGAGAAACCACGCACATCGACGAGCATCAACTCGATATTCCTCTCGTATGCCGTCAGTCTCATAGTGCCGCGCATCGGCGAGTTCGCACGCTGCGGCATACTGCGACGCTACGACGGAGTGTCGTTCCCGAAGGCATTGGGCACGGTGGTCATGGAGCGAGCCATCGACTCGGCTCTTGTCATGCTCATCGCCCTCATTACCTTTTTTCTACAACTGCACGTCTTCAACACGTTCTTTACCGAGACGGGCACCAACCTCGAGTCAATCCTCTCTAAATTCTCTGCCGCCGGCTACGCCGTGACTGCCGTTTGTGCGATAGCTGTGCTCATACTCGCATGGTATCTGCTGCGACGTTTCGCCATATATAATAAGGTGCGCGACATGATACGTGGCATCTGGCAGGGCATTATGTCCATACGCACCGTGAAGCACCCGTGGCTCTTCATGGCGTTCACGGTAGGCATCTGGGCGAGCTACTTCCTCCACTACTATCTCACGTTCTTCTGCTTCGAGGCTACGGCACACTTAGGTATGGCGTGTGCTCTCGTCACGTTCATCGTGGGCAGCATAGCGGTCATCGTGCCTACACCTAACGGTGCCGGTCCGTGGCACTTCGCGGTGAAGACGATGCTCATCCTCTACGGCGTTGGCGACGTGGACGCACTCAACTTCGTGCTCATCGTCCACTCCGTACAGACGCTCCTCGTCGTAGCACTTGGCGTGTATGCGTGGACCGTTTTGTCCTTTACCAGGACAAAAGGTGGTGTGATGGTGTGATGTTGATGTGGTGAGATTTGTTGAGTTGATGTGGTGAGATGTTGATGTGTTGACATATGCATTTGTCACCATCTCAACACCTCAACATAACAACACCACATCTCAACACCTCAACAACATATCTCACCATCTCAACACCTCAACACCTCAACACCTCAA
>NZ_JH379450.1:158482-164580 GCF_000235885.1 Leyella stercorea DSM 18206
CTCAACACCTCAACACCTCAACACCTCAACATATTATCATACTTAAAACCTTAACATTATGAGTGAAATCAGAAACCTTAACCCCGAGTGTATCTGGCGCAACTTCGACGCACTGACACAGGTGCCGCGCCCATCAGGTCATCTTGAAAAAGTACAGCAGTTCTTGCTCGACTTCGCAGCACGCGTAGGCGTGGAAGGCTTCAAGGATGCTGCCGGAAATATTGTGATGCGCAAACCCGCATCAGTTGGTATGGAGAACAAGAAGGGTGTTATCCTTCAGGCTCACATGGATATGGTGCCACAGAAGAGCAAGGAGTCAACACACAACTTCGAGACCGACCCTATCGAGACTTACGTAGACGGCGAGTGGGTACGTGCTAAGGGCACAACGCTCGGTGCGGACAACGGCATCGGCGTAGCTGCCATCATGGCTGTCATGGAGGATAAGACACTGGTTCACGGACCGGTTGAGGGTCTTATCACTGCCGACGAGGAGACTGGCATGTTCGGCGCTAACGACCTGCCATGCGACGAGCTGCAGGGCGACATCCTGCTCAACCTCGACTCTGAGACATGGGGCAAATTCGTGATAGGTTCGGCTGGTGGCATCGATATCACAGCCACACTCGCCTACAAGGAGGTGGAGACCGACAAGGAAGACGCAGCCGTTAAGGTTCTGCTGAAGGGTTTGAAGGGCGGACACTCTGGTCTGGAGATCAACGAGGGTCGTGGCAACGCCAACAAGCTCATGGCTCGCTTCGTGCACAAGGCAATCGCCGAGTACGGCGCACGCCTGGCTACATGGCACGGCGGCACAATGCGCAACGCTATCCCGTTCGAGTGCGAGGTGGTGCTCACACTGCCGAAGGAGAACGTGGAGGCGCTGAAGGAGAACGTAGAGGAATGGCGCAAGCTGTTCAACCACGAGTTCCGCACTATTGAGGAGAACATACAGTTCTTCACCGAGGACGTGGAGACACCGGCTTTCGAGACACCTGAGGAAATTCAGGACAACCTGCTCGATGCTATCTACGGCTGCCACAACGGCGTGCTGCGCATGATTCCGGTATTCCCATCTGTGGTTGAAACTTCTTCTAACCTCGCCATCATCAACATCGAGGGCGGTCACGCTTACTTCAAGCTGCTCGCACGCTCGGCTAACGAGAGCATGAAGGAGTACATCGCCACCACACTCGAGTCTACATTCTCGATGGCTGGCATGAAGGTGGAGATGAGCGGCAGCTACGGCGGCTGGGATCCTAACACAGACAGCGAGATTCTGCACCTCATGGAGCAGCACTACCGCGACTTGTTCGGTGAGGAGGCTATTGAGCAGGTAGACCACGCTGGTTTGGAGTGTTCTGTCATCCTCGGCAAGTATCCGCATCTCGACGTTGTGTCGTTCGGTCCGACCATGCGCTCGCCTCACACCACATCGGAGCGTTGCCTCATCAAGACAATCGCACCGTTCTGGGAGCTTGTTAAGAAAACTCTTGCAGAGGTTCCTGCAAAGTAATCCCACCGCTCGCGTTCGCCGTCCGATCAGATTCCGTCCGCCATCCGATCAGATTCCGTCCGCCGTCCGATCGGATTGCGAACGCCGCCCAATGACATTATTCAAGCAACAACCCAACAAAATATTGAAAAATATAGCAGAAATCCTGAATAGAAAAGGCACAAGAGAGCATCTTCTGATGCTCTTCTTGTGCCTTCTTATGTATATCAACGTGGGCTACATGCACTACGAGGTCTACTTCTCTAAGATTTCGTCCGAGTGGTGCGGCACCCGACCGTTTCTGAGCGCATGGATAGACGTGGCGGCTACACTGCTGTTATTCTTACTGTGCACGGCGGGCAGGCGCAAGTCGGCATTCGTGCTCACTTACTCTACACTGATGGTATTCGTGGTGGCAAACATGGTCTACTCGCGCTTCTTCAACCGCTACATAACACCCGATGTGCTCGACGAGGCTGCCAACTTCAGAGGTTCTTGGTGGATGCAATACGTGCCACACGCATTCTGCTGGACCGACCTGCTGCTCGTGGTTACGACACTGCTGTTCGGTTGGGGCGTTAGACATATCGAACCGAAGCGCACGCGCCGCGACTTGCTTTGGGTGCTGACACTTATAGTTCTGCCCTGCGTGCTCTACACGCTGAAACTTGCCGTTCACTGGCGCACGGCTGACGACGTGAAAGCATGGATAGACAGTATAGATTTCAGGGAGGACACGAAACTGGAATTCATGTTCAACCAGGAATATGCCATCATGCGCAATGGTATACTCCTCGGGCAGGTGTACGGCAACATAGCAAGTGCATCGAAGAACGTAGAACTGAGCGACGCGGAAGTGCGCGAGATAGGCGTTTTCATAAAGCAGAAAGCGGCAGACGCTAAGCCGCTGCCCGAGTCGCTACGCGTAAAGGGTAAACCGAACGTGGTGTTCATCATGGTAGAGTCGTATCTGTCGGTGGCGTCGCAGATGAAGATTGATGGCAAGGAGGTGACCCCCTGCCTCAACGAGCTGATGAGAGATCCGAGAAACTACCACAATCTCAACGTCACATCTAACCGCGGAGGCGGAGAGTCGAGCGATGCGCAGATTTCCTACTTCACGGGACTGCTGCCACTCCAATCGGAGATGTCGGTGCAGCGCATCATAAAGAACCGCGTGGCGGCTCTGCCCCGACTGCTGCACGAACAGAAGGGCTATCACACGTATATCACTATACCTACGAACCGCTTCTTCTGGCATCAGAACGAGGCTAACCTCAGCTACGGCATAGACCATACGATAGAACTGGGCAACTACGAGAACGGTTACTGGTGTCAAGACGAGGAGATATTCAACCGACTGCAGAACGTAAAACTGCAAGAACCATACATGAACATAATACTAACGCTCAGCATGCACGGCAGCTACGACACCGACTTCCTCGCCGAGACACCCGTGAGGTCACCGTTCAACTACCCGAGTCGCTTCTCTGCAGAATTCTGCCACTATCTCGACAAGTGTTTCTACACCGACTTGCAGATAGAACGCTACATAGCCTATCTAAAACGCAGCGGGCAGTATGACAACACCGTGCTCATAGTCTGCTCCGACCACGAACCGAAGGAGGGCAGCTTGGGCATGGACGACTGGTCGATGAGCCTGCCACTGATAATAGCCAACACGCACATCGCTGCCGAAATGTTCTACGTGGGAAGTATAAACCAGATTGACCTCTACCCTACCATGCTCGACATGTTCGGTCTGCAATCTGAATGGAGAGGTATGGGACACAGTCTGCTACGCAAAGGTTACAACAACACCATAAGCGATACGCAACGGCGTATCTCTAACAATATCTTGCGCGGAGGGTTACGGTTCCTTCAACACTAACGGCTGCATGGCAGCCGTTTTTTCGTTATATACATCCATAGAAACGCGACGCGCACGCAGAGAACGCACGCAGGTGAAGTCGCGGAAGTAAGGGTCTTGCGACATATACCAGCGATGGTCGGCGATGCGATGCGTGCGGCGTGCCAACGCATCCACCTTCAGTGCCGAACGCACATTGACAACCGAAAGCATCCGGGTACCATCGTCAAGCACAAGGGCAAGAACAAGAAAAGAAGCAGGAGAGTTATCGGGGTGTGACGGTGTGAGCTTATGCTTGTGCATCGATGTCGAGACGGTGATGTGCCAGCCGTGCTCGCTATTCAGCCGCTGCATGATCTGACGGAACTCTTTGCCGTGCGACGATGTATCGGTGATGTTGTGATACGCTATATAAAGATGTATCATCTCATGCAGCAGCGTCTCCTGAAACTCGCGCTCCGAGCACTCGTAGTAGGTGCTGATGCGTATGGTGAAGTCGGTGTACGTCCAGCGCAGCAGCTTGCGCACACGGCGGCACGACATGGTGCCCAGACGGGTGCGAGCCTTCGACAGCGCAATACGAGGCACAGGCAGCTCATCGCCGAAATAATCGGCGTTGAACTGCCTGAACCATGTGTGCAATATGTCTGTCGTAAGCGTCATCCTACTCGGCGCAGTCGGGGTAAACGGAGTGGAGATATGCGCTCACCTTGTCAGACACGACAGTGGCGAGCACCACCTTGCCCTGTGGGTCGATGACGTAGACGGTAGGTATCCACTTCACGTGGTAAGCTTCAGCCACGGGCGACTCGCGCATCGGCTTCAAGTCGCTCACCTGCATGTATTCGATGCCGAGCTTAGCCACGCCGTTCTTCCACGACTCGAGGTTCTTGTCGAACGACACGCCCACGAAAGCCACGCCCTTGGTGCCGAACTTCTTGTAGAGCTGCATGATGAACGGCGAGTCCTTGCGGCAGTCGGGGCACCACGAAGCCCAGAAGTCGAGCACGACGTAGCGTCCGCGCAGGTCTTTCAGCGCGAAAGGTTTGCCGTCGATGGTGTTCAGCGTGATGTCGGGCGCATCTGCGCCTGCCTTCAGCAGGTCGGTGGCGTACTTCTGGTCGAGGTCTGTAACCGTAGCCGCAGGAGCATCAGCTGGTGCCTGCGCACGGATGGCTGCGGGAGCTGCGATGAACGCCAGAGCCATAAGCATAGTCTTGAGTGTCTTCATATCGTTGTTGTTTATAATCTGTATGTCTAATGCAAATGTATTAATAAAAATCCATTCGGCAAAGGTGACACGGATAAAAAATGCGGCGCAGTGCTTGCAAGTAGCAACTCTTTTACTTAAATTTGCAGAATTAAACAAACCGTAATAAGAATATGAAAAACAAGGTATCATTGGCAAACGCGGGCTACGCGCTTTTTCTTTTGTTCTTTGCGCTGGAGCCGCTGTTGGGCAAGTGGGACGCTTACTGGTACGCCTTGTGCGGCTTGGCTGTGGTGTTAGGCGTAGTGCTCGTTGCGGGCATCGTGGGCATCTTCAGACGCAAGGTGTCTACGGACGACTGCATGGATGCAATTAAAAAACATTCGCCCGCCTGCTTCGTCTTCTGCCTCCTCGGCGCAGCGCTCAGCTATGTCTACGATGAGCAGATGTTCTATTTCTGGAATTTCATGGTGGTGCTCGAAGGGTCCAACTTCGTGGCGCGGCTATTCAAAAAGGCTTAAGAAATAAAAAGCCCAGTACACTTCACAACGTACTGGGCAGGAAAGAGAGAGAAATTTATGCGTTAAGTTCGTTAATCTGACTTATCACTTCGTCGTTCGTGCGCTGCATCTTGAGGAAGATGCGGAAGGCGAAAATCAAACCGCAGACGCCACCGATGACACCGCCAACAATGCCGCCGTATACAGCGGCTCGCGCACAGTCGGGTGCGTCGGCTGGCATATATATCCATGCCTCTATGCCGCTCCACAAGAGCCAGATAAATAATGTCGGCACCTCAATCATCATCTCTATAGAGCGCAGACGCTTCATGCGTGTGAGCTTCTTGATGGTAGTGAGAAGGTTGTTGCGACTGTAGTCGGCATCGCTAATAGCCGAAACATTGATGCGGTAGTCTGCGATGACGCTTACTATAACCATAGTCATGAGGAAGGCGTAGTTGAGCCACGAAAGGTGGGCGTACTCCTTGATAGCGAACCACGACACGGCGATGAGCGGCACGAGGCTGCACTCGAAGTAGACGTAGCGCTTTATCCACAACATGCTCTTCTTCATCGAGCCTATAATCATCTTCTCGTTCACTATCTTCTGCTTGTCGAGCTGCGCCTTGAAGTCTTCCATCTGCGAGCGCATAAGCTCGAGTTCGGTGTTTTGATTATTGTTTTCCATAATGGTCTTGTTTTCATTCGTTTGACATATTCTTCAGTTGCACTCTTATTCGCGCCAGACGCACAGAGACGTTCTTTGCGCTCAGGCCCACGATGTCGCCTATCTCGTCGTAGCTGATTTGCTCGAGCCAGAGCAGAACGATGGCTCTGTCGAGCGGCTGCAGTCGGGCTATGCGCTCGTGCAGCATACGCACTTGGGCGGTAGACTTCTCCTCATCGTTGAAATAGTCGACATCCATTGACAGCAAGGCTTTCCGGCGGCTTCGCTTCTTGCGGTCGATGGTGATGCAGGTGTTGAGGGTGAGGATCAAATAATATTGTTGTGTTTTTAACAAT
>NZ_JH379451.1 GCF_000235885.1 Leyella stercorea DSM 18206
ATTTATATTGGGAGTTTTGACACGCCCTCCATCCCCGAAGCCTATGGCTCACATACAGGGGTGTCGGTAGAAAATGTCCTTCAATCAACACAATATACACAACAAAAATCCCGTGACTAACGAATTGCCAAAGGCGCAAGAACGATTCTGTAAAGATCCCGACAAGCATTGGTTCGTGCTGCGTATCACCTACGGTAGAGTGCTAAAAGCCCACGACGTTCTATCTACCCAAGAAAGCATAGAGGTGTACATGCCTGTACGCTACACCATTCGCAACATCAACGGTCGCAACCGACGAGTCACCACCCCAATGCTCCACAGTCTACTCTTCGTCTACTCAAAATTAGAAACGATAGACCACATTGTAAAGTCTATCAGCGACAAGACCAATACAAAAAACCTCATATCGTTTTATTTCGACCATTTCCGAACCAAAAACGACGGCAAAAACATTCCTCTTATTATTCCTTACAACGCAATGATGAATTTCATACGCATCACATCAATCGACAACGAACATATCAGATTGATACACCCCGACCAATGCCATTACCGCAACGGTGACCTTGTGCGCATCATAGAAGGGGATTTCAAAGGCATCGTGGGGCGAGTGGCTCGCGTGGCAGGACAACAAAGAGTTGTGGTGGAACTCGACGGAATATGCATGGTGACAACTGCATATATACCGAGCGCGTTTATTAAAAAGATTTAGAGGAGACAATGAAAATAGTAGATTTGGTATTTTAAATCACCCGTTGGCGGAATTAATTTAGCGCATACTT
>NZ_JH379452.1:0-15796 GCF_000235885.1 Leyella stercorea DSM 18206
TTAGGGTGTCAACCTTATTTAAAAAAAGACAGGTTGTGGTGGAATGATGTTCCGGTTGCGCAGGAGGGTATGGCAGATAGACTGGTAGATGGACTGGTAGATATTTCCGTTTTTGGGTGTATCTGTCAGTCTTTATATTATTGGTATTCAGAGAGTTGAAGCGAGACTGACAGATATGGTAGATGTTTTCGCAAAACATTTTTTTTATAATGTTTGCTAAATGTTATTTTATAATAGAATGGTGCCTTGCTGATAAGATTCTCCCACAGAATGCACAGATTGGCACAGAACGAAAAGACTTGGTTCTGGGGTACAAATCAAATTATAAAAGAATTATTTTAGTTCAAAATACTCCACCCATTGTAAAGGATTTGTAGAATTTCGTTACATTTCAAATCCCATGTCGCGCACCATTTGCTTTACGACATCGGTCTTGACAGTAGACGCCTCCTCTTTATCATAGAGAAGAAGTAAAACAACCAGACCATTTTCGATATTGGTAAGAACATTGAACGTGATGACTCTTGCTCCACCAGATTTACCTTTGCCTTTTGATTTGATAGCCATACGGATTTTGCGTATGTTTTTTGTAATCTCATCGCCTTGCAGAGGGTTCTCTTTAATACTATCGAGAAAATCCTTGTAGTCTTGTTTAAAACTTGGATATTTCTTAGCGAGACGTTTTGCTTCTTTTGCAAAGTCGTCAGAAACCGATACTGTAATATTACAACTCATCGAGCAAACTTTCTGCAGATTGAAGTTTACGCTTTCCGGCAATGGCTTCCTTTACCTCCGTCAAAGCGTTTTTGAGTTCTTTCATTAAGTCGCGCGGTGCGTCAATGGTATCATTTCCGTCATCGGGGAAGATGCGGAAACTGCCAGCACGCGATTTTAGGACTACGTGCTCTCCTGCTTTTGCCAAATTCAGATACTTAGTCTGATTAGTGCGAAAGTCTCTTGTGCTAACTACAACCATAATCAATACTATTTGTTTATGGCACAAAGATACGATTTTTAATTGAAACAGCAATATATTTGGCTACCAATTAACACAATTTGGTAGCCAAACTATATATGCACCTCAATTCTATTTTCTGAGTGAGCTGCCATGTAAAGTACGGTAAGGTAGATAGCTTGGAGACACTGAATGATATTGTAAAATAAGAAAATAATAAGGGATGCCCTATTATAGAGCATCCCTTATTACAATAGATTTATCTGGTTATTTGTTTTTATATAGAAGCAACGGGACGAACTAACTGACCATTATAATTATTGTTGAATTCTACACACAGTTCGTCATCTGTACCAGCACAGGTATAATCTAAGAACAAACGCCCGCCATGATAATTTAGCCAGTAAATACATACAAGCTTAGTGTGAGAAGGATTGGGAGAATAGTACCCTCCTGCTGGCAGGAAAATAGAATTACCATTTTTACCTACAACCTTGTATCCATTTTGTCCTTTTACAGATGTCCAAACGAATTTACAGTTATCTACAAGCTCTTGTGCTTGCTCCTTGGTTGGTATATGCACGCCAGCACCCCATTTTTGTGTGGCAACATCATCTTCTGGTAACAGAACACTACCATGATATCCTTCTGACCACTTATAATTAGATTCTTTATATGAATCTTTTGTTTCAATTTCTCCCCATGCATAGTAATCGCCAATGTCTGATTTAGATTTTGCACCAACATTTGTTTCAGCCCATAAGGTTCCTGAAGGTAAACCAAGGTTTACAAATTTGTGTCCATTGATAACTTCGGTAGATGTGCTGCCGGATCCATTTTCATTGTCATCATTGTCATCACCACCGCAAGATACAAATCCTAGTGCCAACAATGAACAGAATAATAAAGTTTTTAATTTCATAGCTATTTATTTTTTGCAAAGGTAAAACAAAAATATCACAATGAGCATTAACCCCAAATCGGTCATTAGAAAATGACAAGAAGTTTTTTCTAATGACCGATTTGGGTTTATGTTTATGGCTTATGCCGTCGAAGCTGAGGCTGCGAAGCCACACGCCGCGGCAAAAGACAACTGATTACTTCTGAAGCAGTGCCATGGTGTCCTTAGCAATCATCAGCTCCTCGTCGGTCGGGATGACGCAAACTGTTACCTTAGACTCTGGAGTAGAGATGATAGCCTCTTCGCCACGCACCTTGTTAGCCTCGGCATCCATCTCTACGCCGAGGAACTCAAGACCTGAGCAAGCCTCAAGGCGAGTGCCCACCTGGTTCTCGCCTACACCGGCTGTCCATACGATGATGTCCACACCACCCATAGCGGCAGCGTAAGCACCGATGTACTTCTTGATGCGGTAGTTGTACATCTTCAGAGCGAGCTGTGCGCGCTCGTTGCCCTCAGCAGCAGCGCTCTCTACCTCGCGCATGTCAGAAGAGATGCCTGTGATGCCGAGCACACCGCTCTCCTTGTTGAGGAAGTCAGCCATCTCCTGCGGCTTCTTGCCGAGTTTCTCCATGAGGAAGGTAACGGCAGACGGGTCAATATCGCCAGAACGGCTGCCCATCATTACGCCAGCGAGCGGAGTGAGACCCATAGAGGTGTCGATGCACTTGCCGAACTTAACGGCTGACACCGACGCACCGTTGCCGATGTGGCAGGTGATGATGCGCTGTGTCTTGATGTCGCGGCCAAGGAACTCGCACACGCGCTGCGATACGTAGCGGTGGCTGGTGCCGTGGAAGCCGTAGCGACATACGTGATACTTCTCGTAGAGCTCGTAAGGCACAGCGTAGAGGTAAGCATAGTCGGGCATGGTGCTGTGGAAGGCGTTGTCAAACACGCACACCTGCGGCACCTCCGGCATCAGCTTGTCTACGGCGCGCAAGCCCTTCAGGTGGCCGGCGTTGTGTACCGGTGCGAGGTCGCAGAGGCTCTCGATGCCGTCCTCTACCGACTTGTCGACGATGACGCTCTTCTCGAAGAGGTCGCCACCCTGCACGATGCGATGGCCTACGGCGTCGATCTCGCTGAGCGACTTGATTGCGCCGAACTCAGGGTCGAGCAAGCACTGGAACACGAAGTTGACGCCTTCCTTGTGGTCGGGCATGTCGTGCATGATTTTCTTCTTCTCGCCGTTAGGCAGAGTGATTTTGATGAATGCCTCATCAAGACCGATACGCTCAACGCCGCCTGCTGCCAGCACTGAGTTGTCGTCCATATTGTACAGCTTATATTTGATTGAAGAGCTGCCACAATTAAGAACCAATATCTTCATTACTTTGATTTTTGAGTTTTGAGTTGTTACTTAGCGTCCATTGCCTGGCAAGCTGTGATAGCCACCATGTAGTAGATGTCCTCTACAGAGCAACCGCGCGAGAGGTCGTTCACTGGGCGTGCGATGCCCTGGAGGATCGGACCGATAGCGAGCGCATCGCCCAAGCGCTGAACGAGCTTGTACGAGATGTTGCCCACCTCGAGGCACGGCACAACGAGAACGTTGGCGTGGCCGGCGATAGGAGAACCCGGAGCCTTCTTCTCGCCAACAGCCGGAACGAGGGCTGCGTCAGCCTGCAGCTCGCCGTCGAGCTTCAGCTCTGGAGCCAGCTCGTGAGCGAGGCGTGTAGCCTCTACCACCTTGTCTACCACCTCGTGCTTTGCAGAGCCCTTTGTAGAGAAGCTCAGCATAGCTACGCGTGGGTCCTGGATGCCAGCCACCGAGCGTGCTGTCTGCGCTGTGCAAACAGCGATCTGAGCCAGCTGCTCTGCTGTCGGAACCGGTGTAACGGCTACGTCGCCCATGACGATGATGCCGTCGTCACCGTACTGGTGCTCGTGGGTGAGCATGAGCATAGCACCGCTCACGCAGGTCACGCCGGGAGCGCACTTGATGATCTGCAGCGCAGGGCGGAGAGTGTCGCCGGTGGTGCTCAGCGCACCAGAGATCTGACCGTCAGCACCCTCGGTCTTGATAATCATGCAGCCGAGGTAGAGCGGGTTCTTCACGAGTTCGCGAGCCTGCTCGATAGTCATGCCCTTCTTCTTGCGAAGCTCGGCGAGGAGCTCTGCGTACTCCTCTGCCTTCGGGTTGTTCAACGGGTCTACGACAGTAGCCTTGTCGATGTTGTGAAGATCCCACTTTGCGGCGAGAGTCTTCAGCTCGTCGGGGTTGCCGATGAGGATGAGGTCAGCCAACTCGTCAGCGAGGACGCGGTCGGCAGCCTTCAGTGTGCGCTCCTCTGTTGCTTCAGGGAGCACGATACGTTGTTTGTTGCTCTTTGCACGAGCAACAATGTGTTCAAGTAAGTTCATTATATCTATGATTATAACTAATTCCTGTATTACAGTGTCTGTTTAACCTCAATCTCGGTGAATGTCTCGAGCACGTCGCCCTGCTGTATGTCGTTGAAGTTGACGAGCGAGATACCGCACTCGAAGTTGGTAGCCACCTCCTTAACGTCGTCCTTGTAGCGCTTGAGGGCAGCGATGTCGGCGGTGTGAACCACGATACCGTCGCGGATGACACGAGCACGGTCGGCACGGTGTACCTTGCCTTCTGTGACGTAGCAGCCGGCAACGGTGCCCACCTTCGAGATCTTGTACACCTCGCGCACCTCCACCTGACCGGTGATAACCTCCTTCTTCACCTTGTCGAGCATACCGATCATAGCCGACTTGACGTCGTCGATAGCGTCGTAGATGACAGAGTAGGTGTTGATTTCTACGCCTTCCTGCTCAGCCAGCTTGCGTGCTGCGGCAGACGGGCGCACCTGGAAGCCCACGATGATAGCGTCGGAAGCATCGGCGAGCGTTACGTCGCTCTCCGAGATCTGACCTACTGCCTTGTAGATAACGTCCACCTTGATCTTCTCTGTAGACATCTTGATGAACGAGTCGGAGAGAGCCTCGATAGAGCCGTCGGTGTCACCCTTAACGATGATGTTAAGCTCCTTGAACGAACCGAGAGCGATGCGGTGAGAGATATCCGAGAGGGTGAGACGCTTCTGTGTGCGCAAGCCCTGCTCGCGCTGCAGCTGCAGACGCTTGTTGGCGATGTCGCGTGTCTCCTGCTCGGTGTCGAGCACGTGGAACGAGTCGCCGGCTGTCGGCGCACCGTTCAAGCCGAGGATGATAGCTGGCTCAGCCGGACCTGCCGACTGTATGCGCTGGTTGCGCTCGTTGAACATGGCCTTGATGCGGCCCCATGATGTGCCGGCGATGATGTTGTCGCCCACGCGCAGTGTGCCGTTGCTTACGAGCACTGTCGACACGTAGCCACGACCCTTGTCGAGCGACGACTCGATGATAGAGCCCGTTGCCTTGCGGTTAGGGTTAGCCTTGAGGTCGAGCATCTCGGCTTCGAGGAGCACCTTCTCCATGAGTTCGCTGATGCCTACGCCCTTCTTGGCGCTTATCTCCTGGCACTGGTACTTGCCGCCCCATTCCTCGACGAGGAGGTTCATGCCTGCCAGCTCCTCGCGAACGCGGTCGGGGTTGGCACCCGGCTTGTCAATCTTGTTGATAGCGAACACCATCGGCACGTTGGCAGCCTGAGCGTGTGCGATAGCCTCCTTGGTGGTAGGCATCACAGCGTCGTCGGCAGCAATGATGATGATGGCGATATCCGTCACCTGAGCACCACGGGCACGCATAGCGGTGAACGCCTCGTGACCCGGAGTGTCGAGGAACGTAATCTTACGTCCGTCCTCCAGCTGCACGTTGTATGCACCGATGTGCTGTGTGATGCCGCCAGCCTCGCCGGCGATGACGTTTGTCTTGCGTATATAGTCGAGCAAAGAGGTCTTACCGTGGTCTACGTGGCCCATCACGGTTACGATCGGAGCGCGCGGAACAAGGTCGTTCTCGTCGTCCTCCACCTCGGTGATAGCCTCCTGCACCTCTGCACTTACGTATTCTGTCTTGAAGTCGAACTCCTCAGCCACGAGGTTGATGGTCTCGGCATCGAGACGCTGGTTGATAGACACCATGATGCCCACGCTCATGAGCGTACCAATCACCTGGTTCACGCTCACGTTCATCATCGTAGCGAGCTCCGATACGGTAACGAACTCGGTCAGCTTCAGTGTCTTGCTCTCCTTCTTCTCCTCGCGCAGCTCCTCGTTTATCTTCTCCTGAGCAGCCTCGCGCTTCTCCTTACGATACTTCGCGCCCTTCTTGTTCTGGTTCTGCTTGTTTGTGAGGCGTGCGAGTGTCTCCTTTACCTGGCGTGCTACGTCCTCGTCGTTCACCTCAGCGGGCTTCTGCTGTCCGCCGCGGTTGCGGTTCTTCTTCTTGTTCTTGTTGCTTGTGCCGGCATTGCCGCCACCGTTCTGCTTGCCACCATTGCCTCCGTTGGGCTGGTTCGACGCAGCGTTGATGTCCACGCGCACCTTATTGATGCGTTCGCGTTTCTTCTTGTCGCCGCGCTGCTGCTGAGCCTTGTCCTCACGCTCCTTGCGCTTCTCCTCCTTCGACTTCTTCTTCGGACGGGTGCTCTGGTTGAGAGTAGAGAGGTCAATCTTGCCCAACACGTTCACCTTTGGTGCGTTGAGCATCTTCTTCTCGCTCTTGGTTGTGAAGATGTCTGTTTCTGTCTTTGCAGTCTCAGCCTGATTGTTTGTAGCCTCCACCTTCTTCGGGGTGCTTGCTGTGTTGCTTGTAGCAGTCTTTACCTCCTGCTTTTTTTCTTGTTTGTGCTCTTTGTTCTGACCCACAGTGTTCTGATTTTTGTTGTGATTGTCCACGTTAGCCTCTGTGCTTGCTTTCTGTGGTGCTTCGTTTGTTGCCGGCTTCTGACTTACGGCATTAGTCTTCGCCTGCGGCTCTTTATGAGTCTCAGGTGTTGCTGGCTTTGTCTGCGCTGGCTTCTTGTTCAGACTGTCAAGGTCTATTTTGCCCAGCGGCTTGTACTGCTGCTGAGTAGACGACTTGAGGAGTGGCTCAGCCTGTGGCTCCTCGCTGCGTTTCTTCTCTTTCGGCTTCTTCTGCAAGAGCTTCTCGGCTTGAGAACGAACCTCCTTGTCCTGCTGGAAGGCTCCAGCGAGTGCGTCGTACTGTGCGTCGCTCAGCTTGAAGCTTGGCTCTGCCTTTACTTCTCCAAGGTCACTTCTCTTCTCAAGGAACTCCACTGCCGTCTGGAGCCCGATGTTCAACTCTCGTAATGCTTTGTTTAACCTGATGCTCATATTTTGATGTTTTAAAAGTAAAAGAGTAAAGGAGTAAAAAAGTAAAACGTCTGCCTACCTCTGCTTCTGCCTCGTGCCCTTTTTCGGGGCGTAGCGTGGAGAAAGCTACCCGCTTTACGTCTTTCCTTTTCCTTAATAATTATGATTATAAATATGTTAGTGTTTAGATACTCGCTAAGGGAGCTTCAAACACCATGCGGTTTTGAGACTCCCTTATATGTATCTTGTTTACTCGAACTCGGCGCGCAACACCTTCAGCACGTTGTCGACAGTCTCCTCTTCGAGGTCTGCCTTCTCAACGAGCATATCGCGCGGAGCGTTGAGCACTGCCTTTGCTGTGTCAAGACCGATGCCCTTGATGGCATCGATAACCCACTGGTCGATTTCGTCAGCGAACTCGTCGAGGTAGATATCCTCGTCTGCGTCCTCCTCCGACACTTCGCGGAACACGTCGATGGTGTACTCTGTGAGCAGCGATGCGAGCTTGATGTTCAAGCCGCTGCGACCGATGGCGAGGCTCACTTCCTCTGGCTTCAGATATACCTCTGCCTTCTTGTTCTCCTCGTCAATCTTGATGCTCGACACCTTAGCCGGTGAGAGTGCACGCTGGATGAAGAGTTTTGTGTTGCCGGTGTAGCAGATTACGTCGATGTTCTCGTTACAGAGCTCGCGTACTATGCCGTGCACACGGCTACCCTTTACGCCTACACATGCGCCTACCGGGTCGATGCGGTCGTCGAAGCTCTCTACTGCTATCTTGGCGCGCTCGCCAGGGATGCGTGCGATGCGACGGATGGCGATGAGGCCTTCTGCTATCTCGGGCACCTCTGCCTCAAGAAGGCGCTGGAGGAACATCGGACTGGTGCGTGAGAGGATAATCTTCGGGTTGTTGTTCTCGTTGTCAACGCGCTCGATGACGGCGCGTATTGTCTCGCCCTTGCGATATACGTCTGCCGGAATCTGCTCTGCCTTCGGGAGGATGAGCTCGTTGTTCTCGTCGTCAACTACGAGCACCTCGCGCTTCCATACCTGATATACCTCGGCTGCGATTACCTGACCTACGCGGTCTTTATATTTGTTGTAGAGCGAGTCGTGCTCGAGTTCCAATATCTTCGAAGCAAGGGTCTGGCGCAAGTTGAGGATGGCGCGGCGACCGAACTTAGCGAAGTCGACACGTTCTGAAACGTCCTCGCCCACCTCGTAGTCGGGCTCTATCTTGCGTGCCTCGGTGAGCGACACCTGCTTGTTCTCGTCCTCTACCTCGCCATCAGCCACTACCACGCGGTTGCGGTAAATCTCGAAGTCGCCTTTGTCTGGGTTCACGATAACGTCGAAGTTCTCATCGCTTCCGAAGATCTTTGCGAGAACGTTGCGGAAGCTCTCCTCCAACACGCTTACCAATGTGGTGCGGTCGATGTTCTTTGTCTCTTTAAACTCCTTGAAAGAGTCGAACATGCTCACCACGTCGTCTTTTTTTACTGCTGCCATAGCTTATTTGAAATTTATTAAGTATTTTGTATATTTCACTTTGTCCATCTGGAAGGTGTAGTCGGTCTCCACGAGTTGTGGGCGCTTCTTGCCTTCCACTTTCTGCTTCTCCTGCACCGTCACAGTGAAGTCGTTGCCCTCTACGGCTTTGAGTACGCCTTTGTACTTCTTTCCGTCTGCGTCGAGCACTTCTACGTCCTTGCCTACGAAGCAGTGGTACTGTTGAGCCACTTTGAACGGCTGTCCCAGTCCGGCTGAGCCTACTTCAAGTTCATAGTCTTCTTCGTCGCGGCTGAGGTGGTCTTCGATGAAACGGCTCAATTCTACGCAGTCTTCAATCCACACGCCGTCGGCATGGTCAATTTCTACTACGATACGGTCGTCGGGGCTTATCTCGATGTCAACAAGGAAGTACTCCTTGCCGTCAAGCCACTCTTCTACGATACTTCTTACGGTGTCTTTGTTTATCATATATTTCAATTATAAATAAAAATGAGGAGCTCTCTCGGAGCCCCTCATTCCACTGAACGATGCAAAATTACTAATTTTCTGCAACGTAAGCAAATATTTAAAGGGTTTTCTACCCTGTTTCTGGCGTTTTATCGTCTAAGCCACGGCTCAGGGTTGAGTCGGGTGCTGTTCTTGTGCAGCTGGAACTGCAGTATGTTGTCGCCGCCGACTGCTCCGAGTGCCTGGCCGGTAGACACCTTCTGGTCGCGATGCACGCTCACCGATGTGAGGTTGCAATATACGGAGATGTACACGCCGTGGCGCACCATGACGAGCCATTGACCGCCGATGCCGTACACTGCACTTACCACGCCGTCGTATACGGCGCGTGCCTGACAGCCTGGTTGTCCCTTTATGTTGATGCCTTTGTTGTCGAGTGTCACGCCGCGCAGACCCTCGATGGTGTTCTGTCCGTAGTGCGACACGATGCGACAACCGCCGGTGAGCGGTATCGGTAGGCGTCCGCGGTTAGCCTTGAAGCCTCCCGACATCATGCGGTCTACCGACGACACGGTGTAGGTCTGCTCTGCGTCGCGCTTAGCCTCTGCCAACTCCTTCGATGAGCGTCGCTCGTCGGCTTTTGCTTTGCGCTCTATAGCCTCGCGCTGTGCTTCAGCTTCGCGTGCCTGTTGCTCGGCGCGCTCCTTCTGCTGTGCGGTAGCCTCGCGTGCACGCTGCTTAGCGCGCTCCTCAGCCTCGCGTGCCTCACGCAGACGGCGTTCGTTCTCGGCGCGTGCCCGCTCTGCCTCGGCACGTTTGCGTGCCAATTCTGCCTCGCGACGCTTCTTTGCTGCGGCTGCCTCTGCTGCCTTGCGACGTGCCTCCTCCTCAGCGCGCTTGCGTGCCTTCTCTACCTCTATGGCTATGAGTCGGTCGATTTGCGCATTGAGGGCGCTGGCGTCCTTACGCTGCTTCGCTATTACGCTCTGTATAGTCTTCTGCTGCTTCTGCAGCGAGTTGACCATAGTCTGCTGCTCACTCTGCTTGCTCTCGAGCGCGCGGTGCTCCTGTCTGCCCTTGTCGAGCATGACGTTCTTCTGTCCGCGCACCTGTTCGAGTTGTTGTTGCTTCTCGTTCACCTGCTCCTGCTTGGCTTTCACCATCTCGCCCTGCGCTTTCTGCCACGAAGCATATTCGCGCACGAAGCGCAGACGGCGGTACATCTCGGTGAAGCTCTTCGCCGAGAAGATGAACATGAGGCGGTCTTGCATGGTGTGCTTTCGCGATATGTAGCGCATCGACTTCACGTACTTCGCCTTGCGCTCCTTCAGCTGCTGCTGCAGCGTGGCGAGCTGCGCCTTCAGTAGATCGATGTTGCCGTCGAGGTGTGTGATGTCGCGCTGTATGCCGTCGATGTTCTGCTTGTGGCGGTCGATTTCGCTGTTGAGTATAAGCAGGTCGTTGAGGCGCTTCTTCACGTCGGCTCTGTTGGCGCGCAGAGCCGCCTCCTGCTTCTTTATCTCCTTCTGTATGCCCGAACGCTTGCTCTGCAGTCCGCGTATCTCGGCTGTAGAGTACTTTGCGTTGTTCTGCTTTGCTTTGCCCTGCTTCTTGCGCTGCGTAGTTGTGGTTTTCTTCTTCGCAGTGGTTTTCTTTTTTGCAGTGGTTGTTGTCTTGCGCTGCGTGGTGTGTTTCTTCGCAGTGGTGGTGCGCTTCTGCTGTTGGGCGTCGGCACTGGTAGCCATGTTGGGCGTGGCTGCGATGAGGAGTGTGGCGATTAATATGTGTAGCAACTTGTTCATTATCTTCGATGGGTTTATTGCGGCGTTGTGCCGGCTTTTATTGCAGCGATGTTATCTTGCGAAGCAGTTCGTCTACTTCCACCTTGCGATACTTCGATGATACCTCTGTCTTTGTGTCCCAGTTGGTAGAGGTCTTAGGTGATGCCATCTGTAGCGTCACCTGCGCAGCGTGGTTGCTTCCGCCGTAGTTGGTGCTGAAGCCGAACTGCTGTGTTGTAGGGAACTTCTTCTGTCCTACGGTGTTGAAGTCGTTGTATGTCCACGTGAGCGACGAGGTGCCGTGTGTGGCACTTTTGTATGTTATGTCGGCACCCTTGATGAGTGCTGTTGCTGCGTCCACGCTCCACTTGTAGGTGATGTTGCCAGCCTTGAGCGTCACGGGCACTCGTGAGCTGCCCGCTGCCACGTCGGCTACGAATTTCTTCAGGTCAGCCTCGGTGACGGTCTTTGCGCCAGGCGCTATGAGCTGGTTCCAGAAGAGTGCTTGCAGGCTGTAGAACGAGAGTCCGTTGTTGGCGAGGAAGCTCACTTCGGAGTAAGAGGCTTTGATATACTCCTTGTGGTAGCGGTCGAGGAGCAGCACGTAGTTGGGTGTGAACTCTATGCGTGCCAGTTCGCTGCGCAGTATTGGCATGAGCAGTTGTATGCGTATGCACTCGTCCTTGCGCATACTCAGTTTGGCTGGCACCGTAATCTCCTTGCTGCCCAACTGTAGCGTGAAGTCGCCACTTGTGAGGATGTTCTCTGTCGCCACGTTGTTGTTGGCGATGCGCTGCACGAACTGTAGCGACTGTCTTGCAGCCTCCTTCTCGGCGTTCTTGTCTGTCTTAGAGGTCTGTGTTGGCAGTTGTGTGCCGTCGGTGATGGCTTTCTTGCTCGCACAGGAGGTGATGAGCAGCAGGGCTGCAGCTATTGGTGCGTATCTAAGTATATGTTTCATCTTGTTGATATTGTTTTGTTATGTTGTTCGGGTTATGCACGCTGTGGCAGCACTTGTGTTGCTACTTCAGCTTGCGTGTCTTTATCTTGCGTTCGAGCGATGCCTTGTTGCCTCCGGCTTCTATGGCTTGCTTCCAGTAGCTGACGGCTTTCTCCTTGTCGCCTGCCATGAGGTAGATGTCGCCTGCGTGCTCTAAGAGCACCTTGTCGGGGTTCTTGCTGTTCTGCAGCGTGAGGTCGATGTATGCCTTTGCCTCGTCGTAGCGTTTCTGCAGGAACAGTATCCAGGCATAGGTGTCGAGATAAGTGGCGTTGGTGGGCTCCTCCTTGAGCGTTCGCAGGCTCATCTCGGCTGCGTGGTCGAGCTGCGTGTTCTGCTGCGAGAGGTAGTAGGCGTAGTTGTTCAGCACCTGTATGTTGTCGGGGTATATGGTTATCGCCTTCTCGTATGCGCTGAACGCCTCGTCGTAGTTGTTTGCGGTGTAGCTCATGTCGCCTATTATGCCGTACATGTCCGATGCCATGTTGCGTTCTGGCTCGTCGGCTTTGTTCAAGTCAATCTCGTTGAGTCCGCGTTTGCACGCTTCGTAAGCCTTCTGATCCTTATCCTGCTGTATGTATGCAAGTGCCATGAAGTAGTAGTAGGTCAGCTCCTCGGGCGTGTACTGTATGCCCTTGTCGCAGAGGTCAACCACTTCGTTCCACTTTTTCTCCTCCCACTTGTTCTGTGCCAGTGTGAGGCGTGCCGACAGGTTGTCGGGTTCGAAGGAGAGAGTGTGTGCGTATGCGGCGTTGATGCTGTCCTGCGGCATCTTCTTCACTCGCATGTACATCGCCTTAAGATTGGATAGCTCGGCGTTGCGTGGTGTGGCGAGCATTATCTTGTCGAACAGTGCGAGCACAGCCGTTGAGTCGCCACCCTGCTCCTGTTCGTTCTCGCGTATCGCTTGCTGCAGCATCGAGAGCTTTGTCTTTATGTCGGTCTGCGGACTGAACAGTATGTTGTCGCGCAGTTGTCGTGCCTTCGTGTCGTCGCCCATGCTGCGGTAGTAGTCGTAGAGTGAGTTCAGTGCGAATTCGTTTTGCTTGTCGTCCTCCAGTGCGCTCTTGAACCAGTTGTAGGCTTCGCTCTTGCGGTTGTGCTGCATGAGCCAGTTGCCGAGCATCACCTTGTACGACGGCTCGTTGGGGTGGTCGTTGGTGAGCGCGTGGAGTATGCGGTAGGCGTTCTTCTTGTCGCCTTGCTGCTCGTAGATGCCCATGCGCATGAGTGATATCTCCTCGCTTGGTCCGTCAGCTTGCTCCATGCGGTCGATGGTGGAGAGCATCTTGTGGTAGTCTTTCTTTGCGTTATACAGTCGTACCAATAGCTCGAGCACGTCGCTGCGGTCGCGGTGGTGTGTGTAGAGCTGTTCATAGGCTTCGATGGCGCGGTCGTACTCGCGTTGGTCGATGTATGTCTCCGCCACGTTCTCAAGGTAGTTGTCGTTGTCGGGTTGCAGTTCGGCAGCTCGGCGCATGTTCACTCTTGCGAGCGAGTCGTTGCCCTGCTTTAGGTACGAGTGGGCTAACGAGTAGTACACCTCAGCAGCGTCGGGGCGCATCTCGTGGCATCGCTCTAACAGTGCTGATGTTGTGGAGTCGCCCGCAATCTGTCGGCACACTGCGTCGAGGTACAGGCGGTCGAATAGTGGAGTCTCCTTCAGTAGCGAGTCGGCAGAGATGGTCATCGTGTCGCACTTCATGTCGACCGATGTGCCCGTGCGTGCTCCGCCGATAGCTAAGAGCGGAGCGACAACTGCCATGGCTATCGCAACGAGTATGTATTTCTTCATTTTCTTCTTCTTTAATTGTTTGGAAGTGAGTTGCCGACGGAGGGCTAACCGTAGGAGGCTACGGCATTCCTGCCGTAGCCATTGCAAATTTATATTTCTGTTGTTGATGGCTACGGCAAGAATGCCGTAGCCTCCTACTTATTTCACTCCGGTGTGTCCGTAGCCACCCTCGCCGCGCTCTGTTTCGTCAAGCTCCTCAACGAGACAGAACTCGCCCTGCTCGTGGCGTGCTATGACCATCTGTGCGATGCGCTCGCCGGCTTCAATCACGAAGGGCTCGGTGGAGAGGTTGATGAGCAGCACGCCCAATTCGCCACGATAGTCGGCATCGATAGTGCCAGGCGAGTTGAGCACGGTGATGCCGTGCTTCAGAGCCAAGCCTGAGCGTGGGCGCACCTGCGCCTCGTAGCCCTCGGGCAGCGCGATGTGCAGACCGGTGGGTATGATGCGACGCTCCATAGGCTGCAGCGTGATGGGTTCTACGATGTTGGCGCGCAAGTCCATGCCTGCGCTCTGCGGTGTGGCGTAAGCAGGAAGCTGCTGCGAGCCACGGTTCACTATCTTTATTTTTACCATTATGTGTTCTGTTGTGGTTTACGTTACGTAATGTTTCAAATTGCAAAAGTACTTAATTATAATGAGATTACGCCTTTTTAGAGTATTAAAAAAGTGGAAATAGGTAGCAGAGTGAATAATCTTCTTGTCTATTTGGAATATTAGTTTTAATTTTGTGCTATAAACAAAACAAAACGATTATGGCAATGAATTGGCAACAACTCATATCGAACAAGCGACTCGGACAGGAGTTGCGCCACCCCGAGCGTCACGACGACCGCTCGGAGTTCAAACGCGACTACGACCGCCTTATCTTCTCGGCTCCGTTCCGTCGTATGCAGAACAAGACACAGGTGTTTCCGCTGCCAGGCAGCATCTTCGTTCACAACCGCCTCACTCACTCGCTTGAGGTGGCGAGCGTGGGCATGTCGCTGGGCAGCGACGTGGCGCGTGCGCTGAAGCGTGTGCACCCCGAACTCGCGGGTACGCTCTTCGAGGAGCTGGGCACCATCGTGAGCACGGCGTGTCTGGCGCACGACATGGGCAATCCGCCGTTCGGACACTCTGGCGAGAAGGCTATACAGGCGTTCTTTCGCGAGGGCCGCGGACTGGCGCTGAAGGAACGTGTGTCGGCGCAGATGTGGGAGGATCTGACGCACTTCGAGGGTAACGCCAACGCCTTCCGACTGCTCACGCACCGCTTTCACGGACGACGCGACGGCGGTTTCGTGATGACCTACTCCACGCTTGCCTCCATCGTGAAGTACCCGTATTCGAGTGAGTGTGCCGGCAAGAAAGGCAAGTTCGGCTTCTTCTGCTTCGAGCAGGAGGCGTTTCAGCGCATCGCCGACGACCTCGGTATGCTGCGCCTCTCGGCTGAGGGCGAACCGCTGCGCTACGCACGCCATCCGTTGGTATATCTTGTTGAGGCTGCCGACGACATCTGCTACGAGATAATGGACATAGAGGATGCTCATAAGCTGCGCATCCTCTCCTACGGCGAGGCGAGTGAGTTGCTGTTGGGTTTCTTCAGCGACGAGTCGCGTAAGAATATTCTCGACCGCATCGAGGAGGAGGGCATCACCGACAACAACGAGAAGATTGTGTATATGCGTGCCTGCGCCATCGGACTGCTCGAAAGCGAGTGTGCGAAGGCATTCGTGCAGCATGAACAGGAGATACTCGCCGGCACGCTGCAAGGCTCGCTCATCGACCACGTAGCTCCGCTCGTGCGCGATGCGTATCGCCACTGCACGGAGGTGAGCGTGCAGCGTATATACAACTCGAAGCCGGTGCTCGACGTGGAGTTGTCGGGTTATAAGATTATGGAGACGCTGATGGACACACTCATCGAGGCTGCTACCGCTCCTGGCAAGTTCCACTCGGAGCAGCTGCGCAAGCGCTTCAGCAGTCAGTACGACATCAACAGCGACGACTTCGCTACGCGTGTCATGGCTGTCATCGATTATATCTCGGGTATGACCGACATCTTCGCGCTCGACATCTATCAGAAGATACAGGGCATCTCGCTCCCCATCGTATAGGAGGGTATGGCATCCTGCCGTACCCAC
>NZ_JH379452.1:15806-16195 GCF_000235885.1 Leyella stercorea DSM 18206
TCTGTGAGAATCTGTGAAATCTGTGGGAGAACTATATCCCACAGAACACACGGAACGCACAGAGGCTTCTTGTAGAGAAGAGTCTCCCACAGATTTCACGGATTTACACAGATGTAGGAGGGTATGGCATCCTGCCATACCCACGCTGCCACTAACGCAACCAACCATCTGTGTTGATCAGTGCAATCCGTGGGAGAACTGTATTCCCACAGAACCCACGGAACGCACAGAAGCTTCTTGTAGAGAAGGGTCTCCCACAGATAGCACGGATTTACACAGATGTAGGAGGGTATGGCATCCTGCCGTACCCACGCAGCCCCTAACGCAACCAACCATCTGTGAGAATCAGTGCAATCTGTGGGAGAACTATATTCCCACAGAACCCACGG
>NZ_JH379453.1 GCF_000235885.1 Leyella stercorea DSM 18206
TCAGGCGGTTTTTTAATTCCGCCAACAGGTTTCTGTAATAATTATCGATTAGTAGCTATGAATAATATTAAAGACTTAATTATTAAGGCTAAACATATTAATAATGAATTAACTTCACTTCCATCGAATCTTTATATTTGTAAAGTGGAGATTGATTGTATCCCAACTTTGCAAACAGGAATTTATAGACGTATATCTCCAATGCTTAGGGAACGTTATAATAATTTTGGAAGTTGGGAAAATGCTACCCATGGGGATTGGTTAAGCATTGATGATATGAAAGAGTTATGGAAAGAAAAACCAACTTCATATATAGAAAACATAAAACATCAATTACATTCATGTTCGCAAAACTGGCCTAACGATGCTTGTAGCTTATTTAAAGATAATCGCATTAGTGTTTTTGCAGCAGATGTAAATAGCTTTGAAAGAATTTATATAGTTTGGTTAGATGAAGTTGATGAACCAGAAATATGGGTTTATGATAGTAATGGAATGGCACGATACAAGAATTTGATGTGTTATTTAGAAGCATATTTAGAAGACGATTTAAGTGCATATAATAAATTATTTATATAAAGAAATTACGTTTGCAATATTTTGAGAAACCCAAAATAGTCTGATCATGTTACT
>NZ_JH379454.1 GCF_000235885.1 Leyella stercorea DSM 18206
GCTGCAGAGCGCGAAGCACGAGAGAAAGGACACGCGGAGGGTCATGCGGAAGGACACGCCAAAGGTATGAAACAAGGACGTGCGGAAGGACGTGCGGAAGGTCGTGCGGAAGGACGTGCGGAAGGACGTGCGGAAGAGAAGAAGGCTATTGCGAAGCAGTTCCTTGCAATGGGATTTACCGTAGAGCAGGTTGCACAGGGCTCAGGTTTATCAATAGAAGAAGTAAAAGGTTTGCAATAACCCCCTATAGGGTGCAGCAACCAAGCAAATATTACAAATAAGAGGGCATGGCATTCCGCCATGCCCTCTTTGTGTTATTGTGCATAACGGCAAGAAGGTGACACTGAAGTATACCTTCGGCACCGACGACTTCGGCACCACAGAGCCTTCAGAGCCAGAGGTGACAGAGACATCGAACAAGACATACAAGAGCAACCTCCACATCTTCAACCTTGAGTCGGAGGACGAGTCTCTCGACCTCTTCAAGACCGACAAGGCAGAGGTGAACATCATCAAGTACTCTGACAATTCGTGCAAGGTGACTCTGAAGGACATCACTCTCAACGGTAAGACTGCCGACCTCGTGTTCGTTGGTAAGTTTGATACCGATGAGCCTGCTCTCGACCCGCTCGCAGAGGGCGATGATGAGAATGGAACAGTAACACCGGAGGGAATATTCTTAATGACTACTTCCGACAACGCTACAACAGAGTTCTTCGGAGCAGCTATCAGCGCAACGTTCGAATGGAAGGAGCTCTCTGAGAACGAAATCGAGATGTTCTTCAATCTCGAAGGTGGTTCTATCTCTTACGAGGGTGAGTTCAACTACAAGGAGGATTCGGAGACAGCAATCAGCGGCATCCACGCTGCTAACGGTGAGGCACAGCTCTTCACAGT
>NZ_JH379455.1 GCF_000235885.1 Leyella stercorea DSM 18206
AACCGTGACCACTATACTAACAAATAAAACAATGTAAGTTATGGCAAAAACAAAAGATGCAGTCTTGACTCCTGGGCAAAAGGAGCTGATGGAAAAAGAGTATTTGGATTTTGTTAAACCATCTACGTATGGCAACAAAGCCAATCCAAGTAGTTGTAATTCTCTCTATGATGATGTAGAGAACCCAGAGTTGAGAGCAATTGTAGAGAAAGTTGCTGCAACAACTCCCTATAGAGAGGAAACATCAACGAACGAGGCTCAATCGCCACCGAATCCGCAGAAGCGCATCAGCGGCAAGCAGCGCAAGGCGACATTGGAGGAGTATCAGCAGACCTTCCTCCAGGTTCCAAGGATTGACGACCGCAAGCCAGTCTTCGTCAGTTCCGATGTACGAGACCGTCTTGATCGTGTCGTCCGCATCCTCGGAGGGAGACGCATGAGCGTATCGGGCATCATCGAGAACATCGTGCGCCACCACCTAAGCCTTTATGAAGAGGACTTCGAGGCTTGGCGCAAATTATGAGAATTAAGGTCTGCGACCTTGGACGTGGATAGCTGAAAGGCTGTAGTTCCAACTAACGTGTTCTGAGAGGGAGCGAGGTTATGTTTTGGGAACCCCAAAACGCCTCGCTCCACCATGAGGGCGGAGGAATTTTGCTCCCGACGGTCGCAGAAAGTGAGTGTACCAACTGTAAACAGTATATCGAATGACAAGCATACAGGAACAGAACAGGAGAAAGGGCGGAAGACCGCCCACAGGCAGGGTTCGCAAGCTGTCGAAGTCTGTCACGGTGAAGTTCTCGAAGCCAAGCTACGAGGCATTGAGGCTGAGGGCGAGAAAAGCCAACCGCAAGTTGGCGGAGTACATCCGTGAGTCCGCCTTGAACGGCGAGGTGGTTAGCGGACACAGCGCAGAGACGGTAGCCATCGCCAAGCACCTCATTGGCATGGCGAACAACCTCAACCAA
>NZ_JH379456.1:0-9445 GCF_000235885.1 Leyella stercorea DSM 18206
AGATTCTTCCCCCTGGGTTTATCGGGTGAGCCATGATTACTCTTAGAAGTTATAAATGGCGAGCATATAAAAAAACGGGACTAAAGATAGTCCCGTACTTTTATAACCTTTTCTCACGAAAAAACTATTAATCAACAACAAAATTCATTCGTTTGTGACTCCACCGCCGTGGATTACTCTAATACTTGTAGTCTTTTGCTTAAATAACATTGCTTAATGTGTGTATGAAACGTAATCTGATGTATGTGTAAACTCTAATTTTAATTCGTGTAACTCTCTAACTTACTTTTAAATAACTCTCTAAATTATTAACTCTCTAACAATTACTACTTTAATTTTAAACTATTCTTCCTTTTACATTTGCAAAGTTATTCAATAACTATCAACCCCACAAATTTATTCAACAAACGCCCTTTTTCGTTCAATTAAAAGAATTACAGCTATAATTATGAGCACAAAAAAGCGGAGAATTACGTCTACTTTCGCACGATAACTACTTGAAAGCTATCAAAGTAAAACGTAATTCTCCGCCCGACGTTTAAATCGTAAGTTGACTTAGGCACACATGCGCCAAGCCGTACAGACGTTATTAGTCCTTATTGTTTCCGAAGATACGGAGCAGATAAAGGAAGAGGTTGATGAAGTCGAGGTAGAGGCTCAACGCACCAAGCAGAGCGAGCTTCTGCATGTGCTCGCCCGCATCGGGTGCCTGCATACACATCTGCTTGATCTTCTGCGTGTCGTAAGCGGTGAGTCCGACGAAGATGAGCACACCTACGTAGCTCAAGATATAGTCGAAGCCTGTGCTGCCCACGAACATGTTGACAACAGTAGCTATGACAAGACCTATCAAAGCCATGAACAGCAGCTTGCCGAGCGACGTAAGGTCGGTCTTCGTTGTGTAGCCCACGAGCGCCATAACGCCGAATGTGCCGGCGGTGATGAAGAATGTCTGTATGATTGCCGGCATACTGTAGGCTAAGAAGATGACAGACAACGTAGCACCGTTCACAACCGAATAGAGCACGAACAGCAACGTTGCGGTTGCGAGCGACAGACGGTTGATAGCACCGCTGACAGCAAACACGAGTGCAAGCTCGGCGATAATCAATCCCCAGAACAATGCCTTATTGGTGACAATGGCAATCAGCAACGACGGAGTCGTAGCAACACCGTATGCCGTCACACCAGTGATAACAAGTGCGAGAGCCATCCAGATAAACACTTTACGCATCAGCGCAGAGAAGGCAGTAGACATTGCAAAGTCGCTGCCTTGGAGTGATTCGGTATCCAACCACCATTTTGGTTCTTTCATAATTTTCTATTTTTAAATTGTTTTGTTTCTAATTGTTTGTCCGTAGCGGCTAAGGTTGGTTAGCAGCCACAGCACGCTACGGAAATGTATTACACCTTATATTATATGCAGGAATCGCAATATATCGTTGAGGTTCGCCATAACCATGAGCAACAGCAGAACACCGATGCCGATATACTCGGCGTATATCATAAAGTTCTCCGACGGCTTGCGGCGAGCAATCATCTCGTAGAGCAGGAAGAGCACGTGTCCGCCGTCGAGCGCAGGGATAGGCAGGATGTTCATAAAGGCGAGGATGATGCTGAGGAAAGCGGTCATCAACCAGAACGAGTGCCAATCCCACTGCGACGGGAACAGACTGCCAATAGCACCGAAGCCACCGAGCGACTTCGCTCCTTCAGCCGAGAAGAGATACTTCATGTCGCCTACGTAGCCCGAGAGCACCTTGCAGCCATACTTAACGCCTGCAGGGAACGACTCGAAGAAGCCATAGTCGATGTGTGTAACCTTATACTGGGGCTGCTGTGGCATATAGCCGAGCACGAGGCGCATCGGCTTGCCCTTAGAGAACGGTGAGAAACCACCTTCCGACACAGCGTCGAACTGTCCCTTTAGTGTGAGTGTATCGGTCTTACCCTCCACCTGACGCTCTACGGTGAGCACAGCGGCGAGTGCCTTCACTGTGTCGGCGTGTGTCTGTGCGCAGGTGAACATATCGGTGCTGCGTCCTGCCTCGTAGGTGAAAGCAGAGAACGAGTCAATCTGCTTACCATTAAGCGAGAGGATGCGGTCGGACTTCTGCAAGCCCATGCGCTCAGCTGCCGACTTCGGACTCACGCTGTCCACCACAGCCGGTACGTATGGCTGTACGAACATAGGCACGTTCTTCAGCATACTCAGCAAGTCGAGGTCGCCGGGAGTGTTTATGGTCAGCTGCTTGCCGTCACGTATCACGTACACCTCAGTGGCGTTAGCCAGACCGCGATACATATCAGCCTTTGCATCCTTGAACTCTCCGAGATTGGTGCCGACAAGTATGTCGTGATCCTGGAAGCCGAGTGCCTTCGCTTCCTTGTTGAACAACATTCCCTGCGCCATATCCTTCGGACGGACGTAGTCCTCACCCCATGTGAAGAGACACATGGCGTAGATGAACAGCGCGAGGAGGAAGTTGACGAGCACACCACCTATCATTATAAGGAGTCGTTGCCAAGCCGGCTTCGAGCGGAACTCGTATGGCTGAGCAGGCTGCTTCATCTGCTCGGTGTCCATCGACTCGTCAATCATACCCGATATTTTGCAGTAGCCACCGAGCGGAAGCCAACCGATGCCGTAGGTTGTATCACTCTTCTTCGGCTTGAACTTGAACAGACTGAACCAAGGGTCGAAGAAGAGGTAGAACTTCTCGACGCGTACGCCAAAGAGTTTCGAGAAGAAGAAGTGTCCGCCCTCATGCAGAAGCACGAGGAGCGAGATAGCCAGCATAAACTGGAGCGCCTTTATAAGAAATATTTCCATTTAAGAGTTTTGAGTTTTGAGTTTTGAATTTTGAGTTGTGCGCTTCGCGCATTTTGAATTTATGAATTTTGAATTGAGAGTTGTGAATTCCATATTGAATAATTCCTCATCGGCGCAGCCGACAATTCAAAACTCAAAATTCAACATTCAACATTCTACATTACAACATGCTTGCAGCAATGCGTCTTGCCTCTGCGTCCGAAGCTATATAGTCGTCGTATGTAGGTTGTGCGATGAATGTGGCACGCTGCATCGTAGCCTCGATGATGTCTGCCATCTGCAGGAATCCGCAGCGGTCGTGGCGGAACGCCTCGTTCACCACTTCGTTGGCAGCGTTCACTACGCACGGCACGTTGCCACCGCGACGTATCGACTCGTATGCCATTGCGAGACAGCGGAACTTCTCCATGTCGGGCTCGAAGAACTCGAGTGGCTGACGGAAGAGGTCGAGACGGTCGCCGTTGAGCGGAAGACGTTCGGGGAACGAGAACGCATACTGTATAGGTAGGCGCATATCGGGCACACCGAGTTGTGCCTTAACGCCGCCATCGCGGAATTGTACCGCACTGTGCACTATCGACTGTGGGTGTACCAGCACCTGAATCTTGTCAGCCTCAACGCCGAAGAGCCACTTCGCTTCAATCACCTCGAAGCCCTTGTTCATCATCGATGCTGAGTCGATGGTGATCTTCGCGCCCATGTCCCATGTTGGGTGGCGCAGAGCATCGGCAGCCTTCACATCGCGCATCTGGTCGAGCGTGAACTTGCGGAACGGACCGCCCGAAGCGGTGAGCAATATCTTCTCTATCTCGTTGTCGCCTTCGCCCACTAAGCTCTGGAAGATGGCTGAGTGCTCGCTATCTACGGGCAGGATGTTCACATGATATTCAGCTGCGAGACGGCAGATGAGGTCGCCGGCTACGACAAGTGTCTCCTTATTGGCAAGGCAGATAGTCTTGCGTGCCTTGATGGCGTGTATTGTTGGCGAGAGTCCGGCGAAGCCAACCATTGCTGTAAGCACCATGTCTATAGGTTGTGCCTCCACTATCTCGTCGAGAGCCTTTGCTCCGGCATACACCTTGATGTCTGGCAGGTCGGCAAGCAGCAGCTTCAGTGCTTCGTAGTGGGCTTTGTTGGCTATGACAACGGCAGCCGGGCGGAACTTGCGCGCCTGCTCAACAAGCATCTCGTAGCGGTTGTTGGCTGTGAGACAGTACACCTCGTAGCGGTCGCTATGCTGTTCTATTACGTCGAGTGCCTGGGTTCCGATCGAACCGGTGGAACCGAGGATACAGATTTGTTTCATTGCTATTGATTGTGTTTATTGCTTGATATTCTTGTGGAATAGAAGAACTAGAAGAACTAGAAAGACTAGAAGAACTAGAAAAACTAGAAAGACTAGAAAAACTAGAAAGCTAGCCCCTCATTACAGCTCTGTCAGTCCTTCGGGCAGGTTCATCGTTATCGAGCGGTGCTCAGCATCCACCTCGACGATGAGGTCGTCGGAAGCAGGGATGAGCAGGTCGGTGCCGTCGGGGGTGAGCAGGCAGAAGAGCGTATTGATTGTAGAGTCGTCGACGGAGTGTATCTCGCCTACAACTTTGCCAGTACGCTCGTCGATGACCTTAAAGCCGACGATAGCAGCCCAAGAGAGTTCCTCTCCATCGGTGTCTACGTGCTCGCGTGGGAAGTAGACATCGCAACCAGTCAGCTCGCGTACACGCTCCTGAGAGTCGATATCGGCGAAGCGCACGAGTGCCGTTTCGTCGTTCTTAAAGCGATATTCGTCGAGGAAGAACGGCACGAGGATGCCGTCGATGTCGAGAATGAGGTAGTCGGCATCTACGCGGTCGAAGATATCGTCATCGAAGTGGAACGACACCTCGCCGTCCACACCGTGCGGTTTGCCTATCTTACCTATCTTATATACTGTTTCTTTCTTTATCATTTCTTTGTTAGTTGACGAGGAGACGAGTTGAAAAGTTGACAAGGGAACGAGTTGACGAGGAGATATGCTCACAAGTAAACGAGTTCACAAGCCAACGAGTTGCTTTACACTCTACTAATCTTTGCTCCCAATGCGTTGAGTCGTGCTTCTATGTCCTCGTATCCGCGGTCGATCTGTGCGATGTTGTCAATACGGCTTGTGCCCTTAGCACCGAGAGCGGCGATGAGCAATGCGATGCCGGCGCGGATATCAGGGCTCGACATACGACCTGCGCGTAGCTGTTTGTTGCGGTCGTGTCCTACGATGACGCAGCGGTGTGGGTCGCAGAGTATTATCTGTGCGCCCATATCGATGAGCTTATCGACGAAGAAGAGTCGACTCTCGAACATCTTCTGATGAACGAGCACCGAGCCACGAGCCTGCGTAGCAACCACGATGAGCACCGAAAGGAGGTCGGGTGTGAGGCCGGGCCACGGTGCATCGGCGAGTGTCATTATTGATCCGTCGATGAACGAGTCGACTACATAGTGCGACTGGTGCGGTATATATAGGTCGTCGCCGTCCACTTCTATCTGCACACCGAGTCGGCGGAATGCATCTGGGATGACTCCAAGCTGTTTAACGGCGCAGTCTTTTATGCGTATGCCGTCGCCTACCATTGCTGCCATACCGATAAACGAGCCCACCTCTATCATGTCTGGCAGGATGCGGTGTGTGGCTCCATGCAACTTCTCCACACCCACGATGGTGAGCAGGTTAGAAGCGATGCCGGAGATATTGGCTCCCATAGCGTTGAGCAAGTGGCATAGCTGCTGGATATACGGTTCGCAGGCTGCGTT
Organism: Leyella stercorea DSM 18206; assembly: GCF_000235885.1. Classification (GTDB taxonomy): domain Bacteria; phylum Bacteroidota; class Bacteroidia; order Bacteroidales; family Bacteroidaceae; genus Prevotella; species Prevotella stercorea. The sequence continues at coordinate 5,621 of NZ_JH379456.1, forward strand.
ATATATTGTCGTTGTGCCCTCTGCGAGCACGGCAGCCATGACGACATTGGCAGTGCCAGTCACCGAAGCCTCATCAAGTAGCATGTATGTGCCGTGCAGCTTCTCCGCCTCGATGTTGTACACATGACGCTCGTCGTCGGAGTTGAACTCTGCACCGAGGTTCTTAAAACCAAGGAAGTGGGTATCGAGACGTCGGCGACCTATCTTGTCGCCGCCTGGTTCAGCCACAACAGCCTTACCGAAGCGTGCGAGCAGCGGACCCATCATAAGCACGCTGCCTCGTAATGCGGCGCACTTCTTCACGTATTCGTCGCTGGCGAGAAACTCAAGGTTGAGTTCGTCTGCCTGAAACGTGAAGTCGCCCTTACCGTTGCGCATCACTTTCACGCCTACATCCTGCAACAAGCGTATGAGATTGTTGACATCGAGAATATCTGGGATATTTGTTATTCGGACGGGGTCGGGGGTGAGGAGCACAGCAGCAATCACCTCAAGCGCCTCGTTCTTGGCTCCTTGCGGTGTGATGGTGCCGCGTAGCGGACGTCCGCCTTCAATTATAAACGATTCCATAAGCTTTGTAGTTTATTTTCTACGACGTTGTCTTCTCTCCTGATTGCGTGTCGGAGCCTCTGTGCGGTCGAACTTAAACGTGTCGAGGTCGAGCTGTATCTTGCCGTCGGTGTAGTCGGCAAGGTCGGAAGCCACCTTCTCGTTGTCGATAGAGCCGTGTCCCCAGAGTACGAGGTCGCGCTTCATTTGGTTGGCAGCGAGGCGTGTCAGTTCGGTGCGTTCCACTCCGTTGGGCATATTCTTAAGCAACTCGAACACTTCGAACATCATGTTGCCGTAGTGACGCACCGGAATACGCTTCATCGGATAGCGCATCGGTGCCGGTTTCTTCAGCATGTTGTGCGCCTCGGTGATGTCGCACGGGTAGTCGATATCGAGCTGAAAACCGCTCATCAGTGCGAGGTGGTCCCACAGTTTCTGTCGGTAGTCTTTATTCTCGTAGTTGTGCGGCATCATGCGCTCCATGACCGCGATTATGGTATTGGCACAACGCTGACGCTCGGCACGGCTCTTCAAGCCGACACAGTAGTCGACCATCTGCTGCACCTCGCGTCCGTATTCGGGCAGCACGAGGTGCTCGCGTTGTGTATTATAGTCTAATCCTTTTATCTTCATATATCTATTACAGTAACTTCTTTGATTCTTTCGCCACGAAGTCCTTCAGATAGAACGGCACAAAGTATGCCACATCTTCGAACTTCTCCAGCGCGATGCGCTTCTCGGCGAGCGGATACATCCACTTGGCGAGTGGGTGTACGTTCTTTATGAGGCGCGCATTGGGATGGTTGATAACCTCCATACACTTCTCGGCACCGTTGCCGAAGAAGTAGACCGGCCCGCGATCGAGGTATTCCTTGTACGTGTCGGCATCGACGATGTCCGCCTGAATGCCACGCACCTCGTGCAGCGCACGGTCGTAGACAGCCGAGTAGACCTCCATGCGGCGTGCGTCGAGCATCGGACAGAGCAGTGCGCCCTCCTCCACTTCCTCGCGCAGCAGCACGGGTACAGTCATCAGCTCGAGCGTAGGCACCGAGATCAGCTTCAGGTTCTGACCGTAGCAGATGCCCTTTGCCATCGACACACCGATGCGCAGACCCGTGTACGAACCCGGACCGCAGCTCACGGCTACGGCATCGAGCGGTATGGCATGGCTGTCGGCAAACGACATTGCCTCGTCAACATATACGCCGAGTTTCACGGCGTGGTTCGGACCATCAAAGTCTTCCTTGGAGAATATACACGCGCCATCCTGACTGACGGCGACAGAACACACATTAGTGCTCGTATCAATGCTCAATATACACGACATTCTTTTCTTATTTTTTTCTGCGTCTGCAACTACTAAACACCATAATAACTCATAATCGGTGCTTAATGGCAGACTACACATTAATATAATAGATTGCAAAAATACAATTTTTTATTCAAATTCGCCCATTAACGAAGCGTTAAAAAAAACAAGCAAACGTTTTTTTTCATATATGGAAAATATTAGCTACATTTGCATTCCGAATAACAAACAAGCATATATAAATAACAAACACGCAATATGATACTTTCAATGACCGGCTACGGCAAGTCTGTCGCAGTCTACAATGGTAAGAAAATCAACGTCGAGATAAAGTCGCTGAACAGCAAGGCACTCGACCTTTCAACACGCATCGCCCCTCTCTTCAGAGAGAAGGAGATGGAGATACGCCAGGCTATCCAGGCGAAGGTGATACGTGGCAAGGTCGACTTCGCGATATGGGTGGAGAAGGATGCCACAAGCGATGCCACGACCATCAACACCGCGCTCGCCAAGAACTACTGCGAGCAGATAAAGAGCGTGGCTGCGGAGTGCCAGATACCGCTGCCTGCCGACTGGTTCATCACGCTGCTGCGTATGCCCGACGTGATGTCGAAGGTGGAGATAGAGACGCTCTCTGACGAGGAGTGGGTAGTGGCACGCAAGGCCATCGACGAGGCTATCGACGCACTCGTGGCGTTTCGCCAGCAGGAGGGTGCCGCGCTGCAGAAGAAGTTCGGCGAGAAGATCGACAATATCGAGGCTCTACTGAAGAGTATCGAGCCTTACGAGAAGTCGCGCGTGGAGAAGATTCGCACACGCATCGTCGACGGACTGAGCTCCATCCCAGAGGTTGACTACGACAAGAACCGCCTTGAGCAGGAGCTTATCTACTACATCGAGAAGCTCGACATCAGCGAGGAGAAGCAGCGACTCGCCAACCACCTCAACTACTTCCGCGAGACAATGGCTGAAGAGGGAGGTCAGGGCAAGAAGCTGGGCTTCATCGCGCAGGAGATGGGACGCGAGATAAACACTACCGGCTCGAAGAGCAACAACGCCGAGATGCAGAACATCGTGGTGAAGATGAAGGACGAGCTGGAGCAGATTAAGGAACAAGTGCTGAACGCGCTTTAAATTCAAAACTCAAACATGGGTAAACTCATTATATTCTCCGCTCCAAGTGGCAGCGGCAAAAGCACAATCATCAATCGTTTGATGCAGCGTCCGGAGCTGCACCTCGCCTTCTCCATCTCGTGCACCTCACGCGCTCCGCGTGGCACCGAGCAGAACGGTGTAGAGTATTTCTTCATTACTCCCGAGGAGTTTCGCGAGCGCATCAGTCGCGACGAGTTCCTCGAGTACGAGGAGGTGTATCAGGACCGCTTCTACGGCACACTGAAAGAGCAGGTGGAGACACAGGCTGCACGCGGCGAGAACGTGGTGTTCGACCTCGACGTTAAGGGTGGCTGCAACATCAAGAAGTTTTATGGCGACCGCGCACTGAGTCTGTTCATCCAACCGCCATCGGTGGAGGAGCTGCGTCGCCGCCTCGTCGGACGCGCCACGGATGCGCCCGAGGTGATTGAGCAGCGCATCGCACGCGCCGAGTTTGAACTGTCGCAGGCCCCGAAGTTCGACCGCATCATCATCAACGACGACCTTGAGAAGGCTGTCGAGGAGACCTACGAGGCTATCCGCTCATTCATCGAAGAGTAGTATCTTAGGAGGGTATGGCATCCTGCCATACCCACGCCGCCACATGGTATTAGTAGCGGACTTTCCCACAGAACGCACAAAATTCACAGAACCTCCTGCTGAGAAGAGTCTCCCACAGATTGCACGGATGAGCACAGATTATTGGGGGCGTAGGAGTCCCACGGAATTCAGAATTTTCTGCTGTGTTCTGTGAATTCTGTGGGAGAAAGCTATAGCAAGAAAGTTCTGTGAATTCTGTGAATTCT
>NZ_JH379456.1:9573-39926 GCF_000235885.1 Leyella stercorea DSM 18206
TCTGTGAATTCTGTGGGAGAAAGCTACAGCAAAAAAGTTCTGTGAAATCTGTGAAATCTGTGGGAGAATACTACTTGCTCGGTTGGTGCACTTGAGACAAGTGCACCCCCTAAGGTTCCACGAATTGCGTGGAAAAATACGATTATAGCAGGCAGCGTGGGTATGGCAAGGATGCCATACCCTCCTACGTTTTGTAGTTTTGTCACACCCTCCTATACAAACATGAAACAATGCAGAAGATAAAGACAGGTATCTACGGCGGGTCGTTCAACCCCATACACAACGGACACATCGCCATTGCGAAGCGAATGTTGGAAGAAGCCGGGTTGGACGAGATATGGCTCATTGTGTCGCCACAGAACCCTCTGAAGGCAGTAGGCAGTCTGCTCGACGACCAGCTGCGCCTCGATATGACGCAGCGTGCGCTTGCGCCCTATCCGCAGCTCACGGCAAGCGACTATGAGTTTCGCTTGCCACGTCCGTCGTATATGTGGCACACGCTGCAACACCTCTCCGCCGACTACCCCGACCACGAGTTCACGCTCCTCATAGGTGCCGACAACTGGGCGGTGTTCGACCGCTGGTACCACGCCTCAGACATCATAGCCCACTACCCCATCGCCATCTATCCGCGCACTGGGTCGCCCATCGACACCGATACGCTACCTTCTACCGTGCGTATGTACGACACCGGACTGTACGACATCAGCAGCACGGAGGTGAGAGAGAAGGTGGCACGTGGCGAGGATGTATCACAACTCGTACCGAAAGAAATCTTAAAGGACGTAAATCTGCACTACGGACAACAATAACAAGCAATAATATCATCCGCGCCGGTCGATGCGGATGTCTGCGCCGGTCGGTGCGGATGTCTGCGTCGGTCGATGCGCGACGTGAAAAAGCATGTTTTCAAGTATATTTTTAAATAACAAGCTGCTGACTACAATACTCTAACACTGCCGGACGATGCGTTATGAATATCACGGTGTGCGTGTCATCGTCCAGAATATTGCGTAGCAGACGACACTCCGTCTCGCTATCGAGAGCCGACGTTGCCTCGTCGAACACGAGCACGGCACGATTGCGGAGCAACGCACGAGCAATTGCTATGCGCTGCGCCTGACCCTCGGAGAGTCCGCCGCCACACTCGCTACAGTGGGTGTCGAGCCCGTCGGGCAGATTAAAGACAAACTCGGCGCAACTCTTTATAAGTGCCTCGCGCATCATCTCATCCGTCGCCGTAGCGTCGCCAAGCAACAGGTTCTCGCGTATCGTACCGCTCAGAAGCGTATTGCCCTGCGGTACGTACACAAAGTTGCAACGCATCAGCGGTGTCAGTTCCTTCTCGCCACCAGCATCATACATATATATATGTCCGCTCTTCGGACGCATCAGCGCAAGCAGCATACGCACGAGCGTTGTCTTTCCGGCACCCGTCTCGCCGAGGATAGCCGTTGTCGACCCCGGACGGAAGTCGAACGAGAGGTTTTTGATGATGTCGCGTGTGCCGTCCTCATAGCGGTAGGTGACGTTCTCAAGGCGTATTCCGCAGGAGTCGGCAAACCGAATAGGCTCGCCTTCGGGCTCGCGCGGTTCCTCCTCAAGCTCCATGAGTCGCTCTGCAGCGGTGAAGACACTGACGAAGGCTGGCACGAGCTTCGTCAGTGTGCGTGCCGGCGACTGTATGCGGTTGACGAGCTGCAGGAAGGCGGTCATGCCGCCGAATGTCAGCGTGCCAGCCTGCATACGCACCGCTGCCCAGAGGAACGCCAAGAGATAGCCTGAAGCAAATCCGAAGTTGAGTATAAAGTTGGAGAGAACGGAGAACTTCGTGCGGTTGACGACATTCTGGCGCAGTTCCGACTGTGTCGTCTCAAGACGCTCCACCATCGTCTGCGTCGCCTCCAAGGTCTTCACCACCATGCGGTGCTGCACACTCTCCTGCATTGACGACTGCACCTTACTATCCGACTCACGCACACGGCGTGAGAGGCGGCGCATACGGCGCATGTACACTTTGCTTACAAGCACAAAGAGAGGTATCATCACAACGAGTATCAGTGCCAACGTACTGTCCATCAGATACATGCAGGCGAAAGCGCCCACGAACATGAGTATGGTGGAGAGCGTGCTCGGCAACGTCTCGGTGAGGAACGTCACGACGTTCGACACGTCAAGCTCCAAGCGGTTGAGCACGTCGCCCGAGTGGAAGTGCTCGCGACTATGCCACTCCGACTGCAGTATGCGTCGCAACGTGGCTTGCTGCATACGGTTCTGCGCACGCACTCCGAGCAGGTTACGCACCCATACCCCCGAGATATTCACCGCAAAGTTGAGCAGTATCAGTGCGCCCATGATGCCCACAGCCCAATGGATAGAACCGCGGTCGGAGCCCGAAGCCACGTCGATGGCGTGCTTCACCGCCCACACCTGCGCCAGGCTGAGCACCACGTCAGCCACGCCAAGCAGCGCGTTCAACGCCGCCTGGAGTCTATTGCCACGCCATGCCTGCCAGAGCCAGCGCAGTATCTGCCTTGCTGTGTACTTATCCGAGGTCGTTATCTTCATCAAAATTCAAAACTCAAAATTCAAAATTGCGTTAGCGACGGCACGTCGCTAACGCTTATCCGCTCCCCACATCATCTTCTCTCTGAGCGATGTGAAGTAGTTTCTGTTGTTTGGCTTCATTATCAGCGTTGAGAACGGAGCCTTCCGTATGCTCACCGTTGTGCCCTCGTGCATGGTATAGCTGCGTCCGTCTACCGCCACGAGGAAGTTGTGCGAGCGCGACTCCACCTGTAGCTCCACCCTACTGTTGTCCGAAATAACCACCGGACGCACGTTCAAACTATGCGGAGCCACCGGCGTAAGGCATAGCGTGCTCGTCTGCGGCACGATGATTGGTCCACCGTTCGACAGCGAGTAAGCCGTCGAGCCGGTAGGCGTACATACCACCAGTCCATCGGCTTGATACGTAACAAGAAACGAGTCGTCGATGCTTGTGCGTATGCTGATCATCGAAGCGTTGTCGCGTTTCAGCACCGCAATATCATTCAGTGCGTAGTGACAACCCTCGAAGTCGCCACCATGCGTACGTATCTCTATCGCCGTGTGGCGTTCTATCTTGTAGTCGCCCTCGATGATTGCAGCGAGAGCGTTCTCCACCTCGTCGGGCAGCACGTCAGCGAGGAAACCCAAGCGTCCCATGTTAATACCCACGATGGGCGTATTCTTGCAGCCGATGCGCACCGCAGTCTTCAGAAATGTGCCGTCGCCACCGATAGACACGGCATAGTCGGCATCAAAATCATCACCGTCGAACACCTCAACGCCAGAGAGGTCGAGATGCTGGTCGTGCATAAGGAAGTCGCGGAACGGGCGGTCGAATATCACGCGCTCATCGCGAGAACGAAGATAGTCGAGCGCACGAGCTAAAGAAGTCGACTTGCGCAGTTGGAAAGTATTGCCGAAGAAGGCAAAAGTGAGTTGTTTGTTTGTCATTATGCGTATATTATACGTTTGAAGAGAAACGTAATTTGTGCTAAATTACTGATTTTTTCATAAACTACAAAAACTATTGTTATTTTTTTCATAAATGGCTGATTTCGTTTTGTACTACCACCGATTTACATTATCTTTGTACCATAACTTAATACTTATGAGAGTACTCATCATAAACACAAGCGAGACAAATGGTGGTGCTGCCGTTGCAGCCAACCGTCTCATGGAAGCTCTGCAGAGAAACGGAGTAAAGGCGAAGATGTTGGTAGCCGAGAAGCAGACCAACCACGTCACCGTCTCTCAGATGCCTCATCATTGGCTATACAAATGGCATTTTCTGCGCGAACGCCTTTCTATCTTCCGCCATTTGTATTTCTCCAAGAATCATCTCTTTGAAATAGACACGGCAAGCGCCGGATCGGACATCACAAGTCTGCCCGAGTTCCGCGAAGCCGACATCATCCACCTCAACTGGATAAACCAAGGTATGCTCTCGCTCAGCTCCATACGCAAGATTGTAAAGAGCGGCAAGCCGATCGTGTGGACCATGCACGACCTATGGCCCGCCACGGGCATCTGCCACTACGCACGCAGCTGCGGAGCATTCCGCACGGTGTGTCACAACTGCAAGCTATTGCCAGGCGGAGGGGCTATCAACGACCTCTCGCGCAAGATATGGAAGCGCAAGAAGGCACTGTATGAAGGCAATAACATCCACTTTGTGACGTGTAGCCGCTGGCTGGAAGCACAAGCCCGTCAGAGCGCGTTGCTCTCCGGCGAGAGCATCGTGTCGATACCCAACACCATCGACACACGTGTGTTCTGCCCTGCCGACCGCACAAAGGCACGCCAACAGATGGGGCTGCCCGAGGAGGGACGCATCGTGCTGTTCGTGTCGCAGAAAGTGACCAACGAGCGCAAGGGTGCTGCCTACTTCATAGAGGCTATCAACCGCCTCGCCGACAGCAACCCGCAGTTCAAGAGCAACACCGCTGTGGCTATACTCGGCGCAAGTGCCGACGAGATAGCCGAACAACTGCACATCCCGTCGTACCCATTGGGCTACATCAGCGATGCGCAGCAGATAGCTAATGTGTACAACGCTGCCGATGTCTACGTGCTACCTTCGCTCGAGGACAACCTCCCGAACACCATTATGGAGGCGATGGCGTGCGGAGTGCCAAGCGTGGGCTTCCGCGTCGGGGGCATTCCGGAGATGATTGACCATAAGCACAACGGCTACGTAGCCAACTTCAAGGACGCTGCCGACCTCGCCGAGGGCATACGCTGGACGCTCTTCGAGGCTGACAGCAACGAACTCGCAGCGAGCTGCTTGCACAAGGTGGCACACAACTACTCGCAGCAGTCGGTAGCGATGAGATACATAGAGGTTTACAACGAGCTTATCGCTCTCAAACGATATATTATTTAATTGACATGATAAAATTCACAATCATAACCTGCACCTACAACGCAGCTGAGGTCATCAAGCCTACGCTCGACAGCATACTCAACCAAACGTGGGCGCCAGTAGAGCACTTGATTATCGACGGAGCGTCGAAAGACGACACCGTAAAGGTGGCAGAGGCTTACCGCCAACGCAGCCTGGAGGAGGAGACAGAGCACGAGGTGCGCATCATCTCCGAACCCGACCGCGGTCTGTACGACGCTATGAACAAGGGACTACGACTCGCAACGGGCGACTACGTCGTGTTCCTCAACGCCGGCGACTCGCTGCCCGACGACACAACACTCGAGAAGATATCCAACGACGTGAACGAACGTTCCGACGGAAAGCTGCCTGCCGTGCTCTACGGCGACACTAACATCGTCGACGAGAAGGGCATCGTGCTGCATCCACGCCGACTCGCACCACCCGACAACCTCAACTGGCACTCGTTCCGCCACGGTATGTTGGTGTGCCACCAGGCGTTCTACGCACGCACCGACATAGCACGCGCCACACCATACGACCTGCGCTATCGCTTCTCTGCCGATGTCGACTGGTGCATACGCATCATGAAGCAAGCCGAACGCGAGCACCTGCATCTGCTGCGACTGCCGGAGGTGGTGGCTGACTACCTCGACGGAGGCATGACGAACAAGAACCACCGCGCCTCACTCTTCGAGCGTTTCCGCATCATGCGCCGCCACTACGGACTGTTCACAACGCTCGCCATGCACGCATGGTTCATAGCAAGAGCCGTGCTGAAGAAATAAACAGCGAGTAATGGCGATATTAGCTACTGAAAAAATACAATAATGGCACGAAATCTGCGTTATTATAACAGATAATAACGAAGAAGAAAATCCATTAATCTACTAATAAAAACCAACAACATGAACAATACAAGCAATAACTACTGTGTAATACTCGCCGGTGGCAAGGGACGCCGCCTATGGCCATGCAGCCGCGAGAGCAAGCCTAAACAGTTCATCGACTTCTTCGGATGTGGACGCACTCAGCTTCAAGTCACTTACGACCGTTTCGCACAGATTGTGCCCGTAGAGAATATATACGTGAACACGAACGACGCATACGTCGACCTTGTACGCGAACAGTTGCCCGAACTCGCTCCCGACCACCTACTCGCAGAGCCTATACAGCGTGGCACAGCCCCGAGCGTGGCGTGGTGTGCACACCGCATCATGTGCATCAACCCCGATGCCAACATCGTTGTGGCACCGTCCGACCAAGCTATCATCGGCGACGAGGCATTCGCCAAATGCATCAACCGCGGCTTCGACTTCGCAGCAAAGCGGCAGCATCTGCTCACACTCGGACTGAAACCGACGCGCCCCGAGCCTGGCTACGGCTACATACAGATGGGCGACGAGGTGGAGGAAGGCGTGTTCAAGGTGCAGTCGTTCACGGAGAAACCCGAACGCGAGTTCGCACAGATGTTCGTCAACAGCGGCGAGTTCTACTGGAACACGGGCATCTTCCTCGCCAATGCGCGCTATCTGCTCGACTGCTTCAGAGAGTTGCTGCCCACAGTGCTGCGTAAGTACGACGAGATACACGCTGGCGAAGAGTTCGACTACGAAGAGGAGAACCGATACATACACGAACACTTCCCCTCATACCCGAACATCACCGTCGACTACGGCATACTCGAGAAGTCGGAGAATGTGTGTATGCTGAAGTGCAACTTCGGCTGGGCTGACCTCGGAACGTGGCATAGCATCTACGAAGCAATGCAAAAGGGCGAGGGCGACAACGTAGTTATAGACAGCGACGTGCTGCTCGACGATGCACACAACAACGTCATAAAACTGCCGAAGGACCGCATGGCGGTAATCTCTGGGCTCGACGGCTTCATTGTAGCCGAAGAGAAGAACGTGCTACTCATCTGCCGTAAGGAGGACTCATCGGCAAATGTGCGCCGACTCGTAAACGAAATACAAATGAAAAAGGGCGAGGAGTTTATTTAAACTCCCGCCCTACTTCTTGTCTTATTCTATTCTAACAACCACTCGATTAATCAAATTCTCAGCTATAACATATTAATATGAAAGCAATCAACAAGACATACCTTGCGCTAACACTCGCATTGCTGCTTGCGCTTCCGCTTGCAGTCAACGCGCGCGTGCCGAAACGTATCTACCTCGAGAAGACACGCGTGGCGTGCGTAGGCAACAGCATTACATACGGCATGACGCTCGCCGACCCTGCTACAGAGTCGTATCCTGCGCAGCTGCAGCAGATGTTGGGCGACGGCTACGAAGTGGGCAACTTCGGGAAGTCGGGTGCCACACTGCTCCGCCACGGACATCGACCCTACATAGCTCAAGAGGAATGGGCTAAGGCGAAGGCTTTCAAGGGCGACATCGCTGTGATACACCTCGGCGTAAACGACACCGACCCACGCAACTGGCCCTACTATCGCGACGAGTTCGTGAGCGACTACCTCGCTCTCATCGACACGCTGCGCCAGGAGAACCCGAAGTGCCGCATCATCATCGCACTCCTCTCGCCCATCACTCACAACCACCCACGCTTTGAAAGCGGCACGCAACAGTGGCAAGAGGAAATTCAGGAGGCTATCAAGACCGTAGCTCGCGTCGGAAAGGCGCAGCTCATCGACTTCCATAAACCGCTCTATGCGTATCCACAACTCATCCCCGATGCCGTACATCCTAACAAGGAGGGTGCTACGATGCTCGCACGCACCGTCTACTCGGCAATATTAGGCAACTACGGCGGTCTGCAGATGCCCATCACCTACTCGGACAACATGGTGCTGCAGCGCAACCGCATGCTGACCATTCACGGCACTGCCAACGCCGGCGAGAAGGTGACGGTCAACATCACACGCCCCGATGCAGCGAAGGGCAAGGTGCAGAACGGCGGAAAGCGCAAGAAGGGCGAACAGCCACGACGTGTGCGTGCGCTGAAGACAGAGGTGCAGACGGCTACGGCCACTGCCGACGACAACGGATGCTGGCAGGTTACGCTGCGTCCGCAACGTGCCGAGAACAACCTCACGCTGACCATCAGCACCGACGAGAAGCAGCTCGTATATAATAATGTGGCGTTCGGTGAGGTGTGGCTCTGCTCCGGACAGTCGAACATGGAGTTCATGTTGCACGAGGCTGCCACCGCAAAGCGCGACATACCGAAGGCAAAGAACCCCAACATACGCTTCTTCGACATGAAAGCACGCTGGCGCACCAATCCTGTTGAGTGGGACGCGGCTGCGCTCGACTCCATCAACCACCTAAAGTACTTCGCCGACACGAAGTGGACGGTCTGCTCGCCCGAGACAGCGAAGGACTTCTCTGCCATCGCATACTACTTCGGCTCTATGCTGCAGGACAGCCTGCAGTGTGCCGTGGGCCTCATCTGCAACGCCGTGGGCGGTTCGCCGACGGAGGCGTGGGTAGACCGTGCCGACCTCGACGCACAATTTCCACAAATCATGCGCAACTGGACTAACAACGACTTCGTGCAGCCTTGGGTGCGCGAACGTGCTGCGCTGAACATGAAGAAGGCTGCCGACATGAAGTTGCAACGCCATCCCTACGATCCTTGCTACCTCTACGAGTCGGCGATAGAGCCGCTTCAGCAGTTCCCCATAAAGGGCGTACTGTGGTATCAGGGCGAGTCGAACGCACAGAACTTCACCACTCACGAGCGTCTGTTCAAGTTGCTCGTCGAAGGATGGCGACGCAACTGGAACGATGCCGAGCTGCCGTTCTATTATGTGCAACTCTCGAGCATGGATCGTCTGCCGTGGCAGTGGTTCCGCGACAGCCAGCGCCGTCTGCAGAGCGAACTGCCGAACGTAGCAATGGCTGTGTCGTCGGACATGGGCGACTCGCTCAACGTTCACCCCACACGCAAGCAGCCCGTGGGCGAACGTTTGGCTCGCATCGCTCTGCATAACCTCTACGATTTCTCAAATGTTGTGCCGAGCGGACCTGCCGTGAAGGAAGCGTCGGTGGTGGGCGACGGCATCGTGCGCCTCACCTTCGACTACGCCGACGGACTCTCTACCTCCGACGGTAAGCACCCGTTGACATTCGAGATAGCCGAGGAAGAAGGACTATACAAGCCTGCCGAGGCACGCATCGAAGGCAACACCGTGGTAGTGATGGCTGAGGGCGTGACACATCCGCGCTTCGTGCACTACGGATGGCAGCCTTTCACACGCGCCAACCTCGTGAACAGCGCACAACTGCCAGCTTCTACGTTCCGCATCGAAATCAGGGGGTGCAATTAGGGGGTGCAGTTGTCTCAACTGCACCAACAAAGCAGAATGCACCAACAAAGCAAACTGGTGCAGTTGAGACAACTGCACCCCCTGACTGCATCTTGATATTTATCGCAAATTTAACACATGCAACTAATAATATCCGAATTATTATTCGTAACTTTGCAACCCAGAATGACCTAAGAACCAAATTGTTATTTCTAAACAAATCAAAATAATATGAAGAAAATCTACACATTGTTCTCTGCACTGTGCTTAGCAGCTGCAGCGCCTGGCACTTTGTCAGCACAGAACAACTTCAAGCTGGTTGAGGAGAGCGTGAGCAATCCGGACAACACACCAGCTCCAGTCTACCCAGTACCAAGCGAGCGTCAGCTCAAGTGGAACGAAACCGAATTCTACGCTTTCTTCCACTACGGCATGAACACCTACACCAACGAGGAGTGGGGTTCAGGCATGGAGCGCGAGACAGTATTCGCACCTACACAGAAGCCAGACCCAAGACAGTGGCTCGAAGTGGCTAAGAAGGCGCACATGAAGGGCGGTATCGCTGTGGTGAAGCACCACGACGGCTTCTGCCTCTGGCCTACAGCTACGACAGAACACTGCACACGCAACTCATCGGGCTACGGCAAGAACGTAGATATTCCTAAGGAGTTCGCCGACGCAGCACGCGAGTTCAAAATGAAGTACGGTTTCTACATCTCTCCGTGGGATATGTCAAGCCCATACTGGGGCAAGAAGGACAGCAACGGCAAATACACAGACGAGTATGCCAAGAAGGTGTTCCTGCCGCAGTGCGTAGAGCTTGCTAAGTACGGCAACGACCAGTTCGAGATGTGGTTCGACGGCGCTACCGGTGGCGACCACGCAGGCGGCTACGGCAGCTACACTTCTTCGCAGAAGCGCACTATCGACAACGCACAGACATACTACGACATTCCTAACCTGCGCGACTCTATCCACAACCTCCTGCCGAACGTAATCATGTGGGGCGTTGGCGGCGAAGCACGCTGGATTGGTAACGAGGAAGGCTACTCAGGACAGACTTGCTGGTCGATGGGCGACGCTGAGTCGGGCGACGAGAACGCATGGCAGTGGGCTGCCGGCGAGAGCGATGCCAAGTCGACAAAGGGCTGGTTCTGGGATTCGAGCAAATATAACCAGCCGAAGTCGGCTGAGACTCTCTTCAAGATGTATCTTGAGACCGTAGGCCGCAACGCTACATTCCTTCTCAACCTACCGCCGAACCGCGCAGGTCTTATCGACGAGAGCCTTGTAACCATCATGGAAGACCTCGGCAAGCTGCTCGACCAGCGTCTCGGCACAGACCTTGCAAAGACAGCTAAAGTAACAACCGACTGCACTCGCGAGGCTATGGGCAAGGGCAACTACGACGCAAAGAATCTTACCGACGGCAACAAGGACACATATTGGGCTGCTCCCGACGGACGCACATCGGCTGTCATCGAGCTTAGCTGGGACACACCGCAGACCGTGCGCTACGTATCGCTCATGGAGTACATCAAGCTCGGACAGCGCGTGAAGAAGTTCAAGATCGAGACCAGCGAGGACGGCGTAACATACACCGAGCGCGGCAACGGTCAGACAATGACAACCGTAGGCTACAAGCGCATCATCCCGCTCAACGGCTCTACAACCAACTACTCTGCAAGCGGCTTCAAGGCTAAGTCTGTACGCATCACTATCGAGAACGCTAAGGCTTGCCCGCTGCTCCACACTGTAGAAGTGTTCTAAACAAACCCCTTACTCCATCAACTAAAAAACAAAGAAACAATGAACATAATGAAATATATGTGCCTTGCCGGTCTGTTCTTCCCTATCGCAGCCGTGGCACAGCAGGACAAGACTCTCTGCGACTTTGAAACAACAGAGAGCTACAAGAGTGTTCGTGCATACGACACATGCCCTACCTCACCTTTCAACCTCAACAAGCTCACGGGCAACGTGCAGGTTGTAGACAACGACCTTAACGCAGTGGACGACGCGCTGGGCTACGCTCCGAACGAATCGTCGAAGATTCTCGGCGTGCAGCGCTCGCGCTACGGCAGCAACACCTTCGGTGCTCTCGTAGAGCTGAAGGAGCCGCTCGCTCTGAAGCGTGAGACCCAGTACGTACACGTTAAGTTCTACTCTACGCAGGACGCTCCGGTGATGCTCATCGGACTTGGCAACCGCGAAGACCGCCCTTGGCAGCCCACTACAACAGAGCAGTTCTGGAGCGTGCCTACAAGCAATGTGCACGCAGGCGCATGGCAGGACGTAGTGTTCCCAATCATGGGCGCTGACGGCATCAACATCAAGAGCCTTCTCGTAGTGGTAGACCGCCAGTCGCCACACAACCAGATGAGCGACTTCGCCGTGTTCATCGACGACATCACACTCAGCAGCAAGGCTAACCCATTCTTCTCTAAGTCGGTTTACCCGATCAACTACGAGGAATCGACAGCTCACACACGTGGTGACGCGCGCTATGTAAAGAATGTTAAGCTCGGTTCACAGTCTGTAGCTATCAACCAGAACTCAGACAAGAAGCTCTACTTCAACAAGACCGAGAACATCTTCCTTGCAAAGCCAGGCGAGACCGTCACTCCGACTATTGACTGGAAAGGCGAATGGATGCACGGATATGCTTACCTCGACAAGGACGACAACGGTAAGTTCGACGTTGATTACACCAACAGCGGCGTAACAAATGCACGCGACCTCGTTTCTTACTCTTACTACAAGGACAAGAACAGTGCAGGCAAGAGTGCAAGCAGCGACTGCGGTGTTGGTCTTCCTTCGTTCGAGATTGACGACGACATGAAGCCGGGCATCTATCGTATGCGCTACAAGGTGGACTGGGACAACGTAGATCCAGGCGGCAGCACCGCAACAGGCAACCTCATCACAAACAACGGTGGCGCGCTGATTGACGTTCTCGTTAACATCCACAACGACAACGTAGACGTTTACCGCGCTACAGAGGAGAACGGCGGCGGCTTGAACGGCGAGATTCTTCTTGCTAACGGCAAGCCGGTGACTGGTCAGACCACTCCGTTCGGTAAGGCATTCACTATAAAGGCTCAGCCGGCTGAGGGCTTCCTGCTCGACTACGTTAAGATTCGCCACGGCTACAACCTCGAGGGCACAAGCACAAAGAACGAGAACCCGCAGTGGAAGGAGTACACCGTGCAGGCTTCGCAGTTCGTAAACGGCGAGTACACTATCCCGGCTGACTGCGTAGACGGCAACATCCGTCTCGTGCCATTCTTCAAAAGCGACCCCACAAGCGTTAACGACGCTACAGTGAAGGCATTCGAAGTGAAGGCAGGTCAGGGCGAGATGACTCTCACAGCATCTGTTCCGACACACGTAGACATCGTAAGCGTGCAGGGCAGCACTCTGTTCAACGGAACAGTAGAGGGCACACAGACAATCTGCGCACACAAAGGCGTTTACGTCGTAAACGGCGAGAAGGTGCTCGTAAAGTAAACTAATCGTTACTCACATATTGGGGATAGCAGTCAAGACTGACAGCTATCCCCTTTTCAGACTATAAACAACAACTATTATTATGACAAACAACCTACGCACAGCAATCGCCACCTTCATACTGGCGACAGCGATGACTCCAGCCGCAGTGCTGGCACAAAGCGCTTACCCCGTCAACTTCGACGAGAACGAGGCTGCTACGAACACGGGGCGCTACACCAACGCAATTCTGCTCTCAAGCAGCTACGGCACACAGCAGATTGACGTAAACCAGAAGACAGAGAAGCGTCTGTACATCAAACGCCTCGACGACTGTCTGCGCGCCAAGATTGGCGAGACGGTTTCGGTTGGATTTAATTGGAAAGGTACGTGGATGTGCGGATACGCATATATCGACTTCGGTAAGGACGGCAAATACGATGTCGACTACGACGATAATGGTGTGAACGCCATGAAGGACCTTATGACCTACTCCATGTACAAGAACAAGGACAGCAAGGGCGCAACCGTAAGTGGCGAGCCAAGCATCAATCCGCCGTCGTTCGCTATCCCCACAGACGCAAAACCTGGCATTTATCGTATGCGCTACAAGGTAGACTGGGACAGCGTTGACCCAGGCGGAAACATCAGTAACAATGGTATAAAGAAGAATGGTGGCGTGATTGTAGATACACGCATCAACGTGCATGGCGAGACGGCGCACGTAACGGTGAAGGGTACTGACCCATTGAAGGGTACTGTAACTCTTGGCGACCAATACACGGAATTGAACAATCAGGACGTAGAATTCGGAAAAGACCTCACTATCGCTGTCGGCGTGATGGACGGTTACGACTTCATTTCGCTTAGCGTCAAGCATGGATACGGACTCGACGGCGATGCTGTCGTAGACGGACTGCGCCAGTGGCAGGAGAACACTATCATGGCTTACACCGCAAAGGGCGACAAGCTCACCATTCCGGCAAGCTATATCGACGGAGACGTTGAAATAACCGTCAACTTCGCTGCTGAAAGCGCTACTTCGGGCAGCAGCTACGCGCTCAACTTCGAGAAGGATCTCGCCCAGATGAATCCTACAGCCAACAGCCTCACAGAGTTCTCTATTACGAACAAGGCTGGCAAGAAGTCGGCTATCGCTATCCCTGAGGGCACTACCGTTTATCGCGACGCTCTCACTAAGGAAGTGAACGCCAAGCCGGGCGACGTGCTCACACCGGGCATCGCATTCACTGGCGACACCGAGATGGGCGCATATCTCTATATCGACTACAATCAGGATGCAGTGTTCACAACGCCGCTCAATGAAGCTGGCGTGCCAGTCGTTGGCAGCGAACTCGTTAGCTTCTCTGCGTATAACGGCAAGAACAGCAACGGCGAAGCTGCGGGCACAACAACCGCAATGCCGTCGTTTACTATCCCCGACGACTTGCCTACCGGTGTCTATCGCGCTCGTCTGAAGATAGACAAGAACAACATCGACCCTGCTGGCGACTATAGCATGTCTGACGCTTTGCACATTGACAACTACAACGGCTACATCGTCGACTTCCTCCTGAACGTGCACAACGCCAAGGGCAAGCTCGACATCGACGCACGTGGCGGACATATCGTTGGCTACGACTATAACGGTGTGACAGAAACAACAGCATTTGGCAAGGCTATCGACCTTATGCCACTCGCCCCGGCAGCAGGCTACAACGTAAAGAGCATCACCGTGCGTCACGGTCACAACCTCGACGGAAAGCAGTACATCAACGGCAACCGTCAGTGGGAGGAATACGAGGTGAAGGATGCTAAGAATGAAGAGAACTTCACCATCGACGCAGCTAAGGTGAACGGCGATGTGCGCGTGTCTGCTCTGTTCGAGGCAGACGGCACAGAGGAGTACAAGCTGCGCTTCGCTGACGAGTTCGACGGCAAGGACTACTCGCTGCCTAACGCTAACGTATGGCACAACTGCACACGTGAGAGTCCTACATGGAAGCGCTTCACCTCGCAGACCGCTGAGGGACAGCAGAAGACAGCCTTCATACGCGACGGCAAGCTCGTCACACGCTGCATCAAGAACACCATCGCCGAAGAGGGCAACGTGGACATGATCAGCGGTGCTATCGAAAGCTCGGATAAGATGTACTTCACATACGGACGCATCGAGGGCCGTCTGCGCACCACTCCTCACGTAGGCAACTTCCCTGCCTTCTGGCTCATGCCGCAGGACAACTCTGCAGGCTGGCCTAACGCCGGAGAGATAGATATCTGGGAGCAGATAGACACCGAGAACAAGACATATCATACGGTGCATACTCACTGCACATACGATCTGCATCTGGGTCTGCCCAACTCTGGAAGCGCATATACCAACGCAGCCGACTATCACGTAATCACGCTCGACTGGACGCCGACATTGCTCACATGGTATGTTGACGGCACAAAGGCGTTCTCTTACGCCAAGACGAAGCAGTCGTATCTGCTTGAGAAGGGTCAGTGGCCGTTCGACAAACCGTTCTACGTGATACTGAACCAGAGCGTGGGCAACAACTCATGGGCAAAGGATGCGGACGTAAACTTCGAGTACGAGACTCTGTTCGACTACGTGCGTCTGTACCAGAAAGACGACGAGGGTAATATCTTCTCTACTATTAGCGACGTGAAGAGCAACAAGTCTTCTCTCGATGTCTACGCGCAGCAAGGCGGCGTGCTCCTCGTAGCACCCGAAACACAGCACGTTGAGGTGTACAACATCAGCGGTGCACGTGTATTCGCAGGTAGCGTGCAGGGCAACCGCTTCGTAAGCCTCGCCAAAGGCGTGTACATCGTAGCTGGCAAGAAGATTGTCGTGAAGTAACATCAGGAGGGTATGGCATCTTGCCATACCCACGCAACCTAAAGCTGGCTGCCTAAAACCGACTATCTAAAGCCGGCTATCTAAAAGATAGCTGATTATAAAAAAAGAAGTTTCGCAAGCCTGTCGGCTTGCGAAACTTCTTTTTTTATTGTCGTGTAGAGCGGAGCAAGGTTTTAATATCTAGAAAATCTAGAAAAACTAGAAAATCTAGAAAAACTAGAAAAACTAGAAAATCTAGAATATCTAGAAAAACTAGAAAATCTAGAAAAAAACCACAGCATCTGAACATCCTAAAGCCATACAGTCTCTCGCTCCCTTACTTCTTTGGGAATGTCTTTGAGAGCGTTCCAAACTCGGCATCAGGGATGTGCGAGTGGAATGTGCTGCGTGTGACGGTTGTGCCGTAGTCGTCGGTGACGGCGAGGACAGCTACGTACCAGTCACGCTCTGCGTCAGAGAAGCTCCTCGTGAACGTGAACTTGCCGTTAAGCTGCTTCACCGCCTCTGTTACATCCTCAGCCTTGTCGGTAGTAGCCATAAAGTCTGCCCATGCCATAGACGGAGTCTCAACCTGATACTCGTTCAGAGCGTTGTCCCAATCCCACTCCTTCATCACGAGCATACGTGCGCTCTTGATAGACGAAGCCTTCGACTTGATGGTGTACTGTATGGCGAGGTCGCCGTTGCCAACCTGATAATTGGTGACATCCACCTCTGGGCAATCGTTGGCTGCCGCCGGTTTGATGTGAACATTGTCCACAGAAGCCTTCACCCAGTCGCCGTTGGCATCCACAGCGAGTGCGCAGAACGAGTAGTCGTTCTCCTTATCGATATTCCACGCCTTGTACTCGCTGGCGTATGTAGCCCACTGCTCGGCAGAGAAGCTCACGCCCTGATTGTACATCAGTGCACTATAGCCATAGAGGTTGACGAACTCGTCGATAGACTTCGTAGAACCGAGCACAAGGTGCAGCGACTTAAATCCGTTGCCCGGCTTCACGTCGAACTCAGGCTTACCCTCGGCGTTCAGTCCGAGATACTTTACGCTGAGCGCCAGATTGCTCACGCCTGCCTCTGTAGTGCGCACAGTGGCGTATTTCAGCTCCGAACCAAGCACCAACTTCTCATCTTTCTCTACGAGGTCGCACACCACGATGTACTGAGTCTCGCCTGCAGCGACGAACTGCGTTACGCCACTTGTTTTCTCGCCATCGGCGATGGTATATTCCTTTGTGCCTACGCCTTCGAAGCCATATCCGCCAGCCTGCATAAGCGTAGAGAACACCTGCTTCTTCTCGGCTTCGGTCATCTCCGAGAGCGATGCGCCACCGAAATACTGCATAATGAAGAATTTTAGGTACGACTCGCTTACACACATCTGATAGTAAGGCTGATCGGCTGTGCGTGCCTGCACCTTGTACCTCACGTAGTTCTTGCCAGCTGTCAGGTCAGCGATTTCCACCTTTGCCTGTTCTGGTACGCCCACGGGGCGTCCGAACGCGATGTAGTCGTCAGTGCCCAACATCACTGTTTCTATTGTCTTATTGCCTTTATTGAGGAATACCTTCTGCTGCGCCTCGGCAGTAGCCACGAACGCCATGGCGAGGGCAAATACTGATAATATAGTCTTTTTCATAATCTGTTTCTCGTTAAAGTTTTAGAGTCGTGTAACATTGCCCTCGTAGTGTCCCTTGAGCGCGCCCTTGTACTTCTTGATGTTGAACACTGTGAAGTCGACATTAGCCTTGCCGTCGGCAAACGTCAGTTTAGCATTGCCACCCAAAGCGAGTGCTGCAGTGCCTTTGACAGTAGCCTGCGAGTAGGTAACGTCGGCATACTTCACAGAAACCTTTGCGTTCGTCTCGTCGCCCGAGAAGCCGTGCAAAGCGTCGTCGTTGACGAAAGCGTCGGGCATAGTAACCACGATGTCAGCATCAGCCATGCCAGCCAATGTCGTCACGCCAGCCTTTGCGGAAAGATAGACAGTGTAGACACCAGCAGCGTCGTCGTGTGTGAGCACTGCCGACTTCAGGTTGACAGCCTTGCCGTCAGCCACGCTGTAGACGCTTGGCATAGCGAGCGTGTACTCCTTCGGTGTACCTTCCTCGTAAACCACGTCGAGTGTGCGGTCGGCTTTATTGCCGAGTTTCTCGATGTTGAGCTTGATGGTGTATGTGCCGTTGCCGTTGTCGAGCACCGAGATTGTGCCCGTAGCCGAAGCCGAAGCACCGTTACTGATGTCTATAGTCTGCGCATTGTTCACGTCGGTCACGTTGTCGACGAAGGTCAGCTCATACTTCTGATTGCCCTGCACGCTAAGCACTCTGCCGTCCATGCTGCTCTGCGGCACGAAGAGGCGCACGTAGTAGTAGCAGTTTGTAAGTTCGTTGGCATTGTCGATATTGCCCGGGGTGAGGTAGAAGTTGATGCCGTCAGTCTTCTTCTCGGCGAAGACAGCACGCATTTCGTAGCGCTTGCCATCGACGGTGAAGTGGTTAGGGTTCTCCTTCATCTCAGTGACAGCACCATTGTATTGAGCAGCAAAGAGCACCTCGCCGCTCTTCGGCATAGCCTGCATGTGCAGCGAGAGCTTGTCCTCGCTGATAGACACATTGAGCGAGCCACCAGTGTAGTAAGTGCTCCAATCGGCAGAGGTGACGGTCACGGGTTCGTAATCATCGTTCTTCTTAGCCTCATCAACATCTGTGTACGCCACCTGGAAGAATTCGTTATCAGCATCAAACTCGTTATTGAACGTGCTGAACGTCAGTTCCTTGTCGAGCAGCGCAGGTGTCAGTGCCACCTGCAGCAGCTTGCCACCTTTAAGCATGGCATCTACCGTGGTGCAACCTTCGAGCGTAGAGAGGTACACACACTTGTAATTATTCACTGTAGTAATCAACGCCGACTTCATCTCAATCACCTCGTCGCCAATCTTCACGCAGTTGCCGTCGAGTTTAACCTTCTTTTCGAACGTGATGTTGTCCACATTCTTGCCCACCTCATAGGCAGAAACGATAATTCCGTTCTTCACAACGAACACGCTGTCGGGTGTTGCAGCCTTAGCCATTGTCTGCATGGCGAAGCCTACGAGCATGGCGAAAAGTAAAAATATCTTCTGTTTCATTGTACTCAATTTAATTATTAAGTGTTAGCGATTAAGTATCAACTATTAAGGGTTAACAATCCGGTGTTAGCGCTTAACCATCTTCAGCGACTGGTTCTCTGCCTTCACTACATACACTCCGGCAGCCAACTGCGTAGCGTCAATCGTTGCCTTGCCGTCGTGTGCCACTGCCTTGGCAGCGAGTGTGCCGTTGGCTGTGTACACTTCGAGCAGTTTGCCGTCGGTCATACCCTCAGCCGTGATGACGTAACCGTTAGAACGCAGCGTAATGGGCGACTGCTTCGTGAGCTGCACCAAACCCGTTGTCGAGCCTGTCAGCTGTATCTTGTCCACTTTCTCCAACTCGTGGGTAGCCACTGTCTCACCGCTCTTCGAGAGGAGTTTCACGTTGCCATCGGCTACTGTAAGCTTCGCCACTTGCGACATCTGCACCTCATGCGCAGAACCATCGAGATAAAGTACATTTACCTTGCTCTCTTGCGCCAATGACGGGGTGGAAACAGCGCAAAAGAGTAGGGCTGCAAAGAAATAACCTTTAATCATAAAATTTGCTTTTAATTTTTCAATTTACTCTTATAATTGCTTATTTATTTACAAAATTAGTCAATATTGTAATACAAACCAACTTTTAACAAAAGATTTATTAGCTTTTGTCCTACTATATGCATTAATTCATAAGTTTTGAGTGGATGTAAAGTCTGTTTACGTATCACAATTTCCGACCGACGGCGGACGGAATCCGATCGGGCGGCGGACGGAATCTGATCGGGTGGCGGACGGAATCCAATCAGGTGGCGGACGGAATCCGATCAGGTGGCGGACGGTAGGAGGGTATGGCATCCCTGCCATACCCACGCCATCTATCAACTATCAAGAAGTAGTAATGCAACAAGAAGGCTGCGTGGGTATGGCAAGGATGCCATACCCTCCTAATACAGAAAAAGCCCAGAGCAGTGCGCTCTGGGCTTTATTGTTATTTGGACGATGCCGAATTAGAGGTTCGGGTTCATCTTTGTCCACTCTGCTACTGGAGGAACGATGCCGAGATCAACGATCTCATCGCGCATCTTGCAGAGGTGCTCGTAAGACTTAGCGAGAGAAGCAAGCTCCTCTTCTGTGCCTGTAGGCTGTGTGAAGTGAACACCTGTCTTGTCGATTGTAGAAGGCATAGCCATCATCACGTTCTTGAAGCCACACTTCTCGCAGTTTACGTAGCAACCTGCTGGCAATGTGAACTTCTCGCCACCCATAGCAGCCTCGATCATCTTAACTGCGTTGTATGCCGGGCTCTGGAATGAAGAACGACCGCGGAGCTTGATGATGTTAGAACCACCCTGAACGGTGTGGTGCTTGATCTCTTCCCAACGCTCTGCTGAGAGGCCCATCTCTGAGAGAGGCTTGCCGTCTACCTTAACCTGAGAAGCGAATACTGCCATCTGCTCGCCGTGACCACCGTATGTGTGAGCGCCAGTCACCTTGTCCTGCTGTACGCCGAACTCGAGGGCGAGAGCCTGCTGCAGACGTGTAGAGTCGAGAGCAGCGAGTGATGTGAGCTGGTTTGGCTTCAAACCTGAGTGGATGAGAGCTGTGAGGGCTGTAACGTCAGCCGGGTTGAAGATAACAACAACGTGCTCTACCTCCGGGCAGTACTTCTTGATGTTGTCACCGAACTCTGCTGCAATCTGGCAGTTGCCCTTCAAGAGGTCCTCACGTGTCATGCCGTCCTTACGCGGAGCACCACCTGAAGAGATGATGTACTTAGCGCCTGTGAATGCTTCCTTCGGGTCTACTGTGTAAGTTACGTTAGCGCCCTTGAAAGCGCACTGCTGAATCTCGTCGAACACGCCGTGTACACCCGGCTCGTAGATGTCGTAGAGACAGATGTTAGGAGTAAGACCGAGCATCAATGCGCTCTGTACCATGTTTGAACCAATCATACCGCCGGCACCGACGATCAAAAGCTTTTCGTTAGATAAGAATGCCATAATAAATAATGTTTATTATATTAATAATTGAATTTCGTTTACTAACTGCAAAGATACAACTTTTTTGAAATATACAAACGTTTCTCGAAAATTATAGTGTTGTTTATTCTTAAAATCTGTATATTTGCAGTACCTAATAATTTTTATATGACAGATACGCAGAATACGATAGCTGCGCGACTCGCCGCACTGCGCGAGGAGATGCAGCGCGAGGGGCTCTCGGCATTCATTTTCCCGAGTGCCGACCCGCACATGAGTGAGTATGTTCCCGAGCGTTGGGAGGGACGCAAGTGGATATCGGGCTTCGACGGTTCGGCTGGCACGGCGGTGGTCACGCTCCGTTCGGCTGCGCTCTGGACCGACTCGCGCTACTTCATCGCTGCCGAGCAGCAGCTCGAAGGCACAGAGTTCCAGCTGATGCGCGAGCGCATGGAGAGCACACCGTCTATTGCCGACTGGCTGGCACGCGAACTGCAGGATGCCGACTCTACGGAGGTGGGCATCGACGGCATGTGCATCGCGAAGGGCGAGGCTGAGGGACTGAAGGCGGAACTGAGACATGCCGGCGGACTCACGCTGCGCACCAATCTCGACATCCTCAACCGCGTGTGGACAGACCGTCCGCCGGTGCCGCTGAACAAGGTGGAGATTCATCCGCTCGAATACGCCGGCGAGTCGGTAGCTGAAAAGCTCTGCCGCATACGCACCGAGATGCGCCGCGCAGGCGCAAGCTGTATGCTCGTGACGCAGCTCGACGACATTGCCTGGACTCTCAACCTGCGCGGAACCGACGTACATTGCACCCCGGTGTTCGTGGCGTGGCTCATCGTCGGCGAGGAGAGTGCAACATTATATATAAAGGAGGAGAAGCTCACGCCCGACGTGGTCGACTATCTGCACGCTGAAGGCGTGGCTATCGACGAATACGATAATATCATCGCGGCACTCAACGAGTGCGACGCGCCAACGATGCTCGTCGACCCTTCTACCGTGAACAGCACTTTGGCGCAGCCGCGCGGCAACTACACGGTTGTGTCGGCTCCGTCGCCCATCCCTACGATGAAGGCGGTGAAGAACCACACGGAGCGCGAGGGCTTCCGTCGTGCCATGGAGCGCGACGGTGTGGCTATGGTGCAGTTTCTGAAGTGGTTGGAGGAGGCGGTGCCGAAGGGCAGCGAGACGGAGCTGACGGCGAGCGCGAAGCTCTATCAGCTGCGTGCCGGGCAGCCTAAGTTCCGCGACATCTCGTTCGACACTATCGCTGCCTATGCCGATCATGCAGCCATCGTCCACTATGAACCGACTCCGCTCACCGATGTGAAGCTCGAACCGAAGGGTCTGCTGCTGCTCGACAGCGGAGCGCAGTACAGCGACGGCACAACGGACATAACGCGAACCATAGCTCTTGGCGACGTAACCGACCGTGAACGCCGCGTCTACACGTTAGTGCTGAAGGGTCACTTGGCGTTGCAGAACCTCTGCTTCCCACGCTCGGCATCGGGCACGCAGCTCGACGCAGTGGCACGCACGGCGATGTGGCGCGAGGGCATGAACTTCATGCATGGCACGGGGCACGGCGTAGGCTCGTATCTCAGCGTGCACGAGGGTCCTCACCAGATACGCCAGGAGTATCGTGGGGCACCGATGGTGGAGGGCATGACCGTAACCGACGAGCCGGGTCTGTACCTCGACGGTCGCTTCGGCGTGCGCATCGAGAACACGCTGCTCACCGTGCCTTACGTGACGACGGAGTTCGGACGCTTTCTGCGCTTCGAGCCGCTCACGCTCTGCCCCATCGATACCAAGCCGATAATCAGCAGTATGCTCAGCGACGAGGAACGACAGTGCCTCAACGCCTACCACGCTATGGTGTACGAGCGTTTGGCACCGCTGCTCGACGAGGAGCATCGCGAGTGGCTTGCAAATAAAACGAAAGCGATGGAATAATAGGAGGGTATGGCAAGATGCCATACCCTCCTAAATTACTAAGAAAGAATATCCTTAAACGCGAAGTTCGCGAGGATAGACGTTGACTGACTCAGCATACGGATGAACTCCTGTGCTGAGTTTTTCATATACGAGTCTTTCAGCAGATGTATGCAACCGTCCATCTCATTGTCGGCTGCGTCAATGGGCACAGCCTTCATGTTGGGTTGCAGAATAGTTGTCGATTCAGAGAGTATCGTCACGAGATTGCTGCGACGCAGCAGGTCGAAGATTATGTTCACGTTGTTCACCTCAACCATGATGCGATAGTTCAGCCCCTTGCCCTCCACAAGATGATCGAAGGCGTTGCGAGCCTGCAGCCCCTTGCACGGCAGTATGAGGTCGTAACGTTCAAGGTCAGTGAGGCGCAATGATGACTGGCGTGCTAATGGATGGTTCTCGTTGACGATGGCAGCAAGGCGGTTGCTGAAGATAGCCCGGCTGTCTACCGCCTTATCCTTCTTGAGCGGTTTGAAGGCAAGCACGAGGTCGAGCTCGCGCTTCTTTAGTCCGTCCATCAGCTCCTGCATAGAGCGGTAGCTGATGTTCAGCTTCACATGCGGATAGGTGCGCAGGAAGGCGATGAGCGTCTCAGCCATGATGTTGCTGAACGAATAAGTGACACCGATGTTCAGTTCGCCCGTCAGCATCTCCTTCAAGTCGTTCATGTGGTCGATGCACGCATCTGCAGAGTTCACGGCATTCTGTGCATACGGCAGCAACTCCTTTCCAGCCTCAGTGAGGTACACCTCATGCGAGTTGCGCTCGAAGAGCGGCAGACCAATCTCCTGCTCCAGATGCGATATCTGCTGCGAGAGAGTGCTCTGCGTGATGTATAGCTTGCGCGCAGCCTCGGAGAAGTTGAGCGTCTCTGCCACCTTCAGAAAGTATTTCAGTTGTCGTATTTCCATATCTATTATATATTAAATGCAAAAATACAACATTTATTTTATTTCCACGGCACTCAGGTCGACGAACTCTCCATTCTTGCGTTTGCGTTCAACAAGCATATTGAAGAGTTTGCGCTTGCGGTCGCCTTCGATAAAGCGGCGGAAGAAGATGTTCGGTATAGCCACACCGAGGGCGATGCAGATGATAGCGAGCGAAGCCTTGATGGCGTTGTTCATGCCCACCGTCACTTCGCCTACCACGCCGTGCATCTCGATGAAGGCGAAGAGGGCGCGATACATAAGCACACCCGGCACCATAGGGATGACACTCGGGATGGTGATGCACTGATGGGGCACGTGGAACCAGTGGCGTGCTTTGATAACGATGACACTGATAAGTGCCGAACCGGCAAGCGAGCCGATGGTCAGGCCCATGTCAAGTCCGATATTGCCGTTGCTCGGACCGAGATTGACGAAGTTGCGGAAGCACACGGCGATGATGCCACCCACGGCGACAACCGGCAGGAGTCGGCGCGGTATGCTGAAGATGGTAGAGAAACCCATAGCCGAGACGGCTGCAGCTACGGCAAACTCCCAATACTCATGATGCGGAATCATCGTGAGGTCTTTCACGAAGTTGTCGATGCCGCACACCTTAATGGCGAAGGCGATACCGAACGCCATTGAGAGAACCATCAACAGCGTGTTCAGAGCACGCACCATGCCCACCTCGATGTAGCCGTCGAGCATGTCGCTCACGAAGTTGATGAGCGGAACGCCGGGCACGATGAACAAGGCACACGCCATAAGCGGATGCCACGGCGTAGAGGAGTGCATAAACTCGGGCAGAGCACCGGCTATGGACGGCGTGAGCGAGAGGAACGTGGTGGCCCAAGCAATGAGTGTGGCTACGAAAGCTGCTATGCCAATAGCTACATAGTTGTTGCAGCCACGTGTGGGCAGGAACATACGCAGGCGGAAGCCGAGGATGGCTGCTAAAGAGCAGTAGAAGAACGCAGGCCAGTCGCAACCGAACTGCACACAGAAACCACCGCAGGCAAAGCCGCCACCGATAGCCACCTGCCACGGTGTGAAGCTACGCGGTGTCTTCTGAATGTCATCAAGAGCTTTCTCGTACTGGTCGAGCGAATAGTCGTTGCTTATTGCGCTCCACGTGAGCTTGCTTATCTTAGCAATAGAGGTGAGGTTGATACCGTGCTTCTCGCAGCGTTGGAACTTTGTGAACGAGTGCTCGGTGTCGCTATAGTTCACCATGAGCACATTCCAGTTGATGTAGAAGTGCAGGTAGCGTTCGTCGAGACTGAGGAAGGCTGCGGCACGCTTCATAGTGCGACGGATGCGCGAGGTGTCGGCAGCACTCTCCATCAGTATGCTTCCGGTGCGCAGAAGCAGGTCGAGTTTGTGCTGCAGCTCGGCTGCTGCCACTTTAGACGGGTTGTTTGGATTGCCACATTGGCAAGTTGCTTGCATTGTTTCTATTGTATTGTTATCCATTTATTTGTATTTACCAAGACTTGCAGAAAGAGTAACCATAGGAGGGCATGGCATCTTGCCATGCTCATGCACGTTGCATGTCATACGCACGCGAGCTGCCTTTGAGGCTGCAGATACGAGCTGCCTTTGAGGCTGCAGATGCGAGCTGCTTTTGAGGCTGCGTGGGTATGGCAAGATGCCATACCCTCCTAAGTTACCCCGAAACATATTAACTACTATTAAAACATTATCTTTATTATCAATTTATCCGAACACGAATATCAGTATCTGTATCGTGACGATGCGCAGGAACATTGCGAACGGATAGACATTAGCGTAGCCCACATTAGGCGCATCGACAGATGTCTGGTCGCGAACATAAGCTAAAGCCGAGGGGTTGGTATTGGCTCCTGCAAGCACACCGAGCAGAGTGTAATAGTTGATGTGGAACAGATACTTGCCGATGATGCCACCCAGGATGACTGGTATCATGGTGATTGCTACACCATAGCCTATCCATGTCATACCACTCTCCGACACTACGGTCTGCATAAACTGCTCGCCCGTGCCGAGACCTACGCACGCAAGGAATATGCAGATGCCCACTTCGCGCAGCATGAGGTTGGCAGATATCGTGTTATACGTCACAAGGTTGTACTTCGGACCGAAGTAGCCGATGAGGATAGCCACAATGAGCGGACCGCCGGTGAGTCCGAGGCGCAAGCTCTCGTTGATGCCGGGGATGAAGAACGGGATGTTGGCGAAGATGCAACCGAGCATAATACCAAGGAACACCGGTATGAGGTTCGGGTTGTTAAGACGCTTCATCTGGTTGCCGAGCATCTTCTCGGTGTGGGCGATGGCAAGCTCCGTACCCACAACGGTGAGGCGGTCGCCGAGCTGCAGCTTCAACGAGCCGGTAGCGATGAGGTCTACACCGTTGCGGTTCACACGTGTAACGTTGGTGCCCAAGTTGGTGCGAATTTGCAGATGACTGAGCGACTTGCCGTTGATGTCGGGCTTCGTGACGAGGATGCGACGCGTAATAAGCTCGGTGCCGAACTTGTCGTCAGCCACCTCCACCTTCTCGCCAAGCAGTGCGATGATCGGGTCCTCAACCGTAGGATGAGCCACCACGCGCAGTATGTCGCCCTCGCCTATCACGGTCTGACCGTTCACAAGCTCGTCGTGCTCGTTGCTACCGCAGCGTATGATACGCGACACCATGAAGTCGCGCTTCAACAACTGGCGTATCTGTTGTATATCGTCGCCGAACACCATCGAGTTGGTCACCTTCACCGAGAAGGTGTTCAGTGTCATCTTCTCCAAGTGACCCATACCGCGCTTCGCATCGGCTTCTTCCGTCTCCTTGTTCACGCGCAACACATATCTCAATATAGCGAACGAGATGATCACGCCGAGCGCACCCATCGGGTAAGCGATGGCATAGCCCGTGGCGATGCTCGGAGCGTCAATATGGCGCAGGTCGCTGTATGCCTGCTGGGCAGCACCAAGACCGGGAGTGTTGGTAACGGCACCTGAAAGGATGCCTGCCATAGTGGTGAACGGCGTGCCAGTGAAGCTATAGATAATAAGTGTTGTAACGATGCTGAGTGCCACAACAATCATGCTGAGCATATTGAGACTCTTACCTCCGTCCTTGAACGAAGAGAAAAAGCCTGGACCTACCTCAAGACCAATAGAATAAACGAAAAGTATCAAGCCAAACTCCTTGAGGAAGTGGAGCAGATGGGCATCAAGATTGAGCGAGTAATGACCGAAGATGAGTCCGATGAACAAAATCCAAGCGAGTCCGAGCGACACACCTTTCACCTTCAGCTTGCCAAGACTCAAGCCTAACGTGATAACGAGGGCGAGAATCATCACCGAGTGTGCCACGCCACCTCCCCAAAGGTCGGGGAAACCATAAAACAGATTTCTTAAAATTTCCATATCTCTTATGCTATTGATTAATTTTCTATGCCATATATAATAATGTATGAAGTCATGTGTTGTGATTTCTGTTTTGCGATTGCAAAGGTATTGATATTACCGAAAGCAAAAAAACTTTTATGTTTAAATTTCACGAACGCGGCTAAAGGTTTTCTCAATCGCAAATCCACCCTTTTTACTCTTTTACTTTTTACCCTTTTACTTTTAAAAGCCCTTTTTTATTTTTTACTCTTTTACTTTTTTACTTTTATTTGTACCTTTGCTTAAAAATCAGACAAATAGTATGAACGTAAAACTTCGCGGCACACTTTGTGGCGTGGGCGCAGCCGTGTTCTACGGTACCAACCCGCTCGGCGCCATGAATCTGTACCAGGACGGTATCAGTGCCAACTCTACCCTTTTCTATCGTTTCGGACTCGCTATTGTGATGCTCGGCGTGATGATGCTGGTGCAACGTAAGAAGTTCGGCGTGACACGCAGCGAACTACTCCTGCTTGCTATCTTAGGCATGTTCATGGGCTCGTCGTCTGCGTCGCTCTTCATCAGTTTCAACTACATGGACGTGGGCATCGCCTCCACGCTGCTATTCGTCTATCCGGTTATGGTGGCGGTTATTATGGCGTTGTTGTTCAAAGAAAAAGTGACCCCAACGACAGCCGTCTCCATCATGCTTGCGTTTGGCGGCATAGCTCTGCTTAACCAGAGCTCGGACGGATCGTCACTCAGCACGTTGGGCGTGCTGCTTGTCATGGCTTCGTCGCTCACCTACGCTGTATATATCGTCGTGGTAAACAAGTCGAAGCTGCGGATGTCTTCGGTGAAGCTCACGTTCTACGTGCTCATCTTCGGTTTAATGACCATTCTCGGCTACACCTTCGCCATGGGCGAGACGGTGCAACTGCTCACCACACCGCACCAATGGCTGTATGCAGCGCAGCTTGCACTGATGCCGACCGTACTCTCGTTAGTGCTAATGGCGATAGCCGTTAAAGATATTGGCTCCACTCCCACCGCAATTCTTGGTGCGCTCGAACCGATAACAGCCGTTGCCATCGGCTGCTTCTGCTTCGGTGAGTCGTTCACAACACGCCTCGCAGTGGGCATAGCACTCATCCTCACCGCCGTGTTGCTCATCATCAGTGGCAAGCAGATGTCGCCACAACGCATGACGGTGGCGTTCACGCGCTTAGGACGCATGATTGTGAAGACATGGCGCTGGAAGTCATAGGCTTATCATAACAATATACTTAGACCACTTCGTCTATTAAATATCCGTAAAAAGCGGAGCAAAACGTCGGCGGTTTGCGGATATTTTTGTTACTTTGCTACATATTATATATATATGATACATCTGAAAGATATTAACAAGACTTACCAGGGTGCGCAGCCGCTGCATGTACTGAAGGGAATCACACTCGACATTGCCGAGGGAGAGTTCGTTTCTATCATGGGTGCGTCGGGCTCGGGCAAGTCTACTCTGCTCAATATTCTCGGTATTCTCGACAACTACGACTCGGGCGAATACCTGCTCGGCGGCACGCTCATCAAAGACCTCTCGGAGACGCGAGCCGCAGAGTACCGCAACCGCATGATTGGCTTCATCTTTCAGTCGTTCAACCTTATCTCGTTCAAGACCGCCGTGGAGAATGTGGAGCTGCCGCTCTACTATCAGGGCGTGGCGCGACGTACACGCCACAAGTTAGCGATGGAGTATCTCGACCGACTCGGACTGACGCAGTGGGCAGACCACTACCCCAACGAGATGTCGGGCGGACAGAAGCAGCGCGTGGCAATAGCACGCGCACTGATCACAAAGCCGCAGATAATACTCGCCGACGAGCCTACGGGCGCACTCGACTCGAAGACTTCGGTGGAGGTGATGGAGCTGCTCAAGACTCTTAACGCTGAGGAGGGAGTGACGACTATCGTCGTGACGCACGAGAGTGGCGTGGCTAACGAGACAAACAAGATTGTACACATCAAGGACGGCATCATAGGCAAGATTGAGGAGAACCTCGACCACACCGCACGACCGTTCGGCATCAACGGCATAATGAAGTAAAGGCACATGCGCGACATATTCATCGAAATACTCACCACTATCAAGCACAACCGGCTGCGCACCGCGCTGACCGGTTTCTCCGTAGCATGGGGCATCTTCATCCTCATCGTTCTGCTCGGAGCAGGCAACGGCTTGATAAACGCCACGATGGGCAACTCAAGTCGATTCCTCGCCACATCAATGGTGGTGTACGGCGGCGAGACATCGAAGGCTTACGACGGATTGGGCGAAAATCGCGATGTGCAGCTCAACGATAAGGACTTCAATATCACCAGCAAGGGTTTTCCTAACAATGTGAAGAGTGTGGGCGCAGAACTGTCGCAGCAGGGCGAAACGCTCGTCAACGGCAGCGACTACACCACGGGCATCAATCTGAGCGGTGTATACCCGAACGATGTCGAGATAAACAAGCGTACGATGATTTGCGGACGCTTCATCAACGAACTCGACCTAAAGGAACGTCGCAAGTCGATAGTTATCTCCTCGGACATGGCGAAGGAACTGCTACCGCAGTCACCACTCAGCCTGAACGGACAAATGATACGCACAACGACGCTCGCCTTCCGCGTAGTAGGCATCTACGAGAGTCAGAAGAACAGCATGGGCAACGATGCCTTCATACCGTTCACCACGTTCCGCGCCATATACAACAAGGGCGACAAGACGGGCAACATCGTCTTCTCGTTCAGCAATCTCAACTCGGAAGCAGAAAACGAGGCGTTCGAGAGCGACTATCGTGCGAGAATAAACCGACAGCATCGTGCTGCGCCCGACGACGAGAACGCCATCTGGATATGGAACCGCTTCACGCAGGCACTGAGCATGGACACCGCCACCGGCCTACTGCGCACCGCGTTGTGGGTGATAGGCATACTGACACTCATCTCGGGCATCGTGGGGGTGTCGAACATCATGCTCATCACCGTGCGCGAACGCACACACGAGTTCGGCATACGCAAGGCTATCGGCGCAAAGCCGTGGTCTATACTGCGCCTCATCATCATTGAGAGCATCGTCATTACAACCTTCTTTGGCTACATAGGCATGGTGCTCGGCATCGCAGCCAACCTGTATATGGATGCTACTATCGGGCAGGAGACCATCGACAACGGACTCTTCGCCATACAGATGTTCACCAACCCCACCGTGGGCATTGATGTCTGCGTGAAAGCCACACTACTGATGATTGTAGCCGGCACTCTCGCCGGTATGGTACCAGCTCGCAAGGCTGCCAAAATCAGACCGATTGAGGCGTTGAGGGCGGAGTAGCCCCTCCCAACCCTCCCCGTCGGGGA